>JAUHYW010000015.1 GCA_030426085.1 bacterium | reverse complement strand
TCGTCGAGGGGCGGCGACCGAGTCGGGGCCGAGCGTGGAGACCTCGTCGAGGGGGTGGCGACCGAGTCGGGGTCGAGCGTGGAGACCTCGTCGAGGGGGGGCGACCGAGTCGCCGTCTGGGTGAAGGCCTCGTCGAGGGGCGGCGACCGAGTCGGGGTCGAGCGTGGAGACCTCGTCGAGGGGGGGCGACCGAGTCGCCGTCTGGGTGCAGGCCTCGTCGAGGGGCGGCGACCGAGTCGCCGTCCGTGTGGAGGCCGCGTCGAGGGGTGACGCTCGAGTCGGGGTCGAGCGTGGAGACCTCGAGCCCCTGCTTCTCGCCGGAGGAGGTCATCCGGACGCTGGCCACCGCGGTCGGCGCCAGATCCGACCGGATCCGCCGGGCGCCTCGGGCAGACGCGCCCGGCGCGCCACGCTGGCCGAGCGCCATGCCGTGGCCTCGAGCGCCCCGCCTACTGGCCGCTGACGGGCGGGTCGGGCTCACCGGGCCCGCGGGGCTTCTCCGGGGTCGGCTCGGGGGCGACCGGGGCGCCGATGTCGGCGACCTTCTTCTTCAGGCGCACGGTGACCTCGGTCTCGCCGTCGACCTCGATCGGCTGCCGGGTCGTCTCGTAGTCGGGGCGCTTGTTGACGATGAGCGTGTAGTCCCCCCCGGGCAGCGGCTGGGGCGCGCCGTCCGGGGGCAGCACCCGGTCGATGAAGAACCGCCCCTTCTCGTCGGACAGCTCGGGGTCCGAAGGGGGGTCGGTCTCGACCTCGGCCTTGTGGATGGGCACGCCGTCTTCGTCGAGCACGACCCCGACGATGCGGGGCGGGCCGCCGCCGCAGGCGACGAGGGTCAGGGCCAGCAGGGCCGCGGTCAGCAGGGTCGGGGGGGTGCGCAGATACATGGGGTCTCCCGTGGTCGAGCCGTTCGAACCGTGGCATGGCCCCCCGCGGCGATCAACGGTCAGCCCGTGCGGCGGCGGGGACGGCGTCGTCGCCCGCCGAAGCGTGGTCGCCGATGGGCGGCGGCTCGCCCAGCGCGGGGCAGCGGTCGGGCAGGGGGCCCGCTTCGGCCCAGCGCCCGCCGCGCCACTCGGGCAGGGGCGGCTCGGCGGGCGGGGGGGCCCGGTCTTCTTTCATACGAGCCATGACCTCCGCGGCCCAGCGCGCGTCGGCGCTGATCCGGGTGCGGCGCGCCTGGCGCTGCCAGAAGGCCTCCGGGGCGCGCTCCAGGAGGCTGTCGAGGCGATGCGCCCGCGCTTCGATCCGCGCGGCGAGCACGGCGGCGGCGTCGGCCTGGTCGATGCGCTTGCGGATGGAGACCTCGCGGCCCCTCTGCGCGATGATCGGGTGGGCGGCCGCCGTGTCGATGATCGCGCCGGCCACGGCCGACGCCCGCCGGGGGTAGCACAGGCGATGGTAGATCGCGGCGACGAGCAGCGCCCGCCGCACGCCCTGGCCTTCGAGGTCGATCGGCAGGAGGCTCTCGAGCAGCCCGTCGGTCTCGCCCGCTCTCAGCGCGATCCAGCCCTGCTCGACCCGGATCGCCTCGCCCCGGTGGGCGTCGCCGGCCTCGGCGGCGCGGGCCGCTGCCACGGTGTAGAGCGCCCGCGCCTCGTCGGCGCCCGCCTCATAGGCCCGGCGGGCCCGGGCCAGGGCGACCTCGATCCGGATCGCGGTCGTCAGCTCGGTCGGCGGGGTGGAGGTCAACGCGTCGAGGTGAGCGTCGGCGGCGGCGTCGTCGCCGGCCGAGCGGGCGGCGACGTGGGCCAGGAACCGCGCCCGGTGGCGGAGCCGGCGGTCGCGGTGGGCCCGGCGCAGCAGCTCGGCGGCCACCCGCGGTTCGTCGAGCCGCAGGAGCGCCTGCCCGAGCGCGAAGAGGAACGGCGCTTCGCCCGGCGCGGCGTGCGCCAGGGCGTCTGCGGCGACGTCGTAGGCGACGAGCGCCAGCGCGCCGGGCAGCCGGGCCTCGATCCGCATCAGCAGGCGATGCGCGGCGCGGCGGGTGAGCGGGTCGTCGGCCAGCCGGCTGGCCCGGGCCGCGCCGTCCAGCGCGATGAGCAGCATCGACTCCCGCAGCGCCAGCCGGGCTTCGGTGAGGTGCACCGCCGCCCGCACCGGCGGGGGCGGGCGGCGGTCGAGGATGGCCTGGAGCCGGGCGATGGCCCGAAGCCCCCGCCCGGCGCGGGCTTCGGCGACCGCCCGGTGAAGCGCCGCGGTCGCCGCTTCACTCTCGGCGGCGTCGGCCCACCACGGCTCGACGCCGACCGCCGCCGCCGGGGTCGCGTCGGCGGTGGAGGAGAGGGACAGGCGCCAGCCCTGCCCCGCCCGGCTCAGCGTCATCGGCCGCTCGCCGGTCAGCCCGAGGAAGAGCGTCGCGCCGCCCGGCTCCAGCTTCCACTCGGCGTCGGTGATGCCCGCCGGCAGCGGCGGCAGCTCCGCGGTCGCCATGACCCCGGGCAGGTGCAGGGCGAGGCGGCCCGGCGCGGGCTCCCGGGGCTCGAGCCGAGGGTCGTCGTGGGGCGCGAAGTCGAACGCGAGCCCGGGCGGGTCGCCGATCGCCCGCAGGGCGACGAGCTGCGGGCGGGGGGGGATCCACCGCTCGGGTGACCAGGGCGCCGCGGCGTCGGCCGCCGGCAGCGTCGGTTCGGCTGTCGGCTCGGCGCTCACCCGGCCGGCGGCGAGGAGCAGCAGCCCGACGGCGGCGGCCCGTCTCACCACGAGAAGCCCAGGGCGCCGGCCCCCGCGGCGGTGCCCGGCTCGACCGCGCCCCGCGTCTCGAACGCCCGGACGGGGTCGTAGCGATGGCCCGAGAGCCACGCGTCGAGGATCGAGCCGAGCCAGACCGCGCCGGCGAGGCTCACCGCGGCGATGGCCCAGGTGCCGTAGCGCTCGGCGTCGGCTTTGTGCACCACCCGCTCGGGCACCTCCACCTGATAGGCCTCCCAGGCGTCGTAGCGCGCGCCCCAGAAGGCGCCGGCCACGGCGAGCAGGATCACCTCGGCCGAGATCACGAGCACGCCTTTGGCCGGCTCGTCGTTGTAGAACTGCCCCCACCCGGGCACGACGGCCGCCCGCAGCACGGCCGCGGCCGGGGTGCGCGGGCGGAGCGTCTGTTCGACGTAGGCGTCGGTGGCCTCGAGCGGCAGCGGGTGCATCACCGCCGCGACCGACTCGGCGGCGCGCGCGTCGAGCAGCCGGGCGCTGACGGTGTAGGCGACCGCGCCCCGGGTCACCCGGCCGCTCAGCACGAGGTCGATGCCCCGCGCCGCCGCCCACGCGGCGAGCGGGGCGGGGTCGTCGGGGGCGACCTGCCCGGTGGCGTCGACCACGACGAGGTCGCGCAGACCGCCGAAGCACACCACGCTCAGGTAGTCGGTGACCAGGCGCCGGACGTCCCCGGTGGCCCGGTCGGCGCCGCCCGCGAACGGGAGGACCGTGACCAGCCGGGCGCGCCCCGGGTCGGGCAGGCGGCGCACCCCCTGGGTGGCGGTCCGGCAGAGGTGGCGCAGCTCGACCCCGATCGGCAGGTCGCCGCCCGGTGGCTCGGCGCCGTCGGTCGGCTGCGCCCCGACGACGCCATACGAGGTCGAGAGCAATGCCCCGATCAGGGCCCAGCGGCCGAAGCGTCGCGGTCTCATAGGCTCCCCAGCGTGAAGGTGTAGTTGACCCGGATCTCGTCGCTGCCCTCCCGCTCGATCCGGATCTCGCTCAGCACGCGCCGGAAGCAGGCGGCGAGCGGGGCGTAAGGGGCGGGCTCGAGCTGGCTGGTGATGGCGTGCGGCCGGCCATCGGGCGAGATGCGGAACGTCATGAGCATGCGCCCGGCGAGCCCGTCCCGGCGATAGAGCGCCCGGCGGTAGCATTGCTGGAAGCCGCCGTGCTGCGCGCGCACGGCGGCGCTGATGGCGCCGCGCTCTCCAGGCGTCGCCCCGCTGATGCGCGTCTGCGGGCGACCCACGCGCGCGCTGCGCTCGACGCCCTTCGGGCCGGCGGCGACCCGGCGGCCCGGTCCGATGGGCGCCCGTGGGCCGGGGCCGGCCGGCTTGCCAGGCCCGACCGGCGCCTCCGGCCGGGCGGTCGCCTGCCCGCGCCCGACCCCCGGCGGCGGGCGACGGGGTGCGCCGAGGCCGTCGAGCAGCGATCCCCGCTCGAAGCGCTTCCGGCCGCGGGCGACGGCGCCGGCCACCGCCCGGGCTTTCTTCGAGGGGCGCGGCCGCTCGCTCCGGGGCGTGGGGGCCGGCGGCTCCTGGGCCACCGGCTCGGGCTGGCGCTCGGGCGGCGGCGGGCGCCGCTTCGGCCGGGATGGCAGCGCCCGGGGGCGTTCGGGCGGCTCCTCCTTCGGCGCGGCTTCGGGCGGCTTCGGCGGGGCATAGGCGTTGATCTCGACCACCCGCTCGGCGGCCTCCTCGGTGCTCATGGCGGGCTCTTCCCCGTCTTCGACCAGGGCGCCGGCCGCGACCAGCGCGAGGTGCAGCACCGCCGAGCCGAGCAGGAAGTAGAGGCCCCGGTCGAGGCGCCCGTCGAAGGTCTCGCCGGCGGTGAGGCGCCAGAGCATCGTCAGCGGCCCCAGGCGTGGGACGCGCAGCGGTGCCTCGGCCGGCGCCGGTCCGGGCGCCGGCGCCGGGGCTTCGGCGGGCGCTCGCGGGGGTGGGCTCGGGGGTCGGGCCTGCGCTTCGAGCGCCTCGGCCGCTCGGGCCCCGGTCTCGGCGGCGGCGGGCGTCGACGGCGTGATCCGCCAGCCGAGCGGGGGGCGCCCGGTCGAGGTCGGCGGCGGCTGACTCCATACGGAGCGCGCCGTGCGCGGCGGACAGTCGGGCGCCGGCGCCGCTCCACCGCCCGCCGGGCTCGCGGCGGGCGGGGACGGGGGCCCGGACGAAGCCGGCGGCGCGGCCGGGGTCGGCGCTGGAGGCGGGGCCGGTGGCGAGGGCGTCCGGGGGTGGTCCGAGGCGGTCCAGCGGGGCAGGTCGAGGGCCGTCCGCTCGGGCGCATGGGGCGCAGCAGGCGGTCGCGAGAGGTCGAGCGGGCCGGCCTCCACGGTGCGTTCGTCGAGCGCGAGGTCGGGGGCGAGGTCGAGCGGGCCGGCCTCCACGGTGCGTTCGTCGAGCGCGAGGTCGCCCGGGACGACGCTGGGGTCGATCTCGAGGGTGCCGTCATCGAGCACCAGGCCTGGCTGCGAGGCGTCGGGCAGCGAGTACCCGTCGAGCGCGCTCGGTGCTGCGCCCGGCCTCGGAGACGCGGCGGGGTCCTGCTCCACGGCGAACTCGAGCTGGTAGGGCCCCACCTCGAACGTGCCGCGGTCGGTGGCCAGGGTCTCGCGGACCGGCATGCCGCCGATCCGGAAGTCGCAGCCGTAGCTGGCGACCAGCTTCACCTTGCTGCCCACCGGCATCACGAAGGCGTGTCGGACGCCGAGGCCGTCGAGCACGACGTCGCACCCCGGAGAAGAGCCGAGGCTGACCGGGCTGTCGAGCGACAGCCGCTGGGTGCGCAGCCAGCGGCTGTCGCGGCTGATGTGGATCGCGATCGACGCGCTCACTGCGGGGCCACCTCTCCTTCGACGCGCCCGACGATGGCGTCGATCTGGGCGAGCAGCGCCGCGCTCTCCCTGTCGAGCGGGTGCACGTCGAGCCACTCCGCGAGCACCCGGGCCGCCGCCCGGGGGCGCGCGTGGCGCAGCAGGAACCGCGCCTCGGCCCGGCGGGCGCCGGGCAGGGCCTCGACGCGGGCCTCTTCGAACGCCGCCAACGCCCGGGCCGGGTCCCGCTCGGCGCACGCCAACGCCAGCATCGAGCGGGCCGGCGAGGGCGGCTCGACGCCCGCTTGTCGGGCCTCGTCGAGCGCCCGGCTCGCCGAGAGCAGCGCCGCCCCCCACCGCTCGGCCCGCGCGGCGGCGGCGGCGGCGGCGGTCAGCAGGTGCGGGTCGCCCGGGCGCCGGTCGAGGGCGGCGAGGGCCTGCTCGAGCGCCTCGCCGGGCGCGGCCGCCGCCCGGGCCCGCAGCCAGATCGCGTGGTCGGCCGGCGCCGCGCGCGGGTCGTCGTGCCCCGCCGCCTCGGCGATGGGCAGCCATCGAGCCCAGGCGTCGGCCGCCTCCACCCACCGGCGCAGCCGGGCGTGTCCGGCCGCGTCGGGCGGCGCTGCCTCGTCGGCGTCGGTGAGATCGAGCGCGCCGACCCAGTCGCCGAGCCCGGCCCTCAGCTCGGCCTCCAGCGCCCGCAGCGCGCGGTCGTGGATCCGGCTCCGGCGGGACTCGACCACCCGCGCCAGCACCTCTCGCCGGCCAGCGGCGTCGGTCGCGGCGCGGGCCGCCTCGCGCAGCGCCTCGGTCGGCGGTCGGCGGTCGGCGGGCCCCGAGGCGCCGCACCCGACCGCGCCCCACGCGACGGCGAGCGCGCCGAGCAGCCCGAGGTGAAGGCGCCCGGCGCGCAGCGAGGGGCCGCCCCGTCGGCTGGCGGCGGCGCGTGGCCCGCGCACCCCGGCCCGCGGATCGAGCGGCCTCATGGGGCCTCCATCGGCGGGACCCGGGTCAGGTCGAGCAGGGTCGCGCCGAGGCGCGCCGAGTAGACCCCGTCGATCGGCCACTCGGCGGCGCCGGCCGCGAGCTGCCGCCAGCCGCGCCACGCGGTGCCCGTCGACTCGGCGATGGCCGCCGCGTCCCGAGGGTCGAGCGCGTCGCCGGCCTGCGCCGCCAGCCCGGCGTAGGCCGCGACCAGGCGGGCGTCGACGAGCCCGTACCGCGCGGCCTCGGCGTGCCCCGCGTCCCGGCGCGCGCCGGCGATGCGCCACAGGCGGTCGCCCAGCTCTCCCAGGGCCTCGATGCCCGCGGCGCCCGCCGCCGGATCCGGACGCTCTTCGAGCAGCGCCTCGGCCCGGCGGATCGAGCACGCCGCGACCAGCCGCTCGGCGCGGGCGGACGAGGTGCCCCGCGGCCGCCGGGGGGGGCCGCGGCCGCCCGCGCAGCGGCTCACGTAGTCGGCCGCGCGCCTCAGCTCGCCATCGTCGGCCGCGGCCAGCAGTCGGGCGCTCACCGCAGCGTCGCCCCGCTCGAGCGCGGCGAGGGCCGCCGCGAACCGCCGCTCGCCGCGCTCGGTCGCCGGGGCGTCCCCCGACTCCACGGCGACCGCATGCTCGACCTCGCCCAGCGCCTGCCACGCGGCCACGGTGTACGCCCGGATGCGGGCGCCCTGCTCGTCGTCCGGCCCGTCCCGCGCGTCGAGCCAGCGGGTGTAGTGACCGGCCGCCTCGGCGAAGCGCCCCCGGCGGGCAGCCAGATCGGCCAGCTCGAGGTGGGCCCGGTCGATCTGCCCGGCGGTGACCTCGCGGGCGACGGCGTCTTCGAGCGCCAGCCGGGCGGCGATCCAGTCCCCGGCCCGGCCGTAGGCGTCGGCCGCCTCGATCAGCGCGTCCCGGGCCGTGGCGGTGTCGGCGTTCAACCGCACGACGTCCATCAGGCGCGCGGCCCGCTCGGCCGGGTCGTCGACCGCCCGGGCCCGGACGAACGCGACGCCCCGGACCCGGGCCTGCATCTCGGCCCGGCGGTCCGGCGGCAGCCGGGGGTCTTCGGCGAAGGCGGCCGCCCGCTCGGCATAGGCGTCCAGCTCGCCGGCCAGCTCGAGGGTGACGAGGAGCTGCTCGGCCGCGCCCGGCAGGTGCTCGCCGACGTGCTCCGCGGCGCGCTCGAACGCTGCGCGGGCCGCGGGCAGGTCGTCGGCGGCCAGGTGGGCCAGCCCGATGTGGGCCGACACCTCCCCGGCGATCGGCGGCGGCGGGTCGGTGGACAGCAGGCGCCCCCCGAAGCTCACGAGCGCCGGGTCGACCGGGCTCGCCGACGGGCGGGGGGCGTCGGGCGGCCACGGGGGGCGGCAGGCGGCGAGGCTGCGCACCATCGCCCGACCGGCGTCGGCGGCGGCGGCCGGGTCGTCGGCCTCCAGTCGGTCGAAGGCCCGGCGGAAGTCCTGCGCGGCGCCCCGGTGCCCGGCGCAGTCCGTCGCCCGCCGCGCCCGGTGCACGCCCCGCACGTAGTACGCCGTCGGGGCGTAGCGCGCCCCGGCGAAGGTCGCGAGGTAGGCCGCGAAGATCTGCTCGACGTCCGCCGGGTCCCAGGCGGCGGCCGGCTCGTGATCGATCAGCTCGATCACCCGCTTGACGACCCGCTCGGCGTTGATGTGGGCCCGCCCGCCGCTCATCGTCTGCCGGTCGACGCCGTCGAGCGCCTCGACGAGCGCGGTGATCGACCGCGCCGCCTCGCCGCGGCGCTCGAGCGTCAGCGCCACGTCGACGAGGCGGGCGGTGGCGTCGGCGCGATGGGCCGCGCTCGGGTCGAGCCGGCGGGCCCGGTCGAGCGCGGCGTAGGCCGCTCGGGGGCGGGGCTCGCGGTGGGCGATGCCCAGCCGCCGCCACAGCGGCCCGCCGGCCGGTCCGAGCGCCTCGACGTACGCCGCCGCCGCCCGGGGGCTGCGGGTCCCGGCGAGCAGCTCGGCGAGGCCCTTGGCGCAGAAGGCCCGCGTATTCTGCGCCCCGGGCTCGGTGGCGTCGGCGAGCTGCTGCAAGAGGGCCCCGTAGTGGGCGATGGCCTCCTCGGACCGCCCGACCCGGGCCGCCGAGCGGGCCAGCGCGAACCGCCGCCCGAGCTGGGGCTCGGCCTCGAAGGCGGCCCGTCGAGCGGCGTAGGCCGCCCGCTGCGACGGGTCGTCCTCCCGCCGCTCGAGGATGGCCCCCCGCCGCGACGCCGCCCGCGCCCGCCGCCCGGGGTGACCCGACCGGGCCTCGACCATCTTCAGCGCCCCCAGCGCCTGCTGCTCGCCGCCCTCGCGGAGCTGGAGCTCGGCCAGCAGCAGCCACGCCCGGTCGCGCACCGGCTCGGGCAGCGCCTCGGGCACCCGCAGCAACAGGTCCAGGGTCCAGATGGCCTGATCCTCGACCGTCTGCGCGGCCCGGGTCTGCTGCGCGGGGTCGTCGGGGCCGGGGACCTTGCCGTCCCGCTGGCGCCGGCCCTCTTCGGCGAGCGTCTCAAGGAGCGCGAGCTGGGCTTCGGCCCGCGGGTGGGCCCGGGGCTCGGTCCGGGAGAGCAGCTCCAGGTCCTCCAGCCGGCGGGCGCGCAGCGCGGCGTCGCGCGCGATCAGATCGGCGTCCGTCGGCCGGTCGGCGTCCGTCGGGCTCTGCGCGGCCGGCGTGAGCGGTGGGCGCGCGGCGGCGCCGCCCGTCACGAGCCAGGCAGCCGCGAGCGCGGCGGCCGTCGACAGCGGGCGAAGGCGGCTCATCGACGCTCGCAGAACAGCTCGTCGGGGTCGTCCGGGCGCTGGGCGGCGCCGGTCGGACTCACGGCACCCGTATCGGGGTCGGCCACGCAGCCGTGCAGCGTGAGCCAGTCCGGCGCGACGCCCGGCCCCCCGTCGCCCTGGTCCCGGATCAGCACCCGATACGTGCGCTCGATGCACTCCGCCTCGCCGGCGCAGTCGCGGTCCACCAGCGCCCGGACCGCGACGTTGCCCACCGCGTCTTCGACGTAGAGGTAGGGCCGCACCCCATCGAGGACCTTGAACCGGGGCTGCAAGCCCTCGGGCGTGGCGTCGACCTCGTCGTGCGCCGCCAGCTCGACCGGGTGCAGGCTGGCGCCGTCGTACCACGCCACCGGCACCCGGTCGCGGGGGTAGAGGTCCATCCGCTCGGCGTCGCGCAGGCAGGCGCATTGCGGCCGCTCGGGGCAGCCGGCCGTGCGCCGCTCGCCGCCGACGACGACCCGCCAACCCGGCTCGTCGCACACCGAGTCGGGCGGGGGGGGTCCATCGTCGGCGAGCACCAGCCGGTAGCGGATGGAGTCGATCGGCAGGTCGATGCTGGCCGCGTCGAGCAGGGTGAAGTCGACGTCCTCCAGCAGCCGGCGCCCGCCCCGGGCGCACTCGCCCGAGCCGATCCGGGATCGCCAGCACGACGGCTCGCCCGCCGCGAGGCAGATCTCGGCGAGGTGGCGGCAGCGCACCGCCGTGGCCCGGACGCCGCCCCCGGGCTCTTCGTCGTCGGGGGTCCCCAGCCGGGGCGCGGCGCCGTCGAAGCGCACCACCAGGCTCTGCCGCGCGGCGTCGCCGTTGCAGGCCCGGTCGACGACATCGGTGGCGAGCTGCACGACCTCGCCGCTCTCGGGCGGGTCGTCGAGGCGCCCGGCGGGCAGCGTCAGCTCGACGGCCTGCCCGCATATCGGCTCGGCGCTCGGCGTCTGCGGGGGCCGGTCGGGCCCGACCTCCCGGGTGAGCGCGCACAGCCGGGGTTCGTCGGCCGGGGCGAAGTCGAAGTCGAACCGGATCGGGATATCGGGCGACCCGGTCGGAGCCAGCAGGCTGCGGTCGGACAGCACGAAGTCGTCGCCGATGCACAGCAGGCAGGGGTCGACCCGATCCCCGTCCCTGGAGCAGATGTCGACGTCGGCCGGGCAGCCGTCACACGTCAGGAACGCGCGCTCACGGGTGCGCGGCGGGCGGCTGTCGCGCAGGAACCCGATGGTCGGCGACCCGGCGTACGTGAAGGGGACCTCGCGGCCGAGCAGGTCGACGCCGTAGACCTTCAGGAGGTGGGTGCCGTCGGCGTCGAACGCGTGCGACAGGTAGCGCGACTGCACGAAGGGCATCGGCACCCCGGCGCTCTGCCCGACCTGCACCACCATCGCCCGCAGCCCGAAGTCGCCCCGCTCGGCGAGCCGGGCGATCGAGGCGTCCACGCTCGCTTCGTCGACCACCGTCTGGAATACGATGCGATCGTTGACCGCCAGCACCGGCGAGGCCCCGAAGCAGGCGCTCGACGCGGGCCACAAGCACTGCGCGCGCTGCCAGCCGCGCGCCTCGCCGTCACCGGAGATGGCGCCCGGCTTCAACTCGGCGACCAGCCGGCCGTCGACGACGTCCACGTCGACCGCCTTGACGCGCAGGTTGCCCACCCCGTCCTCGACGTAGAGGCAGAGCCGGTCGCGCTGAAGCCGCAGCGGCCCGGCGCCCTCCGCGGGCCGGGCCAGCGCGTCGGTGATCGGGACGTCGAGCGTCTCGCCCATCCGGCCGTCCGTCGGGCGGACCTCGCCGACGAGCACCTCGAAGCCGGGGCGGCACGGGGGCAGCATCCACCCGGTGTCGCGCAGCTCGCCGTGCACGACGTCCGCGGTGACCCGCCACGGCGAGCCGGGCTCGACGCTGGAGTCGGTCACCCGAAGTCGGGCGTACACCCGCGACGCGGCGTACACCGGATGCCGCCCGCGCCACATCGGAGACAGCCGCCCCGACTCGGCCGGCGCCTCGTCCGTCCCCGGGCGGTCTTCGACGATCTCGACGTCGACCCGCTCCACCGGGGCCCGGTCGATCTCCACCTGCACCTCGAACGCGTGCACCGCGCCGCTCGCGACCTCGAGCAGGAGCCGGACCGGGCCCCCGCCGGCCAGACAATAGGGCAGGAGACGCTCGGTCTGTGCCCGCGACTCGCCGCCCACCCGCGGGTCGAGGATCTGCCCCCGCAGCGCCTGCCGCTCGCGCAGGAGCTGCGCCAGCGGCGCCGACGGGGGGTCGATGGCGCCGCACTCGGCGGGGTCGAGGGCGCCCAGGTAGGGCAGCCCGTCGGCCACGGGCAGCGCGTCGAGGGCCGCGAACCGCCCCCGCTCGGTCGAGCCGGCGGCGGTGCGCCCGTCGAGCACCGCGATGCGGCGGACCCGGTTCTCGGGCGCGCCCCCGGCGAAGTTCAGCGCGCCGGCGAGCCGGATCGAGAGCAGGACGAGCCGGCCGCCGACCCGGGTGTCACCCCGGGCGCTGCGCAGCGGGACCCCGGCCCGCGGGTCGTCGGCGGCGTCGATGGCCGCCGCCCCCGGGCGGCCGACGACGTCGAGCGTCGCCCGGGCCGTCGCCGGGGTGAACGGCTCGCTGAAGTCGACCGCGTCGAGCGTCGGCCCCGCCCCCGGACCCGGCGGGTGGATGGGCCGCTCGAACACCCGGATCAGGCTCTGGAAGCCGGGCCCGCCGACGACCCCGCAGATGAAGGGCGTCAGCGGGTGCAGCACCGGCGGCTCCTCGCCGACGACCTCGCGCAGCGCGCTCACCCCGCCGATTTCGAAGCGCCGGATCGACCGCCCGGAGTCGACGCACGCGGCCACCGCCGCGGCGTTGTCGGGCGGATCGGGGTTGCTCCACAGGCCGCGCAACTCGAACCACGCCCCGTCGGGCGGCAGCCGGCCGCCGAACGCGAAGTCGGCCGACACCCTCAGCCGGGCCCGGCGCAGCGGCACCTCGATCCACCCGCCGCGGGCGGCGAGCTCGGTCGTGATCCGGCGGGTCACCGGTTCGAAGAGGCCCCGCCGGTGGGAGACCTCGACGTCGTAGTCGCCGTAGGGCGCGACCACGGTGCGCACCAGCGCCCGCCGCCCGTCGTCGAGGCGGTCGAGGCGCACGTCGCCCGGGGCCTCCAGCGGCATCAGCGGGGCGGCGCCGTCCTCGGTGTCCACCGGCCGGGCGACCAGCGCGAGGTCGCTCAGCGCCTCCTCGAGCTGCCCCGGCGCGTTCAGCTCGTCGCCGTCTTCGATGTGGGGCAGCACCAGCGCGATGGGCACCTGCCCGGCCACCGTGCGGTCGCTCTCGGGGTCGTAGGCGTTGTCCTCGGCGGTGTCGGCGCAGGCGAGCAGGGCCAGCGCGAGCCACGCGCCGCCCGCGAGGGCGAGCCGAGGCATGGACGGCGGAGACAGGCGCGTCGACATGATCGCTCCTCGCGGGGTCACAGGCACCGCTCGAACTCACCCAGGTCCACACACTGCCGCGCCCCCTGGCATTCGGGGGGGGAAGGGCAGCAGGGATCGCCCGCTTCGCCGCAACGCATGCACTCCGGCTCAGCATCGAAGAGGCGCTGGAGACACCCGAGGCCCTCCTCGCACGCCTCGGCCCCTCCACAGCATGGATCCCCTCGGCCTCCGCAGGGGACGCAGCGCCGCTGGCCGAAGCCCGAGCAGGCGAAGCCCGGATCGCATTGATCTCCCGGGCAGCACGGTCCGCCCGGCTGCCCGCACACGCCACAGACGTCGGCCCGCTGGGCCCCGCATCCCAGCCGCGGCCCCCCGGCGCCGTCGCGCGGGTCGCACCGGCCGCCGACGCAGCAGGGCCCGTTGCGCACGCCGCACGGGCGGCAGAAGCCGTCCCCGGCGCAGGCGTAGTCATCGGCGTCGCACGCGCCGTCACAGCACGGCTCGTCGGGGCCGCCGCACGGGCGGCAGAGGTCGTCGACGCCACACGCGAAGCCATCGCGACAGGTCGACGACGCGCAGCACGGCTGCCGATCCCCCCCGCAGGGCAGGCAGCGGTCGTCGCCGAACTCGGGGTCGTCCCGGCAGACCAGATTCGGCCCGCAGCGCGCGTCGGGCGCCTCGCCTTCGTCCGGTTCGCCGCCTTCGTCCGGCTCGCCGTCTTCGTCCGGCTCGGGGCAGCACGCCTCCCGCGACCGGCCGCAGTCGCGGACGAGCGAGTCGTCATCGTCACAGCGGGCCTCGCGCTCGGCGTCGCGCTCGGGCAGATAGCGGCACTCCTCCTCGCTGAGGGAGAGCTGATCGTCGACGAGCGAGCCGCAATGGCAGCGCCCGTCGCCGTCCCGCCCGCCGGGGGCGTCCTCGTCGCGGATGATGCACACCCGGGCCATGCGATCGGCCCGGCAGACGACGCCCCGCCCGGTCAGATCGCGGCAGCGCGCGTCGGGGAAGTCGTCCCGCGGCGGGATCGGGGCGCAGCCGCCGCACGGGTTGCGCCCCACGGGCTGATCGCGGGAGACCGCCGGGTCGACGCAGACGAGGGTGTCGGCGTCGGCGCAGGCCCAGGCCCAGCCGGGGCATGGGATCGGATCGGTGCCGGCGCACGGCCCGCCGGGCACCGCGCCCTCCGGCTCGAGCGGCTCGGCCCCGCCGCAGGGGTTGCTGAACCGCTCGGTGCAGACCAGGGCCTCGCCCGACGAGTCGCAGTCGAGGATCCCCCGCCGCGGCGGCTCGCCGTCGATCCGGCAGGGGCAGCCCCCGGCGCCCGGCGCGCGCGGGTCGAGGCACGCCAGGTTGTCGGGCTCGACGAGCTCGACGTCGCCCGCGATGGGGGGCGGGCCGCCGCACACGCCGCACAGGTTGACGCTGTCGGCCCGCTCATCGGTGCAGCGCAGCCGGGTGTACCCCGGCAAGCCGTCGGCGTCGCAGGTCCAGCGGCCGGTCCCGCAGGCGCCGCAGCCGCCGCCGGCGACGATGTCGTCCAGGTCGGGCGCCGCGCCCGCCCCGTCGGCCGCGCCGCGGACCGGCGCCTCGACCCCCGCCAGCTCGCCGGCGGCGTGGCACGCGGTCTCGGGGTCGTCGCCGTCGAGCAGGCAGTAGCGGGTGCCGTCGGCGTCGGTGGGCAGCGGATCGTCGCGCACCGCGTCGGTCGCGAGCGGCACCGCGATCGCCTCGCACACCCCGGGGCACCGCGGGATCCGCCGCTCGAGGCAGCGCACCGTGAAGGCGTCGGCGCAGTCGAGGCGCCCGCCGCAGGCCGAGGCGAAGCCGAAGCGCTGGTCGGGGCCGCCGCAGAGGCGGGCCTCGGCGACGTCCGCCCGGGTGATGTCGGACGCCGCGTCGGCGCCGACGTCGAGCGCGCCCTCGAGGCGCAGCGGCCCGCAGCCGCCGCACGCGTTGGGCTCGATCCGGCGCCCCTCGTCGTCGAGCGGACAGTCGGCGCAGGCCACCCGCGGCCGGCCGGCGTCGTCGGCCTCGCAGCGCCAGACCCCGTCCTCGCCGCCGTAGGTGCAGACGTCGCCGAGCCGGGGCCGGGTCCGCACCAGCACCTCGACCAGGGCCTCGTCCGCGGCGGGGTCGAGGCAGGCGCCGCACGGGTCGAGCAGGTGGTCGGGCGGGCAGCACAGCGCCGCGCCGTCCGGATCGCGGACCACCCCATCGGCCGCGTCGTCCACCGCGAGCAGCGCGTCGCACGCGAGGAGGCCCGCCCGGGGGTCACAGCACCCGTCGAGCCCGAGCCGCTCGGCGGCGCCGCTCCGGCAGCACCGCAGCGGGGTGTCGCAGCCGGTGCACGACCAGCTCCCCCAGCCGCCCACGCCGCAGACCTCGCCCACGGTCTGCGGCTCGAGCGCGCAGTCGCCATCGACGCAGATCTCGGCCCGGGTCACCGCCCGCCCGCCGCAGACGTTGGCCGTCCGGCGGGTGGCCGATACACAGATGGGCGCCTGATCGGGCCCGGCGGGCGCCCCGAGGCGCGTCGGATCGGCGCAGATGCCCTCGACGCAGGCGCAGATCTCCGGCTCGCCCTCGGGGGGGCGGCAGATGGCGTCGTCGGCGCAGCGCAACCGACCGGGGCAGTCGTCGTCGCCTTCGCACGGCTGCCCGGCGCACATGGCGTCGGTCTCGCAGATGCAGGCCTTCGTGGGACACGGCTCCTCGCCCCCGGCCGGGCACCCGCACACCAGCCCCGCCGGGCATTGGGTGTCGTCGAGGCAGCCGCAGGCCCCCTCGATACACGCCTGCTCGCCGGGGCAGTCCCGATCTTCGGCGCAGCCGCAGCCCCCGACGGGGTCCGGCAGCGGGTTCAGGCAGCGCATCTGCCCGGGGCAGTCGGTGTCGGTGCGGCACTGCCCCGGCTCCAGCGGGGCCGGATCCTCGCGACACGCCGTCAGCGCCGCGCCGCTCAGCCCCAGCCAGACCCCCAGGAGGGCCGCCCTATACGGCCTTCGCGCTCTGCTCTTCGGTCCCCTCATCGCGTCTTCCTCACCCGTCATCGCTCACCCGTCGTCGCGCACCCGTTGCCCGCTCGCTTCATCGGCACACCGCGTCCGGCGGCCAGTTCGCCGTGCACGGGTTGCGGCCGCTCGTCACCGGGCAGACGAGGCGGAAGCCCGTCTGCCCGGCGATGTCGCCGTCGACCGCGTCCCCCTTCGCCCCGTTGGTCGTCGTCATGCAGACGCCTGCCCGGCAGCCGGCCAGATCGACCCTCGCCCCGGGCCCGTCCACGTCGCCGCCCGGCCACACCCACTCCCAGCCCGAGGCCCACCCGGCGGCGCCGGTCGCCGCCTCGACCGCCGCGTCGGCGGCCGCGAGGCTGTCCGTATCGCAGGGGGGCTCGCACCCTCGACGCTCGGCGGCGTCGGCCAGCACCGTGGCGTGCAGCGCCGCCGGGACCAGCCGGGCGCCGCAGGCGCCGGGGTCGCGCTGGCGCAGCGGGCCGTTGGGCAGGGCGCCCAGCTCGACCGGGCCGTCGTCGGCGACGTAGCACGGCGGGTTGCGGCTCGCGATGGACCAGGCGTTGATCACCCCGGCGAGCTGGTAGAGGTCGAGCCCGGCGGCGAGGGTGTCGGGCGCGTCGAGCGCGCCCTGGCACGCCGGCAGGTGGGTGCAGGCGGCCTCGATCCCACACAGCGCCCCGAGGGTGACCGGCGCGGTGAGCACCAGCGCGTCGGACCCGAGGCGGGTCCAGCCCGGGTCGAGCAGGAGACCGGCCGACGGGCCGTCCCCGCAGCGCACGTCGTCGCCGACCGTGCAACAGACCGGCTCACCCGGCCCCCCGCCGAGCCCCTCGTCGATCGTGCCGTCGCCGTTGTCGTCCCTGCCGTTGCACGTCTCGAGGTCGACCACGGGCGCGAGATCGGGCGGGGCGCCGTCGACGGGGGCAGCGTCGGGCGGGAGCTCGGCGTCGACGACGGCGTCCACCACCGCCGCGTCGGGCGGGGGCCGCACCCCGGTGATCGCGGCCGTCAGGTCGTCGCCGCTCATGCAGCCCGCCAGGAGCGCGGCCGCCAGCCCTGGGAGCCATCGATCAGAAGGCATAGTAGACCCCCAGGCGGGCGTCGGCCCCGACGTGCACCCCGTCGAGCCGGACCCAGAGCGAGCCTTCGGCGGTCGTCAGCAGCCCGAAGTCCTCGACCAGCTCGACGAGCAGCCCCAAGCCCAGCAGCGCGCCGCCGCCCACCCGGACCCGGTCGTCGGCGGTCAGCCCCAGGAGCACCTGGCCCGCCACCCGGAGCTGCACCGCCGCGCCGTCCCACGGGTGGCCGAGGTCGAGCCGCAGCCCCGGGCGCACGGCCACCGCGTGCCACGAGGCCACGAGCGCGCCGTCGAGCTGCAGCCCGCCGGCCCACAGATAGCCCAGCGACGCCTCGGCGGTGATCGCCGAGGCCGCCGGCGTGTCGCCCCGGTGCTCGATCAGGAGGGCGCCGCCGCCGGCCAGCAGCGTGCCCCGCCCGCTCGGGGGGAGGCGCG
This sequence comes from bacterium, assembly GCA_030426085.1. Taxonomy (GTDB): domain Bacteria; phylum Myxococcota_A; class Bradymonadia; order UBA7976; family UBA1532; genus JACKDM01. Next base: position 128,251 of record JAUHYW010000015.1, on the reverse strand, counting down.
GCGGCGGGGGCGGCGGCGGAGGCGGCTCGGGCGGGCGCTGGTCCTGGGCGCAGGTGACCTCGGCCTCGGCCCGGCGCCGCCGGGCCCGCTGGCGCTCGAGGACGGTCGAGCGATCGGCGGCCGCCTCGGCGACGAAGGCGTCGATCGCGGGCAGCAGCTCGCAGGCCCGCCCGGCCCCGTACAGCATCAGCATCCGGGTCTCCAGCGCCCAGAGCCGGGACTTCGGATCCAACCCCGGCGCGGCGAGCAGCGCCGCGATCCGGGCCTCGGTCCGCGCGTCCACCCCCGCCTCGAGCGCCTGCCGGACGTCCGCGATGCGGCGCTCGACCTCGAGCGCCGCGGCGATCTCGGGGTCGACCCCGGCCGGTTCACCGGGCGCGGCGAGCGCGCCCGCGCCCACCGCCAGCGCGCCGATGAGCGCGCCCGCCCACACCGCGCGGGAGGACCTCATGGGATACAGGGCTGCTTGCCGACAGGGATCTTGCAGCGGTCGACCCGGCGCGCCAGGGCCCGCACGCGCTGGTCGTCGATGGCCATGCCCGGCGCGCGCAGCTTCCGGAGCCGGGCCCTGGCCGCGGTGCATTGGCACTCGCCCAGCTCCTTCTCGATCTGCGCCACGAGCGCCTCACCGGGCGACGGCTTCGGCTGGAGCGACGGTCTCTTCGCCGTGCGCCGCGGGGCGCGGCGGACCGTCTTCTCGGCCCGGGGGGGCGGGGCGGGCTCCTCGACGGCGGGCGGGTCGCGCGGCGTGTCTTCTTCCTCTACTGGGGGTAGGGCGCGATGGGCTCCCCTCTCGGTGGGCATATTGCGCCCGGGCAGCGGGCCTTCCTCGACCCCTTCCAGTGCCGGGCGTTCGGACGGCGCACCGGGTATTGCCGGCGCGGTCGTGGGCCCTTCGGTCGGCGCCTTGGGCGGGGTCGCGGGTTCGTCCATCGGTGATAGGACCTGCTCGAACTCGACTGCCCGGCCGGCCGCGCCCCGGGTCGGCTCGGGGTCGGCGTCGACGCGCAGCACCGCCAGCCCCAGCGCCACCCCGATCGCGAGCAGGGCCACCAGGGGCCACCAGCGGCTGCTGGCCGGGCGCGGCGGCGCCTCGACCGGCGCCGGGCTCGAGATCTCGCCCCGGGGGATCACCGAGCTGCGGCTGCGGTCATCGGCCATCGTCGGGCTCACCGGGTGGGTCCAGGTGAACGAGCCGGTGCTCGGGACCCTGCGGCCGATCGCCGCCCGCCGCCCTTCGAAGGCGGCCGCCAGCTCGCCCAGCGTGCGGTGGCGCTGGGCCGGATCCTTGGCCATCGCCCGGGCCACGACCGGTTCGAAGGCGGCGATGGGATCGCCGGGCAGGGCCAGCCGCGGGGGCGGCGTATGGCAGTGGGCCGTGGCCAGGGCGATGATCTCCCGCTCGGGGAAGGGCCGGCGCCCGGTGAGGAGCTGGTAGAGCACGACCCCCATCGCGTAGACGTCCACCCGCCCGTCGATGGGACGATCGGCGCGCTTGGACCACAGCTCGGGCGCCATGTAGCCCGGGGTGCCCAGCACGCTGCCGGCCACCGTGTGCCCCCCGCCGTCGATGCGGGCGATGCCGAAGTCGATCACCTTCGCCCGCCGCTGCCCCTGATGCTCGGTCAGCAGGATGTTCGACGGCTTGAGGTCGCGGTGCACGATGCCCTTGCCGTGGGCCTCGTCGACCGAGTCGGCGACGTGGCGCAGGACCAGCCCCACCTCTTCGATCAGCAGCGGCCCGGCCCGCAGGCGCTCGGTGAGGCTGAAGCCCTCGACCAGATCCATCACCATGTACAGGGTGCCGGTCAGCGGCCCCTGCTCGACCTCGCCGAAGTCGAAGACCCGCACGGTGTAGTCGCTCTGCAGGGTGGCGATCGCCCGCGCCTCCTGCTCGAAGCGGGCCCGGGCGGCCTCGCTCGCGCCCATGCCCAGGTGCAGCAGCTTGAGGGCCACCGCCCGCCCGATGCGGAGCTGCCACGCCCGGTACACGGCGCCCATGCCGCCGGCGCCGATGTGCCCGGTCAGGGCGTAGCGATCGTCGATGATGTGTCCCAGGAGGGGGGCCGCGCGCAGGCTGGCCAGCTCGCCGGGGGGGATGGCGTACAGGCCGTGCGTGGGGCAGATCCCGTCGGCGCCGGGCGGGGTGGTCCGACACCGGGGGCAGACGTGCCCGATCGGGGCGGTGTGCTCTTCCTCGGCGCGAGACATCGGATCACCCATTGAAGCTGGAACGCATCATGGGCCAATCCCACCAGGGGTGCAAGTCCGTCAGCATCCCATGCCCCCGGGCAGCGGAGAGCGCGTCGCGGGCAGAGACCGATGGCAGTAGACCACTTTTGACATACCGCTCGCTGGCCAGCGGCATGACACGCCGGGGTGTCATGGGCAGCGATGCTCCGCCGCGGGGGTGTATCCGGCGGGTGGCGATTGCCGTACAGTCCCCGCGCCACGATCGGGAGGCCGCCCATGCGCGCCGAGCGCCTGATGATCTTCGCCAAAGCCCCCGCGCCGGGGCGGGTCAAGACCCGGCTCGAGCTGCCGCCGGGCGACGCCGCGGCGCTGCACGCGGCGTTCGTGAGGGACGTCGTCGCCCGCCACGCGCGCCCCGGGCGGCGGGTGACGGTCTGGCGGGCCGGCGACCTCGAGCATCCGCTGTGGGGCGAGCTGGTCGCGGCGCACGGGGTGGCGCTGGCCGCGCAGCCCGAGGGCGACCTGGGCGATCGCATGGCGGCCGCCTTCGCCGCCGAGGGGGCGGGCGGTGAGCCGGTCGTGATCCTGGGCACCGACTCGCCGACGCTGCCCCCGTCCCACGTCGACCGGGCGTTCGCCGCGCTCGAGCGCCACGAGGCGGTGATCGCGCCGGCCTGCGACGGGGGCTATGTGCTGCTCGGGCTGCGGGGGGCGGCGGCGGTCGATCGGGCGGCCTTCCCCCCCGGGCTGGCCTGGGGCACCCCGGCGGTGCTGCCGGCGACGCTGGCGGCGCTGGCCGCCCGGGGCGACTTCGCGGTGCTCGACCCGTGGTACGACGTCGACCGCCCGCTGGACCTCGTCTGGATGCGGCGCCACCTGGCCACCCTGGAGGGGCCCCCGCCGATGCACGCGCTGGCGGCGCTCGATCGGATCGAGGGCGCCCGATGAGCGCCTATCGCGACTTCCTGAGCCGGCTGTTCGCGCTGACCCGCTTCGGCGAGAAGCGCAGCCTGGACGGCCCCCGGCGCATGAACGCGGCGCTGGGCGACCCGCTGGCGGCGTTCGACTCGGTCGTGATCGGGGGCACCAACGGCAAGGGCAGCACCTGCGCCTTCCTCGAGGCGGCGCTGCGGGCGCAGGGGGTCTCGACCGGGCTGTACACCTCGCCGCACCTGGTCAGCTATCGGGAGCGCATCCGGCTGGACGGGGTCGACGTGCCGCTCGATACGTTGATGGCGGCGGGCCCGGCGGTGGTCGACGCCGCCGATCGGGCGCGGGCCTCGTTCTTCGAGGCGTCGTGGGCGCTCGCCGCGCGGCTGTTCGCCGATCACGGGGTCGAGGTGGCCATCTGGGAGGTCGGCATGGGTGGGCGGCTCGACGCGGCGAACGCCTGCGAGCCGGTGGCCGCGGCGGTGGTCAGCGTGGGGCTCGATCACTGCAAGGCGCTGGGCGATACGATCCCCCTGATCGCGGCCGAGAAGGGGGCCATCTTCCGCCCGGGGCGGCCGGCGCTGACGACGGCCGACGACGCGGCGATCCCCGCGCTGCGGGCCTGCGCGCCGCACCTCGAGCGGGTGGCCCCGCGGGCCGACCTGCCGCCGCTGCCGCTGCCCGGGGCCCACCAGCGGTCGAACGCGAGCCTGGCGCTGGCGCTGGCCGTGGCCATCGGGCGCCCGGCGCGGCCGGTCGACCTGATGGGGGTCCGCTGGCCGGGGCGGGCCGAGCGCATCGGGGACGTCATCATCGACTGCGCCCACAACCCGCCGGCCGGCGCGGCGCTGGCGGCGTGGCTCGACGCGGCGCAGGCCGGGCCGACGCCGCCGGGGCCGCTGCACCTGATCTTCGGCGGCATGGCGGGCAAGGATCTGGGGCCGATCGCGGCGGCGTTGGGGCCCCGGGTGGCCTCGGTGGAGCTGGTGACGCCGGACTATCGGCGGCGGGCCGAGGCGGCGGCGCTGGCCCCGCTGTTCGAAGGGGCTGTGCCCGCCGGGCGGCTGACGGTGGGTGACGGGGTGGCGGCGGCGCTCGACCGGCGGCCGCGGGATCGGGTCACGCTGGTGGCCGGCTCGTGCTTCCTGGCGGGCGAGGCCCGGGCCCACCTGCTGGGCGTGCCGTTCCCCGAGGAGGGGCTGCGCACCACCGCCCGCTGAGCGGAGGCGTCGGTCAGAGGTCGGGCCACCACCGGGTCGGCAGCTTGCCCTGGTGCACGAGGCTGAGCACGTCCATGCCGAGGGCGATGCTCCAGTGCAGCAGCGCCCCGCCCCAGATCGAGCGGTACTTCATCGCCAGCGAGCCGAGCGCGAGGCCGGCGACGAGCGCGGCCATGCTCTCGGTGGCGGTCTTGCCGAAGTGCAGCATGCAGTAGGGCAGCAGCATCACCAGGATGGCCCCGTGCCCCAGCCAGCGGCGCAGGCCCTCGAGCATGACCCCCCGGAAGAGGAACTCGAGCGCCACGAACTGCAAGCCGTAGATCAGCTCCCAGGCGATGAGGTCGGCCCAGCTCCGGCCGGCGAGGCGGTAGAAGGGATAGATCTGCTGGTTGGCCGGCATGAACGAGGCCCCGACGACCGCCACCATCACCAGCGCGAAGAGGACGCCGTAGAGCCCCAGGTGGCGGGTGAAGCCGCCGATCCGCAGGTAGCCGGTGTCGATGATCGAGCGGCCGTTGAGCGCGAGCCAGATCATCGGCAGCAGCATGTAGCCCGCCACGCAGCAGAAGACCCACCACGCGAGGTTGGCGAAGCGGTAGAGCGGGTGGTCGGTGGCGTGGGCCAGCTCGGCCCCGAGCGGGTCGCCGGCGGCGGTCATCCGCTCGGCGGCGGCGTCCCGCAGGCGGTCGCCGAAGAGGTCGAGGAAGGCCGGCTCCGAGCCGAGGAACTGCGCCAGCGTCAGGCCGGCGGCGATGATCAGGATCAGGCCGACCTCGAAGCGGCCGACGGGCGGCCCCTCGGTCTTTTCGGGGGCGATGGCCCGGTACAGGGCCCCGAGCGGGCCGGGCAGTCGCATCAGAACAGCTCGCCGGAGAACCCGCCGCTGGGGTCGCCGGTCAGCGGGCTCACCGAGTGGGGGTCGAAGGCGGCGACGAACCGGGCGACGACGATCGCCGCCTGCCGGGCGCCGCGGTCGCCGGGGGCCACGGTGGCCACCGCCAGCCCGCCGGGTACGTGGGCCGCGCCGAGCAGGCCGGCCAGCCCCCCGGCCTCGTCGGCCCGGGGCACCGCGATCACCGGCAGCGGCGACTCGGCGGCGACGACCGCGGCGAGGTGGCCGCCCGATCCGCCGCAGACGATCACCGCCCGCACCGCCCGCTCGGGCGCGCCCCGGGCGAACTCCCGCAGCCGGTCGGCCCGGCCGATGCGCAGCCGCTGGCGCTCGTAGGCCAGCCCCATGCGCTCGAGCTCGGCGACGGCGGCCTCGACGAGCGGCTCGTCCCGGGCGCTCTCGGCGACCACCGCCACCCGGCTGCGCGGGGGGCGGGCGGCGCCGAGCGGGCGGTCGTCGAGCTCGTCGAGGAACGCCGGGGGGTTGCTGTGCAGGGTCGCCCCGAGCAGCGACTGCTCGGCGAGGCTGTGCGAGGGGCGCAGGGCCGGCGGCTCGAGCTGGACCCACTCGTCGCGGGTGCCGATGCGGGCGACGAGCGAGCCGACCCGCACCTCGTCCCCCGGGTGGCGGACGTGCTCGACGAGCACCCCCGAGGTCGGCGCGGGCACCTCGGCGTCGACCTTGTCGGCCGAGATCTCGAAGAGCGGCTCGTCGGCTTCGACCCGCTCGCCGGGTGCCTTGAGCCAGCGGATCAGGGTGCCGTGGGTCACCCCGTCGCCCAGAGGCGGCACGAGCACGTCGACGGCCATGGGTTGCCTCGCGGTCGATGAGGTTCGGGGGCAAATAGCATGCTCGCCGTTCTTGATCCATCATCGAGCCGTGCGTCGCTCGACCCTGCTCTGGTTGATCCTGGCCCTCGCCGTCGGCGGGGGGATCTGGATCGCGGTGCGGCTGTACGGCAGCGGGCCGCTGCGGGCCGAGGCGGTGTGGCTGGGCCTCGTCGCGGCGGCGGCGGCGTACCTCGCCCGCCACATCCGGCTGACGCCGCCGACCGATCGCCACGCCCGCAGCCGGGCCACGCTGAGCCGGCGGGGCAAGGCGGGGCTGCTGGCGGTCTTCGCCCTGGGCACCCTCGGCGGGCTGACCTGGGCCGTCGTGCAGGCGCTCCAGGGCTACACCGAGCTGACCCCCGCGACGCTGATCACCGACTCCGATCCACCCGACTCGGGGTTCTTCATCGCCGAGGGCAAGCCGCAGCTCGAGGCGCTGTATCGGCTGGGCGGGCCCGACGGAGAGCGCTTCCTGGTGCCGCTCGACGCCTACGAGGGGCGGCTGCTGATCATCGTCGACCGCACCCCGCCGGCGACGCCGGTGCGGGTGAGCGGGCGGCTGCGGGCCGACGTGAGCACGGTGCAGACCGGGCCCGACGGGCGCACCGAGGGGGCGTTCCTGCCGCTGTATCGCGATCACATGCGGCTGCCGGACAACACCCCGATCCACTTCCTCGACACCGGGGTCCGGGCCGGGCTGAACCTGCCGGCGGTGCTGTCGGTGCTGGTGCCGGCGTATCTCTTCCTGCTGACGCTGGGCGCGGCGACCCGCAAGCCGGGGCCCCGGATGCGGGTGGCCCGGCGGGCTCAGCGGGGGCGGCGGTAGAGCGGATCGTCGGCGGCCGGCTTCGCCCCGCCGCGCACGGTGATCCGGGGGACGTGGCCCCCGATGCGGGTCACGATCTCGTAGTTGATGGTGCCGGCCCACCCGGCGAGCTGCTCGGCGCTGATCCGGTCGTCGCCCTGGGCCCCGAGCAGCACCGCCTCGTCTTCGAGGGCGACGTCGGGCACGTCGGTCACGTCGACCATGACGATGTTCATGCACACCCGCCCCCGCACCGGCGCCCGGCGGCCGCGGACGAGCACGTGGGCCAGGTTCGAAAGCCCCCGGTCGTAGCCGTCGTAATAGCCCACCGGCAGGATGGCCAGCCGGGTCTCGTGGGTGGTCATGAAGGTGCAGCCGTAGCCGACGAACGCGCCCTCGGGCACGGTCTTGATCTGGGCCACCCGGGCCTTCCAGGCCAGCGCCGGGCGCAGCTCGATGCGCCCCCGGCCGGCGAGCGCGGCGGCGACCCGGGTCTCCTTCGAGGGCCACAGGCCGTAGCCGGCGACGCCCAGCCGCACCATCTCGAAGCCCTGGTCGGGCCACAGCAGCGCGGCGGCCGAGTTCGACAGGTGGCGCACGGGGACCGGGTGCCCGGCGGCCCGCAGCGCGGCGACGGCCTCTTCGAAGCGGGCGAGCTGCTGCCGGGCGTAGCGGTGGTCGGTGGTGTCCTCGATGTTGGCGAAGTGGCTCGACACCCCGACCAGCTCGAGCCCCGGCGTCGCGCGGATGCGGTCGGCGAGGGCCAGCGCCGCCGGCAGCTCGAGGCCCTGGCGGTGGTTGCCGGTCTCCACCTTGAGGTGCAGCCTGGCCTTCGCCCCCAGGCTCGCCAGCCGCTCGACGGTCTCGACGTTGTAGACCACCGGCTGCACGCCCAGCGGCTCGACCTCGGCCAGCTCGTCGAGCAGGACCGGGCCCACCTGGTGAAGCGGGGCGTCGACGCCCGCCGCCCGCAGCCGGCGGGCCTCGTCGATCTGGTGGATGCACAGCCCGTCGGCGCCCCCGGCGAGGAACGCCCGGGCGGCCGGGATCAGGCCGTGCCCGTAGGCCCCGCCCTTCACCGCGGGGCACAGCCGCACGTCGGGCCCGACGAGCCGGCGGAAGGTGCGCACGTTGTGGGCCAGCGCGTCGGCGTCGACCTCGCACCAGACGGCGTGGGTCGGGTGGGTCATCGGCTCACCCGGGCCGGATGATGCGCCACAGGGCGACGCCGATCACGCCGCCGGCGGCCGGGATCAGGCCGTGCCAGATCATGAGGTGGGTCATCGAGGCGTCGTGGCAGGCCATGCTCAGCGGGATGAGGGCCAGCAGGCCGACCCCGACCCCGAACAGGCCCGCGCTCGGCGCGTGGCGCCGGATGACCCGCCGCCCGAGCACCAGCGCCAGCCCGACCAGCCCCAGCGCGGTCAGCCCGCCGGTCGTCAGGCAGGGCAGGCCCCCGTGCCCGGTGGCCGGCTCGCCGTAGATCGCGGCGATGCCGCCCAGCCCGGCCAGCCCCAGCCCCAGCCCGAGGAACGGCAGCGGGCGCAGGGCCCGGCCGGCGGGCAGGGCCAGACCGAACGCCAGCGCGACCAGCCCCAGGCCGCCGACCGCGAAGCCGGCCAGGATGACGGTGTGCATCGGCGAGCCGCAGCCGGGCCCGACGAAGCCGCCCTCCCGCCAGCCGATGAGCGCGCCGAAGCCCAGCACCAGCCCCAGCGCCAGCGCGGCGAACGCGCCCAGCCGGCGCCGACGGGCCCGAGCCAGGGCGTCGCAGTCCCGCTGCACCTCGTCGAGCAGGGCGGCGGGCGGCGGGGGCAGGTCGTGGGGCGCGGCGGACGACACCGGCGTCAGCTCTCCTTCGAAAAGACCCGGGCCAGGCTGGCCCGCAGTCGCTTGTAGCCGCGGTGGGCCCGCACCCGGGCGGCGCCCTCCTTGATGCCGAGCGCCTCGGCCACCTCGGCCATCGGGCGCCCCTCGAGCTTGTGCATCTGCACCACCGGCCGCAGGCTGGGGGGCAGCTCGGCGATCGCCGCCCGGACCTCGGCGATGAGCGCGTTGACGTCATCGACCGGCTCCGGCGGGGCGACCCCCACCTCGGGCACCTGGCCCTCGCGGGTCAGCAGCACCCGGTTCGAACCCCGCCGCCGGTGGGCGTCGATGCTCAGCCGGCGGGCGATGGTGATGACCCACGGCCCCACCGGGGCCCCCGGGCGATAGCGATCCCGCGCCCGGTGCACCCGCAGGAAGGTCTCCTGCACGAGGTCCTCGGCGAGCGCCGGGTCGTTGATCCAGCGCCGCATGCAGCGCTGCACCACCGGGCAGAGGGCCTCGTAGACCGTCACGAACGCGCGCGCGTCGCCGTCGGCGTAGCGGCCCATCGCGTCGGCCAGTCGCTGCACCTCTTCGGGGGGCGGTACGGGCATGCGGGGCGTACGTTACCACAGCGCCCGGCGGGGGATGCGGCCGCATCGCCCCCGGCTCAGTAGCGGAAGGGCCACGCCATGAAGTAGCGCTTGATGCGCAGCCAGATGCCGAGGATGCCCAGCGGCTCGAACACCAGGAACAGGCACAGCGCCGGGTAGAACAACAGCACCGCCCGGTTCTCGCTGCTGAAGGTGTCGGGGAAGGGCAGCGCCTCGCCGGCCAGCTCGCACAGCGGCAGCAGCAGCACGAAGGCCAGGGCGCCCCACACCGCGCCGAAGGTGGTGCCCGCGCCGCCGAGCACGACCATCGCGATGTAGCCCACGCTCATCGTCAGGCCGAACGGCTCGAGCGTGATGACCGGGTGGGCGAAGGCGTACATGCCGCCGGCGATGCCGGCGAAGAACGACGAGATGCCGAAGGCCACGAACTTGGTCCGGGCGGCGTCGACGCCGAGCACCTCGGCGGCCAGATCACGGTCGCGCACCGCCATCATCGCCCGGCCGGTGCGGCTGCGCTGGATGTTCTTGCTGACCCAGGCGGCGCCCCCGGCCAGCGCGAGGAAGAAGAAGTACAGCTTCTGGGCCCCGCTCAGCGCCCCGTCGTCGCGGAAAGTGCCCAGCCCCGACGGATCGTCCACCGCGAACCAGGTGTGCATCGGCACGGTGAGGTAGTCCTTGCCGTAGGCGATGTCGAGGCCGTTGCGCAGCAGGTGATCGACGAGGAACAGCAGCCCCACCGTCACGATCGCCAGATACAGGCCCTCCAGGCGCAGGGCGAACGGGCCCACCATCAACCCGATGCCGGCCGCCACCAGCCCGCCCACCGGCAGCGCCAGCCAGAACGGCCAGCCGAAGGTGCCCCCGAGGATGGCCACGGTGTAGGCCCCCAGCGCGAGGAAGGCCGCGTGCCCCAGGCTCACCTGCCCGGCGAAGCCGGTGAGGATCATCATGCCGATGGCGCCGACCACCGCGATGAGGCCGCTGTGGGACACGGTCAGGCCGTACGAACCGGCGACGAAGGGGAAGATCCCCAGGACGATGACCCCGGCCACCAGCCCCAGCTTGTGATAGCGGTCGGGGAAGAGCGCGAGGTCGTCCTCGTAGCGGGTGACGAGCTTGCGGGTGGGCATCAGCGACTCCCCTTCACAGCCGCTCCACCTTGCGCTGGCCGAGCAGGCCGTAGGGCCGCACGATCAGCACCGCGATCATCAGCAGGTAGGGCATGACGATGTGGAAGTTGCGCCCCATATCGCCCAGGGCGTCGTTGAGGTAGCCGGCGGTCATCACCTCGGCCACCCCCAGCAGCAGCCCGGCGAGCACCGCCCCGGTGGGCGACTCCAGGCCGCCGACGATCACCGCGGGGAAGGCCCGCAGCGCGATGAAGCCGGTGGTGGGGTCGACCTGCGGGTCGCGCACCGCCACGCACACCCCGGCCAGGGCCGCGAAGCCGCCGGCGATCATCCAGGTCGCGGCGAACACCCGCCCCACCGGGATGCCCAGCGCCAGCGCCGTCTCCTGGTCGCTGCTCGTGGCCCGCATCGCGATGCCCAGCCGGCTGAAGCGCAGCAGCGCGAAGAACGCCAGCAGCGCCACCGCCGAGGCCCCGATGATGGCCGCCGAGGTGTAGCCCAGCACCGCGTCGCCGATCTGGAACGACCCCATCGGATCCCACGGCGTGGCCAGCGGCATGCCCCCGGCCCCATAGATCAGGATCATCGCCGTGCGCAGCAGGGCCCCGATGAACAGCGTGATGATGATCGACACGAACACCGGCCGCCCGACCAGCGGCCGCAGCGCGACCCGCTCGACCAGCGCCGCCAGGACGCCCGTCGCCGCCAGCGCGATGGGCAGCGCGGCGAACCACGGCAGCCCCAGCCCGCTCACCTCGGGCGCGCCGATGGACAGCATGTCCTCTTCGCTGACCGCGGGCGCGGTCATCCACACCATCGACAGCGCCCCGAACGCCAGCAGCTCGCCGTGGGCGAAGTTGAACACCTGGCTGGCCCGGTAGATGACCACGAAGCCGAGCGCCACCAGGGCGTAGACCCCGCCCAGCGCCACCCCCGAGACCAGATACTGGATGAACTCGGTCATGTCATCACCTGCCCTCGGGTGTCATGCCATCCTGTGCCATTCCACTCCACGCCATGCCACCCCACGCCCCTCACACGCCGCCGGCTGCTCCCCAACCCACATCCACCGTCGCCCCGACCCCCTCCGATAGAACCCGCGGGCCGGCCGGCGGGGCGCCCCACCAACCGTCTGCACGCCCCCACCGGAGTCATCCCACGGGTCTCACCCAAGCCATGGGAGGTCGCAGGCCGCCACCCCAGATGCGGAAGCAGGGCGGTGGGGCGCCCCGCCGGACGGACCGCCGCCGCGTTGCCCCAAGCGGTCACCCCATCTTCCCCGCTCGGCCCCCTGACCGGACGGACCGCCGCTGCGTTGCCCCACGCGGTCATCCTGCCGTCTCCCCGCCGGTCCCAGCCCCAGCCCCAGCCCCGGCCCCGGCCCCGGCCCCGGCCCCGGCGGCTCCCTTCGAGTAGATCCCCTCGATCATCGCCTCATACTTCTCGGCGATCGCCCGTCGGCGCACCTTCTGGGTCGCCGTCAGCTCCCCGTCGTCCTGGTGCAGCTCCTTGTCGAACAGCCGGAACGCCCGCACCTGCTCGACCCGGGCCAGCCGGTCGTTGGCCTCGCGCACCGCCTTCGCCACCAGCTCCCGGACCTCGGGCCGCCCCGACAGATCACCGAACGACGTGTACGGGATCTCCTGCCGCGTCGCCCAGTCGCCCACCGCCTGGGGCTCGATCTGGATCAGCGCCGAGACGAACTTGCGCCGGTCGCCGATGGCCACCGCCTCCTTGATGTAGGGGCTCATCTTGAGCGCGTTCTCGATCTTCTCCGGCGAGAGGTTCTTGCCGCCCGCGGTGATGATGATCTCCTTCTTGCGCCCGGTGATGCGCAGGTAGCCGTCGCCGTCCTCCTCGCCGATGTCGCCGGTGTGCAGCCAGCCGTCGATCACCGTGCCCGCCGTCGCCTCGGCATTGTGCAGGTAGCCCACGAACACCGCCGGGCCCCGCACGCAGATCTCGCCGTCCTCGGCGATGCGGCACTCGAGCCCGGGCAGCGACCGGCCCACCGTGCCGATGCGCTCGGCGCCCGGGGGGTTGATGTGGCTCACCCCGGCGCACTCGGTCTGCCCGTAGCCTTCGAGCACCGGGATGCCGATCCCGTGGAACCACTGGATGAGCTCGGGCGAGATGGGCGCCGCCCCGGTCACCGGGATGCGGCACCGGCGCATGCCGAGGCGCTCTTGCAGCGGGCGGAACACCAGAAAATCAGCCAGCGCCCAGGTCACCCCGTCCCCCGGCCGCTGCGCGCCCGCCCGCCGCCGATCGGCGATCTCGCGCCCCACCCGGCTGGCCCAGTCGAAGAGCCGCCGCTTGAGGGGCGAGCTGTCCTTCATCTTGAGCGTGACCGAGGCGTGCATCTTCTCCCAGATGCGGGGCACCCCCAGGAACACCGTCGGCGACACCTCGCACAGATCCTGGCGCACCGTCTCGATGCTCTCGCCGAAGTGCACCACCGCCCCGGCGGTCAGCGGGGTGAAGAAGGTGAAGATCTTCTCCGCGACGTGGCACAGCGGCAGGTAGCTGAGGAGCTGGTCGTCGGCGGTGACCCCCAGCATCTCGCAGACCGCCGGCGCGATCTGCATCGCGTTGCGGGGCGAGATGAGCGCGCCCTTGGGCTGGCCGGTGGTGCCCGAGGTGTAGACCACCATCGACGCCGCGTCCGGGTCCAGCCGCTCCACGAACCCGTCGAACGCCGCGGGCCTCTGCGCCAGCAGCTCGAAGCCGCCGGCGCGCCACGCGTCCCAGGTCACGAGCCGGTCGTCGTCGTAGCCCCGGGTGCCCCGGGGGTCGAAGACGATCACCTTCTCGACCGTGGGGGTCTCGGCCCGGCACTCGACCGCCTTGTCGACCTGCTCCTGATCTTCGCAGAAGAGCACCCGGCAGCCGGCGTGGGCCAGGATGTAGGCCACGTCCTCGGCGGGGTTGGTCTGGTAGATGCCCACCGCCCGGGCCCCGACGGTCTGGGTGCCGAGGTCGGCGAAGAGCCACTCCGGGCGGTTGTCGCTGAGGATGGCGACGTGGTCCCCGGGGCCGACGCCCAGCGCGTCGAGGGCCAGGGCGCAGGCGGCGGCCTCGTCCCGGTAGTCGGCCCAGGTGTAGGGCTGCCAGATGCCCATGCGCTTGACCCGCAGCGCGGTGCGGTCGGGGGTCGCCCGGGCGTGCCCGGCCAGGGCCCCGGGCAGGGTGAGCGCCGTCATGCCGCGCCCCCCAGGTAGGCCTCGGCCACCGACGGGTCGCGGGCGACGGTCCGGGGCAGGCCGTCGGCGATCTTGCGGCCGAAGTCGAGCACCGCCACCCGGTCGGCGAGCTCGAGCACGAACCGCAGCTCGTGCTCGATGAGCACCTGGGTGATGCCCATCTGCTCCTTGACGTCGAGCATGTAGCGGGCGAGGGCCTCGGTCTCCTCCTGGTTGAGCCCGGCGGCCGGCTCGTCGAGCAGCAAGAGCCGGGGCTCGGCGCACAGGGCCCGGCCCAGCTCGACCCGCTTGAGGATGCCGTAGGGCAGGATCATGACCGGCGTCTTGCGCACCCGCTCGAGGTCGAGGAAGTCGATGATCTCTTCGACCTTCTCGCGGTGGGCCACCTCTTCGGCGCGGGCCCCGCGGGTCCACAGCGCGTCCTGCCACCAGCCGGTGCGGTAGCGGTGATGCCGGCCGAGCAGCAGGTTCTCCTGCACGGTGAGCTGCTGGAAGAGCGCCGGGTGCTGGAACATGCGGGCCACCCCCAGCGCCGCGATGTGGTGCGGGCGGCGGCCGACGAGGTCGCGCCCCGAGAACTGGATGCGCCCCGCCTGCGGGCGGTAGGCCCCGCTGATGCAGTTGAACAGCGAGGTCTTGCCCGCGCCGTTGGGCCCGATGACGGCATAGAGGCTGCCTCCGGGCACCATCAGCGAGACCTTGTCGAGCGCCTTGACCCCGGCGAACGACAGCTCCAGGTCGGTGACGGTCAGCATCGGGGTCACGACAGCCACCGCTTGCGCCGGCGGTAGTGCTTCACGTCGCGGTACGAGCGGGCGTCGGCCCCGCCGCCCAGCCCGAGGTAGAACTCGCGCACGTCGTCGTCGGCCCGCAGCGCCTCGGCGGTGCCGTCGAGCACGATCTGGCCGCCCTCCATCACATACCCCCGGTGGCACAGCGACAGCGCCATCGCCGCGTTCTGCTCGACGAGCAGCACCCCGGTGCCGTCGGCGTTGATGGTGCGCACCAGCGCGCCGACGTCGGCCACGATCTTGGGGGCCAGCCCCAGCGAGGGCTCGTCGAGCAGCAGCAGCTTCGGGTGGCTCATCAGCGCCCGGGCGATGGCCAGCATCTGCTGCTCGCCGCCCGAGAGGTAGCCCGCCGCCCGGTGGCGCCGCTCGCCGAGCACCGGGAACCGGGTGAACCACTTCTCGAGGTCGCGCTTGATCTGCGCCCGATCGGCGCGGTGGGCCCCGGCCCGCAGGTTCTCCTCGACGGTCAGCTCGCCGAGGATGCGCCGGCCCTCCATCACCTGGGAGATGCCCCGGCCGACGATGGTCGGCGGCGACAGGCCGCCGATGGCCTCGCCCCCGAAGCGCACCTCGCCTTTGGTGATGCGCCCCTCGTGCAGATCGAGCAGGCCGGTGATCGCGCGCAGGGTGGTGGTCTTGCCGGCGCCGTTGGGGCCGAGCAGCGCCACGATCTCGCCGGGGCCGACCGTCAGGCTGACCCCGGTGAGCACCCGCACGACCCCGTGATAGACGACCTCGAGGTTGGCCAGCTCCAGCATGCGGCGGGCTTACTCGCTCTCGGGCGCGGCCGGCGCGGCGGGCTCGTCGGCGGCGCCGATGCCCTTCGGCTCGGCGTAGCCCCCGGCGACGGTCCACGTCTTCGCCTCGAAGTCGGGCTTGAGGATGCGGACCTGCGTGCCGGTCACGTAGGGCATGTTCTTCAGGTTCACCGGCTGGATGAGCCCCCCGGCGTCGAACTTCTCGATGCCCCGCAGCGCCTTCACGTAGCCCGCGCGGGTGATGTCCCCGGCCTCGATCGCCCGCCGGGCCGCCTCGAGGGCCACCAGCCCCTGGGCGTAGGACAGCAGGATGTAGAAGTCGGGCCGGCCGAGGTCCTTGCCGTGGGCCTTGTAGGCGGCGAGGAAGGCGTCCATGCCGGGCACCTTCTCCCCCCAGTAGGGCAGCCCGCCGGCCCAGTAGAAGTTGGCGAAGACCGGCGCCGGCAGCTTGGGGTGGGCGAAGAAGGCGTCGATCCAGGCCGGGGTGTTGCCGATCCAGGTCGGGGCGAACTTCATCGCCGCGGCGGTGCCCAGCAGCGGGCCGGTGGACGAGGGCAGCACCGTCAGCAGCACATGGGTCGCCCCGGCGCTCGACAGGGCCGAGATGTCGGCGGTGAAGTCCTTCTGCCCGGGCTTGATCGGCCGCTCGGCGACGATCTCGACCCCGTGCTGCCCGGCGGCCTTCTTCAGCCCGTCGAGGCCGTCCTTCCCGTAGTCGGTCTGGTCGTAGACGATGCCGAACTTGACCCCGTCGGCCCCGCCGGCGCGCTCGACCGCCCAGTCCACCGCCCGCATCGCCTCGTAGGTGTAGGGCGCGCCGATGGGCGGGGTGAACTCGAACTCGGCCATCTGCGACGACAGCGAGGCGGGGAAGGCGACGATGCTCTCCTTCTCGAGGAAGGGCCGCAGGGGCAGGGTGTTGGGGGTGCCGAAGCTGGTGGCGATGAAGAGGACGTCGTCCTTGATCGCGCTGAAGTGCTGCTGGGCCTTGCTGGGGTCGTAGCCGTGGTCCTTGTCGATCAGCTCGACCTTCCAGCCCTCGGGCAGCAGCGCCGTGCCCCCGGCGTTGATCTGGGCGGCGAGGATCTTCTTGCCCACCACGAACGACTTGCCGATGGCCGCGCCGGGGCCGCTCTCGTCGTTGAGCGCGCCGATGCGGATGAGCTTCGCCGTGGTGTCGACCCCCTTGCCCGCCTTCAGCGCCGGGGTGTCGGGCGCCTTCTCGGCGGCCTTCTCGGCGCCGGTGGCCTCGCCGGTCTTCTCGCCCCCGTCCTTCTGACCGCAGCCCACCGCGGCGATCGCCAGCAGCGCGCACAGCGTCGTCCAACGCATCGAACCCCTCCCGCTTTCCGGCCGCCGGTCCGGGCCGGCGGCGCAATCGTCTCGCGGCGGTCCCCCGACCACCGACGGGCCAGCAAACCGCGTTTGTCGACGGCGCGCAAGCTCGGCATCCGGGGTGGGGGGGCGTTCGCCGCGACGGAATTGCAACCACCGTCGACATGGGTCAGGATTTGTACCGACTCGTGCGGCGGATGGAGCCCCCGACCGCGCCTCGTCGAGGATCGATGGCGATAGACCTCCCCCCGGGCGAGCCGCCCGTCGTCAGCGCGCTGGCGCTCAGCAGCCTGCACGAGGCCGTCCTCGACTTCTCGTCGAAGGCCCGCTTCGCCGACTTGTGGCCCAGCGTCTGCGCCAACGCCCGGTGGGTCGTGCCCGCCCGGCGCATGGTCGTCCTGTGGGGCGAGGGCGGCGCCCTGCGCGTCGTCGGCCGCTTCGCCCGGGGCAGCTTCCGGGCGGTGGACGCGCCGGTGGCCGACGCCGAGGTCGAGGGCCGGATCGAGGCCGGAGCCCCGGCGTGGCTCGACCCCCCCTACCCCGCGACCGACGACGAGACCCGCCGCTGGCTGACCGAGGCCGGGCCGGCCGCGCTGCTGGTGCTGCCGCTGCACGCCCGGGGCGCGCCCCGGGGGGCGCTGGTCTTCGCGGTGGGCGAGCAGGCCGCCGTCGAGCGGGGCCTGCTGTCGACCCTGGGCGCGCTCTACGCGCTGCACGCCGGCACCATCGCCTCGCTCATCGAGGCCCGCGACCGGCGGCGGCACACCGAGCAGGCCCTCCAGCAGAGCGAGGACCGCTACCGGGTGCTCTTCGAGCGGCTGGGCGAGGGGCTGCTGGTCTACGACCGCGCCGGGCGCATCCTCGACGCCAACCCCCGGGCCGGCGCGCTGCTCGGCCACCCGGCCGAGGCGCTGCTGTCGATGGAGCTGGCCCGGCTGGCCCCCGACGACGCGGTCGCCGTGGCGATCGAAGAGCACGTCGCCGAGGCGTTCGAGGCGGGCATGGTGCGCTTCGAGACCGAGCTGGCCCGGCCCGACGGCTCCCGGTTCCCCGCCGAGGTGACCGCCACCCGCTTCGACCTGGACGACACCGCGCTGGTGCTGGGGCTGGTGCGCGACCGCAGCGCGCACGAGCGGGCCCTCGAAGAGCTGCGCCGCACTCGGGACGCCGCCGAGATGGCCACCCGGGCCAAGAGCGTCTTCCTGGCCAACATGAGCCACGAGATCCGGACCCCGATGAACGGGGTCATCGGCATGACCGGGCTGTTGCTCGACACCGCGCTCGACAACCAGCAGCGGGAGTTCGTGGAGGTCATCCGCTCCAGCGGCGACGCGCTTCTGACCATCATCAACGACATCCTCGACTTCTCGAAGATCGAGGCCGGCGAGCTGTCGCTCGAGCACCAGCCGTTCGACATGCGCAAGTGCGTCGAAGACGCGCTCGACGTGGTCGCCAACCGGGCCGCCGAGCGGCGCATCGACCTCGTCTACCACCTCGACGAGGACGTGCCCGGGGCCGCGCTGGGCGATGTCACCCGGGTGCGCCAGGTGCTGGTCAACCTGCTCAGCAACGGGGTCAAGTTCACCGAGGACGGCGAGGTCGAGGTCCGGGTGAGCGTCGACGAGCAGGACCCCGACGGCGGCCTGCTGCTGCGCTTCTCGGTGCGCGACACCGGGGTCGGCATCCCCGCCGAGCGCATGGACCGCCTCTTCAAGTCGTTCAGCCAGGTCGACGCCTCGACCACCCGGCGCTACGGCGGCACCGGGCTGGGGCTGGCGATCTGCAAGCGGCTGACCTCGATGATGGGCGGCCGCATCTGGGTCGAGAGCGAGATGCAGCAGGGGTCGACCTTCCACTTCACCGCCCGGCTCGAGCCGGCCCGCTACGACCCCCCGATCCACGACCGGGGCAGCCACCCCGCGCTGCGCGGCCGGCGGGTGCTGCTCGTCGACGACAACGCCGCCAGCCGGGCCCAGATCGAGGCGCTGTGCCAGGGCTGGGGCATGGCGATCGAGACGATCGACGACGGCAAGGCGGCGCTGACCCGGCTCTCCGACGACCAGCGCTTCGACGCGGTGCTCGTCGACCTGCACCTGCCCGGCCTCAACGGGCTGGCGCTGGCCGAGCTGCTGCACCGCAAGGGCCCCGTCTCGGCGCCGCTGGTGCTGCTCTCGTCGATGCTCTACACCGGCCGGGGCGACCCCCGGCTGCGGCGCTATCAGGCGACCCTGGCCAAGCCGATCAAAGCCGAGCGGCTGTTCGACTGCCTCGTCGAGACCACCGGCCGCTCGGGGCGGCACGTCACCAGCTCGTCGGCGGTGCGCCGGGCGGCCTCGGAGTTCGACGCCGACATGGGCACCCGCCACCCGCTGCGCATCCTCATCGCCGAGGACAACCCCATCAACCAGCGGCTGGTGGTGATGATGCTCGACCGGCTGGGCTACCGCCCCGACGTGGTGAGCAACGGCGCCGAGGCGGTCAAGTCGGTGGCCGACTCGCCGTACGACGTCATCCTGATGGACGTGCAGATGCCCGAGATGGACGGGCTCGAGGCGACCCGGGTCATCCGCGAGCGGGACGGGGTGCAGCCGCGCATCATCGCGCTGACCGCCAACGCGCTTCAGGGCGACCGCGAGGAGTACCTGGCGGCGGGCATGGACGACTACCTCAGCAAGCCGCTGCACATCCGCTCGCTGATCGAGGCGCTGCGCAAGAGCAGCCGCCGCACCGCCGGCCCCCGGGGCGTGCCGCCGCCGAGCTGACCCCCCGCCGGGCGGGCCACACGTCCGGCGGTAGTTCCGCCCATGGTCGCCCGTTCGGGGCAATCCGACACTGGGCCCATGCACGACACACCGCCGCTGCCGGCGACCGCCGAGCCCATGTGGTACGCCGCCGGACCGGAGACCATCGCCGCCCGCGGCGGCCCCCGGGCGAAGGCGCTGGCCGACGCCTGCCGGGCCCGGTGGGGCGGGGACTTCGCCATCGACCTCCAGATCGTGCGGCTGGGGGCGGGGGCCTGCGCCGCGCCGCCGGTGAAGCGCCCGCTGATGGGCCCCGCCGGCGGCGACGACGAGGTGGCGCTGCTGATCGACGCGCCCCGCCCGATCCTCGACGGGGTGCCGTATCACCCGCCCGGCGGGCCGCCGCTCTTCCTCGCCGGCGACACCCCGGTGCGCGGGCGGCCGATGCCCGACGCCGAGCCGGGCGCCGCGCCCACCGAGGCGTTGATGGCCATCGCCCGCCGGGGCGGGCCCCGCTTCGACCGCCGCCGACGCAGCGCGCGGTGTTTCAACCGGGGCAACCGGATCACGCCCCGGGGCGTCGAGATGCCGCCGTGGGCCGACGACCGCAGCCTCGTCTTCCACAGCGGGTTCCGGGTCATCGGCCGGCTCCCGGCGTTCACCGCGGCCCAGATCGGGCGGGAGCCGGTGCCCGACCTGTGTCACCCCCGCTGGCTGGCCGAGCACGGCGGGCCCATCGCCCGGGCGTTCGTCGCCGCGCTGCCCCGGGACTGGCTGGACCACCCCGACGCGGTGGTGGTCGGCCGGATCAACGAGCTGAGCCCCGGCTGGTCGTCATGCCTCGCCGGCTGGCACTTCGACGGCACCAGCCGCATCCGCAAGCGGCCCGACGGCTGCCCCGATCTGGCGAACCCCGGGGTGCGCATCCAGAACATCGCCTGCTCGGTGGGCCCGACCGCGATGACCGGGTTCCTGGTGGGCGAGGTGGCCATCCCCGACATCCCGTTCGGGATCCCGCGGGGCGAGGTGCGGCCGCACCAGCAGCGGATCATCGCCGACCTGCTCGACGCGGGCGGGGTGACCGAGGTGCACGCCCGGCCGCAGGAGGTCGTGCTGATGGAGCACGGCGACTTCCACGACTGCCGCCCCTCGGCCCGGCCCGGCTGGCGCTACTTCATCAAGGCGATGCGCAACCGCAAGGACCCGGTGCACAACCGGTTCCACGAGCGGGGGCAGGTGACCTGGCCGGTGCGCGCCGAGACCTGGCCCGATGACCCGCTGGGCGTCTTCCCCACCGCGCTGCCCCCCGGGGTCGGGCCCGACCTGCCGCCCGGCTGACGCTCAGCTCCCCTCCAGCGCGTCGAGCAGCGCCCGGGCCGCGTCGTCGCCCGGGGCCCGGGCCACCTGGGCCCGCAGCACCCGCCGGGCCGGCCCCCGCTGGCCGCGCTGGATCAGGAGATGGGCCAGGTGCAGCGCCGCCGGGCCCGGATCGGCCGCCGCCACCGCCTGCCGCAGCAGCGCCTCGGCCCGATCGAGGGCGCCCGCGGCCCGCTCGAGGGCCGCCAGCCGGATGCGCACGTCGGTCTGCCCGATGGCCAGCAGCGCGCTCAGCTCGCGGCGGGCCGTCGCCCGATCGCCCCGGGCCAGCGCCACCCGGGCCCTCAACCGGCGCACCTCGGGCGTGCGGTCCGCGACCCCTTCGAGCCACGCCGCCGCCTGATCGACGTCGCCCGCCGCCACCGCCGCCCGGACCGCCAGCACCCGATCGGGGCCGCTCGCCAGCGGGGCGGCGTAGCGCAGCGCGGCGGCGGTCTGACCGGCGGCGAGCTGAGCCGTCACCAGCCGGGCCCGGGCCTCGCGGTCGTCGGGCGCGACGAGCACCGCCGCCTCGAGCGCCGGGCGGGCCAGGGTCGGATCGGCCGTCGCCAGCCGCTGCCACAGCCCGGCGTCGTCGGGGTGGGCGTCCAGCAGCCGGCGCAGCGCCGCCGCCGCCGCCCGGGGCCGATCGGTCGCCAGCAGCGCATGGGCCAGCCCCCGCCGGAGCTGCTCGTCCCCCGGCCAGCGCACCAGCCCCCGGCGGGCGACCTCCTCGGCGAGCAGCATGTCGCCCGCGCCCAGCGCCGCCGCCAGCCACAGCCGGACCGTGCGCTGCTCGGCGTCGGCCAGGTGCATCCAGCGGGGCAGCTCGGCGCACAGGCCGGCCCAGTCCTCGGCCCGGGCCAGCGCCCCGATGAGCCCCAGCCCCGCCTCGCGCAGATCGGGCTGGCCGGCCAGCGCCGCGCGATAGGCCGCGATGGCGTCCGGGTGGCGCCCGGCCAGCGACAGCGCGTGCCCCCGGGCCAGCGCCACCAGCGGGTGGGCCGGCCCGTCCCAGCCCTCGACCGCGGCCAGCGCCGCCGGGCCGTCGCCCGCCGCGATCGCCTGCTCGACCGTGGCCAGCAGCGGGCCCACGCCCGGCGGCGGGGGCCCGGGCGGCGCGGCGAGCAACCAGCCCCACAGGAACAGCGCCCCGGTCATCTGAGGCTCCATTGCAGCACCAGCTCGATGGTGCTCGGCACGGCCCGCCCGTCCCGCCGCGCCGGGCGGTAGCGCAGCCGCCGGGCCGCGGCCCGGGCCGCGTCCTCGAACACGCCCACCGGCTCGCCGCCCAGGATGTCGATCGCCGTCACCGTGCCCGCCGCGTCCAGGGCCAGCCGCAGCCGGGTCCGGCCCTCCACCTTGCGGGTCCGGGCCTGCGGCGGATAGTGGTCCTCCAGGTCGGGGGCGAAGATGAGGGTCGGCCCCTCATCGGGCGGGGCGCCCCCGCCGCCGATCGCGCCCGTGGGCACCCCGGGCAGGGTCAGCGCCGGCAGATCGCCCGGCGCGGCGGTGATCGTCGGCGGGGGCAGCGCCACCGCGCGGTTCGCCAGCGGAGCCAGGGCCAGCGGCGGCAGCGACGGGGCCGGCGTCGAGGCCCCCGCCGCCGCGACCGGGGCCTGCGGCGGCGGCGCGGGGCGGGTCGGCGGCGGCGGCGGCGGCGGCGGCGGGGCGCCCAGCGGCGTCGCGACGGTCGGCGGCGGGGGGGGCTGCGACGCGCTCAGCTCGACCAGCGCCAGCAAGAGCCCCAGGTTGACCGCCACCGTCGTCGTGACCGCGATGAGGAGCCGCCCGCTGCGCTGCCTCATCGGCGCACCGCCGCGATGTCGACCCGGGCCGCGCCGGCGTCCAGCGCCCGGTCGCGCACCGTCAGGGCCAGCCCCACCGGCGCCCGGCGGTCGGCGTGGATGAGCACGTCGGTCGCGTCCCCCGCCCGCAGCGCCTCGGCGATGAGCCCGCCCAGCCCGGCGACGTCCGCCGGGTCGACCGCCCGCCCGCCGATGTGGATCGTGCCGGCCGCGGTGATGCCCACCGGCACCACCCGGGCCGCCACCGACACCGCCCGCGCGCTCTCCGGCCGCTCGACCTCGACCCCCGCGTCGCGGGTGAAGCGGGTCGTCACCAGGAAGAAGATCAGCAGCAGGAAGACCATGTCGATCATCGCCGACAGGTCGACCGCGGCCCCCGGCGGGCCGGCGCCGGCGCGGCGGAAGCGCCTCATGGCGTGGCCCCCGGCGCCGCGCCGGACACCGCCACCCGGCGGACCCGTCGCTCGAGCAGGCCGCAGAGCACCAGCGCCGGCGCGGCGACCAGCAGGCCGTACTCGGTCGTCAGCATCGCCTGCCCGATGCCGTCGGCCAGCGCCGTCGGCCGGCCGTCGGCCATCAGCCCCTCGAAGCTCGTCACCAGCCCGCCGACGGTGCCCAGCAGCCCCAGCAGCGGCGCGGCGGCGATGCCCGCCCGGATCGAGATCAGGCGCCGCTGACAGCGGGCGGCCGCGTCCCGGCCCGCGGCCCCGGTCAGCTCGACCAGCCCGTACGCGAGCTGCCCATAGACCACCAGCGCCACCCCGGTGATGACCCACAGCACCGGCCCGCCCCGGCGCCCCAGCTCGGCCAGCGCCGCCCAGCCCTCGGCCGACGGGCTCATGGGCCCTCCCCGTCGGGGTCGACCAGCCGGGACGCCGCCGCCTCGAGGTCGGCCCGGCGCCGCTCGGCGCCGCGCACCGCCACCGCGTGGGCCAGCAGCGCGGGCACCGCCACCATCAGCCCGAGCTGGGTCGTCGTCAGCGCCTGGGCGATGCCGCCCGAGAGCAGCCGGGGCTCGCCAGTGCCGTGCACCGCGATCACGTCGAAGGTCCCGATCATGCCGCTCACCGTGCCCAGCAGCCCCAGCAGCGGGGCCACCGCGGCGAAGACCGCCAGCAGCCGCAGACCCCGGTCGAGGCGCAGATCTTCGACCGCCAAGGCCGCCTCGATCGCCCCGGGGGAGCGGTCGTCGACCCCGACCGCCAGCAGCCGGCCCAGGGACGACCGGGCGCCGGCCACCCGCTCCCGAGCCGCCGCCCGGTCGCCGCGGGCCAGATCGGCGAAGACCGCGTCGGCCAGCCCCGGCGGGGCCCGGTCGCGCGCCGTCACCCGGATCCGGTCGAGCACCACCAGCAGCGCGGCCAGCGCCAGGGCCAGGATGGGCCATACGAACGGCCCGCCGGCCCGCAGCCAGCGCCACACGGTCCACGGCGCGCCGGCCTCGGCCCCCGCCATCTCGCCCGAGAGGTCGATCGGCAAAGCCACCACCCCCGCCGCCTCGCCCGCCGCGACCCGGCGCAGCGTCGCCGCCGCCGGGGGGTCGATCGGCGGCCCGCCGATGCGCAGCGGGGCGCCGTCGAGCAGGCCCACCGTCGCCGGGTGGTCGCCCACCGCCCACCGCAGCGGCCCCAGGTGCACGATCGGGGCGGTGGCCGGCCGCCCCCGACGGTCGTGCAGCGCGCCCGGCTCGACGAAGACCGCCGCCCGCCGGGCCAGCCGGGCCAGCCGCTCGGAGACCCCGTCGGCCTCGGCCAGCCGGGCCTCCAGCGCGTCCAGCGCGGCCTGCTGCTCGCCGGCGGCGTCCACCCGCCGGGTCGCCGTGACCCGGGCGTCCTCCAGCGCGGCCTGCGCCTCGGCCCGCGCCGCCCGGGCCCGGCTCAGGCGCCCCTGGGCCGCGTGCACCCGGCGCACCAGCGCGGCGTGATCGTCGACCCGGCGGGCGCGGAAGTCGGCCAGCTCGGCCTCGGCGGCCGCCCGGGCGTCGAGCGCCGCCGCGCGCAGGGCGACGCCGTCCGGCGGGGCCAGCAGCGCGAGGGGCAGGAGGAGGAGGGTCGGGCTCACGGGGCGGTCACGGCCACCGGCAGGTCGATCAGGCGGGGCGGGATCTGGCCCCCGGCGACGGCCAGCGCCTCGGTCACCGCCCGCAGCGTCGCCGGGTCGCCCCGGCGCAGGATCCGGCGGCCGTCGACCACCTCGACCCGCCCCGCGGCCGATCCGTCGAGCGCCCGCCACCACATCGCCGCCAGCCCCAGGCGCAGGGTCTGGACCGCGACGCTCTGCCCGTCCAGCTCGCCGGTGGCGACGCCGACCTCGACCGCCGCCGCCGCCTGCTCCGCCGCCCGCAGGAGCCCCAGCGCGCCGGCGAGGCCCGGCGCCGCGGTGGGGGGAGACCACCGCGGCGCCAGCGGGGCGAGGCCGGCCCGGATCGACCGCGCCACCGCCTCGGCCTCGGCCTGCCTCGACGCCACCCGCGCGGCGAGGGCCGCGGCGGCGTCGTCTTCACTCAGCTCGGCCGCCTGCGCCCGCAGCCGGTGGATCTCGGCCTCCAGCCGGCGGGCCTCGGCGTTCAACGCGTCGGCCAGCGCCGCCTGTCGATCGCGGGCCAGGGCCCACTCGGCCTGCTCCCGGGCCAGCGCCGCCCGCGCCCGATCGGCCCCGGCGAGCGCGTCGAGCGCCGGCCGCACCTCGGCCCCGGCCGGCGGCGACAGCAGCCCCAGCCCCAGCCCGAGCCCCAGCGCGAGGCCCCGGCCCATCAGAACGTCGCCGAGAGCACCAGCCGCACGCCGCGAGGCGAGCCGGGGGTCAGCGAGTGGGCCGGCGGGCGGTAGTGCACGAAGTAGTGCTCGTCGAGCACGTTGAAGAAGTTGAGCTGCGCGCTCCAGCCGCCGACGTCGAACCGGCCGCCCACGTCCAGGACGGTGTAGGCCGGCATGGTCGTCGCCAGCGGGTTGCTGTCGTCGCTGTGGGTCGGCCGCTCGCCGACGTAGGTGAAGCCGCCGAAGAGGCGCAGCGGCAGCCGGCCCAGGTCGTGGGCGACCCACAGCCCGGCGGTCATCTCGGGCACCTGGGCGATGGGGTCGTCTTTGTTGTCGCCGGTGCTCTCGAGCACCCGGGCGTCGAGCAGGCCGAACTGGCCGGTGATGTCCCACCCGTCCACCGGCCGCCCGCCGAGGGTCAGCTCGACGCCCTCCGAGCGGGTCACCCCCTGCGAGACCCGGGCCCCGGGCTCGGCGGTCGGATCGGGGTCGGGCACCAGCTCGTTCTCCCGGTCGATGCGGAAGACCGTCGCTGTCGCCAGCAGCCGCCCGTCGAGGGCCTTGCCCTGCACCCCCACCTCGTACTGGGTGAAGCGGAACGGATCGAACGGCCCGTTGGGGTTGCCCTGCTGGAACCACGACTGCTCCCGGAAGCCGGTCGACAGGGTGGCGTAGACCGACAGCGCGTCGTCGAAGACCTCGTAGACCAGCCCGCCCTGCCCGGCGATGGCCGTGCTGTCGTCCTGGGTGTCGCTGGTCTCGCCGGTGAGGTAGTTCTCCCCGTGGGTGGTCTCTTCGTAGCTGTCCCAGCGGAAGCCGCCCATCAGGTGGATGTCGTCGATGATGGTCAGGCGGTAGGTGGCGTAGACCCCCAGGTTGAGCCGGTCGGCGGTGGTCTCGTTGTCGCCGGTGAGGGTGTAGGTCTCCTCCGCGGCGGCGCCGTAGTCCGGGGCGAGCAGGTCGAGCGGCGCGGCCCCGTTCGGCCGATCGGCCGAGGCCGGGTTGGCGATGCGGGCCCGGATGGCGGGGAACATCGGGTTGGTGAAGTCGCGCACGTCGTGGCCGAGCAGCAGCCGGTGCTTCGTCGGCCCCGCCTCCAGCTCGCCCCGGATGCGCAGATCGTAGCCCAGCATCATGCTGTCGGCGCTCTGATCACGCCACTGGCGGTCGATGAACCGCGACTCGACGTTCTCGGTGCTGCGCCGCCCCTCGTGATACCGATTCGAGTAGCGGAAGTCGTTGGCGAACAGCGCCAGCTCGACGCCCCAGTCCTCGGCCAGCTCGACGGTGGTGGTCAGGGTGCCCCAGGCGATGCGGTTGCGCCGCTGGTCGGTCGGCTCGTTGATGCTCGTCTCCCGGGGCAGGAAGTACGGGTCGTCGTCGAGGATGGGATAGCCATAGCCCCGGCCGCCGGTGCGGATGTCCTCCAGCGCGAAGCCCTGGAAGGTCAGCTCGACCCGCTCGTGGGGGTTCCAGGTCAGCGCCAGGCTCAAGAAGGCGTTGTCGATCTGCCCGTTGGCCCGGAAGGTCTCGCTGTCTTCGAGGGCCACGTTGAAGCGATACATCAGGGTGTCTTCACCCACCAGCGGCCCGGTGCCGTCCACCTCGACCCGGCGCTGGCCGAGGCTGCTGAAGTAGGCCGCGAACTCATAGCGGTCGTGGCTCAGCGGCTTCTCGAGCACCAGGTTGATGTCGCCCCCGGCGTGCCCCGTGCCGTGGATGACCCCCGCCGGCCCCTTGAGCACCTCGACCCGCTCGACGTTGAGCAGGTAGGGCGACATCACCCGGAACGGCGAGTTGTGGATGCCGTCGATGGTCATCGCCCCCCGCCCCGAGCCGAAGCCGCGCAGGTTGAAGCTGCCCTCCTCGGTGAGCACGAGGTTGGGCACCGCCCGGTAGAGCTCGTCGATGGTCGTCGCGCCGAGGTCGCGCATCAGCGCCTTGGGCACCACGTCGACCCGCCGCTCGGACTCGGTCAGCGGCAGCGGCTGGCCCTTGGTCAGCGTGCTGGGGTTCGGCTCGACGTAGCTCTCGGCGAGCGGATCGGCCTCGACGACGAGGGTCTGCGCCTCGCCCTTCTCGACGGCCGGCGCCTCGGCGGCCGGCTCATCGGGTGTGGCCGGCGCCTCCTGGGCTCCGGCCGGCGCGGCCAGCGCCAGCGCCGCGGCCAGCGCCGCCGCGCGCGATGCCATCATATGACACACCGGTCTCGTCGAAGACATGGTCCCCCCTCGTGAATCACTCTGGATGAGTCGACGGGCGCGCGAACCGCCCGGACTCCGGTCCTCAGCATGCTCCGCGGGCAGTATCAGAGCGTGTCGTCGAGGCGGCCAATAGGCAGTTCCACCTTGAGCCCCACGTACTTCGGGACACCCCGTGGGCAGGTCCACCCCCGGGGAGAACACCCATCGCCGATGCCTTGTCGACCGCGCACCGGGCAGAGAAAGATGAACGGTTTGCCCCGCGCGGCGCAGCCATCCGATGCCATCTGCGGGTGGGCGAAGTCACCTATCGACGGGCGGCGCCTGCTCTGCCACAGCAGACCCCCGAGGGGGACTCGATGCCGACCCGATCGCCATGATCCGACGCTGGAGCCGCGAGCTGCGCGCGCTGCTGATCGTCGGCGGCCTGGCGGTCGCCGCCGTCGCGATCGTGCGGTTCGTCGAGGGCCAGCCGGGCGCCGCCCGCCACCACAGCCGGGCCCCCGACACGGTCATCCCCGGCACCGGCGAGACCCCGATCCGGCCCCGCCCGCTGCCCGACGGGCGGCTCGAGGTCGAGCACATCCAGGGGATCAGCGTCATCCCCGCCGCCCCCCGGCGCATCGCCAGCCTGGGCTGGAACGACGAGCTGCTCGCCGTCGGCGTGCGCCCCTGCGCCGCGGCCGGCAGCGGGGCCCGGGGCTTCGAACCGCACCTCGCCGACCGCCTCGAAGGGGTGCCGCTCGTCGACGTGACCGCCGGCGGCCCCGACCTCGAGGCGCTCGCCGCCACCGCGCCCGATCTGATCATCGCCGTGTGGTACTGGCAGACCCGCTACGACCACCTCGCCGCCATCGCCCCGACGGTCGTCCTCCAGCCGAGCCACTGGTTCTGGCGCGCGCGCTTCCAAGACGTGGCGACCCTCGCCGGCCGGGCCGCGGCCGGGCGGGAGCGGCTGGCGGCCCTCGACGCCCGCATCGCCGAGAGCCGCGACCGCATCCACGCCCGCATCGGCGACGCCTCGGTGGCCATGCTGCGCATCTTCGCCCGGGAGTACCGGCTCTACGGCCACGGCTACTCGGGCCCGCTGCTCTACGGCGACCTCGCGCTGCGCCGCCCGACCCTGGTGCAGCAGCTCGCCTGGGATCGGGACGTCGTGCGCCTGTCGCTGGAGGGCCTCATCCGGCTCGACGCCGACCACATCCTGCTGATGCACGAGCAGCGGGTGCCCATCAGCGCCAGCGAGATGCGGCGGCTGCTCGACCACCCGGTGTGGCAGCAGCTCCCCGCGGTGCGCGCGGGGCGCGTCTACCCGGTGCCCGACCTGCTCATGCGGGGGGGCGTCATCAGCCGGGAGGTCGTGCTCGACCGCCTCGACCGCATCCTCGGTGGCCTCGAGTGAGGCGCCCGGCGCCGCCGCTCTCGATGCTCGGCCTGGCCCTGGTGGCGCTGGGGGTGGCGCTCTTCGCCCTGTTCGTCGGGGCCACCGAGCGGGCCCCGGGCGCGATCGTCGACGCGCTGTGGGGCGGGGCCGACCCCGAGACCCGGCTGGTCGTGCAGCACGTACGCATGCCCCGGGCGCTGGCCGCGGCGCTGGTCGGCGGCGCGCTGGGCGGGGCGGGGGCCATCATGCAGGTCATCACCCGCAATCCGCTGGCCGGGCCGGGCATCATGGGCCTCAACGGGGGCAGCGCGCTGGCCGTGCTGGGCATCATGATCGCCTTCCCCTACGCCGGCCTGCCGACCCTGGCCCTGGGCAGCCTGGGCGGATCGGCCGTCGCCGCCGGCCTCGTCACCCTCGTCGCCCGCGCGCTGGGCGCCGCGCTGACCCCCCTCGGCCTGACCTTGTGCGGGGCGGCCATCGCCGCCTTCTTCGGGGCCATCGCCGGGGCCATCGTCATCGCGGTCAACATGCAGAACGACATGCTCTACTGGACGGTCGGCGGCCTGGGCACCCTCGACTGGGGCGCGGTGGGCTTCCTCGCCGCCGGGGTCCTGCCGGCCGGCGCGCTGGCGGTGCACCTGACTCCGGCGCTGACCATCCTGCTGCTGGGCGACGAGACCGCCGTCGGCCTGGGCCAGCCCATCCGCCGGGTGCGGCTGCTGGGCATCGCGGTGGTGGTGATGTCGGCCGGGCTGGCCACCGCCGTCGCCGGGCCGGTGGCCTTCGTCGGGCTGATGGCCCCCCACGCCAGCCGGGCGCTCTTCGGCCACGACCAGCGGTGGACGGTGCCCGGCGCGGCGCTCGTCGGGGCAGCGGCGGTGCAGGTCGCCGACATCATCGGCCGGGTCGCCTCGGCCCCCGGCGAGATCCCGCTGGGGGTCTTCCTGGGGCTCGTCGGCGCGCCGCTGCTGGTGTGGCTGGTGGGCCGCCGCGACATGGCGAAGCTGACGTGAGCCGCCCCATCCCCCGCCTGATCGCGCTGCTGATCTGCCCGGTGATCGGGGTGGTGCTCGCGGTGTGCCTGACCGGGCACATGTCGACCCCGGCCGAGGTGATCGACACGCTGCTCGGCGGCGGCGGGCCCATGCAGCGCCACGCCATCCTCGAGCTGCGCCTGCCCCGGGCGCTGCTGGGGGCGCTGGTCGGCGGGGGGCTGGCCATCAGCGGGCTGCTGCTGCAAGGGGTCACCCGCAACCCGCTGGCCGCGCCGGGGCTGCTGGGCATCAGCGGCGGGGCCGGGCTGGCGGTCCTGATGCTGATGGCGACCTACACCCACACCAAGGCCGCGCCGCTGTGGCTGCTGCCGATCGTGGCCTTCGCCGGCGGGCTGGCCTCGGCGGCCGCCATCCTGGGGCTGTCCGGCGGGGGCCGGGGCACCGGGGCCCACCCCGCCCGGCTGCTGCTGGTGGGCCTGGGGCTGGGCGCGGCGACCGGCGCGATCAGCCAGGTGCTGGCGCTCGGCCTGCGCCCCGACCTCTTCCGCGCGGTCGTCGCCTGGCAGGCGGGCACGCTCGTCGGCCGCGGCTGGGAGAGCGTCGCGGTCCTGGCCCCGGGGGTCGCGGTGGGCGGCGGGCTGGCGCTGGCCCTGGCCGACCGGCTCGACGTGATGGCGCTGGGCGACCCGCTGGCCACCGGGCTGGGCGTCGACTGCGCCCGGACCCGCATCGCCGCCACCGTGCTCGCCGCGCTGCTGGCCGGGCTGGCGGTGGCGATGGCCGGCGCGCTGGGCTTCGTGGGCCTCTTCGCCCCCCACATCGCCCGGGGGCTGGTCGGCGCGTCCCACCGCCTGGGCGTGCCCGCCGCCGCCGCCGTCGGGGCCACCGTCACCTGCCTGGCCGACGTCGCCGCCTGGCGCCTCATCCCGCACACCGTGCTGCCCACCGGCGCGGTCGTGGCGGTCATCGGCGTCCCGTGGCTGCTGGTGGCCCTGGCCCGACTCTACCGCCGCTGAGAGGAGCCCGAACCATGGCGCTGGCCACCACCGACCTGTCCCTGGGCTACGGCGAGCGGATCGTGCTCGACGGCGTCGACCTCGAGCTGCCCGCCGGCCGCACCACCGGCCTCATCGGGGCCAACGGCTCGGGCAAGTCGACGCTGCTGCGGGCGATGGCCCGGGTGCTCGAGCCCAGGCGGGGCGCGGTGCTGCTCGACGGGCAGGACATCCACCGGGTGCCGACCAGGGCCCTCGCCCGCCGGCTGGGCCTGCTGCCCCAGGACCCCCAGGCGCCGCCGGGCATGTCGGTGCGGGAGCTGGTCGCGCTCGGGCGCCACCCCCACCGCACGGGCTTCGGGCTGCTCGGCCCCGCCGACCGGGCGGCCATCGACGACGCGCTGCGCCACACCGCGATGAGCGCGCTGTCCGAGCGCCCGGTGCACGCGCTCTCCGGCGGGCAGCGGCAGCGGGCGTGGATCGCGCTGGCGCTGTGCCAGCAGACCGGGGTGCTGCTGCTCGACGAGCCGACGACCTTCCTCGACATCAGCCACCAGATGGAGGTGCTGGCGGTGCTGCGGGCCCTGCGCGGGGGCCGGACCCTGGTGGTGGTGCTGCACGACCTGCTTCAGGCGACCCGCAACTGCGATCACCTCGTCGCGCTGGCCGACGGGCGGGTCGTCGCCGAGGGCCCGCCCGAGGCGGTGCTGACCCCGGCCATCGTGCGGCGGGTCTTCGGCGTCGAGGCGACCATCGTGCCCGACCCGTGCACTGGCCGGCCGCTGGTCATCCCCCACCCGGTCGAGCGGGGCTCACTCGGCGACGATCAATGACGCCCCGAGGTCGGCCGACGAGAAGCGCGCCGCGCCCCGCACCGCGTCCGGCGCCTCGTCGAGGGCCAGCGGCAGCCGCACCTCGACGTGCACCGGGCAGACGAGGCACCGGCTGCCGTCGGGCACGACCCGCCCGATGCAGTCCCGCAGCGGCTTGCAGCCGGCCCCGTTGACGCAGCACCACTCGTCGCCGTCGACCACGCAGCCCTCGATCGCCGGGTAGCACTCGGTCGTCTCCCGGGGGGGCAGGGTCAGCGCGTCCGGCGGGTCGGGCGGCGCGACGAGGGACGCCCCGTCGGGCCAGTCGGGGGCCTCGCCGGCGCAGCCCCCGCTGCTCAGCGGCACGCACAGCGCCTGGCTCTGCTCGCCGACGTCGACCCCCACGAAGAGCGCGTCGACCGCCACCGCGAAGCCGTTGGGGTTGGCCAGGTCGAAGACGATCTCCCGATCGCTGTCCGCGCCGACGACGGTCACCGCCGCGGTGGGCGGCAGCGCGACGACGTCGGCCGGTTCGGGCTCGCTGCAGCCGAGCGCCGCGAGCAGGGTCAAGACGGCGGGCGGACAGAGCAGGGGTGGGATGCGCATGACTCCGGTTCCCACATTCGGGCCACCGCCGAGTATAGGTGGAACCACCCCGGACGGGCCGCGGGCGGCCGACGTCGACCATGCCCGAGAACGGGTGATAGGCTGACCCCATTCGGGAGCGCCGGGGGGAGGCACCGTGAATCGAGCGTTCAGCAGCGGCCGGTGGGCCCTCATCGCCCTGTGGGCCGCGCTGGCGGCGGGCTGCGACGACGGGGAGACCCCCCGCCAGCCCTGCGCCCGGGCCGAGGCGTGCGCCGTCGAGCAGCTCTGCGTCGACGGGTTCTGCGGCCCGATCGACCCCACCGACGGCGACGGGGACGGGGTGCCCGACGGGGTCGAGGCCGTCGCGGGCACCGATCCGGCCGAGGCCGACACCGACCGCGACGGGGCCGACGACGGCGAGGAGCTGGGCTGGCGCCCGGGGACCCGGCTGTTCGACGGCCCCGACACCGACGACGACGGGCGCATCGACGCCCTGGAGAGCGACCTCTCGGACATGGACGGCGACGGTCTGTCGGACCAGCGCGACCCGTGCGACGCCGACCCCGACTGCCCCGAGCGCCAGCCGCTGCCGTGCGAGGTCGACGAGGGCCAGCCGTGCGCGGTGGGCCGGGGCATGTGCGCCGAGGTGGGGGTGACGGTCTGCGCCGCCGACGGGCAGTCCGTCGAGTGCGTCGGCGAGCCGGGCGCGCCGGGCGAGGAGCGGTGCTCGGGGCTCGACGAGGACTGCGACGGCGCGGTGGACGAGGGGTTCGCCGGCCTGGGCGACCCGTGCACCGTGGGCGTCGGGGCCTGCGCCGCCGAGGGGGTGCTGGCCTGCGGCGACGACGGGGCGCCGGCCTGCGACGCGGTCGAGGGCAGCCCCCGGGACGAGCGGTGCAATGACATCGACGACGACTGCGACGGCCTCGTCGACGAGGACTTCCCCGACCTGGGCTTCGTCTGCGAGGCGGGCCTGGGCGCGTGCGGCGCCAGCGGGGTCGTCGTGTGCAGCGCGAGCGGCATCGACACCCGCTGCGGGGCCGAGACCCCGCCCCCGACCGACGAGCGGTGCAACGCGGCCGACGACGACTGCGACGGGCGCATCGACGAGGCGTTCGGCGACGTCGGCCGGCGGTGCACCGTCGGGGTCGGCGCCTGCCAGGGCGAAGGCACCGTGCGCTGCACCGCCGATACGCTCGCCGCGGCGTGCGACGCGGTCGAAGGCATGCCGGGCGACGAGATCTGCAATGGTATCGACGATGACTGCGATGGCACGGTCGACGAAGACTTCCCCCGGGTCGGTGAGCCGTGCGTCGAGGGCGCCGGCACCTGCGCCCGGCCGGGCGCGCTGTTCTGTGATCCGGCCCGCGGGGACTACGCCTGCGACGCCGCGCCGGCCCCGCCCGAGCCCGAGGCGTGCAACGGTCTCGACGACGACTGCGACGGGACCGCCGACGAGGGCTTGGGCCTGGGTGAGCCGTGCGTCGACGGGGTGGGCGCCTGCCGCGCCGAGGGGCTGTTCGTGTGTGATCCGTTCGCGCGGATCGCGGTCTGCGGCGCCCGACCCGGGCTGCCCATCGCCGAGCTGTGCAATACCATCGACGATGACTGCGACGGCGCCGTCGACGAAGACTTCCCCCGGCGGGACGAACCCTGCGCGGTGGGGGTCGGCGCCTGCGTGGTCGAAGGCACCTATGTCTGCACCCTCGACCGCCGCGCGACCCGGTGCAGCGCCGAAGAGGCCGCCGCCGGGCAGGAACGCTGCAATGACATCGACGATGACTGCGATGGCCTGACCGACGAGGGCTTCGACCTGGGCGCGCCGTGCACCGCGGGGCAGGGGGTCTGCGCCCGCCCGGGGGCCGCCGTCTGCGCCGACAACGGCCTGATCGGGTGCGACGCCGAGGCCGGTGATCCGGCGCCCGAGACCTGCGACGGCCGGGACGAGGACTGCGACGGCGCGGTCGACGAGGACTACGTGCCCCAGGGGCTCGGGGCGGCCTGCGGGGTGGGCGTCGGCATCTGCCGGGGCGGCGGCGAGGGGGTCTGCGCGCCGGAGGGCGACGCCGTGATCTGCGACGCCGGGCCGGGGCTGCCGCCGGCGGACGAGGTGTGCAACGACCTCGACGACGACTGCGACGGGGTCACCGACGAGGGCTTCCGCGATCGGGGCCGCCTGTGCTCGGCCGGGCTGGGCGAGTGCGAGGCCGACGGGCGGCTGGTGTGCGCCCCCGACGGGGCGGGGCTGGTGTGCGATGCCCGGCCGTTGCCGGCGGCGGACGAGCTGTGCAACGGGGACGATGACGACTGCGACGGGCGCACCGACGAGGCGTTCCCCACGCTGGGCGACGCCTGCGAGCGGGGCGTCGGGGCCTGCTTTGCCGTCGGGGCCGTCGTCTGCGCCGCGGACGGGGGCACCCGGTGCACCGCCCGCCCGGGGTCGGCCCGGGCCGAGGTCTGCGACGACCTCGACGACGACTGCGACGGGGCCACCGACGAGGACTTCGGCCCCGGCTGCGCCCGGCTGGCGCTGGAGGTCGCCGCCGGGGGCTATCACACCTGCCTGGCCCGCCCCGACGCGCGCCTGCTGTGCTTCGGCGACGTCGACCCGCCCCCGCTCGGCCCCCACCGGGGGCTCGCCGCGGGCGGCGACTGGCACTGCGCGCTCGACCCCGACGGCGCGATCGCCTGCTGGGGCGACGGCCCGGCCGAGCTGTTCGCCCCGCCCCCGGGCGCGTTCGAGGCCCTGGCCCTGGGCACCAGCCACGGCTGCGCGCTCGACGCCGGGGGCGCCCCCCGCTGCTGGGGCCTGGACAGCGCGGGCGAGATCACGCCCCCGGCCGGGGTCCGGTTCACCGCGCTCGCCGCGGGCCCGGCGCTGACCTGCGGGGTCGACACGGACGCCACCCTGCGCTGCTGGGGCGCGGGGGACAACGCCCGCGACGAGCCGCCGGCCGGGCGCTTCCGGGCGCTGTCGCTGGGCAGCGAGCACGGCTGCGCCCTGGGCGAAGACGGCGCGATCGCCTGCTGGGGCGCCGCCGGCCTGGGCCGCCTGCTGGCGCCGCCCGGGGTGTTCGAAGCGCTCGACGCCGGCGACTTCCACACCTGCGCGCTCGACGCCGAGGGCGCGCCGATCTGTTGGGGCGCGGGCGGACCCGGCCTGGGGCCGCAATACCCCCACTTCGGCCAGTCGGTGGTGCCCGAGGGGCTGTCCCTGGTGCGCGTCGCGGCCGGCGGGCTGCATACCTGCGGCCTCGACGCGCAGGACGTCGTACACTGCTGGGGCGCCGGCAGCCCCGCGTTCGACCCGGACGGGTTCTTCCACCTGGGGCAGGCGACCGTCCCCTGAGCCGGCGGCGGCCGATCATCCATTCGAGAGGCACATGAGCGAGCACGTCCCCGGGCCCGACCGGCCCGATCCCGACCTCACCTCCGGCTTCGTCTGCGCCCGATGCGGCGAGGCGGCCCCCACCGACGACGCTCCCTGCCCCGCGTGCGGCGGCGCGGTGGCCCTCGAGGGCCGCTTCGCGCTCCGGCGCATCGTGGGCCAGGGCGCGGTGGGCACGACCTGGCGGGCGCTCGACCGGCAGACCGGGCAGCCGGTGGCGGTCAAGGAGATGCCCATCCGCCCCGGCACCCCGCTGCACCTGCGCGACCGCATGGCCCGCGAGGCCCGGGTGCTGCGCGAGCTGGACCACCCCCGCATCCCGGCCTACGTGGCCCACTTCGAGGCCGGCGCCGGCCGCCACCGGGCGTTCTACGTGGTGCAGACCTTCGTCGAGGGCCGCACGCTGGCCGCCGAGGTCGCCGAGCGCCGGCTGTCCCAGGCCCAGGTGGTCGAGGCGCTCGACGCGGTGCTGGCGGTGCTCGAGTACCTGCACGGGCTCGCGCCCCCGGTCATCCACCGCGACCTCAAGCCGGGCAACGTCATCCGCCGGTCCGACGGGGCGCTGGTGCTCATCGACTTCGGCGCGGTGCGGGACGTGGTCAACGACCCCAAGGTGGGCGGCAGCACCATCGCCGGGACCTACGGCTACATGGCGCCCGAGCAGTTCCGCGGCGTCGCCACCCCGGCGACCGACCTCTACGCGGTGGGCGCGATGGCCGTGGGCCTGCTGTCCCGGCAGGACGTCGTCGACCTCGTCGGCGCCGACCACCGCCTCGACTGGGCGGGCGCGGTGCACGCCGCCCCGGGGCTGGTGGCCCTCATCGAGCGCTTGCTGGCCGACGACCCCGCCGACCGCCCGCAGTCGGCCCGCGAGGTCCGCGCCGCGCTGGCCGCCGTCGACCTCGACGCGGCGCCGTCGGCGACCCCGGCGAAGCGCCCGGCCGCCGACCTCGCCGTCGGCCTGCGCCCCGACCTGCCCCCCGCCGCGGTGTCCCGGCTGAAGGCCAGCGTGGCCGTCGACGAGCCCATCCTGTGGAGCGGCCGCCCCCCGCCCGGCGGCTGGCGCAAGTCGGGCTGCGGGCCGGTCCTGTTCGCCATCCCGTGGACCGGCTTCGCCCTGTTCTGGACCGTCGCCGCGTTCGTGATGACGGCCGACGCGGGCCCGTTCCACTACTTCTTCCCGCTCTTCGGCCTGCCCTTCGTCCTGATCGGGGTGAGCATGCTCACCGCGCCCCTGCGCGCCCGCAACAAGCACCGCCGCACCCTCTACGCGGTGACCGACCGTCAGGCCCTCGAGGTCCGGGGGCCCCTGTGGCCCCAGTGGTGGGACGCGTTCAACGGGGACGGCGTGCAGCGCTTCCGCGGCAGCTCGCTGGCCTACGCCGAGCGCCGCGATCGGCGGGACGGGCGCTCGGACTTCGTCATCGAGCGCACCGTGGGGCGCAAGGGCGCGGTCACCGAGAAGGGGCTGATGGGCGTGACCGACGGGGACGAGGTGCAGCGGCTGCTGCGGGCGGCGGCGGACTACGCCGAAGCGCGCGATCGGTGAGGCCCGCCCCCGTCACGGCGCCCGCGAGGCCAGCGCCCGCTCGATGAGCCGGTCCCCGCGCGCGGCGTACGCCCGATCGCCGTGCAGCCGCCCCCAGGTCGCCGTGCCCAGGGCGTGCAGAGCCAGCAGCGCCGCCAGCCGCGCCCGATCGGGGCGGCCCCCATAGCCGGCGAAGAACGCCGCCTCGCGCCCGGGCCGACCCTCGAGCGGCCCGTCGTACAGCCGGACCAGATCCACCTCGGCGGCGTCGGGCCCGGCGTGTTCGAAGTCGAAGACCCGGAAGACCCCGTCCGCCCCCACCCGCCAGTTGCGGGGCGCGTAGTCCCGATGGCAGAAGACCCGCGCCGCGCCGCGAAATACGGCGCCGTCGACGCGCGCGGCCAGGGCCGCCCGGGTCCCATCGGGCAGGACGCCCTCGGCGCGGGCGAGCCAGCCGTCCCGGCGGCGGGCGATGGCATCGGGCAGAGCCATCGGATCGGCGGCGCATGGCATCCGATGCAGCTCGGCCAACGCTTCGCCCGCGCGATGCCATGCCTGCGCGTCATCGGGCCAGTCGCCGGGGCAGGCCTCGACCACCAGCAGCCGGATGTCATCGTGATGGGCCACCAGCGCCGGCACGAACGGGCACCCGCCGAGCGCCCGCAGCGCGTCCCGCTCGCGGCGGTACTTGCCCACGGTGGCGTGCTGCTTGGCGTAGGCCCCGCCGCCGATCGCGACCCGCCACACCCGGGACTGGCGTCGATCGCGGGTGGTCTCGACCCCCCAGCGACAGCCGATGGCCTCG
This sequence comes from bacterium, assembly GCA_030426085.1. GTDB lineage: Bacteria > Myxococcota_A > Bradymonadia > UBA7976 > UBA1532 > JACKDM01. The sequence goes on along the minus strand of JAUHYW010000015.1, from coordinate 90,384 downwards.
GCGACCGCCGCCGGCAGCGGGTTCACGGCGTGGGCAGCCCGAACAGCCGGATGGTATTGGCCCGGGACGCCGCGCAGATGTCGGCGTAGTCCTGCCCCCGCAGCGTCGCCACCTCGGCCGCGGTCCGCACGACGAACGCCGGCTCGTTGCGCTTGCCCCGGTGGGGCGTCGGCGCCAGGAACGGGGCGTCGGTCTCGACGAGCAGCCGGTCGGCGGGGATGAGCGGCACCGCCGCCCGCAGGGCTTTGGCGCTCTTGAAGGTGACGATGCCCGACAGCGAGATGAAGAAGCCCAGCGCCAGCGCCCGCTCGCACTCGGCGGGGCCGCCGGTGAAGCAGTGCACGACGCCGCCGGCGCCGACCTCGCCCATGATGCGGAAGGCGTCGTCGAACGCGTCGCGGATGTGGATCACGGCCGGCATGGCCCGCCGCTTCGCCGCCTCGAGGTGGCGCCGGAAGAGGGCCTGCTGCCGGGCCCGGTCGCTGTAGTCGTAGTAGTAGTCCAGCCCGGTCTCGCCCACGGCGACGACCCGCTCCCGATCCCACAGCGCCTCGAGCTCGGCCCAGCGGGCGTCGTCGAAGTCGTCGGCCTGGTGGGGGTGGATGCCGGCCGAGGCGAAGAGGCGGGCGTCGGACTCGGCGAGCTTCAGCGCGGCCTCGGAGCTGTCGACGTCGGTGCCGATGGTGATGGCCGACTCGACGCCGGCTTCGGTCATCCGGTCGAGCACGGCGCCCCGGTCGGCGTCGAAGCGGTCGAAGGTGAGGTGGGCGTGGCTGTCGATGAGCGTGGGGGTCTGCATGGCGGGGGACCATACCGCACCGCCCGGGGTGTGTGCGATGCTCGGGCCATGCGCCGTTGGTCCCCGCTCGCGCTGACGCTGGCTGCGCTCCTGGCTTCGCTCCCCGCCCGCGCGCTGACGCCGGCCGAAGAGGCCCGGATCGAGCTGACCACCTACGCCGCGCTCTACGGGGCCGGCGTCGGGCTGTGGAGCGCGCTGGAGCTGGATCTGAACGCCCGCCCCGCGGCGTGGCTGACCGCGGGGCTGGCCGGGGGCGCGCTGTGGGGCACCTGGGAGGCGGCGCAGACCCGGGACCTCCAGCCGAATCAGACCGGGCTGATCACCAGCGCGGCGGCGTGGACGATGCTCGATACGCTGCTGCTCGCGGCGGCCCTGGACGTCGACGAGGACGGGGCGGTCTGGATGGCCCTGGGCGCGGGCGCGGTGGCGGCGGGGGTGGCCTACGGGCTGGCGCCGTATTACGAGACGTCGGTGGGCGACCTGTCGCTGATCAACAGCGGCGGCCTGTGGACCCCGGTGGCCCTCACCCTGCTCGCCGCGCCGGCGCTGGACGAGATCCTGGACTACCCGCTGGCCTGGGTCCTGCTCACGTCGGGGCTGGGTCTGGGCGCGGGGGCGCTGGTGGCGGCCCAGGTGCAGCCGACCCGGACGCAGGCGCTGTACCTCGACGCGGGGCTGGCGGTGGGTACGCTGGGCGGGGGGCTGGTGGGCCTCATCGGGGCGGTGATGAGCGACAGCGTCGAGGTCGGGGCCCTGATCACGCTGGCGGGCATGGTCACCGGGGGGCTGGTGGCGGTGAACCTCGTCGGCCTCGACGGGGCGGCGGGCGCGGCGCCGGTCGAGCCCCAGGCCGCCCCCACCCGGGCCGAGCCGACGCCGATGCCGCTGTGGGTCGGCGTATGGTGAGGGCCCTCCCCGCCGCGCTGGGCCTGATGCTGGCGCTGGCGCCGGGCGCGTCGGCCGCCGAGAAGGACACCCGCGGCCGGCCCCAGGCGCTGGTGCTGACCACCGCCTACGGGGCTTGGCAGGGCGTCGCGATCTCGATGTTGCTCGACGAGTACGACCTGATGCCGAACGACGTCGGCGGGGCGCTGATGGTCGGCAGCGGGCTCACCCTGGCGACGACCGGGCTGGGCTTCGGGCTCGGCTGGTGGGTCACCGAAGAGTACGGGGTCACCGAGGCCGAGTCGGGGCTGTTCACCAGCACCGTGCTGTGGGCCGCGCTCAACGGGGTCGCCGGCGGGGTCGGGGTGGGGCTGGACGACGCCGACGCGCTGCTGTGGAACACCCTGATCTCGGGCTGGGCCGGGCAGGCGCTGGGCATCCTGCTGGCGGCGAACGTCGACCGCACGGCGGGGCAGATCTCGCTGATGAACACCGTCGCGACCTGGACCGGGGCCGAGGTGGCGCTCATCCAGGGCGCGTTCGGGGTCGAGGACGGCTCGAGCTACCTGACCTGGGCCACCGTGGCGGCCGACGTGGGGCTGCTGGTGGGGGCCTGGCTGGCTCGGGACGTGAACATCTCCCGGGGGCGGGCCCGGCTGCTCGACCTGGGGGCCTTCGCCGGGGCGCTGGCCGGGCCGGCGGCGCTGTTCATGGTGTGGGGGCCCGAGGAGGACCTTCAGGCGTGGTATCTGAGCGCGGTGGCGATCGGCATCCCGGTGGGCATCGGGGTGGCGTGGCACCTGACCCGCGATCTGGACGACGGGGCCCCGGCCCCGACCCCGACCGCGGCCGAGGGCGCGACGCTGATGCTGCCCCTGGCCGGCGGCGTGTTCTGATCGGGGCGAGGTCCATCCACCGGCCGGTTTGCGGTATCGTGCCGGGCATGATCGCCGCCGCGGCCCCCCGCCGCCTCATCCCCCTGCTCGGCCTGTTGTCGGCGCTGCTCCTCGGAGCCGGCCGGGACGGCACCCTGCTGGTGCACTCGCTCACCGAGGGGGCGACGATCCACGTCGACGGGCGCGAGGCGGGCCAGACCCCGATGCACCACCCGCTGGCGCTGTCGCCCGGCGAGCATACGCTGCGGGTCTCGAAGCCGGGGCACGCCGACTACATCGACACCTTCCGCATCGAGGGCGGCGGCGAGACGGTGCTCCAGATCGATCTGATCGCGGTCTCGGCGGCCCTGACGGTGCTCGCCCGGCCCCGGGGGGCCGAGGTCATCGTCGACGGCAAGCTGCTCGGCGAGGCCCCGTGGAGCGGCGATGTCGAGCCCGGCCGGCGGCGGGTGGTCATCCGGGCCCCGGGGCACGCGCCGTGGCGCCGCACGCTGCGGGTCGAGCTGGGCGAGCAGTATCCGATCGACGTGGTGCTGCTGCCGGCCGAAGAGCCGGTCGCCGCGCCGTGGTACCACGAGCCGTGGATCTGGATCGGGGCCGGCGCGGTGGTGACCACCGCGGTCGTCGCCGGGGTGCTGCTGTCGGCCGATGACGCGCCGGTCGAAGACCCCGACCTCGTCTTGCCGATCGAGCCCATCCGATGACCGGCCGCCTGAGCGCCCTGATCGGCATCGGCCTGGGGCTGGTGCTGGGCTGCACCGCCTACGGCGTGCTGCGGGCGCTGCTGCCGGGCGATCTGGCGGTGGCGGCCATCGCCCCCGGGCTGCTCGCGGGCATCGGGGCCCGCCTCGGCCGGGCGTTCGGGACCCCGGCCCAGCTCCGCATCATCGTCTTCGGCTCGCTGTTCGCGGTGCTCGCCGGGGAGTACTTCGTCTGGGACGCCCTGCGGGCCTCGGGGCTGGCGGTCGACGCCTTCGTGCCCCACCTGCTGCGCAGCGCTCAGTGGCTCATCTTCACCATCGGCTTCCTGGTCTTCGGCATCTTCCTCGGGGTGCGGCTGCTGGTGGGTAACGACCCGCTGGGCGACATCCTCGAGCACGGCAGCGACGCGGTGCCGCCCGGGGCCCACGGCACGCCCTGCCCCCGCTGCGGCTCGGTGCAGACGGTGCTCGACGGGCGCAGCCTCGAGCTGGAGTGCACCGCCTGCGGCCACCGCTGGCGCCCGGCCGACCGGCCCGCCTGAGCCGGGCGCCGCCTCACGTCCATCACCCGCCGATCGCCCCCGCGCGGGGGTCGCGATCCGCCGACCGGCGGGCGCCGTCCGGGCGCTCGTCCGCCCGGACGGTCCGCGCGTCGGGGCGGACGGTCCGCGCGGACCGTCCGATCGCCCACCGCGGGGGTGAAGCCCCCCGAGGAGCCGCCCCGACGCCGTTTCGGGCGCCGGCCCGGGCTCTGGCACGGCCCGTGCTCTGAGATCCCCCGCACCATCAGACCACCCGAGGGGGAGTCATCATGAAGACCCGATCCTGGCCACTCCTGGCCGCAAGCCTGCTGTGCGCCGCGCCGGCCCTGGCCCAGCCGATCAACCTCGACGGGCAGAGGAACGACTGGCGGGTGAACGACGGCCGCGTCACGTCGATCGACGACGCCCAGGATCTGAACGCGCTGAACGGCAACCCGAGTGGCTTCGACATCGACTGGCTGCGGCTCTACTCCGCGCCCGACGGCGACCTGTTCGCGTCCATCGAGACCTACGGGGCCTTCGGCGACGGGGACGGCGACGGATCCCCCGACGACAACGGGCTCGAGTTCGGCTACCTGCGGTTCGACCTCGACAACGACGGCACGGTCGACATCACGCTGGCCCAGTCCGGCTTCCAGGGCGCGCCGACCCTGAACGTCATCCCCGAGCTCCGGCCGGCGCTGGCCGGGGTCGTCCCCCGGGCGGCGGCCTTCGATATCCTGGAGGTGCAGCTCCCCGGCTTCCACGACGCGCTCGAGCTCGCCCGCACCGCCCTGGACGACGACTCGGCCGTCTACTGCGTCTACGGCCTGCTCGGCGCGGCGGGCGACATCGTCGGCGAGGACACCGCCCCCGACTCGGCCAACCCCCCCAACGGCCTCGAGCGCTGCGTGGGCGACGGCATGATCCCGATGATCCCGGTGTGCCCCGATTGGGACGCCCCCGAGCTGTGCAACGCCTACGACGACGACTGCGACGGCGAGCTCGACGAGGACTTCCCCGAGCTGGGCCAGCCGTGCGACGTCGGCGAGGGCGAGTGCCGGGCGTCGGGCATCTGGGTCTGCGGCGAAGACGGCGACATCGTCTGCGACGTGCCCCCGGGCGACCCCCAGCCGGAGCAGTGCGACGGCCTGGACAACGACTGCGACGGCGCGATCGACGAGGACTGGCCCGACCTGGGCGATGAGTGCGAGTCCGGCGTCGGCGCGTGCCACCTCACCGGCATCGTCATCTGTGACGTGCAGGGCACGAGCACGACCTGCGGCGACCCGGAGACCGGCCTGCCGCCGCCGCCCGTCGCCCCGATGCCCGAGCTGTGCAACACCATCGACGACGACTGCGACGGCGTCACCGACGAGGACTTCCCCGGCCTGGGCGACGCCTGCGGCGACGGCGAGGGCATCTGCGCCTACGACGGCACCCTGGCCTGCCTGCCCGACGGCACCATGGCCTGCGTCGACCCCGAGACCGGCCTGCCGCCGAACCCGCCCCAGGCCGGCATGGAGGTGTGCAACGGCGAGGACGACGACTGCGACGGCCTCATCGACGAAGGCACGGTGCTCGTCGCCGATTGCATGGTCGGCGACGGGGTCTGCGCCCGCCCCGGCGAGCCGGTCTGCGACCCCGAGCAGGGCCTGATCTGCGAGGGCGAGCCCGACCCCAACGCCGCCACCCCCGAGATCTGCAACTCGCTGGACGACGACTGCGACGGCGCGGTGGACGAGGGCATCCCCGGCATCGGCGAGGAGTGCTCGGTGGGCATCGGCGTCTGCGGGGCGGTCGGCCGGACCGGCTGCGGCCCCGACGGGGACGTGGTCTGCCTCGCCGAGCTGGGCGAGGCCACCGACGAGATCTGCGACGGCTTGGACAACGACTGCGACGGCGACGTCGACGAGGGCCTGGGCGACTGCATCCAGATCACCGGCACCGCGGCCGGCGACTGCACCGTCTCGACCCCCGGCGAGCGCCGCAGCCCGTGGCCGCTGGTGCTCGGCCTGGCCCTGCTCGGCCTGCTCGTCGCCCGCCGCCGGGGCGCCATCGCCCTGGTCGCCTTCGCCGGCATCCTGGCCGCCGCCCCCGCCGCCGAGGCGCAGGACGTGCAACTCTTCCAGCCGGCCACCGGCGCCAAGGGCTACCTCGGGGTCGAGGGCACCCGCACCGCCGGCGAGGGGGTGCTGGTGCCGACGGTCTGGCTGCACATCGCCGACTCGCCGCTGGTGACCCGCAACCTCGTCGACGAGAGCCTCGTCGCCGACCAGGACTACGTCTCGCGGCTGGTGACCATGGACTTGCAGCTCACCTACGGGCTGTTCGACCGCCTGGACATCTTCGTCGACACCCCGATCCACTACACCGAGGGCACCCTGATCGAGCGGGACGGCACCGACGGCACCCACCTGGGCGACATGCGGGTCGGCGCCCGCTTCGCCGCCCTGCAGAGCGGCCCCGGGCAGCCCTTCGGGATCAGCCTCATCGCCCCGGTCTCGCTGCCCACCGGCGACGCCGACGGCTTCGTGGGCGAGGGCGGCGTCTCGGTGGCCCCGGCCGTCATGGCCGAGTGGGTCGGTGCCGGGGTGCGCCTCGGCAGCCAGATCGGCGCCCGGTTCCGCAGCGAGGACGCGCAGCTCGGCACCCTGGAGCTGTCCCACGAGCTGACCTTCGGCGTCGGCCTGGGGGTCGAGTTCACCGAGGGGGTCGAGGGTCTGGTCGAGATCGCCGGCCGCACCCCGATCACCGAGGTCGACGCCCTGAGCGCGGCCAGCCCGCTCGAGGGCCGGGCCGGCGTGCGCTGGATCACCGACAGCGGCATCATGCTCGCCGGCGGCGCGGGCACCGGCTTCGCCCACGACTACGGCGCCCCCCGCTGGCGGGCCTTCGTCGGGGTCGGCTTCGTGGGCGACGGCTGCGGCTACGACAGCGACGGCGACGGCATCGGCGACGACTGCGACCGCTGCCCCGAGGTGGCCGACGCCGACGAGCTCGACAGCGACGGCGACGGGGTGCCCGACGCCTGCGACCTGTGCCCGATGGTGGCCGACGACCAGAAGGACACCGACGGCGACGGCATCGGCGACGCCTGCGACAACTGCCCGGCGGTGGCCAACGACGACCAGGCCGACCTCGACGAGGACGGCGAGGGCGACATGTGCGACTGCACCATCGAGGTCGGGCGGGTGGAGTTCGAGTTCGACAAGGCCGACATCAAGGGCGCCCAGAGCTTCGCGGTGCTCGACCGGCTGGTGGCCATCCTCGACCGCTACCCCGAGATCCGGCGCCTCGAGGTGCAGGGCCACACCGACACCAAGGGCGACGCGACCTACAACCAGCGGCTGTCGAAGGATCGGGCCGGCGAGGTGAAGCGCTACCTGAGCGGCAAGGCCCCGTCGACCAGCCTGCTCGCCTGCGGCTACGGCGAGAGCCAGCTCGCGGAGTGGACCCCGGACGAGACCAAGAACCAGGCCAACCGCCGGGTGCAGTTCGTCATCCTCGAGCTCGACGAGGCCAGCGGCGGCAAGCGTATGGCCTGCCCCTGGCCGGTCAAGATGGACGCCTGCCCCAACCCGGTGGAGGCCGACTGGGTGCCCAACGTCGACCGCCAGGGTCGGGACGCCGCCCGCAGCATGCCGCCCCCCGCGGCGCCGGCGGGGCCCTTCGAGGCGCCGACGCCCCAGCCCCGGCGCAACGTCGACCCCACCGACGGCACCCTGCGCCCGGTGGATCCGCCGGCCAAGAGCACCGGCAAGCCCGGGAAGCAGGGCCGCAAGGCCCCGGCGACCCGCGGCGGCCGCCCCACCAACTCCCGGCGGGCGCCCGACCCGGGGGTGTGGGCCCCCCGCTGAGCCGCCGGGCTGTCCCTTTCACCCGAAAGCCGTCAACCTGATCCGCGGCCGCCTCACTCGAGGCGGCCGTGGCGTCGATGGAGAGGAACGAGACATGAGCAACGACAACGCATACGCCCTGCTGGTCGGGGTGGGCGACTACGCCGCCTTCGACCCCAGCGGCCGAGCCGATCTGAAGGGCCCGCCCCACGACGTGGCCGCCTGGCTGCACATGATGCGCGACCTGGGTGTCCCGCCGAGCCAGATCATGATCTGCGTCAGCCCCCGGATGCCGTTCTACGTGCCGCCGGCGCACACCCGGGACGTGCAGTTCTCGGGCACGAGCAAGGCCGAGCTGTGCGCGGCGCTGGGCTGGCTGGTGAAGCAGCTCGACGAGAACCAGGCGGCCAAGGCGGTGCTGACGTGGTCCGGCCACGGCACCCGGACCGACGCCGGACAGATCCTGTGCCCGTCGGACATCGAGGCGCGGGGCGGGGTGCTGAGCAACGCGCTGCCGGTCACCGAGGTCGCGGCGATCCTGAGCGCGCGTTCGAGGGCGCGTATCACGGCGTTCATCGACACCTGCCACAACGACACCGGCTTCACCGACGCGGTGGGCACCGCCCGCAGCCGGGCGCTGCCGTGGCAGGGCGCCACCACCAAGGTCGTGCCCGGCGAGGGGGCGACCCACGACGTCTTCGGCGACCTGGTGATGAGCTCGAGCGAGGTGGGGCACGTCAGCTACGAGGTGCCGGTCATCGGGGGCGTGCGGGGCGCGTTCTCGTGGGCCGCCAGCAACCTGATCCACCGCTACGGGCTGGTCGACGGGGTCGAAGGCACGACCTCGGGGCTGACGTTCAACGCGCTGGCCCGGCTGTCGCCCGACATCCTGAAGGGCATGCTCGTGGAGCAGAGGCCGCGCTTCCTCGGCAGTCACGAGGCCGGCGAGCAGCGGGTGTTCTCGGCCCTCGGCGACGTGGGAGGGCCGCGGCCGCCGCAGAGGCTGCCGGGGCAGGAGATCTGGCCCGGGGTCGGCGAGGGGGAGGTCCTCAACGCGACGTTGAAGACGAGCAGCGGCGCGACGCTGGGCACGGTGTACGTGACCGGGGACGTGGGCTCCAAGTCGCACGGCTGGACCAGCAACCGGCAGTACTGGGCGTGGACGAACGGCGCGTGGCCCACCACGTCGTTCGAGACCGGCACCCCATCGCTCACCCCGACCGATCAGATCTCGGTGCCTTCGAGCCCCCTGATCTACCAGGAGAACGGGCTGACCCCGACCCGCGGGTCCCAGAACATGAAGGACGCGTTCGGAGTGGCCACGTCGAGCGGCGGGGCGCCGACGGGGTATATCTTCGCGTCGACCGATCAGGTGACCGCGTATGGCGTGCTGAACAACGGCAAGTCGTCCCTGCTCGACAGCGCCACCACCCCGGCGTACTTCATCCGGCAGACGAGCGACTACACCCGGACCTATTACTCGATGGCGACCGACCCCAAGGCTTGATGCGCCGCGGGCTCATCGCAGCGGCCGGCAGAGGCGGAAGCCCACGGTCGCCTGATGCTCGCCGAGCGGCATGCCGAACCGGGAGGCGGCCCGGCAGGCGTTGAGCTTGCTGACGTAGCTGCCCCCCTTGACGACCAGGAAGTCCCCGACATCGGGCACCGCGCCGAGCCGGGGCCGACCCTCGACGACCGGCGGACCGCGCCGGCGGTAGACGTCCCGACAGAAGTCGCGCACGTTGCCGCCCATGCCCCGCACACCGTAGGGGCTGCGATCCGCGGGGTGGGCGTGCACCGCCGCCATCGACGGCGGCCCGGGCGCGTGGCTCAGGACCCGGGCCCAGTTCACCGCGAACGTCGCGCCCCAGGGGAAGGCCCGGGCGTCGACCCCCCGGGCGGCCTTCTCCCACTGCCAGGACGCGGGCAGTGTGCGCCGCGACCCGCCGAACGCCATCGCCGACGCCCACGAGACGCCCACGACCGGCCAGTCGGGCTCCGGTCGGCCGCCGAAGGCGCCGGTGAGCCGGAACCGGCCGTCGGGATCCCGGGCGTAGGCCCAGCTCCGCCGCTGCCCCTGGGATGACTCGACCGGCACGTGCTGGAGGGCTTCGGCCTCGCGCCCGGCGGCGACGAGCCCGTCGAGCCACTCGATGTACTGCCCGTGGGTCACCGGGTCGCGGGCGATCACGAAGCCATCGACCCACAGCCGCTGCCGGGGCAGCCCGTCCATGGCGTCCGGATCGCCCCCCAGGGTGCACCACCCGGCCGGCACGTAGCACTCGCCCTCGGCGATGGCATCCAGCGTCGGCAGCGGGATGGCATGGGGCATCTCCTCGCCCGGCGGGATCCCATCCCAGATGGCATGCCGCTCGATGCTCACCGGGTAGTGCACCGGCGCCCGCCCGGGGTGGGTGATGCGCAGCAGGTAGCTGCCCATCGCCAGCGGCATCTCCACGATCGGGGTCGCCTCGATCGTGCGCAGCGGCACCTCGACCAGCCGCCGGTCGCGCGCCTCGTAGCGCAGCAGCTCGACCGCCGCTCCGGGGGGGTCGGTGACGAGGGTCAGCTTGCCGTCCCCCCGCAGCCACTCGATGTTGGCCTCGGCGTCGTGCCCGAGCAGCAGCGCCTCGAACTCGGCCGCCCCGTCGGCGTCGTGGGCCGCCTCGGCCTCGAGCAGCCGGGCCCGGTAGTGCTCGGTGAGCGCCAGCTTCGCCGCCGCCGAGTCGGGGTCGAGCCGCAGGGCCGATTGCAGCGTCTGGCGCAGCTTCACCTCGGCCAGCCGGGCCTCGCGGCGGCGGGCGACGGCGGCGTCGGCCACCTGCCAGCCGGGGCGCTTGTCTTCGATCGGGGCATGGGGCGGCAGCGGGTCGAGGATCCCGGCGGCCCGGGCGTCGAGCCCGTCGGCCTCGGCCCGCAGCGCGGCGATGGTCGGCTCGATGGCCCGGGCCTCGGCCACCAGCGCCGCGGCCTGAGCCCGGCTGCGGGCGCCTTCGAGCCAGGTGCGCACCGCCTCGGCCAGCGCCCCGGCGTCGGCCGGGCGGGCGGCCGGGTCGTGGCGGGTGGCCTCGGCGCACAGGCTGCGCAGCGGCGCCGGCCCCGCGGTCGGCGGGCGCAGGTCGTCGGCCCGCAGGGCGCCGATCTCGTACAGCGTGCTGCCGCCCGGCGAGGCGCCGGTGATCAGCTCGGTCAGCATCAGCCCCAGCGCGTAGACGTCGGTCGCCGGGCACAGCGCGTCCAGGTCGCCGTCGATCTGCTCGGGGGCCATGTAGCGGGGGGTGCCCATGACCGCGCCGGCCCGGGTCAGCAGCGGGTCGGTGTCGGGCTGGGTCGGGCCCCCGACGCGCTCCGGCCGGTCGCGCAGCCGCCGGGCCAGCCCCCAGTCGAGCACCCGCACCTCGCCGAAGGCCCCGATCATGACGTTCTGCGGCTTGAGATCCCGGTGGATGACCCCCTGCTCGTGGGCGTAGGCCACCGCCTCGCAGGCCCGCACGAAGATGTCGACCCGCCGGCGCAGCGGCAGCCGGGCGTCGCGGATCACCCGCCCGAAGTGCGCCCCGTCGAGGATCTGCATCGTGTACCACGGCCGCCCGTCGGCGGTGACCCCCCGGTCGTAGATCGGGACGATGCCCGGGTGCTCGAGGCCCACGGTCAGCGCGGTCTCGGTGCGGAAGCGGGCCCGGGCGTCGACCGAGGCCAGCGGGCGCAGGACCTTCATCGCCAGCGGCCGCTGCATCTTGTGGTCGAACACCCGGTAGACCGCGCCCTGGCCCCCGGCGCCGAGGGTGCCCAGCACGGCGTAGCGGTCGGTCCCGAAGTCGAGCGGCGGCAGGTCGGTGCGCGGGGGCGGCGCGGGCGGTCGGCCTTCGAACAACCCGTCGTCGAGGTCACCGCCGTCGGCGGTCGAGGAGTCGGCGCCCAGGCTCAGGCCGGTCAGCGTCTGCAGGTCGCGCAGCGCGGCCGGGGTCAGCCGGTGGCGGCGGGCGAACGCCATGAGCGGGTCGTCGGCCATCCCGCGAGTATGGGCGGCGGGGTCGCGGGGGGCCAGATCCGGCCTTCCTACGGGCTTCTACGGGGCGCCGCCCGGCTCAGCCGTAGAGCGCCCGGATCTCGCGCCCTGCGCGCAGGTCGTGCACGTCGCGGTAGCGCCGGCCGAGGTCGAGCCGCAGGTAGATCTTGTCCCGGTCGAAGAGCCCGTACGAGGTCGAGACGCAGATCTGGTGCCCGCCGACGACCTCGTAGCCCTCGCGCACGACGTCGTGGCCGTAGGCGACGAAGGCCGCCGGGCGGTCGTCGAGGGTCGCCCGGGCGCACAGCGCCTTCGCCTGCCCGTCGTCGGCCATGCGGCACCACAGCAGCGCGGCCAGCGCGTCCTGGCGGTACATGTGGTTGATCGAGATGTCGGTGTAGCCGGCGTAGTCCAGCGCCTCGAAGCCGTCGAGGGTGGCGGGCAGCATGCCCGGGGCCAGGCCCGGGGCGCCGTGGGTCAGCACGACCCCGGCCGGGCTCACCGCGATCAAGGGCCAGCGGCGCAGGAAGGCGCGCAGCGCGGGCGCGTCGTCGCCCAGCGCGGTCTCGAGCACCGCCGCCTCGTCGGGCCAGAACTTGGGCACCACCGGGCCGCCGACGTGGGCGTGCTCGTGGTTGCCCATGAGGCTGAAGATCCGGTGGGTGCGGCTGAGCGCCTCGACCCGCCGGATCAGATCCGCCGAGCGGTCGGCGTAGGGGGTCCCCAGGTGGTCGGGCCACGCGCCGGGCGCGTTGAGGTCGGGGGACGGGCCGTGCACGACGTCGCCGCACAGGGCCAGGATCGGGCGGTGGCCGGCGGCCTCTTCGGCGGCGTAGATCGCCATCAGCCGCTCGAAGTCGCCCAGGTTGCCCTGGAGGTCGGTGGCCACGAGCAGGACGCCCTCCCCGGGCAGCCGGGCCACCTTGCGGTCGAAGCAGCCCGGCAGCGCCCGGCGGGCGGCGGGCTTCACGGCTCCTCCGGCTCGTCGGGCCGCCGGGCGGTCGGCCGGCGCCAGGGGCCGCGCTGGGGGGCGTCGCGCTTCGGGCCATCGCGCTCGGGGCGGGCCTGCTTCGGGCGGCCCTGCTGCGGGCGGCCCTGCTGCGGGCGGCCCTGTTGCGGGCGGCCCTGCGGAACACTGCGCTCACCCCGCCCCCGGCGGTCGGTCCGCGCGCCGCCGCCTTCGTCCCGCGGGCCTCGTCGCTCGTCGCGCGCGCCCCGCCGCGGGCCGCCTCGGTCGTCGCGCCCGCCCCGGTCGTCGCGCCCGCTGCGCCGGGGGCCGCCTCGATCGTCGCGCCGCCCCCGCTCGTCCCGTCCGCTGCGCCGGGGGCCGCCCCGGTCGTCGCGCCCGCTGCGCCGCGGCCCGCCCCGATCGTCGCGCTGTCCCCGCCGGGGGCCGCCCCGGTCGTCCCGCCCGCCCCGTCGCTCGCGCCCGCCCGATCGCCGCCGCTCGCCGCTGCGCCCGCTCGACCGCCGCTGCTCGCCGCTGCGCCGCGCCGCCCGCCGCTCACGGGTCTCGACCAGTGACGGCCGACCCTTGAAGACCTCGTACTGCAAGAGCTGGCAGTCGATGGGCCCGTTGCGCAGGTGGGTCCGGGCGGCGTAGCTCATGCCGATGTTGCGCACCGGCGCGCCGTCGCCGACGAGCAGCCACACGTCCCACCCGCCGAACTCGAACTTCAGCGTGCGGCCCAGGGTGGCGTACAGCGCCTCGAGCTGGTCCGGGCGCCCGATCCGGTGGCCGTAGGGCGGGTTGCACAGCACGACCCCGCCGTCGACCCCGGCGGGCGGGCGGGCGGCGCTGATCGGCTGCTGGGCGAAGGTGATCGCCTCGGCGACCCCCGCTCGCTCGGCGTTGCGCAGCGCGTGGCCGAGCACCTCGGGGTCGACGTCGGACCCGAAGATCGGCGCCTCGGGCTCGATGATCTGCGCCTCGAGTTCGTCGAGCAGCGCCTCGAAGCGCTGCTGCCGATGCCCGTACCAGTGGGTGAAGCTGAAATGCCCCCGCCGCCCGCGCCCCAGGCCGGGCGGGGTGTTCGTCGCGATCAGCGCCGCCTCGCACAGCAGCGTGCCCGCGCCGCACATCGGGTCGACGAGCACCTTGCCCGGGGTCCAGCCGGAGAAGAACAGGCAGGCGGCGGCCAGCGTCTCGCGCAGCGGCGCGGGGCCGGCCTCCTTGCGGTAGCCCCGGCGGTCGAGCGAGACCCCCGAGCTGTCGAGGCTGACGATGCAGCGGTCCTTCTCGAGCCGGGCGTTGATGCGGATGTCGGGGAACTTCTTGTCCACGTCGGGCCGGCGCCCGCTGGTGGCCCGGAAGTGGTCGCAGATCCCGTCCTTGACCACCTGGGCGATGTAGCCGGTGTGGTCCAGCGCGCTGTCCTCGCTGGTGGCGTCGACGGCGATGGTCTTCGAGACCTGGAACCAGCCGGACCACGGGGCCTCGGTGGCCCCGGCGAGCAGGGCCTCTTTGTCCCCGGCGGGGAACTCGGCGATGGGCACCAGCACCCGGCTGGCGACCCGGCTCTCGAGGTTGATGCGCCAGCAGGTCTCCCGATCGCCGACGAAGCCGACGCCCCGCTGCACGGGGGTGATGTTCGTCGCGCCCACCGCCTCGAGCGAGGCGGCCAGCGCCGGCTCGAGGCCGATGTCGCAGGTGGCGAACATCGGCCGGGCCTCGGCGAAGATGTCCGGTCGACGCAGCGGGATCATGCGCGCTCCAGTCGCCACGCCCGGTGGGGGCGCTTTTGGAAGTCGGGGGGCACCGTCCGGTCGGTGATGTCTTCGATGCGGCACGGGGGCAGCCCCCGCCGCTCGAGCCGGAACTTGCGGGCGTTGGTCGAGAAGAGCAGCCAGCCGTCGTCGGCGAGCAGCGCCAGCGCGTCGGCCAGCAGCCGGGGGTGGTCCCGGCGCAGGTCGAGCACGTCGCTCATCTTCTTGCTGTTCGAGAACGTCGGCGGGTCGAGCACGATGACGTCGTACCGCTCGCCGCGCTGGATGGCGTGGTGCATCCAGGGCAGCGCGTCGTCCCGCACCAGCGCGTGGCGGGGGTCGGTGAGGCCGTTGAGCGCGAGGTTGTCCTCGGCCCAGTCGAGGTAGGTGTTCGACAGGTCGACGGTCACCGTGCGCCGGGCCCCGGCGGCCGCCGCGTAGACGGTGAACGCGCCGGTGTAGCCGAAGAGGTTGAGCACCGCCTTGCCCCCGGCGGCCTCGCCGACCATGGCCCGCGCCGGGCGGTGGTCGAGGAAGAGCCCGGTGTCGAGGTAGTCGTCGAGGTTGACCAGGAACTTGTGGCCGCCCTCTTCGACGATGTGCCGCCGCCCGGTCTCGGCCTGCCGGTCGTACTGATCGCTGCCCCGCTGGCGGGCCCGCCGCTTCTGGTGCACCGCCTCGGGGGGCAGGTCGAAGGTCGCGGCGGCGGCGGCCATCATCGCGTCGAGCCACGCCTCGTGCTCTTCGGGCTCGCGGTCGTGGGGCCGGCTGTACTCGGCGACGTGCAGTCGCCCGTCGTACCAGTCCACGGCGAACGGCAGCTCCGGGATGTCCCGGTCGTACAGCCGGTAGCAGGTGACGCCCTCGCGCCGGGCCCACTTGCGGAGCTGTCGGGCCCGCTTGCGCAGGCGGTTTCGGAACATCTCGGCTTGCTGGGGGGTGCGGTCGCTCATCGCGGCGCAGGATGGGACCGGGCCGGGGTCGGCGTCAACCGCGGGGTCGCGCGGGCTCAGCGATAGCGGTCGGCGTCGAGCCCCGCCTTGCGCATCAGCCGGTGCAGGCTCTCCCGCTCGATGCCCGCCTGCTCGGCGGCCCGGGTCACGTTGCCGTCGTGTCTGCGCAGCACCGCGTCGACGTAGGCCCGCACCGCCCGCTCGCGGGACCACGCCATCGCCTCGCGGTAGCTCATGTCGCCCAGCGTCCGCCCTTCGCCCGGCGCCTCGCCCGCCGGCCGCACGCTCTCGGGCAGATCGGCGGCGGCGATGCGCTGCCCGTCGGCGACGATGACCGCCCGCTCCACCGCGTGGGCCAGCTCGCGCACGTTGCCCGGCCAGCGGTGGCCCGCCAGGGCCTCGAGCGCGTCGGCGGTGAAGCCCTCCACCGGGCGCCCGAAGCGGCGGGCGGCGGTGGCCAGGAACCGGGCGGCCAGCGCGAAGAGGTCGTCGCCCCGCTCGCGCAGCGGCGGCAGCGCGATGGGGTAGACCGCCAGCCGGAAGTACAGATCCTCCCGGAAGCGGCCGGCCTCGATCCCGGCCTTCAGGTCGCGGTGGGTGGCCCCGATGATGCGCGCCCGCAGCCGCCGCTCGCGAGCCTCGCCCACCCGGCGCCAGGTGTACTCCTGCAGCGTGCGGTTGAGCTTCACCTGGAGGTCGAGCGGCATGTCCCCGATCTCGTCGAGGAAGAGCGTGCCGTCGGCCGCCTCTTCGAAGAGCCCGGTCCGCGCCGTATCGGCCCCGGTGAACGCCCCCTTGGCGTGGCCGAACAGCTCGCTCTCCAAGAGCTGCGCCGGGATCGCGCCGCAGTTGACCGCCACGAACGGCCGCCCGCCGCGCCCCGCCCGGTGGATCGCCCGCGCCGCGAGCTCTTTGCCGGTGCCGCTCTCCCCGGTCAGCAGCACCGTCACGTCGAGCCCGGCGACCCGCTCGATGAGCGTGCGCACCTGGCGCATGGCCGGGCTGTCGCCCAGCATCTCCTCGTCGTCGAGGCCGGCCCGGGCCAGCGCCGCCTCGGCCTGACGGGCCCGGGCCCGCAGCGCGCGCCGCTCGAGCGCTCGCTCGACCTTGAGCAGCAGCGCGTCGGGCTCGAACGGCTTGGCGATGTAGTCGTAGGCCCCGGCCTTGACCGCCTCGACCGCCGCGGCGACCGTCGCGTAGGCGGTCATCAGGATGACCTCGGTCTCGGGGCTCAGCGCGCGCACCCGGTCGAGCACCGCGAAGCCGTCGGCCCCCGGCAGCCGCACGTCGGTGATCACGAGGTCGTAGGCCCCCGCCTCGACCCGGCTCAGCCCCTCGGCGCCGTCGGCGGCGACGTCGACCGTGTGCCGGTCGGCGAGCAGGCGGCTCAGCATCGCCCGCAGCGCGGGCTTGTCTTCGACGATCAGGACCCGGCTCACGAGAGCTCCTCGGTCGCGGCGGGCAGCCACAGGTCGAAGCAGCCCCCGCCGGCCACGTCGGCCGGCACCGCCCGCAGGGTGCCCCGGTGGGCCTGGGCCACGCTGCGGGCGATGGCCAGCCCCAGCCCGGTGCCCTCGGGGCGGGTGGTGAAGAACGGCTCGAAGATGCGCTCGACGTCGGCCGCGGCGACCCCCGGGCCGTCGTCGGTCACCCGGAACCGCACCCCGTCGGCGTGGGGGGCGACGTCGAGGGTCATGTGCGCCCCGAACTGCGCCGCGTTGCTCAGCAGGTTGTAGAGGAGCTGGTCCAGCCGCTGGCGATCGGCCCGGATCGGGGGCAGCCCGTCGGCGCAGCGCAGCGTCACCCCGTCGAGCCGCTCGGCGGCCAGCGCGGCGGCCTCGGCGGGGTCGATCGGATCGCTGCGCAGGACCCCGGGCCGGGCGTAATCGAGGAGTTGCTGCACGATCGCCTGACACTGGCGGGCCTCGCGGGCGATGGCCTCGGCGTCGGCCGCCGCCGGACCCCCGGCCCGCTCGATGAGCCGGGCGTGCCCCAGGATGACCCCCAGCGGGTTGTTGATCTCGTGGGCCACGCCGCTGGCGACCCGCCCCAGCGCGGCCAGCGTCTCGGCCTCGACCCGCGCCCGCCGCTGGACCTCGAGGTCGGCCAGCACCCGGTTGAGCGTGCGCCCGAGGCCGGCGACCTCGGGCGGCCCCTCCTCGGGCACCCGCGCTTCGGCGCCGCTCAGATCGGCCGCCGCCGCCGTCAGCCGGGCCACCGGCCCGCTCACCGTGCGGGCGACCCAGACGGCGACCAGCAGCGCCGCGCCCAGGGCGGCGCCCATCGCGATCGCCGAGCGCACGGTCGCTTCGCGGGCCCGGGCGTCGGCCTTCAGCTCGGCGTCGTGGATCGCCTCGGCGACGGCGGCCTGATCGGCCTCGAGCCCGCCCACGAGCGCGGTCACCTCGTCCACCGCCGCGTCGTGCAGCCGCCGCGCCTCGTCCCGCCGCCCGGCGTCCAGCGCTGGCAGGAACGCCCGGTCGAACTGCCGGTCGAGCGTCGCCAGCCGGGCCCGCAGCGTATCCAGCGCCACCCGCCGCTCGACCGCGGGGTCGGTCTCCCCGAGCTGGCTGACCGCCTCGGCGAGCAGGTGCCGCGCATGCCGGCTGTGCCCCAGGTGCTCGCCCCGATCCATACCCAGCGTCAGGTGGCTCTGGTGCATCGAGAACTCCCGCACCAGCGCCCCCACCCGGGCCAGCCGGCGGCCGTCCTCGGTCAGCCGGGCGACGCTGCGCAGCGCGGCGTTGCTCTCCCGGGCGGCGTCGACCGCGATGGCCGCGGCGAGCCCGGAGAGCGCGAAGAGGATCAAAAACCCGATGACGAGGCGCCGACGGATGCTCATGGGGTCGGGTATCGCGAACGCCGCGCCCCGGGCAAGCTCAGACCATCTGCTCGGGCGGCTTGCGGCTCTCGCGGCGGGCGGCGACCTTGAACATGCGGAAGCCCCAGTCGCGGCGCACGAAGGCGACCATCAGGCCGAGCACCGCTAGCACGAAGCCGCCGGCCAGCCACTCGTTGTAGCCCCGGCGGCTGAAGATGCGGCCCTGGCCCACCTGGGGGGCCTCGGTGATCTCGAGGGGGAAGCCGTAGCGGTCGGCGAGGCCGGCGATCTTGACGAAGTGCACCACCGGCACCCCCTGGAGCACGAAGCGGGTCATCACCGAGTCGATCTCGCTGGCCCCCACCGGCGCCGAGCGGTTGATGCCCGGGTTGAACAGCCGCTTGCCGATGCGGGTGCCCACCGAGGTCGTGCCCCCGCCGACGTTCATATAGGCCTTGATCGGCCGCCCGCCGGCCTTCTCCTGGTAGATCTTCATCCGCTCTTCGACGCTGGCGGCGTAGTTCGTCGCCCGGATCTGGCGGGCGCCGCTGCGGGCCATCGCGGCGTCGATGAGCGCCTTGCCCTCTTTGGTCAGCCCCAGCGCCTTGTCCTCGATGCCGCCCCGGCTGACGGCCACCGAGCGGGTCTGGAAGACGCCCCGGTCGACGAGCAGCGCCTCCATGTCGGGCCACATCATCGCCGGGTCGTTGGCCCCCCACTGCGAGGCCGAGGCCGAGCTGATGATCAGGGGCTCGGCGCCGATGGTCTCGATGGCGGCGATCACCGCGATGTTGATCGCGGGGAACGAGCCGCTGAAGCCGACGGCGACGACGTCCCCCTTCTCGACCTCGAGCCGCTTGAGGTAGTGCAGCGCCAGCGCGCCGAAGTTGGGGTTGACCGAGAGCTGCTTGCTGGCGAGGTGCCCCGAGTTGGTGGTCACCGGCGACATGAGCACCCCGATGATGCCGCTCTGGGCCGGGTCGACCTCGGCGTCGAAGCGCAGCCCCTGGGCGATGCGCGCACTGCGCACCGCCTCGAACGCCCGCCGGGTGCGCCGGGCGGCCTCGATCTTCTCTTCGTAGTTGTTCTGCTTCTCGACGACGGTGAACTGCTCGACGGCGAAGACCCCGCCGACGGCGAGCAGCATCACCAGCCCCAGCTCGATGCGGCTGACCTTGTGCGGGCGCCAGTACATGCGCTTCATCGCATCAGCTCCTCGCCGATGACCAGCACCAGCACCAGCCGGGTGACCGCCGAGACGGTCACGATGGAGGTCAGCGTCTCGACCATGCCCTGGCGGTTGATCCAGATCGCGATGAGCCCGGGGATGATGTAGCCGATGAACTGGAAGTCGGGCACCCCGGCCAGCGTGCCCGGTGCTATGGCTCTGCCGGCCATGCCCACCAGGTAGCCGACGACGATCGCCATCGCGGTCATGCGCCGCCCGTAGAGGATGACCACGCTCTTGAGCGCGTGCACCGCCAGGAAGGTCACCACCCCCGCCAGCAGCGTCGCCGCCACGCTGATGGGGTCGGTCATGAACAGCGCGATGTAGCCCGGCACGACCATGCCGCCGGCGGCGAGGCCGAACAGCTCGGTGAACAGCAGGCTCACCAGCAGCCCCAGGCCGATGGCCTCGGGCAGGAAGTCGACGACCATCATGCGGTCTCCGTCGGGCCCGCCTCGGCGAGCACCTCCCGGTTGCGGAAATAGCGGACGAGCTCGAGCCCCTGCCCGCCGATGTTGCCCATGCCCATCACCAGCCCGGTGCGGCCGACGAGGCCGACGATGGTCTCGAAGATCTCGTCGACGCCCATGTCCTCGACCGTCACGATGCGCCCGCTCGGCACCCCGGCCCGGATGGCGGCCCGGGCGAAGATGTAGGTCCCGGTGCCCATCAGCACGACGTGGTCCGCCTGCTGCCAGCGGATGTAGTCCTCGCCGAGCTGCCGGCTGCGGTCGGCCCGGTCGGCCCGGCAGTTGAAGAGCGCCACCGAGCGCTGCATGGCGGCGTGGCGGGCGAGGGCCTGCTCCCAGATGTAGCGGGTCGACTCGGGGTCGTTGGCCGCGAAGCCGTTGATGAAGACCAGCCGCCGCCCGAAGAACTCGATGACGTGCTCGGTCATCGCGCCGGGGTCGGGGATGGCGGCCCACATGCCGCCCAGCGCCGTCTGCCGCTCGACGCCCAGGTCGGCGCAGACCGCCAGGGCCAGGGCCAGGTTGTCGGGGTGCTCCTTGTAGGCGAAGCCGGCCAGATCGGCCTCGCTGATCGCGGCGACCTCGGCCTCGCCGATGGCGATGAGTTCGGTCTCCCGGTCGGCGCAGGCCTCGGCGAAGACGGGCAGGTGGTCCCGCTCGGCGGTGAAGAGCTTCTGCCCCCGGGGGATCATGCCGGCCAGCGCCTGGGCCACGTTGACCTCGGAGGGCCCCATCACGTCGAGGTGGTCCGGGCGGGCGTTGGTGATGACCCCGTGGGTCGCCTGCACGAAGCGCCACTCGCTGAGCCATTGCAGGGCCGGCTGCAGCGCCATGCACTCGATGACCAGCGCCTCGGCCCCCGCCTCGGCGGCGGTGCGCACGATGCGGATCTGCTCGGCGACGTTGGGTTTGGCCGGGCGGAAGACCGGGGCCTCGGCCCCATCGGGGAAGATCATGCGGGCCAGGGTGCCGGTGGTCTTGGTGCAGGTGACCGTGCCCCCCGCCCGCAGCCCGGCGCCGATGAGCCGGCACACGCTGGACTTGCCCCGGGTGCCGTTGACGTGGATGCGCTTCGGGATGCGCCGCAGGTTGCGGCGGTGGCGGCGGTCTTCGAGCAGGCCGAGGCCGGCGAGCACCCCGAACAGGCCGCCCATCACGGCGAGATCGGGCATCGGCCCTCCCCTTCTGGTTGCGCCGTCGTCTGGGGGGCGATCGTGCGAGTCGGCCCCGCTCTGCGCAACCCAATTGATCACGCGCGCGGCCCGCGTTTTCGACGCCGCCCGCCCCCGGCGCCCGGCGGCCGGGGCTCCGGTGCGATCAGCAGGCCCGAAGCAGCGGCTCGGGCAGCCGGGCCACCGCTTCGACCGGTGCGTCCGTCCACCGCGTCGCGGGCGCGACCCGCGGCGGCAGCCGAGGCGGCCCGAGCCGGGGGAGCCACTCGATGGGCTCCAGCTCGAGGCTGTCGTCGGGCCGCGCGGCGGCCGGCGGGCGGCTGGGCGCCGGGGGGGCTCCCGGCTCTTCGAACAAGATGTGGAGCCCCCAGGCGTCGACGGTCCCCAGGTCGCGGCTCAACCGGCTCACCGCGCGCATCAGCTCGCCGGCGCGGGCGTCGAGCCGGGCCGCGTGGCGGTCGATGTGGGCGCCGCCCTTGGGGGTGATGCGGCTCATCGCGTCGAGGGCGACGGCGGTCAGCCGGAGCTGCTCGGCGACGATCGCCAGGCGGGCGGCGGCGGTCGGGTTCCCGGCAGCGGCCGGACGTTCATCGGTGGCGTGGGACATGGGGGCCTCCTCCGGGATTTCAGGCGGTGCAGTCGAGGGCGACGGACTCGGCGGGCGCGTCGGGGGTCGGCCAGCAGGCCGCCAGCCGACGCCCGACGTCGTGGAGCCAGCCGCTCCACCGGGGGCGCGTCGGCTCGGGGGTGTGATCGGCGGCGGCCGGCGGGTCATCGAGGGGATCGGCCGACGCGCTCATGTCCGCCGCCGGGGGCTGGAGGCCGGTGTCGCTGCTGGGCCCCGGCGACGCCTCGGGCTTCACCCACGCGCGCCCCGCGCTCCGACGGAGCGCGCTCAGCATGCTCTGCGCGCTGGGGTGGCGCCAGGCGCGCTGCCCGACGAGGGCGGTGCGGACCACGTTCTGCAGCGCCGGGGGGACGTCGAACACGGGGTCGAAGGTCGGCGGCTGCTCGAGATCGGCCCGCGCCAGCAGCGTCCGGATGGTCCGGGTCGGGAAGGCCTTGCGCCCGGTGAGCATCTCGAAGAGCAGCGCGCCCACCGCGAAGACATCCACCCGGGCGTCCGTCCCGCCGAGGACCTGCTCGGGGGCCATGTAGTGCGGCGTGCCGACGATCTCGCTGCACTCCAGCGCGTCGCCGATGGTCGCCGCGGCCCCGAAGTCGAGCAGGACGACCGACTCCCGGCCGGTGCCGTCGGCGCGCACCATGATGTTGCTCGGCTTGAGATCCCGGTGGACCACCCCCGCGGCGTGGACCGCGACCAGCGCCTCGAGGACCCCGATGGCGAGGTCCACGGCGCGCTCGGGCGCGAGGGGGGCCTCGTCCTCGATCAACGCCTCGAGCGTGCGACCGGCGACGTACCCGGTCACGATGAAGGGGTTGCCCTGCCGGCAGCCGTGCGCGACGAGCTCGACCACCCCCGGGTGCCGCACCCGGTCCAACAGCCGCGCTTCGCGCCCGAAGTGACGGTGACCCTCGGGGCCCAGCATGTGCTGACACCCGAGCATCTTCAGCGCGACGGTCTGCCCGGTGGCGGGCGCGAGCGCCCGGAAGACCACCCCGAAGCCGCCGCTGCCGAGGATGTCGAGCACCTGATAGTCATCCGCCGACGCGCCACCGGTCGGATGGAAGTCGGTCGCGACGTGCATGGGATCCTCCATCGCTCGGGGTCGGGGTGCCGTCGAGGCTGACCGAGTGCACTGCAGGCACCGTGCCGACGACCGGAGCCGGGCCTTGATGGGGCGCCGGCTCGCCGAGCCTCTCTCTGAGACGCATCGTGTCTCTCGATGTCTCTCGACGTGAGGCATACGACGGGGCGGCCCGCGCTTGTGCCTGTGATATAAGGACGTTATCGGTGCGGTGTGTCACCAATGGTGGGCTGGGGGTCATGTCTCAGTAGTATGCGCGACGGGAGGGGACCGGATGGGGGAGCCCTCAGGTCTCTACGCGTCCGCGCCGATAGCCTCGCGCGCGGGCCATCCATATCCATACCTGGACAGCGCCGGCTCGGACCGGCGCGAGCGCCTCCATCGGGCCGGAGGGGCCGGCCACCGGGTGCAACGTTTCATATTTGTATCCGGACGTCTCTCTGAGACGCGGTTGTACTCCAATGAGGGCTACAGGCCTTTGGTAACGGCTTGAATCCGTGTGTCGCGGATTGGCCCGAACATTGCGATACATTCCTCGTACACGACGACCCGCGAGGTGACCATGCCCAGCCGCCCGACCGAGCCCCTGGAAGGCCTGACCCATCGCACCGGCCGCTTCGAGGATCGCTGCGATCTCGGCCCGCTCCTCGGCAAGGGCGGCGTCGGCGCGGTCCGGGGCGGTCACCAGCGCCACCTCGCGCGGCAGGTGGCGGTCAAGACCGTCGACGGGTCGGAGCAGATGCTGCACCAGGAGGCCGCGGCGATGGCCGCGGTGGCCGGCCCGGGGGTGCCTTCGGTCTTCGGGATGGGGCGCGACGACTTCGATCGCCCGGCGTTGTACATGAGCCGCGTCGAGGGGCGCTCCTGGCGCAGCCTGATCTGCCCTGGCGGCCGGCTCCTCGCCCCGCCGGGCGCCGCAGCGGATCCCCTCGACTGGCACCTCGGCGTCCTCCTGGACGTGGCGGCCGTCGTCGAGCGGGCCCACGCCCGGGGCGTCATCCACCGGGACATCAAGCCCGGCAACGTGCTCGCCCGAGCCGACGGCACCGCGTCGCTGATCGACTGGGGGCTGGCCCTCGCGGTCGACGAGCGCAACCCGGCCCTGCGCCACGTCGACGACGTCGAGCAGGTCGAGGGCACGACCGGCTACCTGGCCCCCGAGATGATCGCCGTGCGCAGCCGCCTCATCGGGCTGCGCACCGACGTGTTCCTGCTCGGCGCGTGCCTGCACATGCTGCTGACCGGTCGGGCCCCGTACGTCCAGCCGGACATGACCGCCCGGCTCAAGGCGGCGCTGAAGTGCCTGCCCGAAGACTACCCGTCGACGGCGCCGGCCGGGCTGGTGGCGATCGCCCGGCGCGCCATGAGCCGCCGGCCCGGAGAGCGCTACCCGGACGCCGGCGCGTTCCGCGCGGCGCTGGCCGCCTGCCGGGCCACGCGCCGCGCCCGGCGCCACGTCGCCTCGGCGCGGGCCGCGATGAACTGCTTGGAGCGGATGTGGCACGAGGGCGGCGACGCGGACGTCGAAGCACTGCTGGCGCCCGTTCGGCGTCACCTCGTCACCGCGCTGCACCTCGAGCCCGACAACCGGGACGCCATGGCGCTGCTCCTGCGCAGCGGCCGGCTCCAGGACAGCATCGCGAGCCGCTCGCTCTGCACCCGCGCCGTGTCGGCGCCCACGGCGCCCCGACCCCGGGGAGGCGCCGTCCCCGCGATCACCCGGGTTGGATGAGGTCGTCCCCATGCCGCACGCGTCTCGACTGCTGGCCGGTCTCAGGTCTCGCCGGATCGGGTACGCCCGCCTCGACGAAGAGCTGATCATCCGTGACCTTGGGGGCTGCGTCGCGCTGTGGGGCGACTGCTGCGGGCAGCCGGTGACGGCGCCGCTGCCCGAGCTCCTCGGCATGCGCCGGGCGATTATCGAGAGCATCGCCGCCGGGGAGGAGCTCGCCCTGCCCCTGATCGAGCGCGGCACCGTCGACAGTAGCCGCTACCTGGACGTGGTCATCCAGCCGGACGCCGAGGACCCGGGAGCCTCGACGGTCTGGCTGATCGACACCACGCAGCTCGGCCGGCTCGCCGAGGCCTACGGGCGGGCGCTCGCCGCCCGCGCCAGCGCGCCGAGGCTGCTGGCCGACGTCGGGTGCTGGACCGGCGCGTCATCCTGAGCTCAGGGGCCGAGCGCAGCGAAGAGGGCGACGAGTTCGGCGAGGCGGGTGGTCTTGCGGATGTATGCCGCGCAGCCGCGCGCGTCGGCCAGCCGGCGGAAGCTCTCCATGCTGGACGCGGTCATGACCACGACGGGCAGCCGCGGCTCCTGCCGCCGAAGCTGCGCGAGCATGTCGAGGCCGCTGGGCCCCGGCGTGCGGGACTCCATAAAGTCGATGATGACCACGGACGGCGGCCCGGAGCCCTCGGGCTCGAGCGCGCCCCCCAGATACTCGAGCGCGGCCCCGGCGTCGTCGAAGGTGAGCAGCGGGCGCGCGATGCCGCTGCGCGCGTGGCATCGTCGGGCGAACCGCAGGTCGAGGTGGTCGTCGTCGATCAGCACGATCGGTCCGGGTCCCCAGGGCCTCGGCAGCTCGGCCGGGATCGGATGGTGCTGGGGCGGCTGGGGGGTCATCTCGTGCCTTCGGGTCCGGCTGGGAACGCGCAAGGCTCGCACACGGTTACATTTGAGTCAACCTGTATCTACACTCGGAGCATCCCCGTGATCAGACAGTCTGATACTGTGACGCCATGAAACCCTCACCGACCCGGAACGCGCTTCGGCCCCTCGACGGGGGCCCCATCTGTATGGTGGACGACGACCGCCTCGACCTGCGGCTCGCCCGACGATGCCACGCGCGCAGCGGCATCGCGCGCCCGCTGGAGACCTTCACCGACGGCCCGGCGCTCCTCCGGCGGCTCGTCGATCCGGTCGCGGCGAATCCCGGGCTCCTCCTCGTCGACGTCCGGATGCCGGCCATGAACGGCTTCGATGTCGTGCGGGCGGTCAAGGCGCTCGACGAGCTCGACGCCGCGACGCCGATCGCGATGCTCACCACGTCCCGCCTCGACGCCGATCGGGAGCGCGCGCTGGCCCTGGGCTGCGCAGCGTACCTCGTCAAGCCCGAGACCTCGTCGGACTTCACCCGCCTCTTCGCCGGATGGGGACCCTGACGTGGCGGACGAGGGGCAGGAGGCCGAGCGGGACGCTCGACGGGTCCGGCTGCCGCTGGAGGTGCTCCAGGCGGTCTTCGCCCGCTCGCGGGTCGGCTACTCGGTGATCGAGCTGGTCGACCCCGGCGATCCAGAGACCTGGGTCATCCGCGCCAACAACGGGGCCGCCTCGCTCAACTCGCAGGTCGACATCGGGCACGTGGTCGGGCAGCGCTTCCTCGAGGCGTTCCCCGCGATCCGCGGCACGCCCTTCATCGGGTGGTACCGCGACGTCGAGGCCGGCGGGCGGTCGATGGAGCTGCCGGAGGTCCGCTACGGCGACGAGCACCTGCCCGACGCTGCCTATCGGGTCTGGTTGGAGCCGCTGCCGGGCCGCTGCGTGCTCGGCCAGTACGTCAACGTCACGCTCCAGCGGCGCGCCGAGGGCCACCTCCGGGCGCTCAACGCCTCGCTCGAAGCGACGGTCGCGACCCGCACCGCAGAGCTTCGGACGTCCCGCCGGATGCTGCGCGAGGTCACCTACGCGGCGGCGCACGATCTCCAGACGCCGGTGCGGCACGTCCTCATGCTGTCCGACCCCGATGACCCCGACGACGACCCGGACACCCTGGAGCTCATCCACGAGGCGGCGCGCCTGATCAACGGGCGCCTGGCCGGGTTGCTCGACTACACCGAGGCCGGCCACCACGACGTGATCGCGACCTTCGACCCCCGGCAGGAGGTCGACGAGGTCGTGGCGGTGGTCCGCGCTCGCAGGGAGGGCGGGGCGGGCAGGCTCGCGGTCGCGGTCGAGCTGCCCGAGCGGATCACGATGTCTCGGCGGGCCCTGCGCGCGGCGGTCGGGCAGCTCGTGGACAACGGGCTCAAGTTCTCCGACCCCGGGACGCAGGTCGCGCTGCGGGTGGTCGCGGCGGCCGACGAGGTGTCGATCTCGGTGGCCGACGCGGGGATCGGGATCGCGCCGGAGCATCACGAGCTGATCTTCCAGGCGTTCTACCGGGTCCACGGCCCGGACTACCCGGGGCTCGGCGTCGGGCTGTCACGGGCCCGGGTCGCCGTCGAGACCGCCGGGGGATCGATCGAGGTGCGCTCGACGCCGGGGCAGGGCACGACGTTCGACGTCCGCCTGCCGATCGTATCGGCGGGCCACGAGGCCCCCCCGGAGTCGTGAGCGCTCGCCGGTCGGTCCCATCCGCCGCAGGGCGCCTGACGCGCGCGAGGCGACCGGGTTGACCCGCGCGGGCCGCCTTCCCCCCGGGGAGTTCGTGCGGTAGCGTGCGGACGACCCGGTCGAGGGGGAGGCGCGATGAGAGAGCAGCGGCCCGCCGACGACCGCGCGGCGGCCCGGGGCATGCGCCGCCGGACGAGCTGGCTGCTGCGGCTGGGCCTCGTGCTCAACCTCGTCGGTGGCCTGATGGTCCTGCTCGCCGGGGCCATGCTGCCCTCGGTCGCCATCGCCGCCTACGACGACGCGCCCGACCTGCTGGGCCACGCCTGGGCCACCGGGCTCTCGGCGGGGCTGGGGCTGCTGCTCTTCGTGCCCACCTACCGCTGGGCCCGGCGGACCCCGGTCGGCCACCGGGAGGGCTTCCTCATCGTCGGCATCGGCTGGCTGGCCTCGGGGCTGATCGGGGCGCTGCCCTACTGGCTCTACGCCCACCTCGCGCCGGGCGGCCTGTGCCTGCCCGAGGTCATGGCGGTGGGCAGCGACTTCTGCAGCTACACCGCCGCCGCGTTCGAGTCGATCAGCGGCATCACCACCACCGGGGCGAGCAATATCACCGACGGCCTGTGGGGCGACACCCCCGGCGAGACCCCCGACGGCCGGGCCGGCCTGCCCCGGGGCATCCTGCTGTGGCGGGCGATGACCCACTACCTGGGCGGCATGGGCATGATCGTGCTGGGGGTCGCCATCCTGCCGCTGCTGGGGGTGGGCGGCATGCAGCTCCTCAAGGCCGAGCTGCCCGGCCCCTCGCCGGACAAGCTCGCCCCCCGGGTGGGCGAGACGGCGGCCATCCTGTGGAAGGTCTACCTGCTCTTCTCGGCGGTGCTGTTCATGCTGCTGTCGGCCGGCGGCATGGACGCGTTCGAAGCCATCTGCCACGCGATGTCGACCATGGCCACCGGTGGCTTCTCCACCCGGGCCTTGTCGGTCGGCGGCTTCGGCAGCGCCTACTTCGAGTGGGTCATCACCGCCTTCATGTGGATCGGCGGCATGAGCTTCACCCTGCACTTCCTCGCGCTGCAGGGCCGGCTGCGGGCCTACTGGAAGGACCCCGAGTGGCGGGCCTATTGCGGCATCTGCCTCGTGGCGATCACGGTCATCGCGTGGTCCCTGCTCGCCGCCGACCAGGGCTTCGGCTTCGGCGAGGCGCTGCGCATGGCGGCGTTCCAGACGGTGGCGATCATCACCACCAGCGGCTTCGCCAGCGTCGACTACGAGCAGTGGACCTATGCCCCCACCGCGCTGCTCTTCATCACCCTGCTCAAGTTCGTCGGCGGCTGCGCGGGCAGCACCAGCGGCGGGTTCAAGGTCGTGCGCCACCTGCTGCTGGCCAAGATGTGGATGCGGGAGCTGTTCTTCCTCAACCACCCCCGCGCCGTGCGCCCGGTGCGCCTCGGCGGGCGGGCGGTCGAGCCGGCGGTCATCCGCTCGGTCGCCGGCTTCGCGGGGGCCTACATCGCGCTGCTCGTCCTGGGCACGATCTTCTTCAGCCTCGACGGCCAGGACGTGCAGACCGCCTTCACCGCCGCCGCCGCCAGCCTGGGCAACGTGGGCCCCGGCCTCGGCGACGTGGGGCCGCACGACAACTACGCCGTGCTCTCGACCCAGTCCAAGTGGGTCAGCATGACGCTGATGGTCTTCGGGCGCCTCGAGATCTACACCCTGCTGATGCTGGTGACCCCCGCGTTCTGGCGGCGGTGATCAGCGGTCGGCCATCCCCCGGGCCAGCTCGACCACCGCCGAGACCGCGCCGATGACCGGGTTCAGCGCCTCGTCGCCGCCGATGCGGGTGATGTTGACCTCGCCCACCCGCGCGCCGACCGCCGCGGCCAACGTGGGCAGCTTCTCGGCGGTCAGCCGGCGGGCCTCGGCGGCGGCGTGCACCTCGGCCGCGCGGGCCTCGGCCAGCGACACCGCGGCCCGGCTCTCGCCCTCGACCCGGGCCACCTCGGCCTCGGCGGCGCGGGCGGCGCGGGCGGCCTCGTCGCGCAGGCGGGCCAGGGCGATGCGCTTCTCCTCGGCGGCGATGCGGGCCTCGGCGCTGTCGATCTCGGCCCGGGCCGCCTCGACCTCCAGCGCGCGGGCCTGGACCTCGACCCGGGTGCGCTCGGCGGCGGCCTCGGCCTGTGACGCCAGCGCGGCGCGCTCGGCGGCGGCCTCGGCCTCGGCCTGACGGCGCCGGACCTCGGCCTCCCGGGCCACCGCCGCCAGCCGGCGCTGCTGCTCGGCCTCGGCCCGCAGCGTCGCCTGGGCCTCGCGGCGGGCCTCGACCTCCTGCTCGGCGGCGATGCGGGCCTCTTCGATGGCCTGCTCGCAGGCCGCCTCGCGGGTGGCGACGTCCTGGGCCGCGGCGGCCTGCGCGGTGCGCGCCTGGCGGTCGAGCGCGGCGCGGTAGGGGGCCTGCATCGCGGCGAAGACCGACTCCGAGAGGATGCGGACCTCCTGGATCTCGATCGAGTCGATGACCACCCCCCAGCCCTTGTTGGTCTCGTCGTCGGGTCGCCCCTCGCCGCCCACCACCGGCGCGATCTCGGCCAGCAATTCGTCGGCCAGGGCGGTCTTGCGCTTCTGCAGGCAGTCGTCGACGGCGAGGTTGGCCACCAGCCGCCGGGTGGCGCCGACGAACATCGAGGTGAGCGTCTGCTCGAGCTTCTCCTGGGCCCGCTCGGGGTAGCTGAAGTTGAGCACCCGGTAGGCCAGCAGCGGCTCGGCGATGCGGTAGACGGCGAGCCCGACGACCTCGACCCCCACCCGCTCGAGGGTGATCTGATCGGCCCGGAAGGCGAGGCGCTGGAGCGAGGTCGGCACGACGGCGACCGCGTCCCAGGGCCACTTGAAGCAGCTCGCGCCCTGGCCCGACGAGCGCCGCCGCAGCCGGCCCCGGCGGACGTGGATGAGGTACTCCGAGGGGCGGGCGGTCACGAAGCCCCACCGCTTGAGCTTCTCCGGGTCTTCGACGGGTTTGCCCCCCCGCCAGCCGGTCGACTGGCGGGGGCGGGTGGCGATCTGCATCACGGCCATGGGGCGCCTCCTTCGGCGGTGGATCGGGCGTGATCGGCCATCGCAACCGCCGTGCCGCGCCCGAGCCCGCATGGCGCCGTGGGCGGCGGGCGTCACCTGCGCCGTTCCGGCGCACGCCGATGGCGCAGTGGATCAAAGCGGCCTGATCAGCGCGCTGCGCTTCGGGGTCGACCTGAGCCCGGTGTGGGCCGTCGAGGTGAGCGCGGCGCACCTGCCGTTCGACGCTTCGACCGAGACCAACGACGGCCTCGACTTCGCCGCGCGGGTCCGGTGGACCGTCGTCGCTGCTCGGCGAGATCGCCCGCACGATGAAGGCGCGCCCCGACGTGCGCCGGGTCCGGGTGATCGGCTTCGCCGACGCCACCGCCCGGCCGCGTACAACGAGCGGCTGTCGCGGCAGCGGGCGTGGACCGTGCGTCAGGCGCTCGTCGCCCGGGGGGAGGCGGCGCCCCGGGCGTCGAACGAGACCGCGCCCGGCCGGGCGCAGAGCCGGCGGGTCGAGTTCACGATCGTCGACCGGGACCCCGAGGCGACCTGCACCCCGGGCCGGTGATCGCCGCCGCCGGACGCCCCGGGGCCGCCGATCACGCGCCCCGCCGAGCGGGCGGGGGCCGGGCGGCTCCGAGGACCCCCTTTCTACCCCGGGCGCTTGTGCAGTAATTTGGTCTCTGCGCGATGCCCGGAGACCGCATCGCGTCTGTCGGACTTCTCTGCCGTGGAGACCGCGTCGGCATGACCCGCCGAGCGCCCCGCCCCGCCCCTTCGCCCACCACGGGAGGGGTCCGTCCATGACCCGTCCGGTGAACAGCGGCGCCGCCCGGTGGCGCGCCGAGCGGCGGCCGAGCGAGACCGACGCCCTGCTCGTCGAGGCCCACCGCCACCTCGGCCGGGACCACCGCGACCGGGCCCGGCGCATGGTCAAAGAGACGCTGCTGACCGAGATGAGCCTGCCCGAAGGGCTCGAGGTGGGGCGGCTCCTGCACCTGCTCGACGAGACCCAGGCGGCCGTCGACCTCTTCCACACGCTGCTGCGTCAGGCCCGGGACTCGGTCGACCGGGCGGCGGTGCGGGCGGCGCTGCTGATGGTGCTCGGGCGCTACGACGAGGCGGTCGAGCCGCTGCGCTTCCTCGTCGACCAGCGCCCCGACGACGCCGAGGCCCACCTGCGGCTGGGGCAGTGCTTCGCCCGCAGCGGGCGGGACGACGACGCGGTGGCCGCCCTGCGCCGGGCCCGGCAGGTGGCCCCCGACTGGCCCGACATGCTCATCGAGCTGGGGCGCCTCGCGCTGCGCCTCGGCGCGGTGGAGGACGCCCGGGTGGCGCTGTACCGGGCGTGGCGCATCGACCCCGACGACCGGCGCAACACCCTGGCCATCGCCGGGCTGTGGATGCGGGCCCGGCGGAGCGACGAGGCGATGCCGCTCTACGAGCACGCGCTGGCCCAGCACCCGGGGGCCCACGAGGTGCTCGGCGCCTGCGGGCTGGCCTTCGCCCGTGGAGGGCGGCTGGACGCGGCCCGGGACTGCCTCGAGCGGCTGGAGGCGACCCACCCCCGGCGCACCGACGACGCCCGGCGGCTGACCGCGGCCATCGACGAGGCGGCGGCGGCCGGGGCCTCCATCGAGCTGGACGAGGACGACATCGTCTCGATCGACGGCTCGCTGCCCCCCGCCGAGCCGGGCGCGGTGCCCGACGGCTTCGCCGAGCTGGTGCCGGTGCCGGCCAAGGCCCGTCGGCTGGACCAGATGACGACCGGCGACGTCGAGGCGGCCCTCGGCACGCTGGACCTCGACATCTCGATGGACGACTTCGGCAGCTTCGACGACGAGGGCTCGATCCCGCCGCCGCTGCACGCCGAGCCGCCGTCGGCGCCCCCGATCCCGCCGCCGCTGGCCGACGAGCCGGACGGCTCCTCGGGCGCCGACGGGTCCGACGGGGCGCACGGCGCGTCGAGCGGGGCCGAGGCGGCGGACGACGGGCCCCCGCCGAGCGCGCCCCCCGAGCCGGTGACCCCGCCCCAGGCGCCCCGGGTCGAGCCGCCCCCATCGTCGGCGGCCCTGCTCGCCCCGCCGCCGGCGGCGGTGCCCGCCCCGCCGCCGCCCGCCGCCGGCGACTCGGTGGAGCGGGCGTTCGACGCGCTGGTCAGCGACGCGCCGGACGCCGCCGCGGCTCCGCTCGTGGTCCCCACCCGACCCCCCGAGGCCGCGCCGCCGCCGAACCCGCCGACGCCCGCCCGGCCGGCCCGCCCCGATGAGCCGCCGCGGCTGCACGCCGACATCCCCTCGGCCCGTCCGGGTGAGTCTCACGAGACCCCCGCGCCCCGGGCCCCCTCGGCCTTCGCCCTGCTCGGCCCGCCGCCCGGTAAGCGCCGCCCGACCGGCCCGCTGCCGACCGACGCCGCGCTGCCCCCGCTGATGGCCTTCGGCTCGCTCTCGGGCGACCTGTCGACGGCCGGCATCGACGAGCCCGACCCGCCGTTCGAGACCCGCCGCACGCCGCCCAAGCGCCGCTCCCGGCGCAGCACGGGCTCGATGCCGCTGCTCGCCCCCCGCCCGTCGAGCGCGCCGCCCGATCGCAGCCCGCCGGAGCGCGGCCCGTCCGAGCGCACCCCGCCGCCGGCCCGCAGCCGTCCGGGGGACTCGGTGGGCGGCTCGATGGGGTCGGTCGGCTCGGTGAGCGGCCCCGGGGCCAGCTCGATGGGGGCGGGCTCGACCGACCGCTCGGCGTCGGGATCGGTGAGCGGCGTGCGCCGCAGCCGCCCGCCCACCGGCGGCCATCGGCGCTTCGACGCCCCCCCGGGCGCCGGCCCAACTGGCCCGCTGCCCTCGCTGCCCCGGCGGCAGCCGTTCGCCGAGATGACGGTGGGTCAGGGGCTGGCCCACCGGGGCGGTTCGGCCGAGGAGATCCCCCGCGGCGGGCGCAGCCGGCGGGGCGACCGCCCGCGCACGGCCCCCGGCGGCCCGATGCCCCCGCCCGACATCGGCTGGGGCGCGGCCCCCCGCACCGACCCGCTGCTGACGACCTCCGACGCGCTCCAGCGCTGGCGGCCCCCGGCCCGGTCCGAGGTTGAGCTGC
Source organism: bacterium (assembly GCA_030426085.1). GTDB lineage: Bacteria > Myxococcota_A > Bradymonadia > UBA7976 > UBA1532 > JACKDM01. The sequence continues at coordinate 57,192 of JAUHYW010000015.1, read as the reverse complement.
CCACGCCGCCCCCGGGCCCGGTGCGCCGCCCGCCGTCCTCCGAGCCGGGCCGCGAGGCGCCGCCCGGGGATCGCCTCGGCCGGGCGAGCCCGTCGCTGCGCAGCCAGACGGCCCTCATCGCCGGCAGCCAGCGCGTCTTCTGGATCCCGCGGGTCCTGCGCTTCATGGAGGCGGGTCACCTCAGCGGCGCGGTGGGCCTGAGCGCGCCCCGGGGCCAGGGCGAGGTGCAGTTCCGCGCGGGGCGGCTGACCGGGGCCTCGGCCAGCAACCGCCCCACGCTGGCCCAGATGCTCCAGGCCCCCGAGCGCCTGCGCCCCGAGCAGCGGGGGCAGCTCGGTGATCTGACCTGGACCGCCCAGGACGGCGAGTCGCTGCTCGACCGGCTGGTCGAGACCGGGCTGTTCGAGGCGCCCAACGTCAACGCGACGGTCATCGACCAGGTCTTCGCCACCATCTCCGAGATGCTCGGCTGGCACGCGGGCTGGTTCACGCTCGTGGCCCACCCCGACCCCCCGACCCGCGGCGGGCGCATGGTCAAGCTGCCGCTCGCGGCGCTGCTCAGCGGGGTGGAGGACGACCGCCCGCCGCCGGGCTCGATGGGCGCCGGCCACCTGCGCCCGGCGGCGGCCGAGAGCAGCCTCGACGGGCGCCTCGAGGCCCGCATCCGGGCCCAGCGGCAGCGGGTCGAGCGGGCCCCCGACGACGACCGGGCCCGGCTGCAGCTCGGTCAGCTCCTGATGCGGGCCGAGCACTATGTGCAGGCGATCGACGTCTTCATGACCGGCCTGTCGGGCTCGGTGGACCAGCGCTACGTCAAGCTCATCGGGCTGGCGATCGAGGGTCTGGCCCGCCACGGCCCCCGCCGGGGCAGCGAGCAGCACCTGCGCATCGCCCTCTGCGGCCGGCTGGGTCGGGTGGGGCTGGTGCAGCTCCTCGACATGCTCAACCAGGAGCGGGTGACCGGCACGGTGCGGCTGATGGCCCACGAGGGGCTGGCCGAGGTCGACCTGAGCGGGGGCGAGCTGGCCGGGGCCACCAACTCCAACACCGCCCGCCTCGGTGATCTGATGCGGGCCTCGTCGATCATGACGTCGGATCAGATCGAGGCCCTCGTCGCCCGCCAGTTCGCCCGCGAGCGGTGGATGCCGCTGGGGCGGCTGGCGCTCGAGGCGGGGCTGCTCGAGCCCGATCAGATGCGGGGGCTGCTGCAGAAGCAGGTGCGGCTGGCGCTGCTGGAGAGCGGCCGCTGGCGGCAGGCCCACTTCCTCGTCGAGCTGGGCGAGCGCGACCCGGGGCTGCGGCTGGGGGCCGACCTGGACACCCCGGGCATCCTGCGCGACCTGCGGCGGATGGTGGGCCGGGCCCGCTGACGCCCGTCAGCCGACGCGTTCAGCCGTCGAACTCAGCCGACGAACTCAGCCGACGATCGCGCCGACGATCGTCAGGATGGCCCCCACGATCAGCCCGATGCCGCTGGCGATGCCGGTCCACTGAGCGGTGCCCTTGGCGCTGCCGATCTGCTCGTCCCGGGTCTGCCGCGACAGGGTGAAGATGGGCCCGCCCCGGCCCATGGCCAGCGCGCCGTTGCGGTCGCTGACCCGGCCGACGACGGTGAACCGCCCGTCGACCGGCACGATGTGCTCCTCGTATTCGTAGCCCAGCGTGCGCCGGCGCCCGACGGGGCTCGAGACGGTCATCGAGAACCGCCCGAAGCCGATGTTCAGCCCGCCCTGCTGCGGCTCGAAGCGGTCGACGGTCTCGATCTGGGCGTTCCAGTCCAGCCCGTCGGCCTCGACCGGCAGCGTGCCCGAGGCGTCGACGAGCGCGAAGCCGATGCCCTCGGACTGGGTCGACATGGTCTCGGTGCCCCGGTTGGTGCTGTGGGTGACGTTGCCCTCCGAGTCCCGCCGCTCGACGTCCTCCTCGTAGCGCCGCTTGACGCTCATCCGATAGTAGAGGCACGGGCGGCCGCTGAGCGGGGCCACCAGCGGGGTCTCGCACTGCGCGGCCCCGGTCAGGGCGGCCATCTCTTCGAAGCCGCCGCCGCCCAGCTCGCCGGCCACCGCCTGGGCGCTGTTGGCCAGCTCGCCGATGGTGCTCTGCTTCGCGGTGAGCAGGTGGCCGATCTTGCGCCGTTGCACGACGTGCACGACGGCGAAGATCGCGGTCAGGACCAGCAGGATGATTCCGGCGACGAGCATGGCGGGCCCCCGAGGACTGAGCGGTGCAGACCCCCCACTTATAACGGTCCGCCCGCGGACCGCCAACTCCCCGCGGCGTCGAGGGCGTCACCTCGGGGGCCGGCGCGACATCCACGATCGGGAGCGCGCGCGTCGATCCGCGCCGACCGCCGCGCGCCGAATCCAGTCCCCGGCGTGATTTCATCGGCGTTTCACACGCCCTTCATCCGGCCATGAGACAACGGCCGTGTCACCGTCGACGGAGAATGCCGATGAAGCCCGCCCACCTCGCGATCATCATGGATGGCAACGGCCGCTGGGCCGAACAACGCGGCCTGCCCCGGGGCAGCGGCCACAAAGAAGGCGCCGAGGCCGTCCGCCGCGTCGTGCGCTACGCCCGGAAGTCGGGCGTCGAGACCCTCACCCTCTTCGCGTTCTCCAGCCTCAACTGGGGCCGCCCCTCGGACGAAGTCGCCGATCTCATGGACCTGCTCCTGCGCTTCCTCGACGAAGAGAAGCAGGAGATGCTCGACCGCGACATCCGCCTGACCGCCATCGGCGAGCGGGACTACCTGCCCCCCGCCGTGCGCACCGCGCTGGCCGACGTCGAGCTGGCCACCGCCCGCTGCCGCACGATGACCCTGGTGCTCGCCGTCAGCTACGACGGCCGCCGGGACATGGTCGAGGCGGTGCGCCGGCTGACCGACATGGCCTGCCGGGGCCAGCTCCTGCCGGCCGACGTCACCGAGCAGCAGATCATGGGCGCCCTGTCGACCCGCCGCCTGCCCGACGTGGACCTGCTCGTGCGCACCTCGGGCGAGCAGCGGCTGTCGGGGTTCCTGCCGCTCGAGGCGTGCTACGCCGAGCTGTACTTCGTCGACAAGCTGTGGCCCGACTTCGAGGAGGCCGACCTCGACCGGGCCTTCGAGACCTACGCCGGCCGCCAGCGCCGCTTCGGGCTGACCCCGGCCCAGCTCGACACCCAGCTCGCGACCGTGCCCGCCTGACGCGTTGACTGCCGGCCGGCGGTGTCCGACGCTGCGGCCGATGCCCGACGACGATACGCCGACTCCACGCCCCCCGGCGCTGCTCGCCCCGGCGCTGGCCGCCGGGCTGGCGCTGCTGCTCGAGCTCAGCGGCCTGACGTGGCGCGAGGCGCTGCCGGCCGCTCCGGCGGCGCTGCTGGCCACCGGGCTGGCCGCCGGGGCGCTGCTCTTCGCCGCCGCCGGCCTGATCGACGGCCTGCTCTCCGCGCTGCGCCCGCTCGCCCCGCCCGCCCGCCGGCTCGCCACCGGGCGCTTCGGCTGGCCGCTCTTCGCCCTGCTGCTGATCGCCGGCCTCGCCGCCTGGACCGCCGATCTGACCCTCTACGTGCGGCTGTACCCCGGCTACCACCTCGCCCTGGGCGTCGCCGCGCTGCTGGCCTTCACCCTGGCCCTGCGCCTCGCCGTCGCCCGCGTCGGGCCGCCGCCCGCCCGCCGCTGGATCGCGCCGCTCGCCGGGCTGCTGGCGCTGCCGGTGGCCCACCTCGCCCTGCAGATGCGGGAGGACGCCAAGGCCGCGGCGCTCGGGCGGGGGGTGCTCGCCGCCGACGTTGCATGGCTCGGCGATCGGCTCTCGGACCTGGATCGGGACGGCGCCGGCTGGCTCTTCACCGCCGCCGATCCGGCCCCGCTCGACAGCGCCCGGGCGACGCCCGGCTGCCTCGACGCCGCCCCACCGCCCGCCCCGGCCTGGACCCCGACCGCGCCCGCCGAGCCGCTGAGCCTGCTCCTGATCACCGTCGACGCCCTGCGCCGGGATCACACCCCCAGCGACCCCGGCGGCGCCGGGGCCCGCCACATGCCGGCGGTCGCGACGCTGGCCGGGCAGTCGGCGGTCTTCACCGCGGCCTACGCCCCGGCGGCGATGACCCTGCCCTCGATCGCCGCGCTGCACGCCGGCCGCTACCCGTGGGCCCTGGCCTGGGCCCCGACCGTGGTCGCCGAGGACGAGTCGGTGCGCCACCCGCTCGACCCCGGCCGCCGCCCCGCCCCGTGGCCCCGGGCGTGGCCCGGCGATCCGCGGGTCGGCACCCCCGCGCTCGACCGCCACCCCACGCTGGCCGAGGGCCTGCGCGCCGCGGGCTACGCCACCGCCGGCTGGCCCCCGCACGAGACCCTGCTGGCCCCCTTCGGGCTGGCGCGGGGCTTCGCGACCTACCCCCCGGACATCGTGCGCGACCTCAACGTCAACGGGGTCTCGATCACCGGCCACGCGGCCACCAACCTCGCCGCGGCGTTCCTCACCGAGCGGGCCGCCCACCCCGAGGCGCCGTTCTTCGCCTGGGTGCACCTCTTCGACCCCCACTCCCCCTACCACTGGCCCCCGGGCACCGACACCACCGCCGACACCGACCTCGCCCGCTACCGGGCCGAGGTGCTCTACACCGACCTCCAGGTGGCCCGCCTGCTGACCGTGCTGCGCCGGACCGGCCTCGAGCGGCGCACGGTGGTCGCCTTCACCGCCGACCACGGGGAGGCGTTCGGCGAGCGGGGCGCGGGCTACCACTCGACCGGGCTGGGCGACGAGCTGGTGACCGTGCCCCTGATCATCCGCGCGCCGGGCCTGCCCCCGAGCCGGATCGACACCCCGGTCTCGCTGGTCGACGTGGCCCCGACGCTGGCCGGCCTCCTGGGGATCGCGCCCGCGCCGACGTGGCAGGGCCGCGACCTGCGGCCGCTGATGCGCGGCGCCCCGGCCCCGGCCCCGGTGCTGGCCGAGGTGGCCTACGAGGACATCCACCGCCAGTATCTGCTGCGGGACGGCGACTGGACGCTCATCTGGGATTGGGGCCGCGGTTTCCGCCAGCTCTTCGACGTGCGGGCCGATCCGGACCAGCTCGACGACCGGATCGTCGCCGAGCCGGCTCGGGCCGAGGCGATGACCGCCGCCCTGTGCGCGGCCCTGCGCCGCACCGCCGGCCTCCAGACCCCGCCGGCCGCCCCCGGCCCGCCGCGCCCGCTGCTGGGCGTCGAGTGAGCCGGGATCGACCCGTGCCCCGCCCGGGGCCTACCCCGGACGGGCCATCGCGCCGGCATCGGCCACGTCGGTCGCGATGACCTCGGCGATGCCGGACGCGACCGTCTCCAGGCCCGCGTCCAGGCTGAGCGACCGGATGTGCCCCAGGCTCTTGGGCAGATCATCGTGCTCGACGCCCTCGGCGAGGATGGGGATCAGCCGTCGGCCGGGCGTCGCCTGGGAGATGCTCAGCGCCGCGCCCAACTCGAACGCGGTCCACGCGCTGTGCTGCCAGCGCCGGCTCACCAGGAGGACGATGACCCGGCTGTCGCGCAGCCCGTTCTCCAGCGCGTCGTCCCACCGGTCACCGGGCTTGAGCCCGCCCTCGCTCCAGACGGAGAGGCCCCGGGCGACGAGCGCCTCGCGCAGCTCCCGAGCGAGCGCCTCGTCCTCCCGCGCGGCGGAGATGAAGACGTCGAAGGTCTCGCGAGCCGTCATCGGTCCTCCTCGATCCGCCGCTTCAGCCGCTCGAAGTAGCCTCTCGCATCGTTGAGGCGGCGCAGGTGCGTCCGCTTCAGCTTGATGGGCAGGTTGCGGTCTTTGAGGATTCATCAGTCGTCACGCCGTGCAAGAGCGCGACGATGCGCTTGCGCTGGATCCAGAAGGCGCCGATCTCGAGCCAGATGTAGCGGCTGCGCGCCAGGGCCCACGGCGTCATCAGCACAAGCATCTCCGAGCAGTCCTCTGCCGCCTCGCGGATCCGCTCTTCGAAGTCGTCCCCGTCGTCGACATCGGCCGCGTCGAGGAAGGTGCGCGCGCCGGATTCCCGGGCGTGCCGCGCCAACTGCTCGGCGACCCACCGATCCTCCGATGCGTGCGAGATGAAGACCCGGTAGCCGTCGACTGGATCACCCATATGGGGAGGTTACCCCGACGAGGAGGCCGCCGATGTCGCTCTACGGGCATCGGCCGGATCCGCCCGTCGGCGCTCACCCGGTGGCCAGCCCGCCGCCCATCTCGACCACCGCCTCGAAGTGCGCTTCGTCGACCGGCTGCACGCTCAGCCGCATGCCGCGCTTGATCACCAGCATGCCCTCGAGCGCCGGGCTCTGCTTCAGCTCGGCCAGCGGCACGGCGCGGGCCAGCTTGCCCACCGGGGTGATATCGACCACGTACCACCGGGGCTCGTCGGGGGTCGCCTTGGGGTCGAAGTACTTCTCCTCGGGGTCGAACTGCGTCGGGTCGGGGTAGCCCGCCCGGACCACCTCGGCCACCCCCACGACGTGGGGCGGCTTGCTGCGGGAGTGGTAGTAGAGCACCCGGTCGCCGACCGCGAAGTCGTCGCGCAGCATGTTGCGGGCCTGATAGTTGCGCACGCCGTCCCAGTGCGTGCGGCCGTCGGCCACCAGGTCGTCGTAGCTGTACTCGTCGGGCTCGGACTTCATCAGCCAGTAGCGCACGGGCGTCTCTCCTCCTGAACGGGTCGGGGCCACAACGATGCGCCGCGGGGGGCGGGCGTCGCCCGGCTCGCGCGCCGGGGTCTCCGGGCGGTTGATCTGGCACCGCCCGAGGTGGTGTATTGCCCGACCTTTCACCGAGGAGCGCTCGTGCAGCAGACGCCCGCGCCCGCGGCGGCCGACCTCGCCCCCGCCGCCGCCGAGCGGTACCCCATCGACGAGGTCGCCGCCGCCGTCGCCCACCCCGACGCCCGGGTCGACGTCAGCGGGGTCGACGCCGACCTGCTCGCCTACCTCGCCGCCGGCCTGCAAGGGCGCCTCGACCGCCCGGTGGTCGTCGTCGCGCCCGGCGCCTCCGAGGCCCGGCGGATCGCCGCCGATCTGCGCTTCTTCGCCGGCAGCGACGCCGCGGTGAGCCTGCTGCCCGACATCGACCAGAGCCCCTACGGCCACCTCAGCCCCGACCGGGGCGCGGTCATGGCGCTGCTCGCTCAGCTCGCCCGCCTCGTGTGGGACGACGCCGGCCCGGTGGTCGTGCTCTCGGCGGCGACCCTCGCCCGGCGCATGATGCCGCCGGCGGTGCTCGTCGAGCACAGCGCGCTCGTCGCCCGGGAGACCGACCTCGACCGCCCGGCCTTCCTGCGGGCGCTGGCCGACGGCGGCTACCACGCGGTCAGCACCGTCGAGGACCCGGGCACCTTCGCCATCCGGGGGGCCATCCTCGACGTCTACCCCCCCCACCTGCCGCTGCCGGTGCGCGTCGAACTGTGGGGCGACACCGTCGAGAGCATCCGCTTCTTCGACCCCGACACCCAGCGCACCAAGGGCGACGCCGGGGCCAGCCTGCTCGTGCCGCCGGTGCGCGAAGAGCTGCTCATCGACCCGTTCGCCCAGCGGGCCCGGGGCGGCATCCTCGACGCCGCGGCCGAGGTCGGGGTGCCCACCCGCGCGCTCCAGCCGCTGCTCGACGATCTGGCCAACGGCATCCCGTTCATGGGTATCGAGGGCTTCCGCCCGGCCTTCTACGACCAGCCGGCGCCGGTCTTCGACTACCTGCCCGAGCAGGCCCTCTTCGTGCTGCTCGACCCCCTCGGCGTCGGCGAGCGGCTGCGGGACCACTTCGACCACCTCGCCCGGGGCCACGAAGAGGCGCAGGCCGAGAAGCGCCCCACGCTGCCCCCCGAGGCCCACGCGCTGACCCCCCACGCGGTGCAGCGGCTGCTCGACGGCCGGCCGCAGGTGCGGGCCCACGTCCTCCAGATGGTCGACGAGCTCGGCGCGGTCGAAGGCCCCGAGGCCGCCATCCGGTTCCAGGTGCCCGACAACCACCTGCTCAGCACCCAGCTCGTGCAGCACCGCGGCGCCCGCCAGCCGCTCGCCCCGCTCGCCGAGTGGGTCCGGGCCCAGGTCGCCGAGGGGGCCCGGGTGGTGATCGCCAGCCGGCAGGTGACCCAGCTCGACCGCATCGAGCGGCTGCTGCGCAACTACGGCGTCGCCGTGGCCCGGGGCGGCGAGGCCCCGGCGACCTACCTGCACCCGCCGACCGCCGACGAGGCCGGGGCGGTGCTGGTGCAGGGCGACGTCGGCGGCGGCTTCCGGCTGCTGACCCACGGCTTCGCGCTGATCACCGAAGAGGAGATCTTCGGCCGCAAGGCGCCCAAGCGGCGGGCGCGCAAGCTCGAGGACGCCGGCAGCCCGTTCGTGCAGAGCTTCAAGGAGCTCGAGCCGGGCGACTTCGTGGTGCACGCCGACCACGGCGTCGGCAAGTACGTCGGGCTCAAGAAGCTGGCCGTCGCCGGCTCGGAGAGCGACTTCCTCGTCGTCGAGTTCGCCGGCCAGGACAAGCTGTACCTGCCGGTCTACAAGCTCGGCCGGCTGCAGAAGTACGCCGGGGCCAGCCAGGCCTCGCCCCGCATCGACAAGCTGGGAGGCACCGCGTGGCAGAAGGTGCGCTCCAAGGCGAAGAAGCAGGCCGAGGAGGACGCCCTCGCGCTGCTCGACCTCTACGCCCGCCGCGAGATGGCGAGCGGCTACGCGTTCACCGGGCCCGACGACTACTTCCGCTCGTTCGAGGCGACCTTCCCCTACGAAGAGACCCCGGATCAGGCCCGGGCCATCGACGAGGTCATCGACGACATGGCCCGCACCCGCCCGATGGACCGCCTGCTGTGCGGCGACGTCGGCTTCGGCAAGACCGAGGTCGCGCTGCGGGCGGCGATGAAGGCGGTCGTCGACGCCAAGCAGGTCGCGGTGCTGGTGCCGACCACCGTGCTGGCGCTCCAGCACTTCAAGACCTTCCGCGACCGGTTCGCCGACTACCCGGTGAAGATCGCGCTCTTCAGCCGGCTGACGAGCGCCGCCGATACGAAGCAGCAGCTCGCCGACCTCAAGAGCGGGCGGGTCGACATCGCCGTCGGCACCCACCGGCTGCTCAGCAAGGACGTGAAGTTCGCCGACCTGGGCCTGATGGTGCTCGACGAAGAGCACCGCTTCGGCGTGCGCCACAAGGAGCGCCTCAAGGAGCTGCGCACCGACGTCGACGTGCTGGCGATGACCGCGACCCCCATCCCCCGCACGCTCCAGCTCAGCCTCAGCGGCATCCGCGACCTCAGCGTGATCACGACCCCGCCCAACGACCGCCTCAGCGTGCGGACCTACGTCTGCCGGGCGACCGACGAGGTGGTGCGCGAGGCGATCACCCGCGAGCTGGGCCGGGGGGGGCAGGTCTTCTTCGTGCACAACCGGGTGCAGAGCATCGACGCCCGCAAGGCGTGGCTGACCTCGCTGGTGCCCGAGGCGCGCATCGTCGTCGGCCACGGGCAGATGGACCCCAAGAAGCTCGAGCGGGTCATGGTCGACTTCACCGAGGGGCGGTACAACGTGCTGCTCTCGACGACCATCATCGAGTCGGGCATCGACATCCCCACCGCCAATACGATGCTGGTCGACAACGCCGACCGCTACGGGCTGGCCCAGCTCTACCAGCTCCGGGGGCGGGTCGGCCGGGCGAAGGACCGGGGCTACTGCTACCTGCTCGTCAACAGCCAGGCGACGCTGCGCCCCGAGGCCCGCACCCGGCTGGCGGTCATCCAGAAGTTCACCGAGCTGGGGTCGGGCTTCCACGTCGCCAGCCACGACATGGAGCTGCGCGGGGCCGGCGAGCTGCTCGGCACCCAGCAGAAGGGCCACGTGCAGGCGGTGGGCATCGACCTCTACGCCCAGCTCCTCGACGAGGCGGTGCGCACCCTGCGGGGCCAGCCGCCCAAGGTCGAGTTCGACCCCGACATCAACCTCCAGGTCAACGCCCGCATCCCCGAGGACTACGTGCCCGACGAGCACCTGCGGCTGGTGCTCTACAAGCGGCTGGCCAACGCCACCGACGAGGAGCAGGTGCTCGGCGCGTCCGACGAGATGCTCGACCGCTTCGGCGAGCTGCCCGGCCCGGTGGAGAACCTCATCGAGGTGATGCGCATCCGCACCCTGGCCCGGGCCCTCGGCCTGCGCAGCGTCGACCACGCGCCCGACCGGGTGCAGCTCGTCTTCCACCCCGACAGCCCGCTGCCGGTCAGCGCGATCATCGGGCTGGTCACCGCGCCGAACACCCGTTTCTACGCCCCGGCCGACTTCAAGCTGGTGTATATGTTCGACGCCCGGGAGCAGCGGCACACCGTCGCCGCGGTGCGCAATACGCTCCAGCGGCTGGCCGAGCTGCTGCCCGAAGACGACCCGGAGGAGGGCTGATGCGCCGGACGCTGACCGTCGCCGCGCTCACCGCGCTCACCGCGCTCGCCGCGCTCGCCGGCTGCGGGGACGACGCGAAGAAGGGGGCCGACCTGACCCTGGCCGCCGGCGACCTGAAGGACGGCGAGAAGGGCCGGGTGGTCGCCCGCATCGGGGACGAGGCCATCACCGTCGAAGAGTTCGAAGCCCGGCTGAACCAGCAGTCCCCGTTCGTGCGCTCGCGCTACGACAGCCCCCAGCGCAAGAAGGACTTCCTCGACTCGCTGGTGCGCTTCGAGCTGATCGCCGCCGAGGCCGAGCGGCAGGGCTACGGCGACGACCCCGACGTGAAGCTGGCGAAGAAGCAGGCCATGGTCCGGGCGTTCACCACCGGCGAGCTGCGCGATCTGGTGAGCCTGTCCGACATCACCGACGCCGACATCGAGGCCTACTACACAGCCAACGAGGGCGAGTTCGTGCGCCCGGCGCAGGTCCGCATCGCGCACCTGGTCGTGCCCGACGAGGCCCAGGCGCAAGCGCTGCTGGCCGAAGTGCGGGGGCTCATCGCCGCCGACCCGCTCAAGGCGCGGGCGATCTTCGCCGAGTTCGTGCGGCTGCGGGCCACCGACGAGCAGGCCCGGCTCGACGCCGGCGACATCGGCTTCGTCGGTGAGCCGGGGGTCTCCAAGACCGACAATCAGGCCAAGGCCCCGCCCGCGGTCGCCAGGGCCGCCTTCGACCTGAAGGCGGTCGGCGATCTGGCCCCCGCGCCGGTGAAGAGCAGCGCCGGCTGGCACCTCGTGCAGAAGACCGGCTTCCGCCGGCCCTACCGCCGTGAGCTGTCCGACGCGGCGACCCGCATCCGCAATACGCTCTTCCGCCAGCGCAAGGCCGAGGCCATGGAGGCCTTCGTGCAGGACCTGCGGGGCAAGGCCACGATCACCATCGACGACGCGGCCCTCGAGGCGGTGAAGGTCTCGCCTGCGCCCCCGAAGCGGGGCTTCCTGCCCCCGGGCGTCGACCCCGCCGACGGCCCGGCGCAGCGCCCCGCCCGCCGCCGCATCCCCGGCCTGCCGCCCCCCGGCGCCCGGCCCCCGCGACCCGCGCCCGACCCGAAGCCCGCCGGAGGCTCCCCATGACCCGCCTCGCCCCCCTCGTCGCCGCCCTCGCCCTGCTGTGGGCCGGGCCGGCCGCCGCCGAGATCATCGACCGCATCGTGGCGGTCGTCGACAGCGAGATCATCACCCTCTCCGAGCTGGAGGAGGTCGCCCGCCCGCTGCTGGCCCAGGTCGAGCAGGTCGCCGATCCGGTCACCCGGGCCCAGCTCCGCGAGCGCCAGCTCCGCACCGCGCTCGACGCGCTGGTGGGCAAGAAGCTCGTCGCCCAGGAGGCCGCCCGGCGCAACCTGGGGGTCGACAAGAACGACGTCGACGCCCACATCGAGCGGGTCATGGGCCGCCAGGGCTGGACCGAAGACCAGCTCAAGCTCTACCTGTCGAGCCAGGGCATGACCGTCGCCGACTTCCGGGCCGACGTGCGGGAGAACCTGCTGCGCCAGCGGGTCATCGGGGCGGTGCTCGGGGCCAAGGTGCGCATCGGCGAGAGCGACCTGCGCGACTACTACAAAGAGAAGCTGACCCGGGCCAACACCGAGTACGAGGTCGAGGCGGCCCACATCGTGCTGACCCTGCCCCCCCAGGCCAGCCAGGCCGAGGAGTCGGCCGCCCGCCAGAAGGCCACCGAGCTGCTCCAGCGAGCCCGGGCCGGCGAGGACTTCGCCGCGCTCGCGCAGCAGTACAGCCAGGGCCCCGGCGCCGACAACGGAGGCTACCTGGGCACCATCCGCCGGGGCAGCCTGGACGGCGCGCTCGAGCAGGCGCTGTTCGACACCCCCCCGGGGCAGGTCGGCGGCCCGGTGCGCACCCACTTCGGCTACCACGTCGTCAAGGCCATCGCCCGCAAGACCCTGCCCCCCCAGCCGTTCGACGAGGTCAAGGGCGAGCTGCAGCGCGAGCTGCACAACAAGCGCCTCGAAGAAGAGCTGAGCAAGTGGATCGACGAGCTGGAGAAGAAGGCGTTCGTCGACATCCGCCTCTGACCCCGCCCCCCTTCGGATGCGGGGCGCGGTCGACAGCGACGCGGCGACAGCGACGCGGCGACAGCGACCACCACGCCGCTCCGGGCGATCGGGCGCTCCTCAGGTCGACTCGGACGGCGCCTCTCGCAGCGCTGCGGCCCGCTTCACCCCCCGGCTCTCCAGCCGGGTCAGCTCGGCCGGGTCGATGTCGACCTCGAGCACCGTCCCGCTCGCGTCGTAGCGCTCGTCGACGACCCGAGCCGCGCCGTGCACCTCGCCGATGAGGTGCCCTGCGCTGAACGGCACCCGGAGCCGGACCCGCACATGATCCCGGCGCATGTGGCGCTCGATCTCGCCGCGCAGGCGGGCGACATCGGCCGGGTCGAACGCCGAGATCTGAAGCGCGTCGGGGTGCGCGGCCCGCAGCGCCTCGCGGGCCTCGGCGTCGAGCAGGTCGACCTTGTTGAAGACCAGCAGCTCGGGGGGCAGGGGGCGCGGGGCGGGGCCCTCGGCGGCCAGCTCGGCGACCGTGCGCCGGCTGACGGCGAGCTGCTCCGCCCGGTGGGGGTCGCCGGCGTCGACGACGAAGACGAGCAGATCGGCCTCGCGGACCTCTTCGAGCGTCGAGCGGAACGAGGCGACGAGGGCGTGCGGCAGATCCTCGATGAAGCCGACCGTATCGACGACGAGCGCCTTGGGGTCGGTCTCGGGGGCGATGGCCCGCACCGTCGAGCCGAGGGTGGCGAACAGCTTGTCGGCGACATAGATCGCCTCGCCGGTCAGGGCCCGCATCAGCGACGACTTGCCGGCGTTGGTGTAGCCCACGATCGCCGCCACCGGCAGGGCCGCCCGCCGAGCGCGGGCCATGTCGTCGGCCGCGCGGGCGCCCTCGATCTGCTCGCGCAGGACCGGGATGCGCCGCCGGATCTGCTGACGGCGCAGCTCGGCTTGGGTGTGGCCCCGCTCGCCGCGCCCGCCGCCGCCCTCCCGGTCGGGCTCGTCGAGGTCGCGCATGCGGGGCAGGGCGTACTCGAGGCGGGCGATCTCCAGCTCGAGGCGGGCGATGTGGGTCCGGGCCCGGGTCTCGAAGACCTCGAGGATGACCGCGGTCCGATCGAGCACCTCCACGCCCAGCGCCTTCTCGAGCGCGAACTGCTGCCCCGGGGCCAGCTCGTTGTTCACGACCACGGTGTCGGGGCGCGGCGGGGCGCCCTCGGGGGGCGGATCATCGGGGGGCGCGAGGCGGGCGGCGAGGGCGTCGAGCTTGCCCTGACCGAGCAGATGGGCCGCGCGGGCGGTGTCCCGCTTCTGGACGACGGTGTCGAGCGCGACGACCCCCAGCCCTTCGGCGAGGCGGCGCAGCTCGTCGAGCGAGCGGTCGAGCGCGGCGTCGGTCACGCCGGGGGTCTGGACGGCCACGAGGATGGCGTGGCGGGCGGTGGTCTCGGGGCGGGGGGGCAGCGGAGCCGGCATGAGGGCCTCCTTTCGATGCGCGCGGGGCGCGGGTGTACACGAGCGGAGGAGAGCCACGAGGGGGCCGGCGGTGGCGATTGAAGACGACCCCTGCGCGCGGCCCTCCGGGTGGAGAGCGCGTGGGCGACGGCGACCGGATCAGTGATCCGAGCGGCGTGGGTTCAGCGCAGGCGGGTGTAGAAGATCATCGCGCCCCATCATGCGCCGGGGCCCGGCGGCGGCGCAAGGGGATCATCGGGGGTCATCGGCGCCGGGCGGGGCAGAAGCACCCATCGCGGGGGCCGCCGGTCGGGGCCTACCCTGCCCGCACAGGGATCCGGCGTCCGGCCGGGGGGGGGATGCCATGCAGGACGCAGAGTCGATGTGGTACGGCGCGTCGCCCGCCACGGTGAAGGCCGACGGCGGCCCGCTCGCCCGGCGGGTGCTCGACGCGGCGCCGTGGGACGCGGTCGCCGTCGACGTCATCCGGACCCGCCTGGAGCCGGGCTGGTTCGCCGTCTCGCCCGGCGAGCGCGCGCTCTGCGACGGCCGGTGGCAGGCGACCGGGCCCCACGACCCGGTTGTGCTGGCGACGCGGGCCGATCACCCGCTGCTGAGCCTCGACGGCCGGGCGCTGCCCGCGGACGGCGTACCTCGCGCGGTGCCCGCTTCGAGCCTCGCCCGGGGGCTGCCCTGGCCCGCCGGCGACGCGGGGGAGGCGACCCTCGTCATGGCCCGGCGGGCCGCGCCCGGCGAGGTGCTCGACCGCCGCCGCCGCTCGGGGCGGGTCTTCCGCCCGCGGCCGGGGGTGAGCGTCGACACGCTGCCCGACTGGGCCGCCGACCGCCCGCTGCGCTTCGACTCGAAGTATCAACCGCTCGGCCCGCTCGAAGGCTTCGTCGACGCGCCCTTCGCGGTGATCGCCGAGGAGCCGATCTTCGCCGCGTCCCACCCCACCTGGATCGCCGAGCACGGGGGCCCCATCGCCCGGGCCTTCGTCGCTGCGTTGCCCGATGACTGGCGCACCCCCGACGCCGATGTCATCGTCAACGCCAAGATCAACGAGTTCGAACCCGGCTGGTCGTCGTGCCTCGTCGGGTATCACATCGACGGCACCAGCCGGATCAACAAACGCAGCGATGGCACCCCCGACCTGCTGAACCCGGGCAAAGGCATCGAGCAGATCGCATGCAACGTGGGCCCCGCGGGGCAGACCGGCTTCCTGCTCGGCCCGGTGGCGCTGCCCATCACACCGGAGGGCGCCGACGGCCGCGGGGTCTGGCAACGCATCCTGCGGGATGCCATGGCCGATGGCTCGATGAAGGCGGTCCAGGCGCCGGTGGGCGAGCGGGTGGCCTTCGGCTTCGGCGACTTCCACACCTGCCGCCCCGCCCGCCGGCCGGGCTGGCGCTACTTCATCAAAGCGATGCGCGGGCGGGGCGACGCGCCGAAGAACATGCTCCGCGAGAGCACGGGCATCTCGTGGCCCCTCGAAGCCGAGGCGTGGCCCGACGCGCCGCTGGGGCTGTTTCCGGCGACGCTGCCGACACACACCTGAGCCCCCTCCGAACGCTCTACTCGCACCCGGCCTCGCTGCCGATGGCATCCGCCCCGAGCGACGCGGCACAGACATCGTGCCCCGCGCGGGCGACGCATCGGGCTCGCAGCCGCAGCGACCCGTCGTGGGCCCAGCCCTGCCAGAAGGCGAGCGGCGCCTCGTAGGTCTCCGGGTCGTGGGCCGGGCACTGCGCCGCCATGTGCCGGCTGCGGCGCCACAGGCGCAGGCGGGCGGTGGCCAGGACGCAGTCGGTGTAGGGCAGCAGGGTCACGCCGGCGCGGTCGAGGCGGTCGATGGCGTCCATGACGGCGCCGAGCAGAGCCAGCTCGGCGGCGAGCAGCGCGGTGGGGTCGCACGCGGGCGCGGCGCAGGCCTCGACCCGGTCGGCGAGCGCGGCCCGGGCGGCGTCGAGCGCGGCGACCACGGCGTCGAGCCGGGGCTGGAGTGTCGGCGACTCGAGCGCGCCCCCCTGGGCGGCGAGGGCGTCGGCGACCTGCGCCAGCGCGGCGAGGGCGTCGGCTTCGGCCTGGGCGGTGGCGGCGAGCGCGGCGGCCGGAGCGAGCCCTTCCGGCAGCGGGTCCGGCGCGCCGCAGGCGACGACGTCCGGCGGCGGTTCGAACGCCGCGGCGGTCTCGGCGCAGGCGGCGTCCGACAGGCAGTCGGCGTCGTCGCAGTCCCCGCCGTCTCCGTCTTGATCGACCCCGTCGCCGCAGATCTCGAGCGGCACGCACTGCGCGTCGCGGCACGCCGCGTCGTCGGGGCACTCGCCGTCGCCCGCGCAGCCGGCGGGCGCGTCGCAGACGCCGTCGATGCAGCGCATCGCCCCCGGGCAGTCGTCGTCGGCGGCGCACTCGGCGGTGCACGCCGGCACCGCGTCGCAGGTGTCGGCCCCCAGCGGGGCGCAGGTGGCCTCGCCGCCGCACTCGACGTCCCGGCAGCTCCGGGAGCACACCCCGCAGATGCACGCCAGCGCGCCGCACTGGGTGTCGTCGGCGCACGGGCGCAGCCAGTGGCTCTCGCTGTCGACGTTGCCGATGGGTCCGGGGCCGTTGTTGCGCTCGATGCACCCGGGCAGCAGCAGGATCAGAAGCAGCAGGCGCATCATCGGGGGGTCTCCTCCGCGTCGGGGTCGTCGTCTCCGGGCACGACGCCCTGCCCCAGGTACAGGGTCACCCGGGTGGCGTCGGGCGGCTCGCCGTGCTCCGCGTTGTGGGCCGCGACCGCCGCCCGCACCGGGGCGACCTCGGCCCGCAGCCGGCTCAGCAGGTCGTAGACCTCGGCTTCGTGGGGGTGGCCGGGCCAGATGTCGAACGACCAGGTGCTGCCCCCGGTGGTGTCGTCGGGCACGCTGCGGGTCCGCCCCTGGCCGAGCTTGGCGCACATGGCGCTGACCATGGCTTGGAAGTGATCGAACAGCGCGGCTTCGTAGCCGACTTCGGATCCGAGCGGCACGACGAACCCGCTGGCCCGATAGCCCTCGTCGTGGGCTTCGATGCGCCCGTCGGCGATCAGCCGATCGAGCGTGTCGTCGAGCGCGTCGGCGTCGGCCGAGAGCCGCTCGGCGAGCGTCTCCCGGTCGAGCGGGCCCTCGAGGTAGATGAGGGCCCAGATGAAGGTGGACAGCGACTCGGGGTCGGCCGGCTCGAGCGCGAGCTCGTCGTCGGGGTCGACGGCCCGGTACATCGCCTCGAGCCCCCGCCCGGCGCGGAAGACGAGCCCCGATTCGACGAGGTCGTGCAGCACGGCCTTGACCTGCCCGCCGTCGTCCCGGGCGAAGCGCTCGAGGATGCGCACTCGGCGCACGGCGCCTTCGCCTTGGATGAAGCCGTACACCGCCTCCCACAGCGATCGGTCGCGGATGGAGATGCTCTCGGAGATGCGCCGCACTTTGAGTTGGTAGGAGCGCAGCGCGATGCCGAACATGTCGGCCACGACCCGCCGCCCGAGGCCCTGGGCTTCGAGTTCGCGCACGAGGTCGTAGAACACTTGATTGGCCAGATGGGCCAGCGGCGCCCGCATGCCGGCCGAGGTGGCGAGGTGGGCGATCAGGACCGTGGTCTGGCGGACGATCGCGTCGATGAGCAGGGTGACGTTCAACGGGGGCTCCTGCCGTTGCGGGGAGGCCAGTATGCAGGGGGGGTCGGGGGGCGGTGGAGCGAAAGATTCTTCGCCCCCCGGGTCGGGGGTGGGTGGGGGCGGGCAGTCGGGGGGCTGGCCGAGCGAGGGTGTGGGTGGAGTGGGGGCGGGGCGGGGCTCCGGGGCGAGCCCTTGGCGGTCGGGGTGGGCTGGATGGGCGCGCAGTCGGGGGGCTGGCCGGGGCTCCGGGGCGAGCCCTTAGCGGTCGGGGTGGGCTGGATGGGCGCGCAGTCGGGGGGGGCTGGCCGGGCGAGGGTGTGGGTGGAGTGGGGGCGGGGCGGGGCTCCGGGGCGAGCCCTCGCCGCCCTGCTTCGCTGTCTGGGGTGACGGTGGGTGCCATCCCGCGTCGGCAGTTCGACATGGCATACGGCTTCGATGGGGGCTCAGACGGGCTCTGCGAGGGCCCGCCCCTCCGCCATGACGCCCCGCGGGCACAGGCACACACTGGTGGGTGGGGGTGGCTGACCGGGCATGAGTGGGAATGGACACCAGTAAGATAGAGGACAGGGGGATGAATGGACCTGAGACGGTGATGCGGATCGCGACGGCAGGGGCGTCGGGCCGCTCGTGGTGATAGGGCGCTGGGCAACGCGGAGTCTTCGGCGCAGCGATGAATGGACCTACGAAGCTGACGCGGATCACGGAGGCAGGTGCGTCGAAGCGCGTGGGGGATAGGGCGCGCTGGCCTGCGGAGGCTGCGGACGCATTGGTAGGCTGTGGGCGGGGGCGTGGTCGGGGAGCGGCCGGCTCCCGGGCATCGCATCCGTTGGCAGGCGTGCCTCGGCTGGGATCAGCGCGTACCCCACGGCCCCACGGCCCCACGGCCCCACGGCCCCACGGCCCCACGGCCCCGCGGCCCACGGCCCCACGGCCCCACGGCCCCACGGCCCCACGTTCTCCGATCTCCCCCAACTCGTTGTGCTGCCTGTCCCGACACCCGAGCACCCATGCGCCTCGACGCACCTGCCTCCGTGATCCGCGTCAGCTTCGTAGGTCCATTCATCGCTGCGCCGAAGACTCCGCGTTGCCCAGCGCCCTATCACCAGGAGCGGCCCGACGCCTCTGCCGTCGCGATCCGCATCACCGTCTCAGGTCCATTCATCCCCCTGTCCCCCCTCTCATTCGGGACCACTCCACCCCCCGCCCGGCCAGACCCCGTGCATCGACCAGCGCGTGCCTGTGCCCGCGGGGCGTCATGGCGGAGGGGCGGGCCCTCGCAGAGCCCGTCTGAGCCCCCATCGAAGCCGTATGCCATGTCGAACTGCCGACGCGGGATGGCACCCACCGCCACCCCGGACAGCGAAGCAGGGCGGCGAGGGCTCGCCCCGGAGCCCCGCCCCGCCTTCACTCCACCCAGACCCTCGCCCAGCCCGCCCTGTGCCCGGTCAGTCCGACCTCTGCTCGGTCAGTCGGCTGCAAAGACTCAGAAGTCCCAGACCCTCACTCCACATCCCCCGGGATCGCCCCCCGGGCTTCGTCGACCTTGTCCAGGAACTCATCCTCGCTGATCACCGGCACCCCCAGCTTCTCGGCCTTCGTCAGCTTGCTGCCCGCCTTGCCCTTGTTCCCGACCACCAGATAGCTCAGCGACCGGCTCACGCCGCTCGCCGCGATCCCGCCCAGCTCCTTGACGATCGCCTGGGCGTCGCCCCGCTTCATCGCCTCGAGCGTGCCGGTGAACAAGAACGACTGCCCCACCCACGGCAGGCCCGCCGTATCCGGCGGCGGCTCGGCGTCCTCCACCGTCACATGCGCCAGCAGGCCGTCGATCAGCTCGGCCCGCTGCGCCAGACCGTCGACCACCCGGGCCGCGAGCAGATCACCGAACTTCGGCAGCGGCACCAGCTCGGCCGGGGTCGCCGCGCGGACCTTCTCCAGCGACAGGAAGTGCTCGGCCAGCGTCTTCGACGCCGTCTTGCCCAGATCGGGCACCCCCAGGGCGCGCAGGAACGTCGCCAGGGGCTGGGTGCGGGTCGCGTCGACCTGGGCCACCAGCTTGCTGGCCAACGTCTCACCCATGCGATCGAACCGCATCAGGGCGTCCGCCGACAGCGTGTAATAGTCCACCGGGCTCTGGAGCACGCCGCCCTCGACCAGCGTATCGAGCCACACCTGACCGAAGCCCTCGATGTCGGTCACCTTGGCGTAGTGCCCCAGGATGCCCACCGACTGCGCCGGGCAGCCCAGGCTGTTGGGGCACACCACGAAGTCGCCCTGGATCTCGACGGCGGTCCCGCATGACGGGCAGCGCTCGGGCGGGGTGATCGCGCCCTCGCCCGGCTCGACCACCGCCTCGAGATACGGGATGACCCCGCCCCGACGCATCGCGGCCACCGTCGCGCCGATCGTCAGCTCCTTCTGCTGCACCAGCCCCCAGTTGTGCAGGCTGATGCGGGTCACCGTCGCGCCGCTGAGGCTCACCGGGGCCACGATGCCCACCGGGGTCAGGGCGCCGGTGCGGCTGACGCTCCACTCGACATCCTCGAGGGTCGTCGTCGCGCTGTCGCCCTGGAGCTTGTAGGCGATGGCGTAGCGCGGGTGGTGGGCGGTGGCGCCGAGGCGGTCCTGCTCGGCCAGATCGTTGGCCTTGAAGACCACCCCGTCGATCTCGAAGTCGAGGGCGTCCCGCCGGGCGACGTACTCCTCATAGCCCGACTGAACCTCCTCCCGGGTCACCAGGCGGTGCTCGACCGGCTCGAAGCCCCAGCGGGTCGCGTTCTGGAACTTGTCCAGCTCGGTCGCCGCGGTGCCGCCGACCACGTCGTAGGCGAAGAAGCGCAGCCCCATCGCCGCGGAGCGATCGGGATCCTTCTGCTTGAGCGCGCCGGCCGCGGTGTTGCGGGGGTTGGCGAACTGGCCGGCCAGCTCGGCGAAGCGGGTCAGGGGCAGGTAGACCTCGCCCCGGACCTCGAGCGCGTCGAGGTCCGACGGCAGCTCGACCCGCTTGGGCACGTTGGCGATGCGCAGCACGTTCTGGGTGATGTCCTCGCCCACCGTGCCCGACCCCCGGGTCGCCGCCACCGACAACCGGCCGTCGGCGCCATAGCGGATCGAGCAGGCCACCCCGTCGATCTTCGGGGTCATCACCAGATCACCCTCGAACTTGGCGGCCCACTTCTGCAGGGTCTCCTCGTCGTAGGCTTTGTCCAGGCTCAGCATCGGGTGGGCGTGCACCACCGGATCACCCGGGTTGTTGTCCGCCGAGGGCCCCATCGCCGAGAGCACCGGATGATCGGGCGCCGCGCGCCGCAGGGCCTCGACCAGCCGGTCGTAGTCGTAATCGCTGATGGTCGGCTCGGCGTCGTCCCAGTAGCGCCGGTTGTGCTCGGCCACCTCGGCCGCCAGCCGGTCGGCGTCCCAGCCTTCCCAGCCCGCGGGCAACGGATTCAATGCCATGATGACTCCCCCGATGAGAACGGATGACTCGCTGTCGATCTGTCTGTGTCTGTGGAATGCGGCTCAGCGCAGGACGCGCCCCATCTCCTGGGCCTGCACCACCGTGATCGCGGCCATGTTGACCACCGCCCGCACGCTGCAATCGCGCTCGAGCACGTTGACCGCCCGGTTCATGCCGATGAGGATCGGCCCCACCAGCTCGGCGTCGCCGAGGTGGCGCAAGAGCTTGTAGCCGATGTTGGCGCTGTTCAACTCGGGGAAGATCAGCACGTTGGCCTCGGACTGAAGCGTGCAGAAGTCGAAGAGGCGCTTGCGCTGCTCCACGTCGAGGGCCGGGCCGACCTGCATCTCGCCGTCGGCGGCGAGGTAGGGCGCCCGCTCGCGCAGGATCTCGACCGCCCGGCGCACCTTGGTGGCCTGCGGCGAGTCGTTGCTGCCGAAGTTGGAGAAGCTGAGCATCGCGACGTGGGGCTCGATGTCGAGCCGGCGGGCCATCGCCGCAGTCGCCAGCGCGATCTCGGCCAGATCCTCGGCCCCGGGGTCGATGTTGACCGTGGTGTCGGCGAAGATCTTGACCCGATCCTCGAGGATGACGAGGTAGGCCCCGGCCACCTTGCGCACCCCCGAGCGGGGGCCGACGATCTCGAGCGCCGGGCGCACGGTGTCGGGGTAGCTGCGGGTCATGCCCGAGATCATGCCGTCGGCCTCGCCCATCTCGACCATCATCGCCGCGTAGTAGTTGCGCCGGCGCATGATGCGCTTCGCCTCTTCGCGGGTGACCCCCCGGCGGTTGCGCCGCTGGTGGTAGGCCTCGATGTAGCGCGGGAAGTGATCGTCGTGGATGTTGTCGATCAGCTTGATGCCATCCAGCGAGATGTCGTTGGCCGACGCCACCTCGCGGATGGCGTGCACGTCACCGATGAGGATGGGCGTGGCGATGCCTTCCTCGACGCACTGCTGGGCGGCGCGCATGATCTTGGGGTGCTCGCCCTCGGCGAAGACCAGCCGCTTGGGGTCGCGGCCGGCCTTGGTGATGATCTTGCGCATGACCTCCCGCTCGCGGCCGAGGATGCGCTCGAGCCGGTTGCGGTAGCCGTCCCAGTCCTCGATGGGCCGCCGGGCGACCCCCGACTCCATCGCCGCCTTGGCCACCGCCGGGGCCACCCGCAAGAGCGCCCGCCAGTCGAACGGCTTGGGGATGATGTACTCCCGCCCGAAGCGCAGGGTCTGGTCGCCGTAGGCCCGGCGCACGTCCTCGGGCACCTCTTCCCGGGCGAGCCGGGCCAGGGCGTGCACCGCGGCCAGCTTCATCTCTTCGTTGATGCCGGTGGCCCGTACGTCGAGCGCGCCCCGGAAGATGAACGGGAACCCCAGCACGTTGTTGACCTGGTTGGGGTAGTCGCTGCGCCCGGTGGCCATGATCACGTCGTCCCGGGCGGCGACCGCGTCGGGGTAGCTGATCTCGGGGTCGGGGTTGGCCATGGCCATCACGATGGGGTCGTCGGCCATGCTGCGCAGCATGTCCTGGGTGACCATGCCCGCCACGCTGACCCCCACGAAGACGTCGGCCCCCACCAGCGCCTCTTCGAGCGTGCGCAGCTCGGTGTCGAGGGCGAAGCGCTGCTTGTAGGGGTTCATGCCCGCCTCGCGGCCTTCGTAGATGACCCCCCGGCTGTCGCACATCACGAGGTGCTCCCGCTTCACCCCCAGCGAGATGAGGAGCTGGGCGCAGGCGATGGCCGCCGCCCCGGCCCCGCTGAATACGCAGCGCACGTCCTCGGCTTTCTTGTCGATGAGGTCCATCGCGTTGACGAAGGCCGCCGCGGCGATGATGGCCGTGCCGTGCTGGTCGTCGTGGAAGACCGGGATGTCGAGCCGCTCGCGCAGGGTCTCTTCGACGTAGAAGCAGTCGGGGGCCTTGATGTCTTCGAGGTTGATGCCGCCGAACGTCGGGGCGAGCGCGGCGACCACCTCGACGACCTTCTCGGGGTCCTTGGCGTCGATCTCGATGTCGAAGACGTCGATGTCGGCGAACCGCTTGAAGAGCACGCCCTTGCCCTCCATGACCGGCTTGGAGGCTTCGGGGCCGATGTCGCCCAGGCCGAGCACCGCGGTGCCGTTGCTGACCACCGCGACGAGGTTGCCCCGGGCGGTGTAGTCGAAGACCCGCTCGACCTCCTTGGCGATCTCGAGGCACGGCTCGGCGACGCCCGGGGAGTAGGCCAGCGAGAGGTCGCGCTGGGTCTGCAAGGGCTTGGTGGGCCGGATGGCGATTTTTCCGGGCCGGCCCTGGGCGTGATAGTCGAGCGCGTCGCGGCGGCGGGACATGGCGGGGCTCCGTGCGCAGGAGGTTGTTTCGCTTTGGTAGCAGACGGGCCGGCGGTTGCCAATCGCCCCGCGCGTCGGCCATGCTCCCCCGATGACCGTCCCGCTGTACCAGAGGCTGCCTTCGGGCCCGAT
This sequence comes from bacterium, assembly GCA_030426085.1. Lineage (GTDB taxonomy): Bacteria > Myxococcota_A > Bradymonadia > UBA7976 > UBA1532 > JACKDM01. The sequence goes on along the minus strand of JAUHYW010000015.1, from coordinate 33,756 downwards.
CGCGAACGACGCCCTGTTCGAGATCTTCGTCGAGTGGACCTTCGATCTGGGCATCGAGCTGTACGAGGCGCAGGAGGAGGCCATCCTCGAGATCTTCGCCGGGCGGCACGTCGTGCTGAATACGCCGACCGGCTCGGGCAAGTCGCTCGTCGCGCTCGCGATGCACTTTCGGGCGTTCGCCACCGGGCGGCGCTCGGTGTACACCTCGCCGATCAAAGCCCTCGTCAGCGAGAAGTTCTTCGACCTGTGCAAGCAGTTCGGCCCCGAGAACGTGGGCATGCTCACCGGCGACGCGAGCATCAACCACGAGGCGTCGGTGCTGTGCTGCACCGCCGAGATCCTGGCCGCGATGGCGCTCAGCCAGGGCGACGGGGCCAGCGTGCACTACGCGATCATGGACGAGTTCCACTACTACGCCGACCGCGAGCGGGGCATGGCGTGGCAGATCCCGCTGCTGACGCTGACGCAGACGACGTTCATGCTGATGTCGGCGACCCTGGGCGACACCCGGGACATCAGCCAGCGGCTCGAGGCGCGCACCGGGCGGCCGGTGGCGCTCGTGCGCTCGGCGCAGCGCCCGGTGCCGCTGGAGTTCGCCTACGTCGACGACCCGCTGCAAGAGCACCTGCAAGAGCTGCTCGAGAAGGGGCAGGCCCCGATCTACGTGGTGAACTTCACCCACCGCGACGTGGCCGAGCTGGCCCAGAGCCTGATGTCGATCAACTTCTGCTCGAAGGGCGAGAAGGCCGAGATCGCCGCCGAGCTTCAGGGCTTCCGCTTCGACACCCCCTACGGCAAGGTCGTGCGCCGCTTCGTGCGCCACGGGCTGGGGGTGCACCACGCGGGGCTGCTGCCCAAGTACCGGCTGCTCGTCGAGCGGCTGGCGCAGAAGGGCATGCTCAAGCTGATCATCGGCACCGATACGCTGGGGGTGGGCATCAACGTGCCCATCCGCACGGTGCTGTTCACCAAGCTGTGCAAGTACGACGGGCGCAAGACGCGGCTGTTGAGCGTGCGCGACTTCAAGCAGATCGCGGGGCGGGCCGGGCGCAAGGGGTTCGATGACAAGGGCTGGGTGGTGTGCATGGCACCGGAGCACGTCATCGAGAACAAGAAGCTCGAGCGCAAGGCGCAGGCCAACCCCAAGAAGCGCAAGAAGATCGTCAAGAAGACGCCGCCCGACCGGGGCTACGTGCACTGGGACGAAGACACCTTCCGGGCGCTGGCCGAGGGCGAGAGCGAGGCGCTGACCCCCCGGTTCGCGGTGGATCACGGCATGCTGGTCAACCTCTTGCAGCGGGGGGACGCCGCCGTGGGTCGCGGGGGCTATGGCATGCTGGTCGATCTCATCGCCCGCAGCCACACCCGGGAGGCCGAGCAGGGCATCCTGCGGCGGGACGCGAAGCAGATCTTCCGCTCGCTGCACGACGCCGGTGTCATCGAGACACAGCCCCGGGGGGGCGGCCGCCGGGGGCAGACGGTGCGGGTCAGCCCCGACTTGCAGGACGACTTCTCGATCTATCACTCGCTGTCGCTCTTCCTGCTGTACGCGGTGGGTCAGGTCTCGCCCGAAGACGAACACTATGCCATCAAGATCCTGACGCTGGTCGAGGCCATCCTCGAGGACCCCCACACGGTGCTGCGGGCTCAGCAGAAGAAGCTGCGCGACGAGGAGTACGTGCGGCTGAAGTCGGAGGGCGCCGAGTACGACGAGCTGCGGGAGAAGCTCGACCGGGTGACGTGGCCGATGCCCGACGCCGACTTCGTCTTCGAGATCTTCGATGTCTACGCCCGCAGCCACCCCTGGGTCCGGCGGGACCACCTGCGGCCCAAGAGCGTGGTGCGCGACATGTTCGAGCGCTACGCCACCTTCGGGGAGTACGTGCGGCACTACGGCCTCAAGCGGGCCGAGGGGGTGCTGCTGCGCCACATCAGCCAGGTGTACAAGGCGCTGGTGCAGTCGGTGCCATCGCAGGTCAAGGACGACCGGGTCTACACCGTCATCGGCTTCGTGCGGGCGCTGCTGCGGGCCGACTCGAGCCTGTTGCAGACCTGGGAGGCGATGAAGGCCGGCGAAGAGACCCCGCTCGACGGCTCGGAGCCAGGGCCGGCGGCGGTGCCGACGCTGGTCGACGACCCCAAGCTCTTCCGGGCCCGGCTGCGGGCCGAGCTGCACGGCTTCGTCAAGGCGCTGTCCGACGGAGACTACGACGAGGCGGCCGACATGCTGCGCACCCCGCCGGGGGTCGAGGAGGACGACGAGGAGGCGGCGTGGACCGCGAAGCGGCTGGAGCAGGCCCTCGAGCCGTTCTACGCGGTCTACGCCCGGATCCGCTTCGACCACGAGGCCCGCAACGCGCGCTTCACCCGGCTCGAGCAGACCGGCCCCCGGCAGTGGACGGTGACCCAGGTGCTCTGCGACGACGAAGGGGATAATATGTGGTTCGCCGAGGGGACGATCGACCTGCGCGACGATCCCGACCCCGCGGGGCCGTTGGTGGCCCTGAGCCGACTGGAGAACTGAAGTTGCCCGAGTCCCGCATCAACAGCTCGGGGCAGATCTCGCTGCCCAAGTCCATCCTGCGCTACCTCGACCTGCACTCGGGCGACCGGGTGGAGTTCGACCGCACGGCCGACGGGCGGGTCGTGCTCAAGAAGGTCGGCGTGCCCCGGCCCCCGCCGCTCATCCGCCCGGGGGCGAAGGGCGCGATGCAGAACATGCAGGTCGAGGTGGAGCACAGCGCCGAGCCCAAGCCGGGGCGCACCGACGATTGAGGGGGCTCCGGCTCGGGTCAGCGGCGGCGGGCGACGAGCACCTCGGAGGGGATGCCCCACGCCCGGACGACGCTGCGGTGGGTGATCGTCCAGCGGGTCTCGTCGAGCAGCGGCGCCTGCTTCAGCGGGCGGCAGCCGCCGACCCACTCGGGCTTGCGCCGGTGGACCGCGGCCCAGGTCGATGACACCGCCCGCCCGAGCCACGACTCGCCTTCGGTGAGGCTCACCAGACCCAGGACGCCGCCCGGTCGGAGCCATCGGTGAATGCCATCAAGGGTGTCGCGGATGACATCCTCGGACCAGATGTCGAACATGTAGGCCGAGACGGTCCGGTCGAACGCGCCGTCGGGGGGCTCGATGGCGTCGGCCGCGGCGTGGCGCACGGTGATGCGGGCCCCGAAGCGCTCGAGGCGGGCCCGGGCGAGGCGGCACATCTCGCCGCTGAGGTCGACGGCGGTGTAGGTGGCGGTGGGGGGCAGCGCGTCGAGCAGCCACTCGGCGAAGCGCCCGGTGCCCGCGCCGAGCTCGAGCACCGCCCCGGCGTCGGCGAGCGCGAGGTGCTGCATCAGCCGGCGCAGCGGCGGGTCTTCGTACCACCCGGCGCCGTCCTGCTTCGCGCCGTGGCGGTCGTAGAGCGCGGCGACGGCGGCGGGGTCGAGGGGGCTCATCCGGCTTCGTCCAGCGCGTGCCAGGTGTCGAGCAGATGCTTCAGGCTGGCGAGGTGCCCCTGCCCGGCCCGGGCGCGCAGGGCGCCGAAGTAGTCGGGCCTCAGCACGGGCGCGCAGTGGGTCTTGCTGTATCGCAGCGTCGGGCTGCGGTCGCGCAGCATCGCCCGCAGGTAGTCGTAGTGGAAGGCGGCCTTGGTGCGATAGCGGTCACGGGGCGCGTCCATGGCCTCGGGGTCGTTCCGCCGCACGTCGTACAAGCGACGACACTCGATCAGCGCCGGATCCTGCGGCTGGGGGCGCATCATGTCGCGGTGGCCGAGGAACCAGGTCTCGATGCAGCACTCGGCGACGACGAGGTGGATCGGGGGCAGGACCGGTTCACCGAGGGCTGCGCGGGCGGCGGCGACGGCGGCGCGCAGCTCCCTCAGCCGGGCCGGGCGGCCCACCTCTTCGGCGTCGACGCAGATGAACCCGTGGTCGATGCCGCCGTGGGCGGCGATGTCGGCCAGCGCCGGACGGATTCGGCCGAGGTAGGCCGGGTAGCCGCCGGTCTTCACGACGACGAAGCCGTTGGTGGTGAGCGCGGCGGCGGTCGCGGCTTCGGTGAGTCGGGGGAAGGTGTGCCCGACCCAGGCGCGGTAGACCGCTTTCTCGGTGCGATCGCCCTCGACGAGGAAGTAGAGGTTCATCGAGGTCAGTCGATGCCGTCTTCGTATTCGGGGGTGTTGATCAGCCGGGTGAAGGCGTCGAGCTGGGACTCTCCGACCAGGGCCGGCAGGTCACGGGCGGGCAGCAGCTCGACCCGCGAGCCCCGACGGCGCACGAGCTTCCAAGCGTCGATGGGGATGTGATCGATGACATAGGGGTGGTGGCTCGTCAGGATGAACTGGCAGTCGGCCCGGCTGTCGATGAGGCGGGTCACCGCGGGCAGGCAGTTGACGCCGAGGCTGTTCTCGAACTCGTCGATCGTCAGCAGGGATCCGGCGGGTAGGATGAGGAGGGCGCGCAAAGCCGCGAGCGTCCTGAGCATGCCCCGGGAGATGTCCCGGTGCGCGATCCACCCGTCGGCGCCGCGCTCCTTGAGTCGGATCTCGAGGACGTTGCCGCTCGGCATGCGCACTGTCTCGACCGCGATGTCTTCGACGGTGTGGAAGACATCGCGATAGCTGTCCACGAGCTGAGCGTAGACTTCGGGCAGCTTGCGTCGCAGCATGAGCAGCCCGAGCGCCAGCGGGCTCTTCAGGTCGGGGGCGTGGGGGGGTGGCCGGTGTCTCCACTGCTCGGCAGAGCCCTCGAAAGCCTGCCCCTCGTCGAACAACTCGTCGAGGGTGTCGGGCACCAGCACGGGGCCCGACGTCTCGCGGTCGACGTCGAAGCACAGCGCCAACCCCGAGCGGATCAGCTCCGGCTCTTCTTCGTCGGCGAACAATGTCAGGATGCTTTCCCGGTGGTTGAGCCGGGGGGTCTTCTGATCCCGGAAGCGAATGCGCCCATCGGCGCGCTCGATCACCAGCGCATCGTCGACGATGAGCCTCTCGACGAGGAAGCTCCGGCTGCCGTCGACCCGCCCGAGCACGCCCGACCATCCGAAGCGTCGGCCCCCATGTCGGCATGCGAGCGCCCACGACCAGCGACCGGCTTCCACGTCTTCGCCGAGCCCCAGCCGACGGACGTCGTCCAGAGCCCGCAAGACCTTGCTCTTGCCCGCGCCCGACAGCCCGACGAGCAGGTTCAGCCCGTCGAAGCGCGCCTCCTTCAGCCGCCAGCCGGTGTCGTGGTCGCAGAACTCGAAGCTCTCGATCCGCATCGTCGCCTCCTCGGTGGTCGTACCGCTTTTCCGGGAGGGGGTCCACTCTCCGACGGGCGCCTTCGGCGGTGGATGGTGAGTCTCACCCACTGCCGAAGGCTTGATTCCGGGCGGCGCGGGCGGCCATGCTCCTGACGCGACATGGTGGAGGTAGGCCCGATGGTCCGGATGTTTGCGGTGAGTCTCCTGACGTTCGTGACAGCCGCCCCGGCGGTCGACGCGAAGCCGAGCGGCGACCGGCTGGTGGCGGCGCCGGTCGAGGCGAGCAGCGCGCTGTTCCGGGGGTGGGACGACCCGAAGGGCGACCATCACCCGCTGTTCGCCGCCGATGACGACAAGCGCACCGGCTGGGTCGAGGGGGCCGAGGGCGACGGGGTGGGGGAGTGGATCCGGTTCCACGTCACCCCGGTGAAGCAGCCGGGGGCGGTGACGCTCCAGATCAGGAACGGCTGCCAGCGCTCGGGGCGCACGTTCAAGGATCATCCCCGGGTGGCGCAGGCGACGGTGACCGCGCTGCCCGACGGGCCGCCGACGGTGATCGAGCTGGCCGACGACAAGGGCTGGCAGACGTTCGAGGTGCCGGCGGGCGAGCGGCTGCGGGCGGTGGAGCTGCGCATCGACGGGGTGCACCGGGGCGGGGGCGACGAGCACACCTGCCTGGGCGACGTGCGGCTGTACACCCCGGCGGCGGTGGATGGGGCGGCCCAGAAGCGGCGGGAGAAGGAGGTCGACGCGTGGGTGAAAGCCCGGCGCAAGACGGGGCGGCTGCTCGACTCGCGGCGGGGGCGGCAGACGGTGCCGTTCGCCCCGCGCTACGTCGCCCGCTCGGACGGGCAGGACATGGCCCTCGACTGCGGGGTCGATCAGATCTGCTTCATCGAGGAGGGGCTGCGGGCGCTGAAGGGCGCGCTGGGGGCCGAGGCGCCGCCCGAGCTGGATCAGGCGCTGGCGATGATGAAGGACGAGGGCGGCTGGGCGGCGGTGGAGCTGAAGATCGAGGACGACCGACCGGTGCCCCCGATCGACGGGCTGTGCAGCGACGACGGCATCGACGCCTGGCCCTGCGGGCGGGGGGTGTACCTGCCGCCCAAGCTGGGGCTGCTGACCCGGGCGGGTGTCTCGACCCGGCCGGTGAAGATCATCCCCACGGTGCGCCAGCTCGGCGACCCCAAGACGTGCGCCACCTACGACATCGACCGGCTGCACTTCGCCCGGCCGACGCCCGGCTCGCCGGCGGCGGTCATCCGCCTGGAGTGCGTCGGCGGCAAGGGCACGAAGCCGCGCAGCTCGATGCAGCTCTGGGTCTACGATCGGGCCGGGCGGCTGGTCGTGAGCGCCTCGCCCCGGGAGGCGTCGGCGCTGTGGTGGACCGCCGATACGAAGGAGCGGCCGGCGAAGCTCAAGCGGGCCCGCAAGCTGGTCATCGGCACCGGCATGCGCACGATCATCGAGCCCGAGCGGCCGATCGAGGAGTGAGCCCCGCGACGTCGGCGGGCGGTGGGGACTCTCTCCCTCACACCTCTCGCTCGGAGTCGCGCGCATGTCTGCATCCCTTCGCCTGCTGGTCGCCGTCGGTCTGTCGCTGAGCTTCGCCGCGTGCAGCGGCGGCGGGGAGAAGGGCGCGCCGGAGAAGGCGGCCGAGAAAGCCCCGGAGAAAGCGGCCGAGGCGGCCCCGGAGAAGGCGGCCGAGAAAGCCCCGGAGAAGGCGGCGCAGCCGATGGACACCAACGGGCTGTCGGAGGCGGAGTTCAAGGCGCTGCATGCCCTCAAGGAGGGCGCGACGCCGGCCCTGAAGGGGTCGATGGTCGCGATCGGCGGGGGGCAGCACTACCTGAGCCTGCCCGCCGGGGCGCAGGCGCCGGCGCCGGCGGTGATCGTCATCCACGAGTGGTGGGGGCTCAACGACCACATCAAGCACTGGGCCGACCGGCTGGCCGCCGAGGGCTACGCGGCCCTGGCGGTCGATCTGTACGGCGGCGCGGTGGCGACGACCCCCGACGCGGCGATGGCGGCGATGAAGGCGGTCGACCCGGCGAAGGCGACGGCGACGTTGCAGGCGGCGGCGCAGTTCCTGGCTGACGACGCCCGGGTGAAGGCGTCGAAGACCGGGGTCATCGGGTGGTGCTTCGGCGGGGCGTGGTCGCTGCAGGCGGGGCTGAAGGTCGAGGGGCTGGACGCGGTGGTGATGTACTACGGGCGCACGGTGACCGAGGCCGAGGCGCTGAAGGGGCTCGAGGCGCCGCTGCTCGGCGTCTTCGCCGACCAGGACGACCACATCACCGCCGACAGCGTGGACGCCTTCGAAAAGGCGCTGGCGGCGGCGGGCAAGACCGCGACGATCCACCGCTACGACGCGCAGCACGCCTTCGCCAACCCGTCGAGCGACCGCTACGATCAGGCGGCGGCGTCGGCCGCGTGGTCGAAGGTCGAGCCGTTCCTCGAGGCCCACCTGAAGTAGCGCGGGGCTCGGAAAACACCGGGTTCGAAGCGCGGCAACCGTCCGCGCGCAGCGGCATCTCTTGGGCGGCGTCCAGCGACGTCATGATCCCGACTCGTTCAAAAAAGGGCCGGCGTGCCAGCCAGATCCATCGCTCCGTTCATCACCCTGACGCTCGTCGGCGCCCTCGGCTGCCAGGTCCATCCGGTCACCCGCCCCGAGTCGGTCGCGCCGCCGGTGGCGCTGCCCGCGGCGTGGTCCGGCGGCGGCGAGGCGGCGGTCGAGGCCCGGTGGTGGACGGCCTTCGGCGACCCCGGCCTCGACGCGATGATGGCCCGGGTCGAATCCCAGAACCTCGATCTGAAGCAGGCGTGGGCCCGGCTCGACCGAGCCCGGGCCGAGGCCGACGCGGCGAACGCCGGGTGGTGGCCGACGCTCGACGCCTCGGTGCAGGCCAGCCGTCAGCGCAGCGCGCTGTTCGGGCAGGCCCGCGAGTTCTCGCTGTATCAGGCCAACCTCGCCGCCCGCTATGAGCTGGATCTGTGGGGCCGGGTCTCGGCGCTGACCGACGCCGCCGAGTGGCAGGCGGCGGCCGGCGCGCTGGACGTGCAGGCGGTGGCGATGTCGCTGTCGGCCTCGGTGGGCGACGCGTGGTTCGAACTGGCCGGTCAGCGGGCGCTGGCCGAGCTGCTCGCGGCCCACGTCGAGCGCAACCGCACGCTGCTCGAGCGGCTGGAGCAGCGCTTCGAGCAGGGGCTGGCGACCGCGGTGGCGGTGGGTCAGCAGCGGGGCGCGCTGCTGGCGACCGAGGGGCTGCTGCCGCCGGTGCGGGCCCGGGTCGCGGCGCTGCGCAATCGGCTCGGGGTGCTGTCGGGCGTGGCGCCGGGGGTCGAGATCCCGCTGCCTGCGGCGGCGGTGGCCGACGCGCCGCCCCTGCCGGCGACCGGGGTGCCGGGGGATGTGCTGCGCCAGCGGCCGGACCTGCGGGCGGCCCGGTTCCGGGTGGCCGCGGCCGACGCCCGAGTGGCCGCGGCGCTGGCCGATCGGTTCCCGACCTTCGCGCTGACCGGCTCGGTGGGCGTGGGCGGGCCGACGCCCTCGGCGTTGGTCGAGCAGTGGCTGTGGTCCATCGCGGCGAGCATCGCCGGGCCCCTGATCGACGGCGGGCGGCGGGCGGCGGTCGTCGAGCAGCAGCGGGCGATGGTGCGCGAGGGGCTGGCGGCGCTGGGTCAGGCGTGGCTGGTGGCGCTGGCCGAGGTCGAGGGCGCGCTGGTCGCGATCGGCGAGTCGGCGACCCGGCTCGAGATCCTGGAGGCCGAGCGGCAGAGCGCGGCGCAGCTCGTCGAGGAGGCCGAGGCCCGCTATCTGGCCGGGCTGGGCGACTATCTGCCGGTGGTGACGGCGATCCGCAGCGCGCAGGCGGCCGAGCGGTCGCTGCTGGTGGCCCGGGTCGATCTGCTGCGGCTGCACGTCACGTTGCGCCGGGCGCTGGGCGGGGGCTTCGAGCCGGCCCGCCCCCGTGATGACCGAGAGACTGCCGAAGAGACTGCAGAAGAGACTGCCGAGGAGGCCCGGTGAAGCGCTTCACACTCCTGATGGCGCTGCTGGCCGCGGCCGGTTGCGGCGAGACGGCCGGCAAGCAGACCGGCGGCAAGGGCGGCGGCCCGCCTCCGGCCCGGGTGCAGGTCGAGCCGGTGCGCGAGGGCGCGCTGACCGCCCGCCGCACCTTCCTGGGCCACGCGGCGCCGCTGTCGACGACGACGCTGGCGGCGGGCGTGTCGGGGTCGGTCGCCGAGGTGGCGCCCCGGGTGGGCGACCGGGTCGAGGCGGGCGATGTGCTCGTGCGGCTGGACACCGATCTGATCGAGCCCCGGCTGGCGGCGGCCCGCGCGGCGGAGCGGCAGGCGGCGGCCGAGCTGGCTCAGGCCCGCCGGGAGCGCGATCGGGCGGCGAAGCTGCCCCACCCGGTGATCACCGACGCCGAGCGGGAGCGGTTCGAGAGCCGGGTGGACGGGCTCGAGGCGGCGGTCCGCGCGCGGGCGGCCGAGGCGGCCCGGCTGCGGGCCGAGCTGAAGCGGCACACCGTCGAGGCGCCGTTCGCCGGCGTGGTGCGGGCCCGCAGCGTCGAGCCGGGCATGTGGGTCAACCCGGGGCAGGCGCTGCTGGGGCTGGTCTCGGCCGACGCGCTCCAGGTGCTGGTCGATGTGGACGCCGCGATCTTGCGCTACGTGCGCAAGGGCGGCTCGGCGACGCTGGTGGGGCCCGACGAGATGGCGGCCACGGTCGAGGGGGTGGTGCCGGCCCTCGACGAGACGACCCGCACCGCCCGGGTCCGGCTCACGCCGGCCGGCGAGGCCCCGTGGCTGCTGGCGGGCAGCCCGGTGGACGTGCGGTTCGAATGGCGCACCGAGCCCGGCCTGCTGGTGCCCCGGGACGCGCTGGTCCGCGGTCCGACCGGGGTGCGGGTGGTCAAGGCGGTGGACGGCAAGGCGGTGCCCCAGCCGGTGCAGGTGAGCGAGACGGCCCAGGCGCTGGCCATCGTGCGCGGTGAGGGGCTGTCCAGCGGCGAGCGGGTCATCACCCGGGGCAACGAGCGCATCCGGCCGGGGCAGCCGCTCCAGATCATCGAGTCCGAGGCGCCGTCGGCGTCGGGGCCGGGCGGGGGCGAGTAGGTGGGCGGCGGCATCATCGCGTGGGCCATCCGGCGCCCGGTCACGGTGACGGTGGGGGTCATCCTGGTGGCCTTCTTCGGCGCGCTGTCGGTGATGGGCCTGCCGATCCAGCTCACGCCGGACGTGACCATCCCCACGATCACGGTCACCACCGCCTGGCCCGGCGCGACGCCGATCGAGCTGGAGTCGGAGATCATCGAGGAGCAGGAGGAGGCCCTCAAGAGCCTGCCCGGCCTGGTGAAGATGACCTCCGAGGCCCGGCCGTCCCAGGCGTCGGTGACCCTCGAACTCGAGGTGGGCATCGACCTCGAAGAGGCGCTGGTCCGGGCGTCGAACCTGCTGGGTCAGGTGCCGGACTACCCCCCCGCGGCCCGGCAGCCGGTGGTCTCGACCAGCAACTCGTCGGGGCCGCCGCTGGCGGTGCTCGTCATCCAGTCCGACCCGCCGGGGCGCCCGGTGGAGAGCTATCGCACCTTCGTCGACGACAACATCGTGCCCCGCCTGGAGCGCATCCGGGGGGTCTCGGGCATCCGGCTCATCGCCGGGCGCGACGAGGAGGTGCACATCGACTTCGACCCGGCCGCCCTCGCCGCTCGCCGGGTCACGGTGGGCCAGCTCACCGCCGCGGTGCGCAGCGAGCTGACCGACATCTCGGGGGGTGATCTGGCCATCGGCAAGCGGCAGTACGTCGTGCGCACGGAGGTCGCCCCCGACGTGCCCCGCCGGCTGGAGCGGGTGGTGCTGCGCACCGGCGACGACGGGACCCCGGTGCTGCTCGGCGACGTGGCGACGGTCGAGGTCGGCCTGCGCAAGCGGGAGGCGGTGGGCATGATGAACGGCTCGCCGTCCATGGCCCTGCTGCTGTTCCGCGAGGCGGGCTACAACGTGCTCGAGATCACCCGCGAGATCTACAAGGTCAACGAAGAGGTGCAGCGCGACCTGCTCGACGCCGAGGGGCTGGCGATCCGGGTGGTCAGCGATCAGGTGGGCTACATCGAGGGCGCGCTCGATCTGGTGCAGCAGAACCTGCTGCTCGGGGGCGCGCTGGCGATCATCGTGCTGATGGTCTTCCTGCGCTCGATCCGGGCCTCGCTGGTGGTCTCGATCGCCATCCCGGTGTGCGTGATCGGCACCGCCCTGGGCATGTCGGTGATGGGCCGCACGATCAACATCGTCTCGCTGGCGGGCATGGCGTTCGCGGTGGGCATGGTGGTCGACAACTCGATCGTGGTGCTCGAGAGCATAGACACCTGGCGTCAGAAGACCGGCGACGTGCGCCGGGCGGCCCTGGAGGGCACCCGCGAGGTGTGGGGCGCGATCATGGCCTCGACCCTGACCACCGCGGCGGTCTTCGTGCCGATCATCGGCTGGCAGGACGAGGTCGGCGAGCTCTTGCGGGACGTGGCGGTGGCCATCTCGACGGCGGTCTTCGTCTCGCTCGTCGTCAGCGTGCTGGTCATCCCCAGCTTCTCGGCCCGGCTGCTCAAGGACACCGAGGGCGTCGCGGAGGACGAGGAGACCGCGGGCCACACCGGCCTGCGGGGCGCGGTCACCCGGGTGGTCGCCTGGATCGTCGCCACCCCCGCCCGCAGCCTGCTGGTGGCCCTCGTCGGCCTGGGCGGCACCGGCGCGCTGGGGCTGTGGATGGTGCCCTCGATGGAGTACCTGCCCACCGGTAACCGGGACATCGTCTTCGGGGTGGTCATCCCGCCGCCGGGCTACGGGGTCTCCGAGATGCAGGCGGTGGGCGACACCATCCAGGGGCACCTGGTGCCCCACGTCGGGGCCGAGAAGGACGGCAAGCCGGCCCTCGACCGCACCTTCTTCGTGGGCACGCCGTCCCAGGCGTTCATGGGCGCCGTCGGCCAGACCGGCGAGCGCATGAAGGAGATCGAGGGGCTGGTGCGCGAGGCCCAGGGCAAGGTGCCGGGGGTGTTCGCGTTCGCCTCGCAGGCCAGCCTGTTCGGGCGGCGGCTGGGCGGGGGGCGCTCGATCGAGATCGACCTGCTCAGCGCCGATCAGATCGGGACGATCCGCTTCGGTCAGATGATGATGGGCGCGCTGCGCGAGGCGCTGCCCGGGGCTCAGATCCGGCCCATCCCGGGGCTGGACTTCGGCGCGCCCGAGTTCCGGGTGACGCCCGATCGGGCCCAGGCGTCGCGGCTGGGGCTGGCGGGCAGCGAGCTGGGGCTGCTGGTCTCGGCCTACGTCGACGGCGCGATCATCGGCGAGCTGGGGCCGGCGGGCGAGCCCAAGCTGGACGTGGTGCTGCGGGCCCGGGGGCTGGACGTGAGCGACCCCGGGGCGCTGGCCGCCGCGCCGGTGCCGACGCCGACGGGCCACGTCGTGCCGCTCGGCCGGGTGGCCACCGTCGAGGAGACCCTCGGCCCGACGGTCATCCAGCACATCGAGCGCCGCCGCTCGCTGACGCTCCAGGTCTCGCCGCCGGACGACATCCCGCTCGAGGACGCGGTGGCCCGGGTGCGCAACGACGTGGTGCCGAAGCTGCTCGACAAGGCCCCGGCCGACCTGCGGGTGCAGTACGCCGGCAGCGCGGGCGAGCTGGACGGGGCTCAGGAGCGGCTGCTCTATGCGCTGCTGCTGGCGGTCATCATCAGCTTCCTGCTGCTCGCGGCGCTGTTCGAGGACTTCTTCGCCCCGCTGGCGATCCTGGTCAGCGTGCCGCTCGCCGGCGCGGGCGGGATCATGTGCCTGCGGCTGGTGGACGCGACGCTGGGCAGCCAGCCGCTCGACATGATGACCGCGCTGGGCTTCATCATCTTGATCGGGGTGGTGGTCAACAACGCGATCCTGGTCGTCGACGGGGCCATCGCCCGCATGCGGGCCGGCATGGCGCTGGCCGAGGCCACCGCCGACGCGGTGCGCCGCCGGGTGCGCCCCATCGCGATGAGCGCGCTGACCTCGCTGGCCGGGCTGACCCCGCTGGTGCTCTTCCCCGGCTCGGGCAGCGAGCTGTATCGGGGCGTCGGCGCGGTGGTGCTCGGCGGGCTGGCGCTGTCGACGTTCTTGACCGTCTTCCTGGTGCCGGCGGTGTTCAGCGTGATCTGGCGCATCCGGCTGGCGATCAAGCCGATGGAGATCGACCCCGACGCCGAGGCGCCGGCCTCGGCCTGATCACGCCCTGGCGTCGGTGGCCTCGACCACGTCCGGCGGCACGTCGCGCACGTCCCACACCAGCCCCATCTTCTCGAGCTGCCCGATGAGCCACCACGAGGGGTCGAACTCGCCGGGGCGGAAGCCGGCTCGGGCGGCGTGGCCGTAGTGGTGGTGGTTGTTGTGCCAGCCGGCCCCGGCGGTCAGCCAGCTCAGCCAGCGCACGTTGCGGGTGTCGTCGTCGGTGGGGTAGCGCCGCTCGCCGAAGCCCGGGCGGTGGGCGACGACGTTGACCAGCCCCATCGCGACGATCGGGTACAGCGCCCGCCACAGGCCCCACCAGACGAGGCCCTGCATCGCGGTCATGCCGCTGGCGGGGAACATCTGCCCGAAGGCCCAGCCGGCCAGGGTGGCCAGCGCCAGCGACAGGGCGAACGGCAGCATCACCATCCGGTCGAGGAGCCGCATCTCGGGCAGCCGGGTCAGGTCGCCCACCTCGCGGTAGGGGAAGGCGAGGGCCCGGGGCTCGAACGGCCAGCCGATGAGCGCCCGCAGCGCGCCGTGCCGGGGGCTGTGCACGTCCTGCGGGTCGTCGGCGTGCTTGTGGTGGTGGCGGTGGGTCGCCGCCCACCAGATGGGGCTGCGGGCGGGCCAGGCCATGGCGAAGGCGGTCATCAGGAAGCGCGTCGCCCGGCCGGTGCGGAAGGCCCGGTGGGCCAGCAGCCGGTGCAGCACGACCTCGTGGGCCAGCATGCCGCCGTAGGCCAGGAGCGCGCAGCCGAGCAGCGCCGGCCACGATACACCCCACACGAACGCGCCGATGGCGGCGAAGCCGTAGACCGCGGTGAAGACCGTCAGCAGGATCCGCCGCTTGCGGAGCAGCTCGGGCGGCACGTCGACCGCGGGCGGGGCGGCCTCGGTCGACACCGCGCCGATCGCGGGCAGGGTCGCCGGCGGGCGGGAGGGAGCCGGGGGCAGCTCGATGGGCTCGATGGACGACGGCCGCTCGTAGCGCATCCGGTCGCGCTCGTCGACCGGGGGCAGCGGGTTGGTGGCCTCGAAGTCCATCGGATCCATCGCCCGAGGCATCGGCTGGGCGAGCGGCGGCAGCGAGTCGGTGGGGATCGAAGGCATGGGGTCGGGCTCTCTTTTTTGCGGCGCGACGGCCCATTGAACCGCACGACGGGGGGCGATTGACAGGGTCCCCCCGGGTGACCGCGGCCGGCGCCCCGCTTCACCGCAAGCAGACCCCGGCCTCCTTGGCCCCGTGCACCCCGGGGAAGGCCCCCTCGATGGCGCCGTAGACCGTCACCAGGCCCCCGCCGGCGTCGTCGGCGCCGCGCACGTCGAGCCGGGCCCCGTCGCTGAACAGGATCACCGGCGCCTCGAGGTAGATCACGCCGCCGCTGCCCCCGCCTCCGGCGCCGCCCGCCCCTGCGCAGTCGACGATGCGGGCCCCCTCGCCCGGCTGCCCCGCCGCCTTCAACGGCGCCTGGATCTCGATGAACCGCCGGGCTCGGAGCACGATCGCCGCCCCGCCTCGGCCGCCGTCGGCTCCGCTGCATCCGGCCGGGCCGCCGCCGCCGCCGCCGCCTCCGCCGCCGGAGCCGGGCTCGACCATTTCGAAGGCCAGCCGGCACGGCTCGTCGACCGGATGCCGGCCGCCCGCGCCCGCTCCACCCCCGTCGCCTTCGTCGGCGCCGGCCACCCCGCCCAGACCGCCGCCGGCTGTCTCCGAGCGCGACGGCAGGCCCTGGGCGCCGTCCACTGCGGCCCCGTCTCCGCTGCTGCCCCCGCCCGCGCCGCCGTCGCCTCCGGGCAGCCCGGCGCCGTCGCCCCGGATCTGATCGGCCACCACGATGGCGTCGGCGTCGACCCGCAGCACGCTCTCGTTGAGCGTCACCGCCTCGATGCGCACCAGCCGCTCGGTGTGGGTGTGCTGGCTGCCGAGCGAGCCGGTGAGGGTCACCGTCTCCCGACCGTCGACCGGCGGGCGCACGCAGGCCCCGTCGAGGCACATCAGGGCCAGGCCGGCCCCGTCGAGCCCGCATTGGCCGATCTCGGTGCAGGCCGAGAAGTCGTCGCCCGAGAAGCAGCCCCCGATGAGCGAGAGCGCGAGGCACGCGGTGAGCCGGCGGATGGTCCGGCTCACCAGCGGCCGCCCTGGTCGCCGGTCAGCAGCCACCACACGACCCCGCCCGCGGCCAGCGCTGCGCCGCCGATCCACATGCCGTCGGCCAGCCCGGCCCGGCTCTCGGCCGAGGACAGGTCGCCGGCGCAGCGGTCGGCCCCGCACAGCCCGTCGGACTGGCGCCCGCGGATGTCGGCCAGCGTGTCCCGGTTCTGGACCCCCACGATGAGTCCGGCGCCGACCAGCGCGACCCCCAGGCCGCCGGCCACGTAGCCCGGCCAGCGGGGCAGGCCGTCGGGGTCGACCGGCTCGACCGGCGACTCGACGAAGCCGTCGGGCACCAGCGGGCCGTCGGGGGCGTCGAGCCCGACCCGGGCGGTCCACAGCGTCGGCCCGTCGATGGTGATCGTCGAGCGCTCGGCGACCCGCCCCGGCGCCTCGACGACGACCCGCAGCTCGCCCCGCGGGACCCGGGCCCCGCTGAGGTGCACCCCGGCGGCGGCCGCGGGCTCGATGATCCGGACGGCGCCGCCCGCGGGCAGCCCCTCGATGGTCAGGGGGGCGGTGACCTGCTCGAGCCCCCGCTCGCAGATGAACTGGCGGTCGATCGGATCGACCCGCTCGTCGGCGAGGCACGCGTCGAAGTGGTGGGCCGCCTCGGCGTTGCGCCCGGCGGCGCGGTGCAGGTGGGCGATGCGCAGGTGCAGCCGGCCGAAGCCCCGGGCGGGGCCGTCGAGCAACGCCCGCTCGTACAGCTCGATGGCCCGGGCGGGGTCGGCCTCGGCGTCGCCCACCTCGCGGACGACGGCGTTGAACGCCTCGAGCACCGCCCCATCGACCGCGTCGGCGGCGAGGGCCGGGGCTGCCGGGGCGAGCGCGAGGGAGAGGGCGCAGGCGGCGATGGACGGACGGACGGTGGGCGACATCGGCGCCATCATAACCGGCCCCCGCCCCGGGCTTCGAGCGCGCCCGAGAAAAAGTGACGGATCGCGGCGGGGGCGGGCAATCACCCGTGCACCGCGCGCCGAACCCCGCGCGGCCCGGAGGAAGACATGGACCGGACGAGATCCCTGCTGCTGTTGAGCATGCTCGTCGGCGCGACGCTGACCGGCTGCCCGTTCGAGAACGACGAGGAGGTCGGCGACATGCCCGA
Source organism: bacterium (assembly GCA_030426085.1). Taxonomy (GTDB): domain Bacteria; phylum Myxococcota_A; class Bradymonadia; order UBA7976; family UBA1532; genus JACKDM01. Next base: position 16,999 of record JAUHYW010000015.1, on the reverse strand, counting down.
CGCCAGCGCCCCGCCGGGGTGTCGCGGCGACGACGCCTGCGCGGAGGGCGAGCGCTGCGTGGACGGCGTGTGCGTCGTCGCGGCCGGCTGCGAGTGCCCCGACGGCGATCCGGTGTGCGGGGCCGACGGGGTGACCCACGCCAGCGCCTGCGCCGCCGGGTGCGCCGGGGTCGAGGTGGCCCACGAGGGCGAGTGCCGGGACGCGCCGGGCGAGTGCGCCGAGGACGAGTGCGGCCCGTCGCCCTTCCAGCGGGAGGCGTGCCCCGACGGCAGCCCGCCGCCGCAGTCGTGCGAGCGGGGCGATGACGGCGCCTGTGGCTGGCGCCTCGGCGAGTGCCCCGACGTCTGCGCGTGCGACGACGCCTACGCGCCGGTGTGCGGGGTCGACGGGGAGACCTACGGCAACGCCTGCGAGGCCCGCTGCGCCGGGGTCGAGGCGGCTCATGAGGGCGAGTGCCGCGACGCGCCGCGCGAGTGCCGGGAGGTCGACTGCGGCCCCCGCCCGCGGGTGGAGCCGTGCCCCGACGGCGACGCCCCGCCGATGCGCTGTCAGGGCGCCGACGGGGTGTGCGCCTGGGCGGTGGGCGAGTGCGCCGACGACTGCGTCTGCGAGGACGTCTACGCGCCGGTGTGCGGGGTCGACGGGGTGACCTACGGCAACGCCTGCGAGGCCCGCTGCGCCGGGGTCGAGGCGGCCTACGAAGGCGAGTGCCGGGACGCGCCGGGCGAGTGCGCCGAGGACGAGTGCGGGCCGTCGCCGTTCCAGCGGGCGCTGTGCCCCGACGGGACCCCGCCGCCGCAGATGTGCGTGCGCGGGGCGGACGGCGCCTGCGGCTGGGTGCTGGGCGAGTGCCCCGGCGAGTGCGTGTGCGGCGAGATCCGGTCCCCGGTGTGCGGGGTGGACGGGCGGACGTACGACAACCCGTGCTCGGCCCGCTGCGCGGGGGTCGAGGTGGCCCATGAAGGCGAGTGCCGGGATGTGCCCGGCGAGTGCGCCGAGGACGAGTGCGGGCCGTCGCCGTTCCAGCGGGAGCTGTGCCCCGACGGGACCCCGCCGCCGCAGATGTGCGTGCGCGCGGCGGACGGGGTGTGCGGCTGGGTGCTGGGCGAGTGCCCCGGCGAGTGCGTGTGCGGCGAGATCTGGGCCCCGGTGTGCGGGGTGGACGGGCGGACGTACGACAACCCGTGCTCGGCCCGCTGCGCCGGGGTCGCGGTGGCCTACGAGGGGGCGTGTCGGGACGAGCCGGGCGAGTGCGCCGAGGACGAATGCGGGCCGTCGCCGTTCCAGGCCATGGTCTGCCCCGACGGGACGCCCCCGCCGCAGATGTGTGTGCGCGACGCCGCCGGGATGTGCGGCTGGCAGATCGGCGAGTGCCCCGCGGCGTGCCCCGCCGACGAGTGCGGTCCGGCGCCCGGCGCGCCCAACTTCGAGTGCCCCGACGGCAGCGTCGGCGGCCCCGTCTGCCAGCGGGACGCGGACGGCGCGTGCGGGTGGCAGCTCCGCGAGTGCCCCGGCGACTGCGCCTGCTTCGACCTGTGGGCCCCGGTGTGCGGGGTCGACGGCATGACCTACGGCAACGCGTGCGAGGCCGAGTGCGCCGGGGTCCGGGTGGCCCACGAGGGCGAGTGCGGCGAGGTGGGCGAGTGCGCGCCCGAGGCCTGCGGGGCGGCGCCGTTCCTGGTCGCGGTGTGCCCCGACGGCAGCCTGCCCGAGCAGGTCTGCGTGGCGGGGGCCGACGGGGTGTGCCGATGGCAGGTGGGCGAGTGCCCGCCTCCGGGCGAGTGCGCCGCCGACGCCTGTGGGCCGCCGCCGCCGGTGGCGCCGTGCCCCGACGGGAACGGCCCGACGGTCGAGTGCGCGCCGCTCGACGACGGGCGGTGCGGCTGGCTGATCGGGCAGTGCGAGGAGCCCTGCGTCTGCCCCGATGTGTGGGCCCCGGTGTGCGGGGTCGATGGGGTGACCTACGGCAACGACTGCGAGGCCGGCTGCGCCGGGGTCCGGGTGGCCCACGAGGGCGAGTGCCGGGCGAATGCCTGCGAGCTGCCCCCCGAGGCCGGCGACTGCCAGGCGGCGTTCCGGCGGTGGTACTACGACGCCGCGGCCGGCGAGTGCCGGGTCTTCGTCTACGGCGGCTGCGGGGGCAACGCCAACAACTTCGAGACCGCCGAGGCCTGCGCGGCGGCCTGCGTCGAGCCCGCTCCGCAGTGCGGGGCCGAGGCGTGCGGCCCCGCCCCGCGCCCGCTGCCGTGCGACGACGGCACCCCGCCCCGCCAGACGTGTGAGCCCGACGCCGCCGGCCGCTGCGGCTGGATCACCGAATGCGTGGCCCCCGAGCCCCGCTGAAGGCCCCCGTCGCCCATCGCCCGCCATCGGCCCGCCCCGGCTCCGACGGGGCGGGCACCCGCCGACGGGCATCACTCACGAACGCGCCGCGAGACGTCGCCTCGGACCGCGGGGCGTGGTAGAACCGGGGCATGAGTCGACGTGTATTGCGCTGCGTACTGCTCGCCCTCGGTGTCGCGCTCGCCGCGCCCGCCGCCGCCCAGGACGTCATCTCGATCGCCGTCCTGCCCACCGAGCTGACCAACCCCGATCACCGCGACCTCGGCGAGACGCTGCGCCGCTCGATGCAGGAGGCGGTGGAGGAGGCCCCCGAGTTCGTCGAGAGCGACGCGATCTCGATGACCATCGGCGAGGCCAAGACCGCCCTGGCGTGCTTCCAGGGCACCGCCGAGTGCCTCTCCCAGATGGCCGCGCCGGGCATCGCCCTCGACCGCATGGTGTGGGCCACGCTCGATCGCAAGGAGGGCGCGTGGTTCCTCCAGGTGCGCATGCTCGACTTCGCCGAGAAGCGGTTCATCCTCGACCGCACCTGGACCATGCCCGGCGGGGCCGACCGCATGGAGGAGCTCGAGGCGCTCGTGGCCGGCATCATCCGGGGCAACGCGCCCGAGCCGGTGCCGACCTCGCGGCTCATCGTCGACTCCGACCCGCCCAGCGCCGACATCACCCTCGACGGGCGCATGCTGGGCACCACCCCGGTGACCCAGCGGGTGACCCGGGGGCGGCATCTGGTCGAGGTGTCGCTGCCCGGCCGGCGCACGGTCAAGAAAGAGGTCGACGTCGGCGCGGGCGAGGTGCGCGAGCTGATCCGGCTGCCGATCATGCCCAAGGTGGTGCCGCCCGAGGCGGCGCCGGTCGACCAGCAGACGGACTGGCCGTTCTGGGTCGGCGTCGGGGCCGGGGTCGTCGCCGGGGCCGCGATCATCACCGCCTCGGTGGCCTACGCCGAGGGCAACGGGGTCGCCGATGAGGCCGAGACACTCACCACGCAATACGCTGAGCGCTTCGCCATGGCGGCGGACGCCGACCGGATCTACGACGAGGAGTACCGCCCCGAGATCGACGGCCTGCGGGACGACCTCCAGGGCTGGCAGACGGTGCACACCGCGGCGGTGGTCACCGCGGCGGTGGCCGGCGGAGCGGCGGTCTACTTCCTCGTCTTCCACGACGCCGACGACGGGCCGACGGTCACCCCCAGCGTGAGCCCCGACGGCGCGGGCGCCTTCATCACCGGCGCGTTCTGAGCGACCCGGACCCCGGTCATCGCCGGGGCACGACCTCCACCGCGATCTCGGCGCTGCACGGCTCGCCCTCGGGCGCGAGCGCGTCGGCGACCAGCGTCTGCGGCCCGTCGGCCAGGGTCACATCCGCGAAGGCCACCTCGCCCGGCTCCACCTCGCCGACGCCCACCCGCCCGGTGTAGCGGGCGCCGCCGACCATCAGCCGCACCCCGTGCCCCGGCGGCAGATCGGTCCCGACCCGGACCGTCATCTGGGTCCGCGCCTGGGGCGCGTTGTCGTCGGTGTCTTCGAAGACCGTCTGCCCGTCGACCGGCCGGGTGAAGACCAGCCGGCAGGTGTTCGGCGGGCCGGCGTCGGCGATCCGATCGTCGACCACCGCGAAGCGATACGGCGCCTGCGCCCCGCCCGGCGGCAGCCGCTCCGGGCCCAGCTCGACGTACCACCCGAAGACCGTGCCCGGCCCCGCCGGCGGGAGCTGCCCGGTGAACTGCCCCCCGCCGAGCGCGCTCAGCGGCAGCTCCTCGAACGGGCCGTCATCGACCGCCCACCACGCCCGGGGGCGCGCGCCGTCGGTCAGCACCGCCACCCCCCACGGGCCGGGCGGCGGCCCCACCCCCCGGGGCCCCTCGGCGTCGAGCAGCCGGAGCGCGCCATCCTCGGCGCAGGCGGCCAGCGACAGGGCCAGCCACCAGGCCAGCGAGGCGGTTCGAGAGCGCATGGCCGCCAGGGTGGGACAGCGCGGCGGCCGGCGCAAGCGCGGCCGTCGGGCGCCCGCCCGGCACGCTGTACAGCGGTGCGCTGCGGCGGTATATAGCCCCCGCAACGCCCGACCCCCGGAGGCCGCGTGTCCCACTCCGCCGACGATCTGCTGCGCGCCGTCACCTGCCTGATGGCCGAGGGCCAGCGGGTGCTCCTGGTGGGCGCCGCGTTCGAGACCCTGGCGCTGCTCGCCGACGCCGACGTGCGCGAGCTGGTGGTCATCAGCGACGACGCCGACCCCGACGCGCCCGACGGGCAGACCGGCGGCGGGGCCCCCCTGCGCATGCGACCCGACTACAACGAGCGGTCCCGGTCGAAAGACATCATCCTCGACCCCGCGGGCGTGGCCCCGGCGGACGAGGTGGCGCGGATGCTCAAGAAGCACGGGGTGTACCTCACCGCGGTCGAGGCCCCGGCGCTCGCCGCGCTCGAGCACCGGGTGGCGGTCGAAGCCGGCCTCTTCGGGGCGCTGGTGCTGCCGCCGGGCGACGCCCGCACCGTACCGGCCCTGGTCGGGGCCGAGGCGCCGGCCGCGGGCCCCACGATCCACGCCGCGGGGCACCTGACGCCCGCGCTGCCCCCCGCGGCCTGCCTGACCGCCGGCGTCGACCGCTCGGCGCTGGCCGCGGTCGAGGCCGATCGGGACGGCGCCCGCGCCGCGCAGGAGGCGGCCGAGGTCCGGATCCTCGCCTTGGAGGCCGAGGTGGCCGCGGCCCACGCGGCGACGGCCGTCGAGACCGCCCGGGCCGAGGCGGCCGAGGCCCGGGTGGCCGAAGCGGGCGCCGCCGCGTCCGCGCTCCAGCGCCGGCTGGACGCCGCGCTCGACGCCGGGTCCAAGGCCGAGGCGGCGCTGGCCGAGCGCACGACCGAGCTGGCCGAGCTGGAGGGCGAGTTCGAAGCGGTGCGCACCGAGCTGGCCGAGCGCCGGGTGGACGACCGCCGCTTCGAGCGGCTGCGGGCGCGATTCGAGGCCGCCCGGACCCAGATGACCGACGAGGTGCAGAGCCTGCGGGCCCGCCTGCGCGACCTCGACGGCCCGGCCGCCGACGCCGAGGCGCTGGTCGCCTCCCGCGATCGGGCTCGGGCCGAGACGGTGCGCCTCATCGCCCGGATGGCCGACACCGTCGAGCGGCTGGCGCCCGACCGCCGCCTGCCGGCGACCCCGGTGCCCGCCGACGACGAGGCGGCCGGGGCCGCGCTGGACGCGTGGCTCGAGGCGGTCGAGGGCGCGGTCGACGCGGTGGCCGAAGACCTCGAGACGCTGCGCGCCTCGGAGGACGACTGGATCCACCGGGGGCAGGCGCTGAGCGCCCGGGTCCGCGAGCTGCGGGCGGCGGTGAGCGTCCTGGAGGCCGAGCGCGAGGCCCCGGTCACCCGGGCCTTCGTCGCCGCCCCCGAGCCGGGCGAGCTGGAGCGGCGGATCGACGCCCTCGAAGCCGCGCTTCGGGCCGAGCGCGACCTGCGGGCCGCCGAGGCCGCCGAGCGCCGCCGGGCCATCGACGCCGCCCGTGAGGCCGAGGCGGTGCACGCCACCCTGCGCGACCGCCTCGCCGAGCTGCGCCGCCGCTCCGCCGCCGAGGCCCTCGGCCGGGCCGCCGCCGAGGACGAGCTGCGCCGCCTGGGCGCCGAGCTGGAGCAGCGGTCCATCCGCAGCCGCGATCTGGAGGACATGATCACGGCCCACCAGCGCATGGAGGAGCTGCTCACCGCGGCCCTGCACGCCGCCGAGACCCGCACCGACGTCGCCGAGGACGCCCGCCGTCAGGCCGAGGCCAACCTGCGGGTGCTGCGGGCCGAGTTCGAGCGCCGGGCGGGCTGACGGCTCCGGGCCTCGCTCAGTCCCGGTCGGTCACGATCCCGTTCCCCGCCAACAGCAGGAGCTGATAGAGCCGATACATCGGGTGCCCGGCCAGACGGTCGCAGAGCCCGAAGACGTCCTCGGCCTGCTGCACGACCTGCCGGACCTCGGTCCGCGTCAACTTGAGGCCCGGATCGTAGTCGGCCGCGTGGCGCTGAGTCTGAAGGGTGACGAACTGCCCTGCGATTCCGCGGAGTTCGGCCGGCACGAACGAGTCCTGACCGATCTCGAGCAGCTTCTTGACCGTCTTGGGCGCTGTGTGCGGCTTGTCGAACCACCCGCTGACCGTCTTCATCTGCCGGTGATTGAACCAGCGCGAAGCGACCTGATCGATCCGCAACACCTGGGGACTGTTCGGATTGGTCGTGGAGACGGCCGCTCCGCTCCCGAGCAATGTGCGCACCGCGTCGTTGATGAGGCGATGGAAGACCGCGTAGTACGCCGCCGATGTCGCGCGCCTCAGATTGATCGCCCGGGGGCGCCTCGCGTCCGTCTCTGCCAGACGTCTGGCGAGCTCCAGGAAGTCATCGTGCAGCATGCCCCGGCCCGTCACCCCATCGCGCTTCGCAGGTCACCATCACCGGGCAGCTCACCCTCGCCGTCCGTGTCATCCGCCTCTGCCTCGCCCTCGAGGCGGTAGCGAAAATAGACGAACTCGATCCGGTTCTCCTCGTCGCGGCTCCACACGTCGTCCTTGGTCCGAAACTCCAGCCGGCTCAATTCGGCCCGACCGGGCAGCGGCTCCGCCGAAAACTCGATCATGAACGTGATGGACATGTCTCCGGAGTGATCCGGGCCGGTCTCGTAGGTGATCTTCGAGATGCAGCGCCACGGATCTGCGCCTTCGTCCCGGGCGCGAGTCATACGCCCGATCACGTCTTCGGCGATACCGTCTTCGTAGCTGGACCGAGACACGTTCAACCTCCTCGCGAACGGTAGCACTCTATCAGGCGCCCCGATGTCCGTTTCGGGATGATGCCGCCCGCGCGCCGCTCAGGGCGCCGCCCCCCGCATCTGCTCGAGCTGAGCCCGGGCCGCCTGGGCCCAGCGGGTCTCGACCCGGGCCTCGGTGGCCCGCCGCTCGGCCGCGGCGAAGTGATCCATCGCCCGGCTGCGGGCCACGTCGATCCGCGGATCGGGCGGGTGCCCCGGCGCCCGCGCCGCGATCAGCTCGGCGTGGCGGGCGTGGAGCTGCCCCCGGCGGCAATCGGCCGCCACCCGCCAGCGATCGACCGCCGGCGCCTCGACCGCCGCGTAGGCCGCGTCCACCGCCGCCACCGCCTCGGCCAGCGGGCCGTCCGCGGCCGGCGGATCGGCCATCAGCCGCTTGAACCGCACCTCGGCCAGCCGGAACCGGGCCTCGGCCACCGGGCTGGCCAGCGGGCCGTCCGCCGCCATCGCCGCGATCGGGGTGAACGCCGCCACCGCCTCGTCGACCCGCGCCCCGACCAGCAGCACATTGGCCCGGGTCAGCCGGCAGTCCACCGCCAGCGGGTCGTCGCCCAGGGGCGCGCAGCCAGCCAGCGGGCCCTCGATGACCGCCAGGGCCGGCTCGATGTGCCCCGCGGCGGCCTCCTGCTCGGCCAGCCGGACCAGCGCCGCGGCCCGGTCACCGGGGCCGTCCACAGGCGCTCGGGTGTCGGCCAGGGCCACCCGCCACGCGGCCGCAGCCTCGGCCGGCTCGCCCTTGGCGGCGTAGGCCATCGCCAGCAGCCGGGCCTGCCGCCGGGCCAGCGCCTCACCGCCCAGCCCCCGAAAATAGCTCAGCGCCTGCTGCCGCCCGCCGGGCACGTGGGTGTAGGCCAGGGTGAGCCCGTCGAACGCCTGCCGTCGGTAGTGCCGGGCCGCCTCGGGCACGCCCCGCACCGCCTCGAGCAGCCGCTGGAAGGCGTCCACCGCCGCGTCGTGCTGACCCAGCGCGGCGTAGACGTAGCCCAGCAGGAACTGCGCGTAGCGGGCCCGCCGGGGGTCGTCCCCCGCCGCCGCCAGGGCCTGATAATGCGCCAGCGCCGCGCCCGGCTCGCCCGCCTCGAACGCCTGGTCGGCCAGCGCCAGGTGGGCCCGGGCGGCCAGCGGATCGTCGGGGAAGCGCTCGACCAGCGACCGCCACCGCTGCATGCCGGCCTCGACCCGCCCGGCCGTGATCAGACCGTGGGCCAGCGCGGCGACGACGCCCGCCGTGGCCCGCTGCGGGTCGCGCTCCAAGAGCTGCTCGTAGGCCAGGATCGCGTCGCCATAACCGGGGACCGGCGGGGCCGGGGCCCGCGGGCGGTCGCCTTGGACGAAGGCCGCGCTGGCCTGCTCGTAGCGGTTGAGCTCCTCGGCGTAGGCCGCGTTGGCCGCCGCCCACTCCAGATCGCCGACCCGCGCGAGCAGATCGAGGCGGGCGGGGTCGTCCGGGGCGAGCCCGGCCATCGCCGCCCGGGCCTCCGCGATCTGCGGCCGCCACTCGGCCCCGGCGGGCGCCGTCGAGTCCAGCGGGCCGGGCAGGATCGCCGGATCGAAGGCGCTCTTGAGCCGGGGCGGGGTCGGCTTGGGGCGCAGGGTGCCGGTGAGGCCGGCGAGCACCTCCGGGCCCCAGGTGGGCACGTCCTCCGGGGCCGGCGCGGCCGGGGGCATCACCGAAGCCGGCACCGGGCGCGGGGGCAGCGGCTGGGGCGGCAGCGGGCGGTCGAGCCACATGTTGGCCGCCAGCGAGCCGACGCCGATGACCGCCAGCAGCGCCCCGAGCACCAGCGGTCGGCGGGAGGCCGGCGCGCGGTTGAGCATCTCGGCGGGCACCTGCACCGTGGCCGGCGCCTCGCTCGAGAGCTGGGGCGGGCGGGGGCCCAGGGCCCGGTCGATCGAGGGGGGCCCCGGCAGGACCGGCGGCGGCGGGCCGGGCTCGACGTCCGCGCTCGGCGGCGGCGCCTCCACCGCCCCCGGGGGCCGGCTGGCCACCGTGATCGCCCGCGAGCGGGGCCCCCCCGGCCCGGCCAGCCCGAAGGGATCGCTCGACGCGTCGATCTCGCCCAGCGACGCCCCGGCCGGGGGCAGGCCGTCGAGGGTCTCCAGATCCAGCGAGGGCAGGGGGCCGCTGCCGAAGGTCAGATCGGACCCCAGCGACGCCTCGAGCAGCAGCCGCCGCACCTGCTCGGCGTTGCGCGGGCGCCGCGCCGGATCCTTGGCCATCAGCCGGTAGATCAGGGCGTCGAGGACCGGGGGCACATCCAGGGTGGGGAACTTCTGCAGGAGCGACGGCACCGGGTCGTGCCCGTGCTTGTACGCGATCGCCGTGCCGCTGCCCCCGTAGGGCCGGTGCCCGGACAGCATCTCGAACAGCAGCAGCCCCACCGCGTACAGGTCGGCCCGATGATCCGACGGCCGCCCGAGCACCTGCTCCGGCGAGATGTACTCCGGGGTGCCGAAGACGATGCCGGTCTTCGTCAGGCGGGCCGTGTCGAAGTCGCTCTTGGCGATGCCGAAGTCGAGCAGGCGCACGAAGAGCTGCCCCCCGCGCACCTCGAGCATCACGTTGTCCGGCTTGATGTCGCGGTGCACGATGCCCGCCCGGTGGGCCTCGGCCAGCGCGTCGAGCACCTGATCGGCGATGCGCACCGCCGAGCCCACCGGCAGGGGGCGGTTCTCGATGTGCACCGCGAGCGGCTCGCCGTTGACGTACTCCATCGCGATGAACAGCTTGCGATCGGCGGTGCGCCCGAAGTCGAACAGCGTCACGATGTGCGGGTGGCGGAGCTGGCTGATCGCCCGGGCCTCGTTGAAGAAGCGCCGCTCGGTGTCCGAGTCGTTGGACAGCTCCTTGGGCAGCACCTTGAGCGCGACGTAGCGGTCGAGCATCTTCTGGCGGGCCTTGTAGACCACCCCCATGCCGCCGGTGGCGATCTGGGCGACGACCTCGTAGCGATCGGCGATCGTCGTGCCCACCAGGTTGCCCGCGTGCCCGTGCCCCGCGCCCACCAGCTCGGCCCCGTCGCGGGCGCAGAACGTCTCCCCTTCGTCGTAGCGGGCATTGCAGACGGGGCAGAAACGATGCACGGCGGCTCCAGGCGGACCGGCACGGGCCGGCGAGCCGATTATACGGCTTTCGGAGTCGATGTCCCGTTCCGGTTGTGGGGGCCCGACCGCCCGGTCAGGCGACGACCACCCGCCGCGCGCCGCGTTCGCGCAGCCAGTCGGCGAGCCGATCGCGCAGGTCGCCCTGAACCGCCACCGACTCACCCTCGACCCGGGCGCCCGCGCCCAGCGCCTTGCGGGCGGCGGCCGCCAGCGCCTCGCGCTCGGGCGCGGGCAGCGGCTCGATGCCCTCGATCAGAGTCACCGTGCGCCCGCCGCGCCCCTTGCGGGTGCGGCGCACGACCAGCTTGGGCAGCGTCGAGAGATCATCCGCCGAGAGGCCGGCGGGGGACGGGGCGGCGTCCACCGGGGTCGGCGTGGGCGCCGCGTCCGGGGCCAGCCCCTGCGCCCGCAGCAGATCACCCAGCGAGCCGCCGAAGCCCGACCCGTCCGCCTGCACCCGACCCTTCTTCTTGCGCCCCATCAGCCCGCCGCTCGGCGCTTGCGGCGATCGACGAAGAACAGGATGCCCGCCAGCAGCAGCAGCCCGCCGGCCGCCGGGCCCGCCCGATCGGCCAGCCCCAGCTCGTAGCCCTCGCGCCACTCTTTGCCCGCCTTGGGGTCACCGAAGGCGTCGAAGCACTTGCCCTGCTCGCACGCGTCGCCCTCCTCGCCGCAATCGGCGGCGGCCGCGCAGCTCAGGTGCGGCTCGGGCGGCAACGTCGTGCGGGTCGCGAAGTGCATGCCGGTCGCGGCCCAATAGCCCAGGATGCCCAGGGCCAGGACGACGCAGACGGCGGCCCCGGCCCTCACTTGGCGATCCCCTTGAGCACCACCGACACGTCGATGGTCTCGCCGACCTTGTCGCCCACCACGCCCTGCTTGCCGGCCACCTTGTAATCGGCCAGCTTCACCACGAACGCGGTCTCGATCTTGACCTTGTCGCCCTTCCACTTGAGCGTCGCCGGGGCCGTCAGATCGGTCGTCACCCCGTGCAGGGTGAACTTGCCGGTGACCTCGACCTTCGCCTCCTTGACCGCGTCGCCCTTGGGGCCCTCGACGACCTTCACCGAGCCGATCGCGAAGTCGATGGTGGGGTGCTTGTCGGCCTCGAGCCAGTCGCTGCCCTTGAGGTGGTCGTCGCGCTGGTCGTTGCCCGACTTCATCGACGCGACCGGCATCGTGATGGTGCCCCGGATGGTGCTCGGATCGGCCAGATCGACGGTGAGGACGCCGGCGCCGTCGGCGGTGCCCACGATCTTCTCGACCGGGGCCTCGCTGACCCACTTGGCCTGACCCTTCACGTTGAGCGTCTGGGGGGCGGCGAGGGCCGGCGCGGCGAAGGCGAGCAGGGCGGCGGCGGCGAGGGCGATGCGGATGTGCTTCACGGGACTCTCTCCTCGATGGGGTGGCTGTCCGGCGGTCAATAGAAGAGGTGCAGCTGCACCGTCGGCTGGCCGAACAGGTACGCGTCGGTCTGGACGAGGCGATATTCAGGGCGGATCTCGACGAAGGGCACCGGGAAGACCTCCAGCCCGGCGACCACCTGGACCGCCGTGGCCGTGGAGCCATCGCCCAGGTCGGTGTGGGCCCGCTCCACGCGGGCGGCGACGGCCAGCGGCTCGAGCACCGCCCAGCTCGCGCCGAACAGGCCGTTGAGCATGCTGTAGCCCCGGTCGAGGCGGGTCCACGACACCTCGCCGTGCACCTCGAGGCCGCCGTGCAGCCCCACCGCGGCGAAGCCGTCGACCCGCAGGAAGTCCCCGCTGACGAAGGCCGACGCCCCGATCCAGGTGTTGATGACCGTCGGCTCGACCGGCTCGGCGGCGAAGTCGTCCCCGAAGTCATCGCCGAACTCGTCGTCGCCGAACTCATCACCCGGATCCTCGTCCGGCCCGCCGAAGACGAGCTGCGGCAGGAACATCACCCGGGCGTTGGCCGCCACCGGCCACAGCGCCGCCTCGCGGATGCCGTTGTCGATGGCGTCCTCGAGGTTCGCCGTCGCCACCCCGCCCAGCTCGCTGCGGAACCACGACACCGGCTGATAGCTCAGCTCGCCGCCCCAGTCGGCGTAGTTGGGGGGGATGACCGGGGCCCGGCGATCGGCGGCGTCGCCCCGGATGTAGATCGTGTGATCGTCCCGGCGCACGCCGACGCTCGGCTGGATCATGCCCGCCCGCAGCGTGGGCCACGCCGCGCCCGGCTGATACTGCACCGCCGCGTCGAAGCAGCTCTGCCCGGGGTAGACCGGATCACACACCTCGCCCCGCTCGATGGTCTCGGGCCCCATCGTATAGCTGCCGTAGACCCACAGCCCGTCGACCGGGTTGAGCCCGACATACGGCTGGATCTGCATCGGCAGCACCACGTAATCGGGCACCAGCACATCGTCCCCGTCGGTGGAGCTCACCGGCGCCCCGAGCCGCACCGCCTGGATGCGCACATCGGCGCCGAGCGACAGCAGATCGTCGAACAGCGCGTTGTGCGGCGTGCCGGGGTAGCCCACGAAGCCCACATCGTCCATCGACTCGAAGCCGATCGCGTTGCGCAGGCCGGCGCCGGTGGGGTTGACGTGGCACGTCGTGCACGGCGAGCCGGCGGTGACCGAGAAGCGGGGCACCGCCTCGGCCGACCCGGGCCAGGAGAAGCCGAGCATCACCAGCAGCGCCGACGCCAGAACCGAGCGGGGGCCCATCACGGGCCGGCCCCGGTCAGGGCCTGCGCCATCGCGTCGGCCTCGCCGCCGATGCGCACCACGCCCTGACCCGTCGCCGGGTCGAACACCACCGGATAGGCCGCCACCCCCCGGGGCGACGGCCCCGAGACGAGGGCCCCGTCGGTGGCGAAGATCGACGTGTGGCAGATGCAGATGAGCTGCTGCGCCGGCTGATCCCACACCCCGATGGGCGCGGTCATGTCGCACAGCGTGTGGGGGCAGATGCGCTCGAGGGCGATGACGCTGTCCTCGGCGTTGCGGATGAGCAGCACCGGCGCCGGATCGGCGCTGGTCTCGACATCGACCGGCACCGTCTCGCCCACCGTCTGCAAGGCGGCGAACTCACCGCTGTTGATGTCGAAGGCCAGCTCGCCGGCCCCGGTCTGGGTGTAGACCTCGGCGATGGTGCAGCCGCTGGCGCCCAGGGCCGCCGCGCAGCCGCAGGCGGCCATGCCGCACAAGAAACCGCGCCGGTCGAGCCCGGCGCCGTCGTCCCGCTTCATGCGTGTCCTCTCCGGATCCTCTCACGCGGGCCTACGGCGGCCCCGGGCGAGACGTTACCCGATGCGGCCGGCCGGCGCGAGGTCCCGCCGCTCCACGCCGCTCACGCCTCGGCCACCCCGGTCGGCGCCCCGGCCGGCTTCTGGGCCGACCACCGCCGGATGAGCCCCTCCTGCACCGTCGAGGCCACCAGCCGCCCTTCCTCGTCGAACCACTGCCCCCGCACCAGCCCCCGGGCGCCGCTGGCCGACGGGCTCTCCATGACGTGCAGCAGCCAGCGATCGACCCGCAGCGGCCGGTGGAACCACATCGCGTGATCCAGGCTGGCCACCTGCATATCGCGGGCGACCCACGAGATGCCGTGGGGCCGCAGGGCGGTCGTCAGCAGGCCGAAGTCGCTGGCGTAGGCCAGCAGATAGCGATGCAGCGCCGGATCATCGGGCAGCTCGCCGTTGGCCCGGTACCACGTCCGGCGGACCGGGGGGTGGGCTGCGGGGGCGAAGGGGTTGATCGGATCGACCGGGCGGGCCTCGATCGGGCGGGGCCCGAAGAGCCGCTCCCGCATGCGGGGCGGGATGCGATCGGCGAAGGGGCGGGCCAGCGCCTGCTCCGACTTCAGGGCGTCGGGGCGGGGCACATCGGGCATCTCGGCCTGATGATCCAGCCCCGGCTCCTCGACCTGGAACGACGCGGCGAGGTTGAAGATGGGCCGCCCCTTCTGGATGGCCACCACCCGGCGGGTCGTGAAGCTGCGCCCGTCGCGGATGCGGTCGACGTCGTAGACCACCGGTCGATCGACCGCGCCCGGCCGCAGAAAATACGCGTGCAGCGAGTGCACCACCCGGTCGGGCGGCACCGTCTGGGCCGCCGCCGACAGCGCCTGCCCCAGCACCTGCCCCCCGAAGACGGTGCCCCAGCCCAGATCCTGGCTCGGCCCGCGGAACAGGTTCTCCTCGATGCGCTCGAGGGCGAGCAGCTCGATCAGCTCGGTGAGTTTGTCGTTCAAGAGATCCCCCGGCTCGTGTCGGCCACCGCGCGCCGGGAGAGATGCCGGCGCTACATGATCCGTCGCCAGGACTTCAGATCGGCCACGCTCAGATATGGATTGCTGGACCGCACCTGACCCAGCGGCGCGTGCTCCCCGCCGTAGGCGTGCCCCGGGAACAAGATGAGCTCATCGGGCAGGCTCGCCAGCCGCTGGGTGAGCGTGTAGTACATCTCGTCCCGGTCGCCGCCCGGCAGATCGACCCGCCCGCAGCCCTGCAAGAAGAGCGTATCGCCCGCGATCAGGGCCCCCGGCACCCGGAAGCACAGCGAACCCGGCGTATGCCCCGGGGTGTGCAGCAGCTCCACCTCGACCCCGCCCACCTGCACCCGATCGCCCGAGTCGTGGACCGTCAGATCGCTCTTCGACAGCCCGGTGACCGTGCGCACCCCGTCGGCCTCGAGCCGGTGTACGTGCACCGGCACCGGGTTGACCGCCATCAGCGTCGGCAGCCCCTCGACCGAGAAGCCGAACATCGAGCCGCCGCAGTGATCGGGGTGATAGTGGGTCACGAGGGCCCCGGTGATCGTCAGCCCGTCGGCCTCGGCCGCCCGGACGATGTCGGCCACCGCCCACGCCGGATCGACGACCAGACACTCGCCGGTGTCCCGATCGCCCACGAGGTAGACGAAGTTCTGCATCTGGGCCGCGGTCGGATCACCGACCGCGAAGTCGCGGCCGGCCAGCATCTGCTTCACGTAGAGTCGCGCCATGGCGGCAGTCTACAGCAACCGGGCGCTGAATCTGACCGTGCTCGCTGGCCCGATTCGCCGATTGCGGCGTTGCTCGACTTGCCGTTGCCCCCAGCAGCGTCTGCGTCTCGCGCCTTGCAGTCGACGAATCGGCCTGCGCGATCCCTGGCCATCTTCAACGTCCGGCCGCTGAACCAGGGCCCGGGCGGGGGACGACCACCGCGGGGCGCGGGTCGGGGAGGGGTTGGTGCGGGTGCCCGCCCGGTCGACGTCCGATCGGCGGGGCGAACGGCCGCGAGGCCGCAGCGCGTAGACGATCCCCGGACCGGGCCGCGGGATCGTCTACGCCCTGTTCGCCTGCATCGACTCGCCGCCGGGCGGGCCCCGGCGAATCGGGATCAGCCGGCGGCCTGCATCTGCGGTCCGTCGTCGGGCTCGGCGTCGGCCGGGTCGAGGGCGAGGGGGCCGTCGAGCAGGGCGTCGAGCAGGACGTCGGGCAGGACCTGCTTGACCTTGGTCATGGCCCGGAGGATGGCGTCGGCGGTGCGGGGCTCGGCGACGGCGAGGCTCTTGCGGGCGCTCTCGAAGATGGCCTGGAGCTCGTCGGCGCTGAACTGCACCGCGTCGAGCTGCGCGCCGGGGTCGAGGTGATAGCCGACGCCGGCCTCGCCGACGATGGGCACGTTCATCCGGTGCAGCAGCGCGATGTCGCGGTAGATGGTGCGGGGCGAGACCTGGAAGTGGTGGGCGAGCTGGTCGGCGTTGGTCCGGGCGCTGCTGCGCAGGATGCGCACGATCTCGGTCAGGCGGTGGTTGCGGTGCATCGGGGACCTCCTCGGGGTGGCTCTTCGCCGTCGTTGCATCCCCGTTGTACGCCCCCCCTGTTGCCACCCCTCTGTCAGCATGGATCGGGGGCCGGCGTTTTTCTCGCCGGCCGCCGGCGCCACGCCCCGATCAGTCGTCTTCGAGCGCCGCGCAGTTGTCGACCGCCTCGTCGGTGGCCTGATCGATCGCCCCGCCGCCAGCGATCCAGCCGAGCGTGCTGCCGACCATGCACGCGCCCCAGAAGACGCTCTCGATGGTGCCCTCGATCGACAGCCCGCCCTCGACCTTGGCCTTGGCCAGCCGGCCGTAGGTGAGCGCGTCGGCCGGGTCGCCGCTCTGGGCGGCGGCGTAGAGGGCGTCCTCGAGCACGTCGTCGCACATGGCGAAGATGGGGAAGTCGGCGGTGCAGCACGCGATCGCCTGGCTGGGGTCGCGGGGGTCGTAGGGGCTCACGAAGCAGATCGGGTCGATCCCGATCGAGCCGGGGGTGGCCCCTCCGGGCAGCCGGGCGAAGGCGCTGCCGCTGGTGGCGGTGAAGGCGAGGGCGACGGCGAGGGTGCGGATGATGGAACGCATGGGTGTACTCCGGTCGGGTCCGATGGCATCGAGTGATTCGAGATGTGATTGTGAGCGCCGCAGGACCCTTTTCGCGGCGCTCGGGATGCCATAACCGGAGGGACCGGCGCAGGTTGCGCTGTCGGTCCGATTTTCTTTTCGCGGGGGGGGGGGCGGCGCGATCTGCCGCGATCAGCCGACGGCCTTCAGCGCGGGCGCGGCGTCGGGCTCGGCGTCGGCCGGGTCGAGGGCGAGGGGGCCGTCGAGCAGGGCGTCGAGCAGCACGTCGGGCAGGACCTGCTTGACCTTGGTCATGGCCCGGAGGATGGCGTCGGCGGTGCGGGGCTCGGCGACGGCGAGGCTCTTGCGGGCGCTCTCGAAGATGGCCTGGAGCTCGTCGGCGCTGAACT
>JAUHYW010000099.1 GCA_030426085.1 bacterium | reverse complement strand
GCGCCCCGCGGAAGAACCGCGCCCGGCGCTCGGCGCTGTCGTCGTGCTGGGCGTGCAGCAGCTTGACCGCCACCCACTCGCCGGTGTGATCGTCCCACGCCTTCCACACCTCGGCGAAGCCACCCCGCCCCAGCCGGCTCTCCAGATCCCAGCGACCGGAGAGGGTCAGGCCCTTCGATGGCTTGCGGGTGTGCAGCCGCTTCTGCTTGATGGCCAGGATGCGCGCGTCGAGCGCGGCGAGGACCTCGAGCGGGGCGCCGGCTTTCGCCCGCGCGTCACGGCGCTGCTGCACCTCTTCCAGCGGATCGGACGCCGCCTCGGCGACGGGCGCCCCGGCCTGCCGCGCCAGGACCCGGCGCAGGCCGTCGACGATGGGATCGAGGCGGGACGATCGGGCGTCGATGCCGGTGAGGCGGCGCATGCCATACGGCACCCGGGCCGGGCCGATGCCATCCAGCCGGACCGGGACCAGCGAGGTCCCGATCTCCCGGGCCCGGTCGATGGCGATGGCCACCTCTTCGGGGCCGTAGTAGCTCTCGTCCTCTTCGCCGACGATCGCCCAGCGGGGCGTGATGAGTACCACGACCGCACGCGCCCGCCGTAGCACGCCGGGGATGACTCGATCCCAGCGGTCGTCGGGCAACAGGTCGGCCGCGTCGCACCATGACTTCAGCCCGGCGGCTTTCAGCGTGCGATGCACCCGCAGCGCGGTGCCTCGGTCGGGCTCGGCGTAGCAGATGAAGATGTCGATCGGGTCGGCCATGCGCCGATCGTTGTCGGCCAACCGCCCGCCCCGCGCAAGTGCACGGCCGTTTCACGGTCTCGCCGCCCTCGTCGGCGCCCGGCCTACTGCTCGGCGTCGACCCACGCCGACAGCAGCGCCTCGGCGTCGGCGTCCGACGTCGCGGCCACGATCGCCGCCGCCGAGCGGGCGAGCTGCGCGGCGTGGCGGCCCAATGCCTCGAACTGCGCCGCGTTCGGGCCGGCCTCGGGGGGCGATGGCAGGCCGATCTGCTCGACCCCGACCCCCAGCGCTTCGGCGAGGGCTTCGACCGCGCCCGCCGTGTCCCCGGCCCGGATGGCCGCGAGCACCTGGCCTTCGCGGGCGTCGGCGTGGCCCGCGAGCAGCGCGTCGGGGGTCGTGTCGAACGCGCGGGCGAGCAGCGCGAGGTGGTCCAGGTTGGTCGTCGTGCGCCCGTTTTCCAATTTCGACACTGTCGAGAGGCTCGTGCCCAGCCGCTCGCCGAGATCGGCCTGCGACCACGCGCGGGCTTTGCGCAGGCGGCGAATCGTCGCGCCGAACGACCGGCTCAACTGCGAAGTGTCGTGATTGGAATCTTCCACTTGCATCCTCGTCGCCGATATGGAAACTTATCGGCAACCGACATCTGGGCTGTCGCAGCGCGCACATCGCGCGATGCGACCACGAGGGACTACCGCACGGCGCGCCGGTCTACAAGGTGGGCGTGGTGTATCCGCTGCGGCGTCGTCTGTCACAGGAGGGCTCGCCGATGACCCCCATGGACGCCATCGAGGCGGTGCGCGCCCGGCTGGCCGAGGCCCGGCGGCTGGGTGTCGAGCCGCCGACGGCGGTGACGGTGCCGGTGGGTGTCCTCGATGCCATCGCGCATCTGGCTGATCCGCCCGATGACGGGGACTCGGCGGCCGATCTCATCGTGCTGCTCGGCGCCATCGACATCGCCGACTGCTCGCCGCGCATGGTGCAGCGGCGGGCGGTGCTGAGCAGCCGGCTGCGGCTCGCGCCGGGCGATGCGTCGGCGCGGGCCGGGGCGCGGGATCTCATCGAGGCGGTGCGCTTGCGACGGCGGGTCCGTATGGCGCTGGCCGACGCGCTGGATCGCGGGCGGTTGCCGTTGGCGCAGGCGCTCCGGCTGGTGCTGGTGGCGGCCGAGATGGAGACGCCGGGGTGGCAGCTCTCGGCGATGGCGGCGCTGGAGGGTGATCTGAGCGTCGAGCCGATCCGCCCCCGTGGCGAGAGCCTTCTGGCGGCGGCGCAGCGGCTGCTGGTCGCGTTGCAGGATCGCGCCCGCGAGGGGTTGCCGGCTCAGGTGTCGTGGGTCGAGTTGCAGCGGTCGTTCCGCGGGCCGCGGCCGGAGGTGGTTCAGGCGGTGCTGCGGCATCCGCTGCTGGGCGGGGCGATCCGGGCGGCGCTGGAGGCGGGGAGCGTGGGGTGCCGGTTCGACTGTCATCGGGAGGTGGTGTTGTTGGTGGATGAGATGGGAACGGTGGGTGGGCGTTGAGGCTTGCGGGCGGATGCCCGTGACCGGGCGGTGACGGCGGCGGCCGTTTTCCTACCGGCTCCAGGAGCAATGACCACGGGTCATGGTGCTCGGGGGGCGCGGACGAGGCGGAAGCCGACCCTGCGGCTCCGGCCCCCGGGGCGCCACCAGCTGCGGTACGCCGACCGGGCCCAGTGGGCGTGGACGCCGTACGCCCCGCCCCGCATGACCCGGTTGGCGCCATGGGGCGGGCCGGCGGGGCCGACCAGCGGGGCGCCGCCGGGCGGCGGGTCTGGGTAGCCGCCGTACCAGTCGTGGCACCACTCCCAGGCGTTGCCATGCATGTCGTGCAGGCCCCACGGGTTGGCCTGCTTCTGCCCGACCGGGAGGGTCCCGCCGCCGCTGTTGCCGGCGTA
This sequence comes from bacterium, assembly GCA_030426085.1. Taxonomy (GTDB): domain Bacteria; phylum Myxococcota_A; class Bradymonadia; order UBA7976; family UBA1532; genus JACKDM01. The sequence continues at coordinate 25,619 of JAUHYW010000099.1, read as the reverse complement.
CCAGCCGACCCGGGCGAGGTCGGCCTCGCCGTCGCCCGACCAGAAGCGGGTGGTCGTGCCCGCCCGGCAGGCGTACGCCCACTCGGCCTCGGTCGGCAGGCGGTAGCCGTCGGCGCCGGGCACGACCTCGATCGCGTCGCCCGCGCCGCGCAGGGCCTGGGTCAGTCCTTCGCGCTTCGAGAGCGTATTGCAGAAGGCGACCGCGTCATGCCACGACACGCGAGTGATGGGCTGCGCCGTGCCTCGGCTCGTCTTGTCCATGAGCGCGCGATACTGACGCTCGGTCACCGGGGTGCGCGCCATGAGCAGCGGCCCGGATAGGACGACCGGGTGGAGACGCTCGTCGGCGTCCCGCCCCTCTTCGCTCTTGGGGCTGCCCATCATGAACCGCCCCGGCGGGATGTAGACCAACGCCGGCCGATGCGCGGTCTCCTCGGCGATGACCGTACCCGGGATGGGCGAGAGGCGCGGCGGAGGCTCGATCGCGACGATGGGTGAGCGCGCCCGCGGGCGCAGGATGGGCGGCGGCTTCGGCGCGCGGGGTCGCCGAGGGGGCGGGGGCAGCGCCATCGCCCTGCGCAGCGCGGCAGCGAACGCCGCCGCGCTCTCGTGGCGCGCGTCGGGTTCCCAGTCGATGGCCTTCAGGATCTCCCGCTTCACCGCCGCGAAGCCTTCGACTCCCACCATGGCCCGCTTGGGTTCCCGCAGCACGATCTGCCGCAGCGGCTGCCCCACCAGCGCGAACAGCGCCGACATGCCCAGCCCGTAGACATCACACCGCTCGGTGACCCGTTGCGCGTTCTCCTGGGCTTCGGGCGCCGCGTACAGGAAGCTGCCCAGCGCAGCGGTGCGGGTGCCCCCGGTCGTATCGTTGGCGCGCACCAGATCGAAGTCGCTCAGCTTGGCCCGCCCCGCGCCGTCGAGCAGGATGTTCGCCGGCTTCACGTCGCGGTGCACCAGCCCCCGCCCGTGGGCCGCCGCGAGCCCGTCGGCGACGGTGACCACCGCGACCAGGGCGCCCACCCGGGTGATTCTGCTCTCCCGGACCGCCGCCGCCAGATCGCCCCCTGGCATGTACTCCATCACGAAGAAGTGCCACCCGCCGTGCTCGCCCTCGGGCTCGATGACCCGCACGATCGCCGGATGCTCGATGCGCGCCATCTGCCGCGCCCCGCGGAAGAACCGCGCCCGGCGCTCGGCGCTGTCGTCGTGCTGGGCGTGCAGCAGCTTGACCGCCACCCACTCGCCGGTGTGATCGTCCCACGCCTTCCACACCTCGGCGAAGCCACCCCGACCGAGTTGGCTCTCCAGATCCCAGCGATCGGAGAGGGTCAGGCCCTGCGCCGGTTTGCGGGTGTGCAGCCGCCCTCGCTTAATGGCCAGGATGCGCGCGTCGAGCGCGGCGAGGGCCTCGGGCGGGGCGCCGGCCTGCGCCCGCGCGTCGCGGCGATGCTGCGCTTCTTCCAGCGGATCGGACGCCGCCTCGGCGACGGGCGCCCCGGCCTGCCGCGCCAGGACCCGGCGCAGGCCGTCGACGATGGGATCGAGGCGGGACGATCGGGCGTCGATGCCGGTGAAGCGGCGCAAGCCATACGGCACCCGGGCCGGGCCGATGCCATCCAACCGGACCGGGACCAGCGAGGTCCCGATCTCCCGAGCCCGGCCGATGGCGATGGCGACCTCTTCGGGGCCGTAGTAGCTCTCGTTCTCTTCGCCGACGATGGGCCACCCGGGCGTGATGAGCACCACGACCGCCCGCGCCCGCTGCAGCACGCCGGGGATGACTCGATCCCAAGGGTCGTCGGGCAGCAGGTCGGCCGCGTCGCACCATGGATTCAGCCCAGCGGCCTTCAGCATGCGACGCACCCGCAGCGCGGTGCCTTTGTCGGGCCCGGCGTAGCAGATGAAGATGTCGATCGGGTCGGCCATGCGCCGATCGTTGTCGACCAGCCGCCCGCCGCGCAAGTGCACGGCCGTTTCACGCCTTCAACCCCGGCTGACCGCCTCCAGCCAGTAGCCATCCGGATCGAGGGCGAAGGCTGCGTAGTACATCGGCCCGAAGTGCGGCCGCAGCCCGGGCGGGCCCTTGTCGAGCCCGCCGTGGGCCAGCGCCGCGCGGTGGAACGCGTCGACCGCCGCCCGGTCGGGCGCGGCGAGTGCGAGGTGGAAGCCGCTGGCCGGCGGCGGGGCGCGGTCGGGGCGCAGCTTCAACGCCAGCTTGTCGCCTCCGCCCGGCGGGCCGTAGCCTATCGCGGTCTCGGCGGTCCAGACCCGGGTGTATCCCAGCGGCGCGAGGGCCGCGTCGTAGAAGGCCGCCGCTCGCTTCAGGTCGGCCACCGCGAACGAGATGTGATGCAGCATGGTGCGATCAGTAGAAGTTGTGCCGCAGCGTCAGCGCCGTATGCCACAGCAGCCCGCCGGCGCGGTAGTCGCCCACCGCGTCCTCGGGGTCGCTCTTGGCCATCTCCCGGCTCTCCAACACCGTCAACTGGCCGGACCACTCCAGGCTCAACGGGGCGCGCTCGCGGGCGAGGGGGTTGCGGACGCGCCACGCGACCCCGGCCGAGAGCTGGTGGGCGTCGCTGTCGATGTGATTGTAGGGCCCGGTCTGGGATGGCAGGTGGGTCGGGCGGAAGCCATAGCCGCCGCGCAGGGTCCACGCGCCCTCCGGGCGCCACTCGATGCCCACCCGCGGGCTCAGGGTGTCTTCGGCGCCGAGGTCGACGGTGTCGGTCTGTACGACCAGCTCCTCGAAGCCGAGGGGTTCGGTGTTCAGGGTGACGACCAGCCGCGAAGAGGGGTCGGGGGCGGCGCTCCAGCGGGCCCAGACCAGATCGGCGGTCAGGGTCAGGGAGGGGGTGGGGTCCCAGGCGGCGCCCCAGGTGAACTGCTGGGGGGTGTAGAGCGAGGTGCCGGCGATGTCGACCTCGAGCGCGCCGACGCTCTGTACGACGGCGGCGATGGTGATGTCGTAGCGCAGGTCGAGGGCGTCGCGGAACGAGAAGCCGAGGCGCAGGCCGTCGCGGGGGGTGACGAGCAGGCCGGCGGTGACGGCGCCGGTGGGCTCGACGGCGACTTGCAGGCCCTTGCGCACGAAGCGCTGGGAGAGCAGGTCGAGCTCGACCCGGGCCTCGCCGTCGAGGGCGCCGAGGAATTGCACTCCGGCGCCGAGGGAGACCCGCTCGTGCACTTCGACGGCGACGCCGAAGGCCAGGATGAGCTTGTCGGTGAGCGATTCGTAGCGATAGAAGTGCGGCCGCTGGGGGTCGACGCCGTCGATGCGGGTGACCTCGATGGTGGGCAGGTAGAGGCCGGCGCCGAGGGCGAGGCGGTCGTCGATGCGGCCGCCGAGCGGGATCACGAGGCCGAGGTGCGCCCCGAGGTTGGGGGCGGGCAGCTCGTCGGTGGGGCCGTCGGGGCCGGCGGGGCGGTCGCGCTCGATGTTCAGGTCGGGGTAGACGAGGCCGAGGCCGATCCCGATCTCGGGGTGGGGCGCGCCGGCGAGGGCGGCCGGGTTGTAGTAGACGGCGGTGAAGTCTTCTCCGGCGGCGACGTGGGCGTTGCCCATGGCGGTGGCCCGGGCGCCGAAGCCATAGGCGTCCCATACGCTGGCCTGGGCCGATGGGATGCATGTCATCAGCGCGAGCGCGGCCGCGAGTCGCTTCACCCGTCGATCTCGGCGGCGATGTCGGCGGCGGGCGCCGAGTGGGTCAGGGCCCCGATGGCGATGAGGTCGGCCCCGGCCTCGGCGAAGGCTCGCACGGTGCTCAGGTCGATGCCCCCGCTGGCTTCGATGATGGCCCGGCCGCCCGCCCGGGCGACGGCGTGCTTCACCTGGTCGGGGGTGAAGTTGTCGAGCAGCACCACATCGGCCCCGGCGTCGAGCGCGGCGTCGAGGCCGGCCATGTCTTCGACCTCGACCTCGATCCGCAGTGAGTGGGGGGCGTTGCGCTTCGCGGCGGTCACCGCGGCGGCGACCCCCCCGGCGGCGGCGAGGTGGTTGTCTTTGATGAGGATGCCCCCGTCGAGCGCCATCCGGTGGTTGGCGGCCCCGCCGACGCGGGTGGCGTATTTGTCGAGCATGCGCCAGCCGGGCAGCGTCTTGCGGGTGTCGACGATGCGGGCGGCGGTGCCCTCGACGGCGTCGACGAAGGCCCGGGTGTGGGTGGCGACGCCGCTGGTGCGCTGGAGCAGGTTGAGCAGGGTGCGCTCGAGCGCGAGCAGGGTGCGCAGGCGGCCGGTGAGGCGGGCGAGCGGGGCGCCGGCCTCGACGGTGGCGCCGTCGGCGGCGCGCCATTTGATCACCGGGGCGCCGGGGCCGAAGCGCCACAGCAGGCGGTCGACGATGGGGGCGCCGCACAGCACGAGCCGCTGGCGGGCTTCGACGCGCATGACGGCCACGGCGTCGCGGGGCACGAGCGCGGCGGCGGTGACGTCGCCGCAGCCGAGGTCCTCGGCGAGCGCGAGGTCGAGCAGGGTGTCGAGGTGGGGGGTGGGCACGAGCTCGGGGGCGGCGTTCTGCATGGGGCGGGCGTAGCACGGCGGGCGGCGGGGAGCAATCGGGCCGTGCGGGGGCGCGGTCGGGCGGCGCGGTCGGGTGGGCCGCGGGGCATGCGGCGGGCGCGGGGGCGTGTTGGTGCGGCGGGCGCGGGGGCGTGTTGGTTCTGCGATGGACCTGTGGTACCAACGGCGTGTGTATCGATCTGGTGAAGCAGGCGCCGTGAGCCGACTGACCGCACTCCGACAATCCCTGGGCTTCAGCGTCGATGAGGTCGCCCTCGTCTCCGAGGTGAGCAAGGAGGAGATTCGTCGGATCGAACACGATCCCGAGCAGTTGAGTGACGAACTGGCCGGACGTCTCAGCCGGATCTACGGCCAGGATGTGCTCGACGCCCTCGACGACCTCGACACGGGTGACGCAGGCGCCGATTTCGGATCGCCGATGGCGACGCTGTTGAAAGCCAACGCCGAGGTGTTGGATGCGACCTCCCGGTTCGCGATCTCGGAGGCGGTCTGGATCGCCCGGCGCATCAGGCAGATCCGGCAGCGGTGGGACGAACCGAGCGGCTGGGATGACATCCGTCGATTTCGAAGCAACCCGGATTACAGTCACCCTCGCAACGGCAACGCGCGGCAGCTCGCGCGCATCGTGCGCGAGCGGTTGGATCTCGGTCAGGGGCCCATCGCTTCGGTCCAGTCGGATGTCCTCGCGCCGCTGCGAATCCTCGTCCTTTGCGTCAGCATGCCCGAGGGCCCGGACGGGCAGGCATTCGCCGAGCCGGATATCGGCGGCGTCGTCCTCCTCAACGTGGCATCGAGCGCGAATCGCTCTGTATTCGGGCGGCGGGTGACCCTCGCCCACGAGCTGGCTCACCTCCTCTTCGATCGGTCCCGGATGAGAGACATGTCGGAGTTCTGCCAGTTCGAGGCGCGCGATCGGCGCAGTGCGGCGAGCGAGCGGGAGTCGATAGAGCGACGGGCGCGCGCCTTCGCGGTGGTGCTCCTCGCGCCCTTCGAGTCGGTGCGTGATGAATGGCAGCGGCGCGCCCGAGAGTCGAAGACTCGCCGGGTCCGGGCGCTCATGACGACCTTCGGGCTCGGATACGATGCCACTCGATGGCACCTGCACAACATCGAACCGCGTTTGCTCGATCGGTTCGAGACGTTGCCCGGGCGGGTCGATCCCGCGGCTCCCGGCAGGTGGGAAGCCGCCGATCCGATCCCCTGCGTTTCGGACGGCAGACTGGAGGCGGTCCCGGTCGTCTGCCGGGGGGCTCTCCTCGAAACGTTGCGAGAAGCCTGGTCGCGAGGGGTCATCTCCGAGCAGGTCATCCGCGAGGAGCTCGGGATATCGATGGGTCGATGGGCGACCCTGCGCCCGGCGGTCCTCGCAGGTCGGGAGGCCCGACGCTGGCTGCCCTCGTCCGCGCGCTCGGATTAGATGGCGCTCGTGCTGGCTATAGATGCATGTGCCATGCTGCATGCCAAGCACCTCAACCCGAGGGGGTCCTCGCCCGGGATCTCGGGGCTGACCGTGATACAGGATCTGGTTCGAGAGGCTGGAGTGTGCCTCCAGACGACGAAGGCCGTCTACGGTGAGCAGAGCAGCATGAGCCTCTCGAAGACGCTCGCCGAGTGGACTGAAGCCGGTGTGTTGGCCGTGTATTCCGTGTCCGCACGGCGTGCGAGGGAGGTCCGGAACTGCTTGCGCAAGAAAGATCCGATACCGGGTCGGCGTGACATCGCCCTCATCGCGCATGCAGACGCGTCGGGTGCTGCGCTGCTGACTCACGATGGTCCGGCGGCGCGGCTGGCGAAGCGAGCCGGTGTCCTGGTGGTCGATCTGCTCGACCTCGCGGATCTGCTGGTTCGGCTCGGCGTTCGTCCCCCGGAGATGCTCGATCCCACCTTTGCCGCGTGGGCGCGAGCGGCGTGGCGCCCGGAAGACTGGAGCGGTTCGGCCACGGCGACATTGCAGGCCCGGCCCTACCGCGAGAAGGTGCAACGGTGGCTCTTGTCCGCTGTGGGCCGGGGGGATGAACCCGCGGGCGATTGAAGCGGCGCGGGGGCGTGTTGCGCCGCCGTCGACCTCACGCTAACTTGCCCGCGCGCTGCCGCGCCCCATCTCGGAGGATCCCCATGAACCCGGTCGTCGCGATCGCCATCGCCCTGGCTCAGCTCGCCCCGTCCGCCGACGCGCCGAAGGCCGACGCGGCGGCCCTGGAGAAGATGGCGGTCGATATTCTGCGCGACCTCGAGGAGATGCGGGGCCAGACGCTGGCGAAGCCGCTCAAGACGGGGGTCAAGGACAAGCCGCAGGTGACCGCCTTCATCAACGAGCGGCTGGCCGAGGAGTACGGGCCGGCGAAGGTGGCCGCCGAGGGGCGCATGCTCAAGCTGATGGGGCTGCTGCCCGAGCCGATGGATTACGGCAAGTTCCTCGTCAGCCTGATGACCGAGCAGGTGGCCGGCTTCTACGATCACACCCGGCAGGAGCTGCACATCGCGGCGTGGCTGCCGGCGATGATGCAGCCGTCGGTGATGGCCCACGAGATCTTCCACGCGATCCAGGATCAGGAGTGGGGCGGGGGCAAGCTGATCGATTCGAAGGTCTACAGCCCCGACGCGGTGCTGGCCCACGCGGCGCTGCTCGAGGGCGACGCGACCATCATGATGTTCGACTGGCAGCAGTCGGCGGCGGGCTTGAAGACCGACATGGCGACGAGCAAGGCGGCGGTGCTGGGGGTGGCGGCGAGCCTGCCGATGCAGATGGCGAGCCCGCAGTTCCCGGTGATGGCGGTGGCCCCGGACTACCTCAAGCAGTCGATGATCTTCCCTTATCAGCAGGGGCTGTTGTTCGTGGGCGCGCTGCGCCAGAGCGGCATGAGCTGGGACGACGTGCGCGGGGTGTACGCCGATCCGCCGGCCTCGACCGAGCAGATCCTGCACCCCGAGCGCTACATCGAGCGCGATCCGCCGTCGGTGGTCGAGCTGCCGAGCCCGCTGGTCGCGGGCTTCTCGCGCACCTGGGACGGCGCGGCGGGGGAGTTCCACCATCGGCAGCTCCTGCTGCCGTTCATGTCGACCCCGGAGGCCATCGCCGGCGCGAGCGGGTGGGACGGGGACATGACCGTGCTCGAGGTCGACGGGCAGCGGGGCTACGCGGTCATCCGCTCGACGTGGGACTCCGCCGAGGCGGCGAAGGGCTGGGTGGAGGCCATCCAGAAGGCGCACGGGAAGCGCAAGGCGCCGGCGCCGACGTTGGCGGTGCGCCACGCGGGCACCGAGGTCGGGCTGGCGTGGTCCAAGGATCCGGCGCTGGCGCAGCAGGCCCTCGACGCGGCGATGAAGACCGCGAAGGTCGAGCGCAGGTAGTCATCGATCCCATGAGTGTCACCCATTATCTGTTGTTCGCCCTGGCGGGCTACCTGCTGGGCTCGATCCCGACCGGGGTGTTGCTGGGGCGCGTCGCGGGCAAGGATCCCCGGCGGTCGGGCAGCGGCAACATCGGCGCGTCGAACGTGACCCGCACCCTGGGCAAGGGCATGGGCGCGCTGACGCTGGTCGTCGACGCGCTCAAGGGCTGGGCCCCGGTGTACGTGGGCAACGCGCTCTACCCCGAGGGGGCGGCCTACGACGCGGCGCTGCTGGCCGGCTTCGCGGCGGTGGTGGGGCATTGTTTTCCGCTGTGGCTGAGGTTCCGCGGCGGCAAGGGCGTGGCGACCTCGTTCGGCGCGGTGGCGGCGGTGATGCCGGTGGTGGCGCTGGTCTCGGCCATCGTCTGGGCCCTGCTGGTGTTCTTCACCCGCATCCCGACGATCGGCAGCCTGGCGGCGGCGGGGCTGTTCGTGGTGCTGGCCTACGTCGAGCCGCATGTCTTCGAGGTGCACCTGTTCACCCTGGCCCTGGCGGCCCTGATCGTGGTGCGGCACGCGGGCAACCTGAAGGTGCTGCGCCAGCGGTGGAGCCGGAAGCCGCCCAAGACCTACAAGCGGCCGCCGCGGCCGAGTCATCGGCAGCCGACGCCCAAGGGCACGAAGCCCAAGGGGCCCGATGGCAGGAAGGGGCGCCGCTGAGCGGGCGGTGAGCGTCAGCGGGCGCTGCCGTAGCCCAGGCCGATCAGGGCCAGCCAGCGGTCGTACTCGGGCCCCGTGTCGAGGGGCGATCCCCACCAGCCGCCGTGCAGGACGGCCGACCAGTGGTCGGTCAGCGGGCGCTCGAGCCGCAGGGCCACCGCCGAGCGGCCTTCGTCCTGGAGGATCTGGGCGTTGGGCAGGTCGAGCGGCCGGTCGTGCAGGATGCGCACGAGGCTCATCCGGCCGGAGAGCACCAGCCGGGCGGGCAGGGCGGCGGTGCCGGTGAGGGTCACGGCGTGGCGGGCGTAGCCTCCGCCCTCCCGGGTGGAGTCGTTGAGGCTGTAGCTGTAGTGGGCCGCGAGCAGCGCCGGGCCGGTGTAGCGCACCCCGGCTCCGACGCGCAGGACGCGGTCGTTGGGGGTGGCGGCGTCGGCCCCCCGGTAGCGCCGGTCGAGCCACTCGCCCCACGCCGAGACGGTCCACCGGGTGGGGGTCCACTCGGCGCCGAGCCGGGCCCCGCCGCTGGTGGCGTCGTAGCGGGGGTCGGGCTTGTAGTGGAACCGCTCGCCGACGCCGCTGAGCCGCAGGCCCCAGTCGGGGGTGATCCAGCCGAGGGGCACGGTGATCCGGGCGTGGGTGAAGTCGCGGGGGTGGCACGGGTCGCGGGTGGTGCGGTCGCGCAGGTCGAGGTGGGCCCCGAGGGTCAGCCGCCGGGTGAGCCGGCCGTCGATCCCGCCGTCGAGGCGCTGGAAGAGGGCGTCTTCGTTGCTGGGGTGCGCGGCGCCGCCCCGGCAGGGCAGGGGGTCGCCGCCGAGGAAGTGGCGCACGCCGCCGTGGTATCGCCCGGCGAGCCGCCAGCCCGACGCCGGGCGGCCCGAGTGGGAGAGGTCGAGCACCAGCCGGCTCAGGGCGCCGCCGGCGGCGGATCCTTCGGTGCGGGTGGCGTTGGTGTCGTAGCCCCCGACCGCTTCGAGGCGGACGATGGGGCGGGCGCTCGATGGCGGGGGCAGGCCGAGCAGGCCCGCGAGCAGGCAGGTCATCGACCACGGCCGACGGGTCACGGGGCCTCGCTCTCCAGATCCCGGGCCCGCTCTTCGAGGGTGCGGCCCCGGGCCTCGAGCTTCGCCCGTCGGCGCTCGAGCTGCGCCCGCCGGGCTTCGATGGCCTCGATGCGGCGGGCGAGCGCCTCGGGGGACAGGTCGTCGAGCGCGTCGAGCCGGGTCGGGTCGAAGGCCTCTTCGACGAAGGTGGCCCCGGGTGAGCCGGCCGGGGGGTCGGCCCCGCCGACGGGCAGCGCCTCGGGCGGCGGCGTGATCTCGGCGCCGAGCCCGTCGCTGCGCCCGGGCTGGTCGTCGAAGTGCTGGCCGTCGCCCGATTCGAAGCCGGCCTGGGGGTCGGCCGAGTCGTCGTCCGGCGCGTCGGCGTCGCCGGGCACCGCCTCGGGGGGCACGGCGCCTTCGCCCTCGTCGCCGACGATGGCCACGTCGTCGTCGGTGGCGTCGCCCTGCTCGGGGCGCCGGGTGGGGGTGGCCGCGGGCACGCCGTCCTCCCGGCGCACGAGCTGGCGGTTGCGCTCGTCCTGGGCGAACAGCGCGTCGTCCCGGCTGAACGCGGTCGCCGCCTGCACCAGCCGCTGCCGCTCGCGCAGGTCGGTGAGCCGCTCTGCGAGCATCGCCAGGCGGCTCTGCACCTGCTCGGCGTGGTCCCGGGTCTCGTCGGCGAGCTCGCGCAGCTCGTCGGGGCTGGCGGTCTCGTCGGTGGGCGGCGCGGGCAGCGCGGGCGGCCGCGCCGGGCGGGGGGCGAGCGCCCGGGCGAGGGTCTGGCGCTCTTCGATGAGGCGGCGCAGGTCTTCGAAGAGGGCCCGCCGCTGCATGGCGGGGGCGTCGGCGAGCGCGAGGCGGCGGGTGATCAAGGCGTCGTCGAGCTGCGCGCGCAGCGCTCGCCCCCGGGCGTCGAGGGCGGCTCGGGCCTCGGCGACGGCCCGGTCGTGGGCGGCGAGCTGCTCGGCGAGGGCCCGGGCCCGCTTGAGGCGGTCGTCGAGGCGGGGGTCGCGCACGCCGGGCAGCGGGGTGTCGGCGGCTTTGAGGGCTTCGATCTCGACGGCGAGGGCTTCGTGGGCCGCGTCGAGGGCCTGACGCTCGGCCCGGGCCCGCTCGAAGTCGGCGGCGGCGGCGGCGTGGGCCGCGCGGGCGTCGTCGAGCGGCGCGGCGGGGCTCGGCGCGGGCAGCAGGCCGAGCAGGAGGACGATCAGCGATGTGACGAGTGCGCGCATCACCGGCCCACGGTAGCAAGGGCCGGGCCACCGCGCACGGGGGCCGTCGGCGGCGGCGGCCCGGCGGGCGGTCGGGCGTCGGTCCGCAGATCCATGACGGGCTGCCGCCGGGCGGTCTCAGTTTTCTGGATGAGGCGGCCAGCCTTGCAAATCGCCGCCCCGGCCGCTCGAATGGCGCGCATGCATGACCTCGACATCCGCTACACCAACGATTACGAGACCGCCTGCCGCCTCCGGGATGCGGGCTACGAGCCGGTCGAGTGCGCCTTCGGGCAGCACGGGTCGGTGATGGGCCGCTTCGATCTGGACCACCACGGCGCCGAGAGCCACCGCGAGGGGGTCGCGCTGCGGGCCTGCCGCGATCATTACGGCGCCCTGGCCGACGACCCCCGCTTCGTCGTCACCGGCACCCCCGACGCCGACGCGGTGCTGGCCATCGTGGCGCTGTCGGCGCGGGTGCCCGCGGCGCGCATCCCGGCCGACTTCTACGCCCTGGTGGATGAGCACGACACCGACCCCATCGGCAAGGATCTGCTGGCCACCGAGCAGGGGCTGCGGCTGGCGTGGTTCAACCAGCGGCCGGGGCTGTACCAGAACGCCGACGGGTTCCGGAAGGCCATCGGCCACATGGAGACGCTGCTGCGGGGCGAAGTGAGCCGGGCGGCGCTGGACAAGGTGCATCGGGCCGACATGGCCCGGCGCAACAAGGCGGCCGAGGGGGTCAGCGCGATCTACGACGGGCGGGCGGTCGAGCTGGACATGCCCGACGACGCGATGACCCGCCCGGTGCTGCGGGGTGATCTCGCGGTCGGGAGCCGGCCCCGGGTGGCGGTGGTGCACTGCGCGGTGTGGGGCTTCGACGTGTGGTATCGGCTGGCGCCGGTGGTGGTCAGCTACGCCTCGCGCATGGCCAAGGTCACCGTGGGCTGCCCCGACACCGACACCGCCGAGCGCCTGTTCGGCGCCGGGGGGCTGGCCAACGTCTGGCCCGCGCTGGGCAAGGGCTGGGGCGGGCGGGGGACCATCGGAGGCAGCCCCCGCGGGCAGCGGCTCAAGGCGGGGGACGCCGGGCGCACCGCGCTCGAGCTGCTCGATCTGCTGATCGTCTGAGCGGGGGCCCCGTCAGGCCGCCAGCGCGGCCAGGCCCGCCTCGCGGGTGATCGGGGGCGCGTAGCCCAACTCGGCCCGGGCCCGGCCGGTGTCGACGGTGATCTCGGCCGAGAGCATGTCGATGGCGTAGCGGGTCATCGGGGGCGCGGTCCGCCGGCGCAGCAGGCGCCACAGCCCTTCGAGTGCGGCGGCGAGCCCCCGGGCGACCGGCTTGGGCAGGCTGCGGTCGGGCAGCGTGACCGCCTCGGTGGCCGCCAGCGCGTCGAGGAAGTCGCGCATCGTGGTGATCCCGTCGTCGGCGATGAAGTAGGCCGCGCCGCCCGCGCCGTGGCTCAGGGCCCGCTCGATGGCGTGGGTCAGGTTGTGCACATGGCAGGTCGAGGTCCGGGCCCGGCCGCCGGCGATCCAGGCGAAGCGGCCGGCCTCGGTCATCTCGATGATGGCCGGCAGCACGGTGGCGTCCCGCGGGCCCCAGATGAAGCGGGGGCGCAGCGACACGGTGTGGAAGCCGGGGCGGTGGGCGGCCAGCACCCGCTCTTCGGCGGCGGCCTTGGTCTCGCTGTAGAGGTAGCGGTGGCGGGCGGGGCCCGACCGGCGCTCGTCGACGTCGAGCAGGTCGCCCCCGTCGAAGAGGGCCGCCTCGGTGCCGATGTGCACGAAGCGGGGCACCCCGGCGGCCTGCGCGGCGGCCAGCATGCGCTCGGTGCCCTCGACGTTGAGCCGCCAGAAGAGCGCCCGCGGGCCCCAGTCGGCGACGTGGGCCGCGGCGTGCACCACCGCGTCGCAGCCCTCGAGGTGGGCCGCCTCGACCGTCTCCAGATCGCAGCGCACCGCCCGGGCGCCGTAGCCCTCGACGGCGGCCGCGCTGCGGTCGCTGCGGGCCATGGCGCGCACGGTGTGCCCCGCGGCGACGAGCCGCTCGATGGTGTGTCCGCCGACGAACCCCGAGCCCCCGGTGACGAAGATCTGCATGGCATCGCTCCTGTGTGTGATGGCTGCGCCGTATGTGATGGGCGCACGGTAGCCGGCGGTGGCCCATCGAACCAGGTGATGCTATTCATCGGGGCATGAAGCAGATCGATTTGGCGGCCATGGATCTGAACCTGCTCGTGGCGCTCGACGCGCTGCTGAGCGAGCGCAGCGTGACCCGGGCCGCCCGGCGGTGCGGGGTGGGGCAGTCGGCGATGAGCCACAGCCTGCGCCGGCTGCGCGATCTGCTCGATGATCCGGTGCTGGTGCGCGACGGGCGGCACATGGTGCCGACCCCCCGGGCGGCGGGGCTGGCCGGGCCCCTGGCGGCGGTGCTGGACGACGTGCGGCGGCTGATCGCCCACCGGGCCGACTTCGACCCGGCGACGTCGACCCGCCGCTTCCGGCTGGTGTGCCCCGATCTGATCGCGGCGGTGCTGCCGGCCCTGATCGCGGCGCTGGGCGCCGAGGCCCCGGGGGTCGAGCTGGCGGTGCGCGCGCCGGGGGGCTCGATCTCGGGGGCGGTGCGCGCCGGGGGCGACGATCTGGGGATCGGGCCGCCGCCGACCGACGGGGCGGGGCTGATGCAGCGGGCGGTGGGTCGGGTCGAGTGGGCGGTGCTGATGCGGGCCGGGCACCCGGCGGCCGACGCCTGGGATCTGCCGGCGTGGCTGCGCTGGCCTCACGTCACGGTGGCGACGGGCAGCGCCGGCCCGAGCCTGATCGGAGAGACCCTGGCCGCGGCGGGGCACACCCGCCGGGTGGGGCTGGTGACGCCGAGCTTCCTGGTGGCGCCGCTGGTGGTGGCCCGCACCGACTGGTTCTTCGCCGCGCCGGCGCCGTTCGTCGCCGAGCTGGCCGATACGCTGGGGCTGGTGATGCGCCCGGCGCCCGTCCCGCTGCCGGCGGTGACGGTCACCCTGACGTGGCCCGAGCGGCTGCACGCCGATCCGGGCCACCGCTGGCTGCGGGCGCGGGTGGCCGACGTGCTCGCGGCGGCCCTCGGCGAAGGGGCCGCCGCGGGCTGACTCAGGATCCGGGGGTGCTCATGCGCTCCAGCTCGTCGAAGCCGGGCAGGTCGGAGAGGTCGGGCACGACCACGATCTCGATGCGCCGGTTGGCCGCCCGCCCCTCGTCGGAGTCGTTGCCGTTGGTCGGCTTGTACTCGCCGTACGACGCCGCCGAGACCCGCTCGGGCGGCATGCCGGCCTCGATCATCGTCTTGACCACGGTGATGGCCCGCCCGGCGGCCAGCTCCCAGTTGCTGGGGAAGCGGCGGGTCTGGATCGGCACGTTGTCGGTGTGCCCCTCGACCTGGAACCGGCGGTCGGGGATCGAGGCGAGCAGCCCCGAGACCTCGGCGATGGCCGCCTTGCCCTCTTCGCTGAGGTCGGCGCTGCCCGAGGCGAAGAGCACGTCGGTGGCCAGCTCGACCACCATGCGCCCCTCGACGATCTTCACCCGCAGCCGGCCGGCGTCCATCAGCGGCTTGAAGCGCTCGATGAGCCGCTTGAACTGCGCCACCCGGGCCTCGGCCGCCCGCTTGCGGGCCTCGAGCTCGGCCAGCGCCTGCTGCATCTCGGCGATCGAGGCCTGCATCTGCTGCTGGTCGCCCATCATCGACGCCTTCTCGGCGCTGAGGGCCGCGATGCGCTCTTCGAGGCTCTTCACCTCGGCGGCGAGCGTCTGCGCCTTCTCCTGCTCGGCGGCGAGCGCCTGCTCGAGCCCCTGAGCCCGGGCCTGCTCGGCTTCGTGCTTCGCCTGCAACGCCTCGTAGGTGCTCGAGCGCACGCAGCCGACGCTGGTCAGCGCCAGCACCGTGATGGCCATCAAGAATCGCATGGGGTCCTCCTCGGGTGGTCTTCTCCTTCTTCGAGTCCGGAGTCGAGGCCCTGGTCACGGGGCGGGTCGAGGGACGCCTCGATCGCCCGGCGGATGCCGGCCAGCGCCGGGCGATGGGTCGGGTGGGTGACGCCGTCGAGGCGCTCGAGCGTGCGGCGCACCGCCCGGCGCATGCGGGGGTTGTCGGCGCTGTAGACCGCGACCTCTTCGAAGGCGGTGCGCAGCAGCCGGGCGACGGGGCGCAGGGGCACCTCGACCACCCCGCTCTCGGCGGCGAGGCGGCGGTGGGTCGGCCGGGGGCGGGCCATCACCTCGGCGAAGATCGCCGTCATCCAGTGCAGGCAGTGATCGGCGGTGCTGGGGTCGTTGACCCCCGGCGACAGCGCCCGCGCCGCGATGTCGGCGAGCTGCCGGACGCCGAACGCCGGATCCATACTCAGGTCGCGCTGAGACTGGCGCACGATGGCCCGGCGCAGGGCCGCGACGCCGCCGTGAGGCTCGAGACCGGCCGGCGCCCCCCGCTCGAACCGGGCCAGCGCCTGGCCGGCGAGCACGAAGTCCCCCGGCTGCACCGCCAGCCGCAGCGCGACGTCGGCGTCGGCGGCGAGGTCGAGCAGCGCGTCGAGGTCGATCGACTGCACCACGCCGGCCTCTTCGGCGTCGACCCGGGGCCAGCCGTCGTCGTCCTCGGGCCGGGGGCCGTCGGCGGCGCGGTCGTCGGCGGCGTAGTGCCGATCGAGCGCTGTCCGGGTCTCGGCGACCAGATCGGCGATGATGTTCGAGACCTGGATCGACTGTGAGATGCGGTGGATGAAGACCAGCAGCACGAAGAGCGCGACGATGGCCAGCACCACCGCGACCATCGCCAGGAGGCCGTGGTCCCCGCCCTCGGACCCGTCGCGCATCATGCCCAGCGCCACGAGGCAGTAGAGCACCAGCCCCACGAAGCAGCCCGCCACGAGCTGGACCCACGGCCGCCCGAGGAAGCCCCGCAGGGCCCGGGGGGTGAACTGGTCGGAGACGAGCTGCAGCGTGACGATGGTCACCGTGAAGGCGATGCTGACCGCGGTGAAGCTCGACCCGGCGATGGTGGTGAGGATGGCCCGGGTGGTGTCCGCCGAGCGGGAGAACAGGGGCTCTTCGAGGTGGCGGCTGATCACGACCACCAGCACCGCGAGGGCCGCGTGCAGCACGGTGATCAGGATCGGGCGGAACAGCAGGCCGTTGACCAGGTCGCGGTAGTGCCGGCGGATGAACGCGCGCATGGGCCTCCATTCGGATGCCCATTGCAGACGGCCGGGGAGGGCGCCCGGTCACGGCGCGTCGCGCACCCGCCTGTCACGAATTCCTCCTTGGATGGAAAAATCAATTCATGGTGGAATGATGTCGGAGGTGTGACATGCGACGAACGCGAGGGGTTCTCGGGGCTCTCGGGGTGTGCGCCGCGCTCCTGCTGCTGGCGGCGCCGGCGTGGGCGCTGCCCGATCAGTTCGTGCAGGAGGGGCTGGTCTTCGACGGCGAGGGGCGCCCGATCGAGGGGGAGCACACGCTGCGGGTCCGGCTGTACGACGCGGCGCAGGGGGGCGCGCTGCTCTTCGATGAGGTGCACCGGGGGGTGCCGTTCTTCGAGGGCTACTACGCGGTCTCGGTGGGATCGGTGGAGCGGCTGACGCCGGGGCTGTTCGACGCGGCCCGGGTGTACCTGGGGCTGACGATCGATCAGGGCGCCGAGCTGGCGCCGCGCACGCCGATCGTGAAGGTGCCCGCGGCGCTGCTGGCCGACGTGGCGGGGAACGCGGTGGGCGACATCACCCCCCGCTCGGTGCGGGTCGGGGGGCAGCTCGTCATCGACGGCGACGGGCGCTGGGTGGGTGATCCGACGGGGCTGGTGGGCCCGCCCGGCCCGCCGGGGGCGGCCGGTCCGGAGGGGCCCGAGGGGCCGCGGGGGCCGGCGGGCGGCGACGGATCGCCGGATACGCCGGCCCAGGTGCGGGACAAGCTGCGCCAGGTGGACGGGGCCGGCTCGGGGGTCGACGCCGACGCGCTCGACGGCCTCGACTCGGGGCGGTTCATGCGCGCCGACCAGAACACCGGCACGAGCGGCACGCTGGCCGCGGCGCAGTTTCACGTCAACATCGGCGAGCAGGGCGGCAGCCGGCCGTGGATGACCCACGGGATGCGGGTCGGCGGGGCGCGCAACGACGGGGGCTACTTCGGGCTCAAGGTCGAGGGCGACAACCGGGCCGACACCGTCATCGCGTTCGGGGACGACGCCGGCGAGAGCCTGCGGGTGATCTACACCGGCTCGGGGGGGCCGGTGGACGGCGTCGAGCGCATGCGGGTCGGCGCGGACGGCGCGGTGGGCATCGGCACCGCGGCCCCCCGGACCCGGCTGGACGTGGCCGGCGCGATCCGGGTGGGCATGGAGAACAACTGCGACGGCGCCCGGGGCGGCGCGCTGCGCTGGAACGGGCAGGCGCTCGAGCTGTGCGACGGGGGCGGCTGGCGGGCGCTGCTGACCGACGTGGCCGATCTGATCGACATCGTGCGCGACGGCGACGGGGCGGGCAGCGGGCTCGACGCCGACCGGCTGGATGGCGTCGACTCGGCCCAGTTCATGCGCGCCGACCGGGACACCGGCACCTCGGGCACCATCGGCTCGACCGGCTTCCATGTGCGGCTCAACGAGATGGGCGGCGCCCGGCGGGGCTGGATGAACGACGGCCTGCGCATCGGCGCGGCCGGCTCGGACGGGGCCTACTTCGGCATGAAGTTCGAGGGCGACGACAACGCGGACACGGTCGTGGCCTGGGGCGACGGGGCGGGGGACGACCTGCGCTTCATCTACGCCCGCAACGGGGGGCCGGGGGACGGCGAGGAGCGCATGCGCATCCTGTCGAGCGGGCAGGTGGGCATCGGCACCGCCGACCCCCGGGCGAACCTGGAGGTGGCCGGCGGGCTGCGCATCGGGGCCTTCGCCGCGTGCGACGGCGACCTGTCAGGCACGCTGCGCTATCAGGGGGGCCGGGTCGAGGTGTGCAACGGCGGGGTGTGGCAGCGGTTCCTCAGCGATCCGGCGGACGTGGTGGCGGCGGTGCGCGCGGCGGACGGGGCGGGCAGCGGTCTCGACGCCGACCGGCTCGATGGCCTCGACAGCGGCGTCTTCATGCGGGCCGATCGGGACACCGGCACGGTGGGCGTGCTCTCGGCCTCCCGGCTGCACGTCGGCGAGGGGCAGATGGCCGGCACCCGCCGGGACTGGATGAACCATGGCCTGCGGGTGGGCGCCTCGGGGTCGGACGGGGCCTACTTCGGCATGAAGGACGAGGGCGGCAACAACGGCGACACGGTGGTGGCCTGGGGCGACGATGTGGGCGACGACCTGCGCTTCATCTTCGCCCGCAGCGGCGGCCCGGCCGACGGCGAGGAGTACCTGCGCATCCTGTCGTCGGGCGAGGTGGGCATCGGCACCAGCAGCCCCCGGGCCCGGCTGGACGTGGCCGGCGCGCTGCGGGTGGGCCACCAGGACACCTGCAACGGCAACACCGCCGGCTCGATCCGCTGGTCGGGGGTGCGCTTCGAGGGCTGCAACGGCAGCCGCTGGGTGCGGCTGGACAACGACGCCGAGACCCTGCGCTTCGAGGGGCTGCTGGCCCACTGGGAGCTGGACAACAACTGGCGGGACAGCTCGGGCAACAACCGCCACGGCAGCGGCGGGGGTCAGGTGGCGTTCGAGGCCACCGGGCTGGTCTCGTCGGCCCGCTTCAACGGGGCCGGGGGCGACGTGGCGACCCGGAGCTACGGGACCTTCCCCAACATCAACCCCCGGGACGCCATCACCGTCTCGGCCTGGATCCGATCGGCGCACAACAACCGCTACAACGGGGTGTGGCAGATGGTGAGCCACTACAGCACCTGGATCCTGGGGACCGGCTGCTGGGACTGCAACTCCATGTGTTTCATCATCCACGCCAACAATGGCTGGAACTATGGGAGCTGCTACGCCGTACCGAACCCCCAGGAGTGGCATCACTTCGTCGGCACTTACGACCGCAACACGGGGACGAAGATCCTGTACGTCGACGGCGTGCGGCGGGACAGCACCGCCCCCGGCAATCGGGCGATGTCGGCCGACGGGGGGCCGATCGACATCGGGCACCGCGAGTGCTGCGATCACGGCAACTTCAACGGCTGGATCGACGACATCCAGCTCTACGATCGAGCGCTGTCGGCCAACGAGGTGCTCCAGCTCTACAACAGCTACGCCGGGCGGGTGCGATGACTGGGGACTTCGGGCGCCGGGCGCTCGCGCTGGGGCTGGTCGCGCTGTGGGCGGCCGGGTGTGACGACGGGGCCAGCAGCGAGGCGCCGCCCCCGGACGCGACGATCGAGGCCGACGGCGAGGCGCCCGACCCCGACGTCGGGCCGATGGGCGACGTCGGGCCGGACGCCGCGCCGATCGACGCGGCGCCCATCGACGATCTGGCGCCGCCCGACCGGGGGCCGGACGCGGCGGTCGAGTGCCGGGTGGACGGCGACTGCCCGGGCAGCCAGCGGTGCGAGGGCGGGGCGTGCATCGAGGGGCCGGCGTGTGATGGGGACGATGACTGCCTCGACGATCGCATCTGCCTCGCCGGGGCCTGCGCCGAGCGCTGCCGGGAGGACGCCGACTGCCCCGGGGCCCGGGTGTGCGCGGTCGAGGCCGGGCGCTGCGCCGAGCCGGCGGTGTGCTTCGTGCCCGCCGACTGCGACCCGGGGCGGACCTGCCTCGACGGGGCCTGCGCCGAGCGCTGCGCGGCCGATGACTGCCCCGGGCGGCAGGTGTGTGACGATGACTCGGGGCTGTGCGTCGAGGGCGAGGGCTGCGAGGCGGCCGACGACTGCCTCGGCGATCGCATCTGCGCCGCCGGGGCCTGCGTCGATCGCTGCGCCGACGACGCCGACTGCCCCGGGACCCGGGCCTGCGATGTCATGAGCGGGCGCTGCGCCGAGGCCGAACCGTGCTTCGCGCCGGCCGACTGCGATCCGGGGCGGCTGTGCGTCGAGGGGGGCTGCTCCGACGCCTGCGACGAGGCGGGGGCCTGCCCCGGCGGCGCGGTGTGCGAGCCGGAGACCGGGCGCTGCGTGCCCCGGTGCGACGGGGCCAACCCGTGCGATCCGGGCGCGTTCTGCGACGGGGGCAGCGGGCGCTGCCTGCCGCTGCCCGCCTGCGACGACGACCGCGACTGCCCCGGCGAGACCCGGTGCGACGCCGCGGTGGGGCGGTGCACCGACCAGCCGCTGTGCGTGCGCGATCAGGACTGCGTCGGCGCCCGGCGGTGCGTGGACGGGGGCTGCGTCGAGCCCGATCGCTGCTTCGCGCCCGAGGACTGCGACCGGGGCCGGACGTGCATCGACGGGGCCTGCGTCGAGGCGTGCCCCGCCCGGCCGTGCCCCGGGGCCCAGGTGTGCGACGGGGGCACCGGGCTGTGCGGCGAGGGCCCCGGGTGCGGCGCCGACGTGGACTGCGTGGGCGATCGGATCTGCGTGGGCGGGGCCTGCGCCGATCGCTGCGTGGAGGACGCCGACTGCCCCGGCGGCCGGCGCTGCGTGGACGGGCGCTGCCCCGAGGCGGCGCCGTGCTTCTCGCCCGAGGACTGTGATCCGGGGCGGGTGTGCCGGGACTTCGCCTGCGTGGCCGGCTGCGCCGACGACGGCGGCTGCCCGGGCAACCAGATCTGCGCCGACGGGCGGTGCGCCGAGCCGATGGTCTGCGCCGAGGACCTCGACTGCCTGGGCGACCGGCTGTGCCAGGGCGGGGCGTGCGCCGCGCGCTGCGTGGAGGACGCCGACTGCCCGGCGGGGGTGTGCGACGGCGCCACGGGTCGCTGCGGACCGCCGGCCGACTGCCTGCTCGACGCCGAGTGCCCCGGGGGGCTGGTCTGCGAGTCGTCGAGCTGCGTCGCGCCCGAGTGCGAGACCCACGCCGACTGCCCCGAGCGCTGCGTCGGGCGCCGCTGCGCGCCGGGCCTGCCGCCGCTGTGCGGGGGGGACGCCGACTGCGCCGGGATCCAGCGCTGCGGGTCGGGGGTCTGCGCCCTGGCGGAGGCCTGCGGCGGGGACGGCGACTGCCCGGGGGCCGCGCCGGTGTGCGCCGGCGGGCGCTGCGCGCAGTGCCGCACCGACGACGACTGCGCGCCGAGCGAGGTGTGCGGCGTCGGGGCCTGCGTGCTCGCCGAGCCGTGCGCCGCCGACGCCGACTGCCCCGGCACCCGGTTCTGCCGCGACGGGCAGTGCGACGCCGCCGACTGCCGGGGCGACCGCTTCGACGCCCAGGGCGGCGGGCTGCTGCTCGCGGCGCGGACCTACGACGATCTGATCGCCTGCGACGGCGCGGTGGACGTGCACCGGGTGGTGCAGCCGGCCGGGCGGGCGCTGCGGATCGACGTGCGCCACGCCGTCGGTGATCTGGCGCTGGCGGTGCGCGACGAGCAGGGGCTGGACCTCATCGCCGACGGCGCGGGCGGCCCGTTCGCCCTGGAGCGGGTCGAGCTGCCCCCGGTGGCGGCCGATCGGGCGCTGCTCGTCGAGGTGACGAACGGAGCGGGGCGCTCGGTGCCCTACGCGCTCGATGTCTCCCCGCTGCCGGCGGACGCCTGCCCGGCGGATGGTTTCGAAGGCATCCTGGGCAATGACACCTTCGCGGCGGCCGCCGCGGCGCCGGGCGCCGCCGAGCACCGGCTGTGCCCGGCGGACGTCGACTGGTTCGCGGTCGATCTGGCGGCCGGGCTGCGGCTGTCGGTGGTCAGCTCGCCGCTGGGCCCGGTCGACGGGCTCGAGCTGTCGCTGCACGGGCCCGACGGCCAGGCGCGGGTCGACGGCGCGCTGAGCGAAGACGGGGACTGGGTGGCCGCGCTCGACGCCGACGCCGACGGGCGCTACGGGGTCCGGCTGGCGGCGCAGGCGCCCGACGCCGCGGGGCTCGCCGCCCGCACCCGGTTCGCGATCGGGCCGGCGGACGACGTCGCCGCGCTGGCCTGCGCGGCGCCGGCGGAGGTGGCGGCGGGCGCGCCGGCGACGCTGACGCCGGGTCCGGGGGTCATCCGGCTGCCGGTGAGCTGCGGGGCCGGCTTCGGGCAGACGTGGGTCGCCGAGTTCACCCTCGGCGCGCCGGCCACCGTCGATCTGGCGCTGGACGGGCCGCAGTTCGGCGGGGCCATCGCGATCCGCGCGGCCTGCGCCGACGCCGGCTCGGAGGTGGCCTGCGGGGCGGGCGATCCGATGGACATCGACCCCGATGTGCGGCTGGAGGGGGTCGAGCTGGCGGCGGGCACCTACACCGTGGTGGTCGAGTCGTCGCCCGGGGGCCCGCTGACGCTGACCCTCGACGTGCGCTGAGCGCCGCCCACCGGGCGCATCTACGCGGGCAGACGCCAGACGTCAGCCGCCGCCGGCCGGGGGTCGGCTGCCTCGGGCAGAGCGACGCCGCGAGCCGCCGGTCGCCGCCGCCCCGGCGCAGACCGATGGCGCGGGGGGCCCACCGCCCGGGGCCGGGGGCGCAGTCGAACGGGACGCGGGTCCCGGCGCCGGGGTCCGCTGGCGGGGTCAATGGCGCCGATGTCCCGGCGCCGGGGTCCGCTGGCGGGGTCAATGGCGCGCGGATGCCACCCGGTGGGCCTGCTCGGGCAGCGGTATGGCGTCATCGGGCCGGCCGGTGGGCCTGCTCGGGCAGCGGTATGGCGTCATCGGGCCGGCCGGTGGGCCCCCTCGGGCAGCCGTATGGCGTCCTCGGGCCGGCCGGTGGGCCCCCGACGCCAGACGAATGGCGCCCGAAGGCCGGCCCCCGGGGCCCCGGGCGGCATACATATGGCCCTCGGGGGGCGGTCGCGGGGGCAGAGCGATGGCGCGCGGGGCCCACCCCCCGGGTCACGGGGGCCATCGGGATGGCGCCGGAGGGCCGGGGCCCGCTGATCGACGGCATCGGTCTGGCCGGCGCGCCCCGGGGGGTCGCGTCGGCGGGCCATATCCATGCGCCAGCGGGCCCACGCCCGGGGGCTCGGGCCAGAGAGATGGCGCGCGGAGCGGGCGGGTGGGGCCTGGCGGCAGTCGATCGCCGGCCGGGTGCCGGGGGGTGGGCCCCAGCGGGCAAAGGGGTCGCGGGCGGATGCCGGCGCCGGGACCTCGGCGCCATTGACCCCGTCAGCGGATGCCGGCGCCGGGACATCGGCGCCATTCACCGCGCGGGCGGACGCCGGCGCCGGGGCCTCGGCGCCATCGACCCCGGCAGCGGACGCCGGCCCCGGGGCTTCCGCGCCGTCGCCCCCACACCCGAGGCGCCCCCGGCGGAGCCCGAGCCGCCTGCGCTGAGCGCCCGTCAGCCGCCGGCGGGCGTCGTGGCCCAGCCCCAGCGGGCGTGGATCGCGGCCATGGCGATGAACAGCAGCGAGACCACGCCGAACGGCACCATGCCGTTGACGAAGAGCACCCCGGTGGCCACCGCGAACGTCGGCAGCATCACCCAGGCGCCGAGGCGGGTGGTGCGGTGGGGCACGAGCAGCAGGCCGCCGGCGAGCTGCACGACCCCGAAGGCGATGATCAGGCCGTCGGCGAAGCCCGCCTCGCGGAAGATGCGCATCTCGTCCTCCATGCGGGCGAGCTTGACCGCGCCGGTGGCGATCGACAGCAGCGTCAGCAGGACCCGGTTGATCCACAGCGGCACGCGGGCGCGGCTCATACGAACTGCACCTCGAGCCGCTGGATGCGGCCCCCGCGCACGGTGCACAGGTCGACCCCCTTCATCGGGCCGGGGAAGACCGGCGAGGCGCAGGTCCACTCGCTGCGCACGGTGTCCCCGTCCACGTCGACCCGGTTGACCTCCAGGGTCATGTCGGGCGGGGGGTCCTTCATGCTGGCGCGGATGCAGTCGCTGATGGCGGCGTGCCCGCTGTGGGTCCGGGTCTCGCCGCTGAACGGCTCGACGTAGACCGCGTCATCGGCGAACAGGTCGAGCAGGCGGTCGACCTGCCCCGGGCCGGCCTTCATGGCTTCGAAATACGCGGTGACCACTTCGAACGGTGTCATCGATGACTCCTGTCGGGCGGGTTGCAGGGCCGGGCTGTCCGGCGGGCCGACAGTAGGTGGACAGCGGCGGGGGGACAATCCATCCTTCGATGGATGCAGCTCGACGACGAGGCGCTGGCCCGGCTCAGGGACGCGATGGCCGCCGTTCAGCGGCAAGGCGGCGTGCCCCGGGCGGCGCTGGCCCGGCTGGCCGAGGTGCTGCCCCCGGGCATCGGGCTGACCCTGGACTTCGACGCGGCGGCGGTGCTCGGCCAGCCGCTGGTCGTGCTGCGGCCGAGCGGGCAGGCCGATCCGTGCTTCGCCGATCTGAGCCCCCGCGAGCGGGAGGTCGCCGGGCTGCTGGCGGTGGGGCTGCGCAACAAGGACATCGCGCTGGCCCTGGGCATCTCGCTGGGCACGGTCAAGGATCACGTGCACCACATCCTCAGCAAGACCGGGCTCGACAGCCGGGCGGCGGTGGCCGCCTTGTGGACCGGCGCCGGCTGAGCGGCCGCGCGGCGGGTCAACCGGGCTGGGACGGCTCGTCGTCGGCGATCAGATCGACGACCTCCCGGGGGCTCAGCTCGATGTCGGTCTCGGCGAAGCGGGCCCGCAGGCGGCTGCGGGCGATCATCTTGCGGGCCGGCCCCTTGAACCGGGTGAGGTGCATCGGCACCCCCCGGCTGTCGAGCGCGTCGAGCAGGTCCCGCAGCACGCCGACGGCGGTGACGTCGATGCCGTTGATGCCCCGCCCGTCGAGCACCACCGCCAGCGGGCCGTCGTGGGCGTCGACGTGATCGAGCACCGAGCGGCGGATGTGCTCGGCGTTGGCGAAGTTCAGCGCCCCGTCGATGCGCAGCACGAGCGCCTCGGGCGTCGGCGCGGTGCCGGTGTTGTGGGCCCGGTCGACGAAGCGCCCGGTGCGCGGGTCGCGCTGCAGCACGGCCACCCGGGGGCGGCTGGTGCGGTAGAGCATCAGGCACATCGAGGCCCCGATGCCGGTGAGCACGCCCTGCTCGACGCCGAGCAGCAGGGTGACGAGGCAGGTGGCCAGCGCGATGCCGCCCTCGGCCCGGTGCAGGTCGTAGATGGTCCGCATCTCGGCGAGGTCGATCATGCGCCCGGCGGCCACGATGATGATCGCCGCCAGCGCCGGCAGCGGGATGTGGGCCAGCCAGCCGCGGGCGAAGAGGACGGCCCCGATCACCGCCCCGGCGGCGACCGCGTTGGCCAGCGGGGTGCGGGCGCCGGCCTCCCGGTTGACCGCGGTGCGGCTGAAGCTGGCCGAGGTCGGCGGGGCCGAGAAGAGGCCGCCGAGGATGTTGCCCAGGCCGACGGCGGCCAGCTCGCGGTTGGGCGAGATGACGGTGCGGGTGCGGCGGGCGATGAGCTTGCCCAGCGAGATGACGGTCATGAGCTGGATCGCGACGAGGGCCAGCGCGCTGGGGAAGAGGTCGTCGATCGCGTCCAGCCGCAGGGCCGTCGGGTCGGGCGTGGGCAGCCCCGAGGCGATGGGGCCCAGCACCGCGACGCTGTGCAGCTCGAGGGCCCACACCGCGACCCCGGCGGCGGTGACCACCAGCAGCGCGTGGGGCAGGCGCCGGGCGAAGCGGCGGCCGAGCATCAGCCACGCGGCGGCGCTCAGGCCGACGGCGGTCGAGGCGGGGTCGAACATGCGGATGTAGTCGACGATGCCCCGCCCCAGCCCGATGGCGTCCGAGGCCCGGGGGAGCTGGACCCCCATCAGGTGTCCGATCTGGCTCAGCCCGATGAGCAGCGGCGCGGCGGTGGTGAAGCCGACGATGACCGGG
>JAUHYW010000098.1 GCA_030426085.1 bacterium | reverse complement strand
CGGCGTTCGGCGGCCCGGCGTTCGGCGGCCCGGCGCGCTGTGGCTGCTCTCCGGGCCTCCCGCGCCTTCGCCCGCGCCACCGCTCGCCGCCGCTCGGCCTCCTGCGCTGCGGCCTCCCGAGCGTCTATCCGCGCTTCCTCGCGCGCAGCAGCCGCCCGCCGCCGCTCGGCGCCCTGGCGGGCGTCGGCCGCCCGCGCGCGCTCGGGCGCTGCGGCCCCGGCCGTCGACCGGGCGGCGGTCGCGACCGGCTCCTCGGCGACCTCGTCGACATCCATCGGGACCGCTCGGGCTTCCAACTCGGCCACCCGCGCCTCGGCCCGGGCCAGCGCCGCCTCCAGGGCGCTCACCCGCTCCGGCGCCGGCTCCGGCTGCGCCGCGACCGGGGCCTCCCGTACGCTGCGGGCCTGCCACAGCGCCACCAGCAGGCCGGTGGTCACCAGCCCCATCAGCACCACCGCCGCCGCCAGCCAGCGCAGGGCGCGGGGGTGGGCCGGCGGCGGGACCGCCAGCGAGGGCGGCGGCGCCACCCGGACCTCCGACGGCGGCTCGACGGCCGGCGGCGCCACCCGGGCCGGCGGCTCGGTCGCCACCGCCGCCTCGGCCCGCCGGGCCCGCACCCAGCTCGCCAGCAGCAACTCGCCGATCTCCGGCCCCGCGTCCCGCCCCTCGGCCCAGGCGCTCGCCCGGCGGAGCGCGTCCCCTTCGAGCAGGTGCGTCGGCGCCCGCCCGCTCTCGATCCACGCCCGCGCCCGCGCCGGCAAGCCCTCGGCCATCAGCCGGGCGTCGCACCACGCCTCGTCGAAGACCGCGGTGAACAGCCGACAGGCCGGGCGCAGCACCGCGCCGTCCACCCGCACGAGCCCGCCCATCCGGAGCTGCCGGTGAGCCTCGTCGCCCGGCCGCCAGCCGGGGGCCTCGCCCTGCAACAGCCGCCGCCACCAGCGGGCCGTCGCCGCCGGATCGGTGCAGTCGGCCCATGCCTCGGCCATCGCGAAGGTCGGCACGCCCGCGATGGGCGCCTCGAGGAACAGAGCCTCGACCGTCGCCGCCACCGTGACCGCCTCGCTGCCCGAGATCATGAGCGGGCCGCCATCGCCGATGGCGTCGACCAGGGTCGCGGTGAGGCCGGGGTGGCCGTCCGTCCAATCCAGGATGGCGCCCAGCAGCGCCCGGGCGTCCCCGCCGGGCGCGGCGAGGCGGGGCAGGAAGCCCTCGGCCTCGGCCGTGGTGAACGGGGCCGGGCGCAGCTCGACCGCGGTGCGGAACCACCCCCGCAGGGGCGAGCGCTTGAGCGACGCGGTGCGGATGTCGAGCCCCAGATCGAGGCGGTGGATCGAGCCGAAGAGGCAGGTCACCAGCGGGGTGCGCCCGACGACATCTCCCGGACACAGCGCTGAGAAGAAGGCCTCGATGTCGTAGCCATCGGCGATGAGGCGCTCGAGGCTGTCGACGAGCAGCACCACCGGGCTGCCCGCGGGCACGCTCTGCAAGTACCGCTGCCAGCGCTCGGCCGGCGCCAGCGCGGCGTACGACCGCCAGAAGTCGTGGGCGTCCCCCAGGCCGAAGCCGGCGGCGCAGCTCCGGGCCAGTTCGAACCACACGTCCCCGGTGAACGCCCCCTGACCGATGTGAGCCAGATCGATCTCGGCCACCCGCAGCCCGCTGGCCCGCAGGGCATCGGCCATGCGCCGCCGCAAGCGGGTCTTGCCGGTGCGAGGCGGCCCGAACACGTAGAAGTTGCGCCCCGCCCGCAGGGCGCGCAGGCAGTCGCCGTCGACCGACCGCGGGATGTAGTCGTCGCGCAGCATCGTCCCCTCCCCCCGGCTCGGTCCCCCCGACCGGGCGATGCACGCGAAACGCTAGCAGAAACCTACACCATCAGCATAATTCTTCACTCGCGGTGAGCAGCGGCCATCGCCGCGCCGGGCGAAAGGGCCGTGCAATTGTCATGCGGATCTCGCAGACGACCCACTGGGGCGACGCTCAGTTGCCGACGACCGACCGCCGCAGCACCATCACGCTGCGCGGGGGCAGGGCCCGAGCCCCGCCCTCGACCACCGCGTTGTCGGCCAGCAGATCGACGAAGCGCCCCGCCGGCAGCTCGACCGCCCGCTCACCGTCGGACTTGTTGATGACCACCATCAGCGGCGGATCGTCCTCGCAGCCCACCCGGCTGTAGATCCAGACGTCGCGGGTGGTCCCGGCGTGGGTGATGCGCCGCCCCCGCCCCAGCGACGGATAGCGCGCCCGCAGCCGGGCCAGCGCCCGCACCTGGCTGCGCAGCCGGATGCGGGGCGGCGACAGCGCGGCGTCGTCCCACGGCATCATGCGCCGGTTGTCGGGGTCGCCCCCGCCGGCCAGCCCGATCTCGTCGCCGTAGTAGATCAGCGGGATGCCGGGGTTGGTCATCATCACCGCGAAGGCCACCCCCAGGCGCTCGTAGGGCGCCGCGTCCGCCGGCTGCTGGTAGTCGTCGGTCCAGCCGTTGCCCGCGTGGCTGCCCTCGCTGCAGTTGGCGATCTGCCCGCTCGCGAAGTGGATCGCCCGGGGGATGTCGTGGTTGCCGATCCAGGTCGTCATGATCGCGCCCGGCCCATAGAAGCCGTCGTTGCCGTCCATCCAGTCGGCGAAGGCGCCGATGTCGCCCTCGGGGCGGAACACCGCCTCGCACAGCAGCCGCTTGAACGGGAAGTCGAACTGCCCATCGAGCATCTCCCCGGGCTCGACGAACCGGGCGAGCTGATCCCGGTTGAAGTAGTCGAAGGTCTCCCCCACCAGGTAGAACCGGCCGTCGGGCGGATCGGCGATGGCATCCCGCAAGCGATCGACGAGCGCGGTGAGCCATTGCAGCGGCACGTGCTTGATGGCATCCAGCCGGTAGCCATCGATACCATAGGTCGTGGCCCACCACGCGGCGTCCTCCACCGACCAGCGCAAGGCATCCGGCGCCTCGTCGAAAGCGAACGGCGGCAGGTAGTCGGTGAACGCGCAGCGGGTGCCCCAGTAGTCGTCCTCCCACAGGTTCTCGATGCCACACGAGCGGAACACACCGCCCCGCCCCGGGTCGCGGGCCCACCAGTCGCCGTGGGCCCGGTACAGCCCGCTCTCGATGTCGACATGGTTCATCACGTAGTCGAACAGCACCTTGATGCCCCGCCCGTCGGCGCTCTGCGCCTCGTGGGCCTCGCGCACCATCGCGTGCAGATCGTCTTCGCTGCCGATGCGCGACTCGACCCGGGGGCGCGGCTCGGCGCCGCCCTGCCCGTCGAAGGCGGTGTCGGCCGGCGACGGCCAGTAGCCGTGATAGCCCGAATACATGTGGGGATCGACGCCGGGATCGATGGCCGCGCCGGGCAGATCCCGGTTCTCGAACGGCGCCGTGATCCACAGGGCGGTGACCCCCAGATCGGCCAGATAGGGCATCTTCTCGATGATCCCGACGAGATCACCCCCCATGTACTGCGCGCTCGGCCCGTCCGGCGGCCCCCCGTCGGCCCCCTCGACCGGCTCGGCCCGCCCGTCGCCGTCGTGGAACCGGTCGACCATCGCGAAGTACATCACCGCGTCCCGCCAGTCGAAGGCCCGCTCGCAGGCCACCGTCTCGACGCAGCCCCCGGCCACGCACACCCCCCCGGCGCACGCGTCGTCCCCCTGGCAGCCGCCACAGTCCACCGTGCGCACCGAGTTCGTGCCGCCGAAGCCGTCGTCCACCCCCACCGGGTTGCCCGGATCGCGGACCCACTCCGGCTCGCCCGCGCCCGGGCGCCAGAGCACGAACTTGTACTGGAACTCCCCGTCCTCGAACGCCCGCTTGGCCCACCACAGCCCGCGATCGGCGTCGAAGGCCATCTGCAAGCCGGCGCCCTGATCGCCCGGCCAGTCGTTGAACGACCCGGCGACGTGCACCGAGGCGTACTCCACCGCGCCGGGGTCGAAGGTGAACAGCTCGACGTTGCACGGGTCGGGCGCGCAGGCGCCGTCGCGGCAGCTCTCGCCGAGGGGATCGGGGCACTCGACATCGTCGACGCAGCCCGGCGGACGCATATCGGTCAGGTCGGCGTCCGGCTCGGGGTCGGGCTCACCGATGTCGGGCGACCCGTCAGGATCAGCGTCCGGCGAAGCGTCGAGCGGCCCGACGTCGGGGTCGGGCGTCGGCTCGCCATCCACCACCGCGTCCACCGCGCCGTCCACCGGCCGCGCGTCGGGGGCATCGCCGCCGCCCCCGCCGCTGGGTCCGACGCACGCGGCGAGGCACAGGGCGACCGCCAGAGCGCCGCCCGGACGAACCGTGTGAAGGACTGCCGACATCACGCTGCCTCCCGTTCCCGCCGGCGCCCCGGCGCGTGTCTCACAAGGGAGCGACCATAGCGCAGAGCCGGCGGTCGATGCATCGGCCAACGGACGTCCGAAATGCGGCTACCGCATGAGATTCAGTCCCCGGCGAGCAGCCCGTGGATGCGCCGGGCCAGCGCCGGGCCGGAGACGGGCTTCGCCAGCAGCTCGGCGCCCATCGCCGCCAGCCGGCTCAGGTCGAAGCTGTGCCCGGGGTAGGCGCTCACCAGCAGGATGGGCGCCCGAGGGTGACGCTCGCGGAATCGGCGGGCCACCTCGAGGCCGCCCACGCCGGGCATGACCACGTCGGAGACGAGCAGATCGAAGCCGTAGCCCGCGTCCAGCAGCCCGATGGCCTCGCCCCCGTGCATCGCGCAGGTCACCCGATAGCCGAGCCGTCGCAGCAGCCGGGCCCAGACGTCGCGCAGCTCGGCGACGTCCTCCACCAGCAAGAGGTGCCCCGATCCGCGCCCGATGACGCCGATGCCCTCGCCCTCGGCCACCGGGACCGCCGGCTCGGGGCTGCGCGGCAGGTACAGCCGCACCCGGGTCCCCTGCCCCGGCGTGCTCTCCACCCGGATCGCGCCGCCGCAGCCCCGCAGGATCTGACGGCAGATCGCCAGCCCCAGCCCGGTGCCCCGGTGGGGGCCTTTGGTGGTGAAGAACGGCTCGAAGATCCGCTCGAGCACCGCCGGCGCCATGCCCTGCCCGACATCGTACACCGCGCAGCACAGCCCCGGCCCGGGGGTCATGCCCAGCGCCCGGGCCTCGTCCTCGGCCAGGGTGACCCCGTCCAGCGCGATGTGGATCCCGCCCCCGTCGGGGCTGGCGTCGCGGGCGTTGACCACGAGGTTGACCAGCACCTGCTCGAGCTGCACCGGGTCGATGCGGACCGGCATCGCCTCCACCCCGGATCCGACCGTGACCGGGCACTCGGCGCCGGCGAGGCGGGTGAACAGCGGCATCGCCCGGCGGACGAGCTCCACCGCGTCGATCGTGCGCGCGGGCCCCGAGCGCTGGCGGGCCAGCCCCAGCATCGAGCGCACCAGCGTCGCCGCCCGCTCGGCCGCCCCCTCGATGCCCGCCACCTCGGTGCGCAGCGGGTCGTCGGTCGGCAGGTCGAGATCGAGCATCGCCGTGTGGCCCACGATGGCCGCCAGCAGGTTGTTGAAGTCGTGGGCCAGCCCCGCGGCGAAGAGCCCCACCGCCTCCATCTTCTGCGACTCGACCACTTGCCGCTGCAGCGCCCGGCGGGCGGTGACGTCCTCGAGCACCACCACCGCCCGATCCGCCCCGTGGTCGGTGGGCGACAGGGACATCTCGATGGGGACCTGCGCCCCATCCCGCCGGCGGGTGTCGACCTCGATCCGCAGCTCGCGCCCCTCCTCGATCGCTTCGAGCACCGCCGGCCACACCCGCTCGCGATCTTCGATCACCAGCAGTTCTTCGAGGGCCATGCCCTCGGCCGCCGAGGGGGGCAGATCGAACATGTCCGGCGCCGCCGCCCGCCAGCGCCGGATCACGCCCTGCCCGTCCACGGTCGCGACCCCCAGCGGCAGCCGGGCCAGGATGCGATCCGAAGCCACGACCGCCTCCTCGGCGCGCACCTGCCGGGTGACGTCGGAGGCGCTGAAGCCGATGGCGAACATCTCCCCGTCCGGACGCCGCACGGGGCGGAAGCCGAGATCGATCACCACCCGGCGGCCGGCGGCGGTCGTCAGCCGGATGCGCCGCTCCACCGTGCGCCCGGTGAGGGCCTTGCCCCGCAGATCGAGGTAGACCCGGTAGAAACTCTGGTCGAAGACTTCGAAGATCCGGGCCCCCAGCTCCGGCTCCCCCCAGTCCATGTTGGCCGCGAACTGCACCGCGACGTCGTTGAACCACAGCAGGCGATGCTCGGGGTCGATCAGGGCGAAGGCCGAGCGGGTGCCGCGCAGCATCGCCCGGAAGGCCGCGTCGGAGCGCACCAGCGCCTCGCTCGTCTGCTGGGCGCCCGTGACGTCGACGAAGACCGCGGCGAACGGGGTGCACTCCCCCTGGGGCGGGGCGAAGGCGAGGGCCATGCGCAGCCAGCGGATCCGCCCGTCACGCCCGGCGAAGCGCAGGGTGTGGGCCACCCGCTCACCCTCGACGGCGGCGACGGTGACCCGCTCGGCGAGCGCGTCGAGCCCGTCCACCCCGAGGCTTCGGGCCAGCGCCGGCAGATCGGCCAGCTCGGCGGGCTCGATGCCCAGCGCCTGCATCAGAGATGGGCTGCAGCCCAGCACCCGGCCCCGGCCGTCAGCGTCGAGGTAGCCGTGCGCCGCGCCGCCCGGCTGGGCCTCGAGCGCCTCGTTCACCAGCGCCGAAGAGGGCAGCAACTGCGGCTCGGCGTCCGGGCGGCCGGCGCCCGAGGGTGCGACGTAGCTCTCGGGCTCTGCCAGCAATCGCTCGACGAGCGCCCGGCCCTCCACCGTCAGCGAACCGCTCTGCAACAAACGTATCGCAGCCTGACGACTACAATCAGCCTCCGACTCCTGCACTCGACCCCCAGTCTTCACCGTGACAGCAGTCTACCGCGGCGGGAGGCGACGGTCGACGCGTGGTGGACCGATCCGGCATAATCCGCGGCGCCCCCACTGACCCGAGGACGCCGTGTTCGCCAACTTCACCGGAACCGCCGAATACATCGCTTCGATCGAGCTGCAGGAGGCGGTCAACGTCGCACTCGCCCTGCAACGCCCGCTGCTCGTCAAGGGCGAGCCGGGCACCGGCAAGACCCTGCTGGCCGAGGCCGTCGCGCAGTCCCTCGACCGCCCGCTGTTCACCTGGCACGTCAAGAGCACCAGCCGGGCGCAGGACGGGCTCTACGTCTACGACGCCGTGCAGCGCCTGCACGACAGCCGGTTCGAGGATCGCGACGTCGACGACATCCGCCAGTACATCCGCTTCGGTGGGCTGGGCCGGGCGTTCATCAACCCCGACCCGTCGGTGGTGCTCATCGACGAGATCGACAAGGCCGACCTCGAGTTCCCCAACGACCTGCTGCACGAGCTCGACCGGATGAGCTTCACCGTGCTCGAGACCGGCGACGTGCACCGCGCCGCCCACCGGCCGCTGGTCATCATCACCAGCAACAACGAGAAGGAGCTGCCCGACGCCTTCCTGCGGCGGTGCATCTTCCACTTCATCGCCTTCCCCGACGAAGAGCTGATGGCCCGCATCGTTCGGGTGCACCACCCCGACGTGCGCGAGACGCTGGTGCAGGAGGCCATCGCCCGCTTCTACTGGCTGCGCACCCTGCCCGATCTGCGCAAGCGGCCGTCGACGAGCGAGCTGATCGACTGGATCGGGGCGCTGGTCAAGGGCGGCGTCGACCCCGAGGCGCTCGCCGACCGGGTGCCCTACCTGGGCACGCTCATCAAGAAGGAGCAGGACCTCGATACGCTGGCCCGGTTCGAGGCGCGGAGGCGGCGGTGAGCGTCGCGGCGGCCGGCGGCCGGGGTGAGACGCTCTTCCTCGACTTCTTCTATCTGCTGCGCCGCGCCGGCCTGCCGGTGTCGTCCCGGGAGTGGCTGACGTTCGTCGAGGCGCTCGCCAAGGGCCTCGTCGCCGCCGATCTGTATCGCTTCTACGCGCTGGCCCGGGCCACGCTGGTCAAGGATGAGAAGCACTACGATCTCTTCGATCAGTGTTTCACCCACTTCTTCGCCGGCGCGAAGCCACCCAAGGCATTCGAGAAGGCATTGGATCAGTGGCTCGCCGATCCGCTGCCCGTGCCGCAGCTCAGCGAAGAGGAGCTCGCCGCGCTCGAGCAGTACGACCTCGACGAGCTGCGCCGCATGTTCGAAGAGCGCATGGCCGAGCAGAACGAGCGCCACGACGGCGGCAGCCGGTGGATCGGCACCGGCGGCACCAGCCCCTTCGGCCACTCGGGCCAGAACCCGGCCGGGGTCCGGGTGGGCGGCAGCGGCGGCGGGCGGCGGGCGGTGCAGGTCGCCGCGAAGCGCCGGTTCCGGGAGTACCGCAGCGACGTCGTGCTCGAGACCCGGCAGATGAGCCTCGCCCTGCGCAAGCTGCGCCGCCTCGGCCGCGACGGGCGGCGCACCGAGGTCGACATCGACCAGACCATCGACGCCACCGCCCGCAACGCCGGCGACATCGACGTCGTGATGGCCCCGCCCCGCGAGAACCGGCTCAAGGTGCTCTTGCTGATGGACGTCGGCGGCTCGATGGATCCCTTCGCCCGGCTGGTCAGCCGCCTGTTCAGCGCGGCCCATCAGGCGAGTCATTTCCGCGAGTTCCATGCCTTCTACTTTCACAACTGCATCTACGACAAGGTCTACCGGGATGCCTTGATGCTCGATGGCATGTCGACGCTCGAGATGATGCGCTGGCTGCAACCCGAGACCCGGGTCATCGTCGTCGGCGACGCCCACATGGCACCCTACGAGCTGACCGCGACCTACGGCGCCATCGACTACTGGCAGCAGAATGAGATCACCGGCCTGTCGTGGCTGCAACGGGTCGCGGCGCACTTCACCCACCGGGCGTGGCTCAACCCGATCGCGAAGCGCTGGTGGACCCACCCCACCATCGACGCCATCAGCGATGTCTTCCCGATGTTCGAGCTGACCCTGGAGGGTCTGGACGATGCCGTCGAGCACCTCGCCGGCTGAGCCCGCCCGGCGGCGGATCCGGGCGGCCCTCGACGACGCCCGCCGCCAGCTCGCGGTGATGCGGCCGGCCCAGCTCACCGACGGATCGTGGTTCCAGCTCATCCTCCAGCGCAGCGCCCGGCGCCACGTCGAGCGGCGGTCGCGCATCGACGCGGTGACCCGCTGGCAGCGGCGCCACCCCGACCTGTGCCACGACGGCCTGATGGATCGGGTGGTGCAGCAGACCACCCGCCGGGCGGCCCTCGTCGGCGGCACCTCGGGCGCGCTCATCAGCGCCGCCGAACTGGCCGCCATCGGCACCCTCGGCTCGACCATCAGCGCGGCTTTTCTCATGGTCCTCGCCGAGCTGGCGGTCATCGAGCGCTTGCAGGCCCGCATGGTCTTCACCCTCGCCGAGCTGCACGGGCACCGGGTCTCGCCCGACGACCTGCACGACGTGGGGCTGCTCTACGGCAACGTGCTCAAGGTCAAGGGCGCCACCCGGGCCGCCGCCTGGGCCCGGGACGGCACCGTCGCGGCGTTCCGGCTCATCGGGGTGCGCTTCATGCAGCGGGCGTTCGTGCGCTACGGGGTGCCGATCCTGTCGATCGGGCTGGGCAGCGGCATGAACTACCTCATGACCCGCTCGCTGGGGCGCCACGCCCGGCGCAGCTTCGAGCACCGGACCCACGCCGACGCCCACCTGGCGCTGATCGACCAGCAGATCGACGCGCAGGAGGACGCGCTGCGTCGGTTGCTGATGGCGCTGATGGGCCTGATGGCCGCCGCCGACGGCCGCCTCGATCGGCGGGAGCGGGATCTGCTGCGGCGTACGCTCGATCGGCTGACCATCGACGGCACCCCCCGCGACGCGCTGATCGAGGCGCTGGAGATGCCCGAGGAGACGATCTTCGAGAGCCTGCGCGCGCTGGGCGACGACCACGCCTTCCGGGAGGTCGTGCTCGAGCTGCTGGCGCTGATGGCGGTGAGCGACGGGCGGCTGGTGCCGGCCGAGATCGCGCTGCTCGACCGGCTCTCGGGGGTGTGCGGGCTGCCCTTCGACGAGGCCGAGCTGCGGGCCCGCTATCGCAGCTTCCTGCGCGACGGGTGAGGGCTCAGCCGCCGGGGATCTGACCGTCGGGCGGCGGGTTCTGCTGCTGATCGGGCGCCACGCAGCGGTGGCCGAGGAAGCCCAGGTTCTGACAGACCATGCCGATCCAGGTGCAGTCGAACTGGAGGATCTCCTCCTCGTCGTCGCACCACACCGCCACGTTGCCGTCGCACCGGCCGAACCAGTCCACCCCGGGGCAGGGATCCTCCTCGGCGGGATCGGGCGGCAGATCGGGCGGCGGCTGCTCGTCCGGGGGCGGATCCTCCTGCGGCGGCAGGTCGGGCGGCGGCTGCTCGTCCGGCGGACCCCGATCGGGCACGCAGTAGTAGCCGATGTCCTCGTCGATGAAATCGCAGCCGAGCCCTTCCTCCTCGCAGTCGAACGCGTAGAGCTGGCCCTCTTCGCACCACACCGCCAGCGTGCCGTGGCACACCCCGAGGTAGTCGATGCCCATGCACTCGTCGGCCTGACCCTCCGGCGGCGGATCCTCACCCTGCTCGGGCGGCGGATCGTCGGGGCCGGGATCGGGCTGAGGCTGATCGGGGTCGGGGGCGCCCGGGGGCGGCGTGCCCGGCTTGTCGGGCGGGGGCGGCGGCGGGATGTTGTTCTGGGGCGGCCCGGCGTCGCTCTCGAGGGGCGTGCCGTCGGCGCACGCGCCGAACGACAGGGCCAGAGCGAACAACAGCGCACATCGGATTGTGAATCGAGCCACGGCGCCTCCCGGGAACGGCATGCTCACCGTAGCCCGACCGGGGCGGTGATGTCGATCGGCTCGTGGCCGCCCCGGGCGTGAGATGGGCCGGAGGGGATCGCGCCGCGCATCACGCGCCGGGGGCACCTGCGCTGCGCAGGGGTCGGGGTCGTCAGCGCTTGCCCCCGCCCTTCCCGCCTCTGCTCTTGCTGCTGCCCTTGCCCTTGCCCGTGCTCTTGCCCCCCTTCTTCATCGCGCCGAGCAGCCCGCCGTCCACGAAGGAGTCCACGCCGGAGTACAGGTCGACGACCACGTTGTAATCGAGGTTCTGCCAGTTGAACCGGGGCGTCTCGAGGGCTTCCAGGCTGTAGGGCTGCTCGGGCAACACCGCCGTCCGGACCGAGCGCGCGTTCTCCCCGGGCAGGCCATAGCGCGACAGATAGTTTCGCACCGCCTGCGCGACCTGGGCGACCGTCGGGTTCGGCCACGTCATGAGGATCTGAGGGGCGCCCTTGTCAGCCAGGTACTTCTTCACCTTGAAGGCCTTGAGCTCGAAGTCGGCGGGGTCGTACTGGACCGCCTGCCCGTAGACCTCGATCGGCCGGCCGTCCAGGATCCAGCTCTCCAGCTTGCCGATCAGCTTCGAGCCGGTGCCCGAGATGGCCGCTTCGGCCACCCGGTTCTGGGGACCCACGTTGCTCAGGTACGTGCCCTCACCCATACCCATGCCCGCGGTGCTGATGCCCACCCCGAGGTTGACGATCCGATCGCGGAACGTGCGCATCGACTGCGAGAACTTCTGGAGCCGGGCGAAGTTGATGCCGAGCATGTTGCCCGCTGCCGGCCGCACCCGCAGCGGGATCGTGCAGTCGCTCAGCTTGCTCAGGGCGTGCTCGGCCGAGTGGATCACGAACGTCCAGGCCTTGTTGACCTCGTTGATCCGCCCCTGCTCGATGGGCATGACCCCCCGGATCTCGGACACGTCGATCAACCCGCCGACGGTGCCTTTGCTGAACTCGGATGCCTGCAGCAGAGCGATGGCGACCTTGCTCTGCCGCCATCGAAGTCGCTCGTCCATGCGAAAATCACTCACGCTGTGCACCTCCTGTCCTGCCCGCCGGTACACGACCCGGCGGCTCGTCGTCTGTGTCTGCTCGCTCCCGAGACGCACCGGTCCGGTGTGCCGCCTGGCCGGCGCACCTGATACCCGAGTCGAGGGCCAGCGGCCCGTTTTCTCCGTCAAGGGAAGTCCGAATAAGGTTATCAGACCGGCGAAGTCATATCACCCGGAACGGCCCGTAGCCGGAACAAAAGCACTACGGGCCCCGACCTTTACGGCCGCCATCGGGGCGGCGGATGCCACCCCGATTTGAGTCTGTTATGTCTTGTGAGGGATGTGATCCGGCGGGCGCCGGGGCTCAGCTCTTGAGCAGGGCGGGGATGCCATCGACCCGCAGGTCGGGCGTGCGGTCGATGCCGACCTCGTCGAACAGCGTGCGCAGGACGTGCTCCGGCTTGAGCACCTCGCCGTCGGGCGACGGCAGGCCGGTGCGGGTGTCGATGGCCAGCGATCCCATCGCCACGTCGGACGACTTGCCGATGACCGTGCGCCCCTTGATGCCCCCGCCGACGAGCAGGCACGAGTTGGTCAGGTGGTGGTCCCGACCGCCGCGGGCGTTGAGCAGCGGGGTGCGGCTGAACTCGCTGAAGGCCAGGATCGTGGTGTGATCCAGCCACGACGAGCCGTCGCCGTAGTCCCGGCTCTCGAGGTCCTCGACCATGCGGGCGATGGCGTTCCACCCCCGCATCTGGTTGGGGCCCTGGTTGTTGGACCACGCCCCGCCGTCGTGGGTGTCGAGCCCGCCGGTCAGGCCGACGCTGACCACCCGGCTGACGCCCGTCGTCAGCGCCTGCACCGCGAACGCGGCGCTGACGCCCGGCGAGTTGTCGACCCGGTTGAAGCCGTAGTGATCCCGCAGGATCTCCATCTCGACGCTGTTGGCGCCGAAGTCGAACTGCCCGGCGACGTCGCTGACCACCATGTCGTCGCCCTTGGCCCGGGCGAACTCGGCGGCCTGCCACGACTTCGAGCGCAGCGCCGGGGGGCACTTCGCCGCGTCGGAGAGGCTGGCGGCGATCTGCCGCGACAGCTTCGGGTCGAGGATGGGGTTGGCCGGCTTCAGCGCCCGCAGCAGGTCGGGGATCGAGTTGACCCGCATCGCCGTCGCGTAGTTGGGCAGATCCTTGTTGTAGGACTCGACCCGCAGGCTCAGGTTGGGGATCAGCTCGTTGCGGCCGAGCTGCCCCGCCAGCCAGGTCGAGGCCGACGAGCCCCGGGCCATGTTGCCGCTCGGCGGCTTGCCGGTCAAAAACCGCCGCCGACCGCCCTCGTGGGCCAGGGTCTCCATGTTCAGGCCGCGCACGACGGCGAGCTTGTCGACGTGGTTGATCAGGTCGCCCATGTACGGCCCGAACGAGAGCCCCTCGTCGACCCGCACGATGTCGGCGTCCATCATGTTCAGCTGCTCGTAGGCCGGCTGAATCCGGGTCCGCTGCATCGAGAACGACGTCGACGGGAAGTCGCGCGGATCCCGGGGGTCGAGCGAGAGCAGCACGTCCCAGCCGCCACCGAAGTAGCAGAAGATGTAGTGCCGCTGCGGCGCGTCGGGGTTGAGCTGAGCGTGCGCCAGCCGCCCCAGCGACTCGAGGCCGCCCAGCGAGGCCGCGCCGGCGCCGATGGCCACCGCGCCTTTGAGGAAGCCGCGTCGGGTGAGCTTCTTGGATGCCATGCTCGCCTCCTCAGAAGGTGTAGAAGTCGGGGTGGGTGAAGAGGGCCACGCAGGTCGCCATCCACGCCTGGGACGGCTCGCTGACGTGCCGCCCGGACTGCACGAGCCAGCGCCAGTTGGCCAGCGCGACGTCGTCCTCGGGGCCGACGATCTTGCCGTGGAACCGCACCAGCAGCGCCCGCAGGTTCGCGTCGACCGCGTCGGGGTTGCTGGCCCAGGTGTCCTCGGGGGTCACGTGGATCATCAGCGTCTTCTGCGGCAGATCCTCGGGGGGATCGTCGTAGGGCCGCAGCTCGAACTCCTGCTCGACCGCGATGGTCGAGAGGTCACGGGCCAGCATCTTGGCGCAGACCGAGCGCGAGGCGTCGCCGAGGAACTTCTGGAAGAGGATCGTCGGCTCCAGGTCCTCCTCGGTGATCTGGATGTAGTCCGGCTTGCCCAGCGTGCGGGCCAGCTCCTGGAACACGTTGACGGTGTTGTTGCCCCGCTCCTCGGTCCAGCCGATGCCGCCGCTGGCCCGGATCATCGCGTCTTCGAGCTGGTCGATGTTGAGCCGCCGCCGGGGCCGGGCGGGCTCCTCGTCGACGAGCTCGGGCCGCAGATCGACCTCGCCCTCTTCGCGGGTGTCGACCCCCACGGTGCCCGGCGCGGGCCGGACGACGGGGTCGTTCACCCGGGGCGCATCGCCGGGCTGCTCGGGGGTGTCGGGCGCCTGGATCCCCGGATCGAGGGTCGGCTTCTCGCCGTCGTCGGAGACGCAGCCGCCCAGCGAGACGAGGGCCGCGCAGGTCGCCAGATGGATCAGCCGCTTCACTGGAGCCTCCGATACCGGTCGCTGGTGACGACCGCCTTGATCAGCGCCTGATAGCTGAAGCCGCTGTGCACGAACGCGTACGACAGCTCGTCCAGCCAGGGCTGATCCTTCTGGTTCATGTCACGCCCGAGCAGCCACTCCGCGGCCCGCTGCGCGGTGCACCGGGGGAAGCGGTTGTCGGCCACCGCCTCGCGCAGCAGCAGCTTGGGGCCCTGGTCGACGACGTGCTGGTGCTCGTCCCGGCGGAAGGTCATCGCCGGCAGCATGCCCAGGTAGGGCTGCTCGTCCTCGGTCAGCGCGCGGGTGTTGTAGTAGGCCCGGCAGAAGCCGTTGCAGTTGCCCCGCTCGGCGCACTCGACGCACTCGGGGTGCACCGCCGGGAACTGCGCCGGGTCGAGGTAGCCCCCGCCGGCCTCGTTCCACCGGCCCCAGTGGGCCGCGGCGGGCTCGAGCAGCGAGTGGCAGTACTTGCAGCCGGCCCGCTCCTGGAGGTCGGGCTTGAGCGACTCCTCGTCGTCGGCCGGGGGCAGCCCGCCGGCCGGCGGCTGGAAGGGCTGGCACAGGAAGGCATCGTAGAACCGGCTCGCCCGGGCCCGGTTGGTCTGGAACCGCAGCATGAAGATCGGGTGGGTCAGCACGCCGGCCGACGAGGTCGGCAGCTCGACGACGGTCCATGCGTCGCGGTCGTTCCAGCCGATGTCGTCCGGCAGGCTCTCGACGTCGAACGGCAGCGGGTTGAAGCGCAGCGAAGCGGTCTGGGCCAGGTAGCGGTAGAAGTGGGCCATCGGGCCGTTGACATAGAAGCGCCGGGTCTCGAAGAGGTCGGTGTAGGGGTCGTCCTTCTCGATCATCTCGGCGATGAGCAGCTCGATCGACTCGGCGAACGAGGCCAGGATCTCCCCGCCGTTGTTGGGGGCGCACCACAGCAGGTTGGGGCCGCAGCCGCAGTCCTTCTTGTTGAGGCCGGCCGCGCTGTGGCAGAGGGTGCCGTCGGCCGAGTACTCGTTGTCCTGGGCTTCGAAGCCGCAGACCCGGACCGTGGTGCCGGGGGCCCAGAAGGGCTCCACGTCGACCC
Organism: bacterium; assembly: GCA_030426085.1. Lineage (GTDB taxonomy): Bacteria > Myxococcota_A > Bradymonadia > UBA7976 > UBA1532 > JACKDM01. The sequence goes on along the minus strand of JAUHYW010000098.1, from coordinate 13,439 downwards.
AACCCTCCTGCAGGATGCCGTCCGACTCCCGCTCCTCGAGCACGAGGTTGCCCTCGTCATCCCACTCGGCGGGGCGGTTGGCGCAGTAGACCTCGCGGCCCTGCTCGGTGCGCTCGCGGTAGACCCGGGCCCGGCGGCGGCTGGCGTAGGCCGGGCTGCGGCGGTCGAGGACCTGCTGATCATTGATGAGCCGCTGCCCGCTGATGTTGTTCCACAGCAACGACCGATGCCGACGCACGACCTGGGCGGCGAAGGCCTCGCTCGCCAGCCAGTCGTCGATGAGGGCCCCCGGCACGTCCTCCTCGGGATCCCGCTCGGCGATCGCCAGGGTCTCGCCCACTGTCGGCATGGTGCCGCGGAGGTCGAAGCTCAGCGCGCGCAGGAAGCGGGTGCGATCGAGCACCGGCGACTCCTCGGCGCACAGCAGCGCATCGTTGGGTGTCTGGGCGATGGCCACACCCGACAGCATGAGCGCTGCCAGGGCCATCACCCACGGCGGACATCGATTCACGGCACCCTCCTTTGGTCTGCGCCAGACCCCACAGCAGGGGCCATCTTCGTGCGCTTCGCCAGCTCGGTCTCGGATCGTCTTGGTGAGTTTGCGCAGATGTTTCCGGGCCTCGTCCCCTGGCGCCGATACTGCACTTCACCGATAACGGAACTCTACCAGCACTCCGGACCCCTTTGCTAGAGTGTGGTTGCAACAATTCAATGGAGTTTTATTCGTGGCGACACGGATTTGCGCGGCGCGGGCCCGCGCAGGGGCCTGGTTCCTCACATTGGCCATCAGCGGCGGAATCGGCGGCTTCGGCTGCGATGACGAGGGGCCGGCGGAGCCCGATCCGGGTGGCCCCGACGCGGCGATGGATCTCGGCGCCGACGATGTCGGGCCGGATGTATCGGCCCCGGATACGAGCCCGTCACCCGACGCGGCGCCCGATCCCGAACCCGACGCCGGATCGGACGGGGACGCGGGCCCGGTCGAGTGCGATCCGCCCCTGGCCATCGTGCCCGACGAGTCGTTCACCTCGGCGTTCGACCTCGTCGTGCTCGAGCCCACCGGCGGCACGGGCAACTACCGCTTCGAGATGGTCGAGAACAACAGCGACGCCATCGTCAACGCGTTGACCGGGGCCTACCTCGCCGGGCCGATCGAGAACGTCGCCGACCGGGTGCGGCTGACCGACACCCGGTGCATCGGCGAGGCGTTCGCCACCGTGTACATCACCGATCCCCTCGAGATCCGCCCCCAGGTGGTCTCGGTGTCCTCGGCCCAGGAGCTGCGCTTCACCTTCGTCGGCGGCTCCGGCGGGTCGGAGTACAGCCTCGTCATCAACAACTCGCAGGCGACCATCAGCGAGGATGGGGTCTACGTCGCCGGCCCCCGGCTGGGGCGGGACGTGGTCAAGGTGCGCGATCCGGGCACCGGCCTGGAGGACGAGGCCGTGATCTCGGTGGTCGACGACCCGACCCTCAGCGCCGATCCTCAGCGGATCTTCCTGCCGGTCGGGGCCCGGATGCCCATCACCTTCCGCGGCGGCAGCGGGTTCTTCGACGTGCAGCGCTCGGGCAACTCGGCGAGCTACGACCCGGCCACCCGCACCTTCACCGGCAGCGTGCCGGGGCACACCGACTTCGTCTTCGTCGACCAGTTCACCCCCCAGACGATCGAGATCGGGGTCGACGTGGCCGCGCCGCTGCAAGCGCCGCTCGGCCGCTCGGGTCGGGCGCAGAACGCGGCGACGGTGCACGGGCCGGGCGACCTGAACGGGGACGGCTACGCCGACGCGATCGTCGGCCACCCCGAGCCGAGCATCCAGTCGTTCGCCGACGGCGCGGTGATGGTCTACCACGGCGGCCCCCAGGGGCTGATCCCCGATCCGGTGCAGATCCTCAACGGGCAGGCCCGCGACGACCAGTACGGGCGGGCGATCGAGACGGTCGACGTGGACGGCGACGACCGCCCCGATCTGATCGTGGGCTCGTGGAACGACGACACCGAGGGCGGCAACCGGGGCGCGGTCTACATCTACACCGGCCTGGAGGACGGCACCTTCGACCCCATCCCCAGCCAGACGATCTACGGCATCCGCAACAACGACCAGCTCGGCATCGCCGTCGACGCCTGCGACTTCAACGGCGACGGCATGGTCGACCTGGCGATCGCCGCCTACAACTACGAGGACGTCGCCGCCGAGCCCCGGGCCAACAACCAGGGCGCGGTGCAGATCCACCTCGGCTCGCGGGCCGGCTTCACCGCCCGCCCCGACGGCGGCATCCTCACCGGGGGCCAGCTCAACGAAGGCGGCGAGTGGGTCGGCCTGGCCAACCTGCGCCTGGGCCTCGCGCTCGCGGCGGGTGACTTCGACGGCGACGGCCTGTGCGATCTGGCGGCCTCGGCCACCGCGTTCAATGGCAACGGGGGCGGCGTCTTCGTCTATCGCGGGCGCGCGCCCGACCCCGACGACGAAGACGACGGCGGCCTCAACCTCATCCCGGCCCGGGTCTACGTCGGGCGCGGGGGCAACAACCTCGGCCGGCGGCTGGCGATGGCCGACGTCAACCAGGACGGGCGGGCCGACGTCATCGCCGGGCAGCACGCCCACGACGGGGCCGCCGGGGGCAACTCGGGCGCGGTGCGCATCTTCAGCGGGGGCCCGCTCGCCGGGGTGGTGCGGCAGTACACCTACGAAGAGGAGGCGAGCTGGGTGCTCGAGGGCGACAACGGCAACGACCAGCGGGGCATCGCGGTCGCCGTGGGCCTGTGGAACGAGGACGACATCCCCGACGTCGTCGTCGGCGCGTGGAACGACGAGCCCGGCGAGGAGGGCGCCACCAACGATGTCGGCGGGGTCTCGATCTTCGCCGGGCGCCGGGGCCAGTGGCCCGATCCCACCCCGATCTACAGCGCGTTCGGCGCCGACGCCGGATCGCTCTTCGGCGAGGCGGTCGCGATCGCCGGGGACATCGACGGCGACAGCCTGCCCGACCTCGCGGTGACCGCGGCCCGGGACCAGTCGCTGGGCATCAACGTCGGCCGGCCGTTCTTCGTGTCGGGCCTCACCGGCCGCAGCCGGGCGCTCGATCTGCCCGGGGCGCCCGCCGGCTCGCAGAACGGCCGGGCCATCGCCGCGGTGGGCGACGTCGACCGGGACGGCCTCTCGGATCTGATCGTCGGCGCCCCCGAGGCGCCGCGGCCGCCGGACCAGCTCGGCGCGGGTCTGGCCTACCTCTACCCCGGCACCGACGCGGGCTACGCCAGCGAGCCGAGCGTCGTCTTCTCGGGGCACTTCGACCACAGCACGAACGACCGATTCGGCTTCGGCGCGGCGGGGGGCGACTTCGACGGCGATCGGCTGCCCGACGTCTTCATCTCGGCGCCCCGCGAGGAGCGACCCAACAACTTCGACCCGGCGACCTTCGCCGTCGACGGCCAGTGCCCCGGGCGGGGGGGCGACCAGGGGATGGTCTACATCTACCGCGGCCGGCAGGGCCCGATGGACGGCAGCCGCCCGGACTACGTCTACGTCGGCCCCCGGAACGGCGCCAACGCCTGGCAGATGCTCGTCACCGACATCAACGACGACGGCCGGGACGACCTGATCGTCGGCGCCCCGACCTGGAACCAGCCCGACGTCGACGGGGGCAACAACGGCGGCATCCAGGTCGTCTACGGCCGCGCGCCCGATCCCGACGGCCGCATCCGCGTCCTGTGCGACGTGGCCTACACCTGGGCCGGGCGGGTGAACAACGCCCAGACCGGTCGATCGCTGGCGCTGATGGGCGACCTCGACTTCGACGGCTGCAACGACATCGCCTTCGGGGCCTACAACGAGAACATCGACATCACCCCCCAGGAGGGCGACGAGACGCCCCAGGGCGGCATGGTGCGCATCCTCTTCGGGTGGAACGGCGACGGCTGCGCCAGCAACCGCCCGCGCATGATCACGCTCGGCGGCGAAGGCAACCGGCCCCAGGCCGGGTGGGACATCTCGGCGGGCAACGTCGTCGGGGGGCCCGAGACCGACCTCGTCGTCGGGGCCATCAACCACGTCGACCCGGACAACGTGCGCACCGGCGCGGTGTACGTCGTCGACGGCGAGTGGCTGGCCGATCTGGCGACCCACGACCCCGAGCAGGCCCGGCCGGCGGTGCACCCGCTCGGCGAAGGCGACGCGCGCACGGTCTTCTACGGGCGCGAAGCCGGCGAGAGCTTCGGGCGCAGCGTGCAGGTCGTCGGCGGGCGGATCATCGTCGGCAAGCTGTTCAGCACCATCGGCGAGGCGACCCGGGTCGGCGGGGCCGACGTCTACGTGATCGGCCAGCTCGGCCTGCCGCAGCGCATCGCGGCCATCGCCGGCGAGACCTGGCGCCAGGACGGGCGCATCGGCGAGATCATCCGCAACGACCGGACCCGGCCGCTGATCGTCATCGGCGGCTTCCAGGCCAGCGGCCTCGCCACCGACGCCGGCGCGGTCTACTACTACAACCTCAGCGGCCTGCGCTGATCCCGTCGCCGGGCGGGCCCTCGGGCTCGGCCGGCGCCCGCCCCAGGCCTTCGGCGTGGCGCTCGATGGCCGCCGCGAACGCCCGCTCGTCGAAGCGATCCGCGTCATCCACCCACCGCCGCTCGACCCGCAGCGCCCCGTCGACCCAGCGCCCCTCGAAGCGCCCCACCAGCCGCCCCCGGTGCAGCAGCGGGCAGACGTAATAGCCCCAGCGCCGCTGCGCCGCCGGCTTGTAGACCTCCCACAGATACTCGAAGCCGAACGCGTGCTCGACCAGCGGCCGGTACCACAGCAGCGGATCGAGCGGCCCCAGGATGCGCATGCGATCGTCCGGCTGGGGGAAGGCCCGATCGCGGAAGCCGCCCGGCGCGAGGTACGTGCGCCGCCCGCCGTCGACCACGACCCGCTCCAGCGCGCCGATGCCCAGCAAGCGATCCACGGTGCCGTCGGTGCGGGTGTGCTTCACCGCCGCCCACCACGGCCCGCTCACCTCGGGCAGCAGCCCGGCGGCCTCCACCCGATCGATCAGCTCGGCCTCACTCGACACCGGCGGCGGCGCCGACAGCGCCCCGACCGGCAGCGCCCGCTCGGGCAGATCGTAGAGGTGCGACCCCCGCCGCCGCCCGCGGACCACCAGCCGGCAGCGGATGGCCAGCACCCGCAGCGCCATCGTCGACGCCTTGCCGGTCCCCTTCCACTGCCCCCAATCGATCGACCGTACCCGCCCGTGATCGGCCATGTCACCCGGGGTCAGCGGCCCCCGCTCGGCCACCTCGGCCCGGACCCGCTCCAGGGCGCCGTCGGGCAGCCGCCGGGCGCGGGCGCCCACCAGCCACTCGGGGCGGGCCGCCGCTCGGGCGCGATACGTGGGGAAGAGCCGGGCCGGCAGCAGGCAGCGCATCTTGGCGAAGTGCTCGAAGGCCCGCCCCTCGAGGTGGTGATGCACATCGCCCTTCGCCAGCCCGTCGACCCGGGCCATGGCCACCAGATCGGCGTTGGTGCCGATCCGATCGATGGGATCGAGCTGGATGCAGCGCCGGGCCGCGAGCAGCGCCCGCACGCCGGCCCGCCCGGGGGGATGCACCGTCGCGGCCAGGCCGCACTGCCCCACCATGTACCGGCGGGCCTCGTCGGGGGTGAGTCGGATCATGCCCCTCTCTACCCCGCCGACCGGCCCGAGGCGAGGCCCGTCTGCGGGCCCGAGCGCGGGCTACTCCTGCCCCTTGATCTCGTCGTACGCCTTGCGGGCCTCGGTGATGATCATCTTGTCCTCGCTCGGATCATCGATGATCGCCTCGAGCACCGGCAGGCTCTCTTCGCGGGCCGCCTTGGCGATGCCGGTCACCGCGATGTAGCGCTTGGAGTACTCGGTCTCCTCCTTCAGCGCCCGGTGCAGATCGGGCAGATAGCTGGGATCCCCCACCTGGGCCATCGCGCTCAGCAGCGCCATCCGGGCCATGCCGTCCTCGGCGGTGGCGTATGACTCGCGCAGCCAGTCGATGCCCGACCTGCGCCCCATCTCGGCCAGCCCGTACGCCGCGTTGGTGCGCATGCCCCACTCCCCGCCCTCGGCGACGACCCGCTCGAGCACCGGCACCGCCTTCTCGCCGCCGATCTTGGCCAGGGCGTGCGACGCCATGCGCTGCACCAGCAGGTTCTCGTCGTTGTCCCCGCTGAAGATCGCCCGCTCGAGCAGCGGGATCGCCGCCGGATCGAGCAGCTTCTCCATCAGGGCCGCCGCGCCGAATCGCTGGGTCTGATCGCCCTCGGCCAACAGCCCGCCCAGCACCTCGACGCCCCCCGGCCCCATGCGGGCCAGCTCGGCGAGCAGGGCGTGATCGGCGGACAGCCCCAGGATCTGCATGCCCTGCTCCTTGATCAGCGCCTCGACGTCGGCCCGCACCTCGGCCAGCGGGCGCAGCGGCTTCTCCTCGCCGTCGGGCTCGGCCGCGGCCTGGCTCTCGCCGCTGGTCAGCAGCTTCACCCGGGCCTCGAGGCGATCGGCGCGGGCCTTCTCGGCGTCCCGCTCCTGCTTGAGCGCCGAGACCCGGGCCTCGAGCACCCGCACCCGCTCCTCGACGACCGCCGGGGCCGCGCCGGCCGTCGCCGCGCCCTGCTGACCGGCGGCGAGCGCCTGTGATCCGTGGCCGTTGGTCACCTCGACCTCGCCCGACTGCACCGCGACGACGATGACCGCCGCCGCGCCGACCACGCCCAGACCGAGCGCCAGCATCTTGGGGTTCATGGGATCCTCCTCTTCCAATCCGGCTTCGAGTTCGGCGGGCGTCAGCGCCCGCAGGTGGCCCCCGGCGGCGGCGACGCGCAGCCGGCCGTGGGCCGTGTGGATGACGAACGGCGGCCCCGGGGCCACCGCGAAGTGCAGCGTGCCCCGCACCAGCTCCAGCGCCGGCGCCTCACCCCGCTCGAGCGCGCCGACGACGACCTCGCCGCCCGGATCGAGCCACAACAGCGCGTCGGCGTGGCGCACCAGGGCCCGCCCGTCGAGCGTGCGGATGCGCTGGCCGGTGCGCAGCGGCGCCTGCTGCGCGACGCCACCCGCCGAGCGGATCTCGCCCTGACCCTCGACGACCTCGGCCGACAGCGTGCCCGGCCGGACCGCGCCCCGCAGGAACCAGCCCCCGGCCGCCATGATCACGGCCGCCGCCGCCGCCAGCGCCCAGCCCCAGCGGGCCCGCCGAGGCGGGGGCTCGACCGCCGCCAACCGCCGATGGATCAAAGCCTCGAGCCCGTCCGGCACCGGCGCGTGCAGCGCGGCCCGCAGATCGGCCTCGGCCGCCCGCTCGGCCTCCAGCAGCGCCCGGCAGTCGGCGCAGCCCTCGGCGTGCGCCATCCACGGATCGGGATCGACGCCCGGCTCGGGGATCCAGGCCGCCAGGCGCTCGGCGAAGGCGTCACACGGGCTCATCGGCCCCCCTCCAGCGCCCGGCGCAGCGCCGCGCGGGCCTTGAACAGCCGGGACTTCACCGTGCCCGGCGGCAACCCCAGGCGGCGGGCGACCTCGGCCACCGGGACCTCCTCGAGGTAGTAGAGCGCCACGACCTCGCGGTGCCCGTCGGGCAGCCGGCGCACCGCCGCCCGCACCCGGGCCCGGTCGCGCTCGGCGGCCAGCATGCGCTCCGGATCCCGCGCCCGCCGATCGTCGACCGGCCGCAGGCGGGCCCGGCGGGCGTGCTTCCGGCGGCGGTCGCGGGCGAGGTTGCGCAGGATGCCGTACAGCCAGGTGTAGGGCGCGGCGCTGCCGTCGAAGGCCGCCCGCCGGCGGCTGGCGACGAGGAAGACCTCCTGCACCAGATCGGCGGCCTCGACCTCCGCGGCGAGCAGCGCCGCCGCCCGATACAGCCGGGCCGCGTGGGCGTCGACCCACGCCGCGAGCGCCGCGTCGTCGACGCCACCGACGACGTCGGCGCGGCCCACGCCGGCCGCCAGCGCCATATCGCTGCCGAGCTCACCTTGCATCGTCCGTGTATGGCGCGAGCGGCCGATCGGTTCACGGATCATCGGAATTTTCTTCACCGGCGGGCCCCGCACCGGCGCCCGCGAGCGAGGAGGCGCGTGCAAACGCCCCGGACCCGGCGGTAACATCCCGCGAAAACGAGCCGCCGCCATGTGCGCGATGGGGCTGCCGAAACCGCAGGCCCGCCGGGTCATCGCACCCCGGCTCGCCAGCCCTCGGAGTCCCGGTGAAGCCCCTGCACCCCGCCCGCGCCGCCCTCGCCTTCGCCGCCGCCCTCGCGCTGTGGGCCTGCGACGACGGCGACCCCCCGCCCCTCGACGACCCCGACAGCGCCCTGCCCCAGCCGTGCACCGTGACCGGCTGCCCGGGGGACGAGATCTGCCAGAGCGACGGCCGCTGCGCGAGCCCGGCCGAGATCCGCGACGGCGTGCTCGCCTGCACCGCGCTGTCGGCCTGCCTCGGGCAGTGCCCCGACCAGATGTGCGCCGAGCAGTGCTTCTTCGAATCCAGCGACGCGGGCTTCCGGCGCTACGTGGCGGTCATCGACTGCCTCGAGGTCTCGGGCTGCTTCCTGCCCGAAGGCGGCCTCGACGAGCCGTGCATGTTCGAATCGTGCGGCGACGAATACGCCGCCTGCTTCGGCGGCGTACCGGCCATGCCCGAGGGCACGCTGACGTGCGGGGCGTTCGTGCGCTGCCTCAACGACTGCCCGGTCGACCCCCCCGAAGACGAGCAGGCCTGCCTCGACGGGTGTGTATCCGAGGCGTCACCGGCCGCGTTCGAGCGGTACACGGCCGCCGTCGCCTGCGTGCAGTCCGAGTGCGTCGACGGCGCGCCCGGCTGCCAGCAGGCGCGCTGCGGTGACGTGCTCGACGCCTGCTTCGACCACGGCCTGGGCACCGGGACCCTGGCCTGCAACGACGTGCTGGAGTGCGTCTTCTCGTGCCCCGACGCCGAGTGCTACACCCGCTGCGAGCAGGACGCCTCCAGCGACGGGCTGGCGCTGTGGCGCGCGTTCGTCGACTGCGCCGCGCCCGCCGAGTGCGCCGGCTTCGACGCCTGCCTCGCCGCCTGCCCCGCCGAGACCCGGGCCTGCCAGAACCACCGCTGACGCCCGACCGCGCGCGCGCCCCGGGCCGCGCGCCGGTGATCCGGCCGACCCCGCATGCATCGGTCGACGCATCCGTGACAAACTCTGGGCGCACCTTCTCGTCACGACGGTGAGTGACACGAAATGACATACCCCCCTGCCCCGTCCCTTCCGCCCTATATCGACCCCGCGACCATCTCACACCTGGCCGACAACGCCTTCGACCTGATGGGCATCGTGCGCGACGGCCGCTTCGTCGGCGTCAACCGGGCCTTCCAGCGCGTGCTGGGCTGGCCCCCCCAGGAGATCACGAGCCGACCGTTCATCGACTTCGTGCACCCCGACGACATCCCCGCGACCATGGCGGCGTACCAGAGCCTGCTTCGGGGGCAGCCCCTCGTCGACTTCGAGAACCGCTACCGCCACCAGGACGGCGGCTGGCGCTGGCTTCAGTGGCGGGCCGGGCGCCTGCCCGACGGCCGGGTGCACGGGGTCGCCCGCGACGTGACCGCGCACCGCCGCGAGCGGCAGCTCATCGAGCGGACCCACCACATCGCCCGGGTCGGCGGCTGGCAGCTCGACTTCGCCAGCCGCGACGTCTACTGGACCGCGGGCACCTACCGGCTGCACGAGCTCGACCCGGCGACCTTCGACCCCGACATCGACGCCTGCCTCGCGCTCTTCATCGGCGACGACCGCCACCGGGCCCAGGCCGCGCTCGACGCCATCCAGCGAGACGCGACCCCCTTCGACATCGAGGCCCGGGTCCGCACCGGCGACGGGCGGATCATCCTCGTGCGCATCGAGGGCAACCCCGTCATCGAGGGCGACCGGGTCACCGGCGCGTTCGGCGCGGTGGGCGACATCACCGAGCGCCGCCGGGCCGAGCGGCTGCACCGCCAGATGAAGGCGGTGCTCGAGGCCTCGCCCCAGGCGGTGATCTTCGCCTCGCCCGACCGCATCGTGCAGTGGGTCAACCCGGCCGCCGAGGCCCTGCTCGGCCTCGACGAGGCGGTGATCGGCACCCCGACCCGGGCCCTCTTCACGCCTTGGGCCCACGGGCTCTTCGACGTCGAGATCGGGGTCGCGCTGACCCAGCAGGGCGTCTGGCAGGGCGAGAGCGAGGCCCGCCACACCTCGGGCGAAGGCATCCCGGTCGCGAGCACGGTGGTCCTGCACCGCGACCGGGACGGGCAGCCGGGCTTCCTGTCGCTCACCCTCGACGACCTGCGCGACAAGCGGCAGCTCGAGAACCAGGTGCGCCACGGCCAGCGGGTGGAGAGCGTCGGGCGGCTCGCCGGGGGGCTGGCCCACGACTTCAACAACCTGCTGACGGTGATGCTGGCCAACGGGGAAGAGCTGACCGAGGCGCTGGCCGGCTCCGAGCTGCGGCCGCTCGTCGAAGAGATCATCGACGCCGCCCGCCGGGGCTCGAACCTCACCCGGCGCCTGCTCACCTTCGCCCGGCGGGACGTCACCCGCCCCCAGGCCGTCGACCTGCTCGCGGCGTGCCTCGACGCGGCGCGCATGCTGCGGCGCACGCTGGGCGAGCGCATCGGCATCGCCGTCGAGCCGGGCCGGGAGAACTGGCCCGTGCTCATCGACCCGACCCACCTCGAGCAGGTGCTGATCAACCTCGCGATGAACGCCCGCGACGCGATGCCCGACGGAGGGCAGATCACCTTCCGCCTCTCGGCCCGGCCCGGCGCGGGCCCTCGGCGGGACCGCATGCGGCTGAGGGTCATCGACACCGGCCAGGGCATGGCGCCGGACGTCGCCGAGCGCGCGTTCGACCCCTTCTTCACCACCAAGGGCCGGGACCAGGGCACCGGGCTGGGGCTCTCCACCTGCCGCAGCGTCGTCGAGCAGGCCGGCGGGGCGATGACGATCCACAGCGCGCCCGGCGCCGGCACCACCATCGAGGTCGAGCTGCCCCGGGCGCCGGCGCGATCCGGGGCGGCGTCCCTCCTGCCGGGCAGCGCCGAGGCCCCGGGGGGCGAGGAGCGGATCCTCTTCATCGAGGACGAGCCCGACATCCGGCGCACCGTGACCAAGGGCCTGCGGCGCCGGGGCTACCGCGTCGACGCCTTCGCCTCGGCCGAGGACACCCTGACGTGGCTGGAGGACGCGCCGCAGCCCGACCTGATCGTCACCGACGTCGTCCTGCCCGGCATGGACGGCCCCAGCGCCGTCCGCCTGATCCGCGAGCGGCTGGGCGACATCCCGGTGATCTTCACCTCGGGCTACGCCATCGAGAAGCTCGCCAGCCTCGACCTCGACCGGCCCGCGGTGCGCTTCCTGCGCAAGCCCTACACCCCGCGCCAGCTCGGGCCGGTCATGCGCCAGCTCCTGGGCTGATCGCCGCCTCGAAGGCCCCCGGATCGATGGGCCGCCGGGCGCCGTCGATCACCGCCCACGAAGGCCCCGGCTCGACATAGCCCCCGTCCGGCCCGTGGATCTGGATGCCGGTGAACGCCAGGCAATCCGCCTGCTCGGGATCCAGCGTCAGCTTGATCATCCGCTCCAGATCATCGGCGATGATGCGCCGGGCGGCGCGGGTGATCTCCACCAGATCGGGCCGATGATCGTGGGGCACGACCTCCATCAACCGCTGCTGCAACAGCGTCTGCTCCAGATCGAGCGGATCGGTCGTCAGCCGCACCCGCGATCCGCGCAGCTCGGCGAGGAAGGCCACCAGCGCCCCGCAGGCGCTCGACGGCCCCGGGCGCCCGGTGCGGGCGCAGGCCCCGACCGTACCCGCCCCGTCGATGGCGATGTGGGGCATCGCGAAGTACACGTAGCGCTCGCGCCCACCCGAGATCGGGGCGTGGGCGTGGGCCGCCATGAAGCCGGTGCGCCCCACGAAGAGCATGCCGGCCAGCCCCGAGAAGTTGAACGCCTCGCCCCACGCCCCCTGGATGCGGGCCCGCAGCTCGCGGCTCAGCTCGTCCCGGCACAGGCCGACGCAGGCGATGGTGTTGTCGGCGGTGAAGCCGTAGCGCCGGCCGATGGCCAGCGAGGCGGCGACGAAGGCGTCATCCGGGCGGGCGCCCGGGAAGTGGGCGCGGCACGCAGCGGCGAAGTCGGACATGGCTCCTCCCCGAGCGGTGATCGACGGTCGACAACCGATTCCCCTCGCCCCCCGCCGGTCGCGCCCGGCTCATCGCTCGCCCAGCGGCCCGGTCGGGGTGAAGCTGCGCTCGGCCCGCAGCGCCTCGACCTCCGCCGCCCGCCCCAGCCGGCGATACTGATCCAGCGCCAGCCGGAACGCCGCGTCGGCCCGCGCCTCGGATCCGGCCACCGCCGCCGCCCGCGCCGCCAGCCGGGCCGCGATCGCCACGTCCGGCTCGACCAGCCGCCCCGCGCGCAGCGGCGCGATGCGATCCCAATGGCGATCCCAGGCGCTCCAATCCTCGGCGTGGGCGTCGCACGCCAGCAGCAGCAGGCAGGCCAGCACGTCGTAATGAGCCGGGCAGCCCGGCCCCCGCAGCCCCTCCAGCCGGGAGCGGGCCTCGTCGAAGCGCCCCATCTCGCTCAGGGCCAACCCCAGGTTGAGATCGACCAGCCGCACCGCCTGCTGCCGGCCCAGCTCGATCCACACCCGGCGGGCCGCCCGCAGCCAGCGCTCGGCGGCGAGCTGCTCCCCCCGGGCCCGGGCGATCTCGCTGAGCTGGCGGGCGATCATGCCCAGCCCCGCCCGGTGACCGATGGCCGAGAAGCGCGCCCGGGCCGCCGTCGCCCGATCCCACGCCGCCTCGCGATCCCCGCCCAGCATCGCCAGCTCGGCCCGGCGGGCCTCGGTGTAGGCCGCCTCGGCCGGATCGAGCGGCGCCCCCCGCGCCGCCGCCGCCGCGATGATCGCCTCGGCCGCGTCCAGGCACCGCTCGGCCCCCGCCCCGTCCCCGTGCCGGGCCAGCGCCACCGACCGCCAGCGCAGGCTGCGCACCGCGAGGAAGGCCGCCTCGCCCCACGCCCCATCATCCTCGGCCCCGGCCGCCTCCATCGCGCGCGCCGCCGCCGCCCGGGCCTCCTCGAAGCGCGCCGCCAGCGCCGCCGGATCGCTGCCCCCGGTCTCGGCGTAGGCCCTCGCGAAGCCCACCCGGGCCGCGACGAGCGGCGGCGCCCCCGCCGGATCGGCCTGCCGGGCGTGGCGCGCCGCGTTGCGCGACCCCCGCCCGCAGAGCGACCACAGCGCCCGCAGATCGGCCCGGGCCGGCGCCCCCCGCGGCACCCCCGCCCGCCACCTGGTAGGTGCCGTCGGGGGCCGCCGGCCACGCCGCGAGGATGTCCGCGCAGGAGACGCCCGCGCAGGCCGCGCTCGTGCCCGGGGCGGCCTCGTCGGGGTCGACCGAGCTGCTGCAGTCGG
>JAUHYW010000156.1 GCA_030426085.1 bacterium | reverse complement strand
TCCGGTTGTAAGTCCGCTCGGCCGGGCGGGTTCCAAGCCGTTGTGCCCGGCCGAGCGGCGGCCTCTCTGGCCGCCGGAGTGACTAAGGATCGACCACCCCGAATCGTCGGATACGGATCGCGTGGGCATAGGCGGTGCGGGCGCGATGTGCGCCGGGCTCATCGGGTCGGTACTCGGTGACGGGCGCGGCGCCGACGGCGCCCATCGGGTCCGTACCCGGTGACGGGGGCGAGGCCCTGGGTGCCGATCGGGTCGGTGAGGCTCACGGGCGTGACGCGCCCCGGAGCCCGCCGCCCACTCCTCTTCGGATCGGGCCGGGTGCGCAGGATGGGCTACTCGAAGCGGGACGCGGCGTCGGCCGCCTCGGCCTCTTCGGTGAGCTGGAGGAAGACCGCCTCGAGCCGCCGCCCGCCGGACCGCAGCGCGTCGGGCGTGCCCCCGGCGACCCGCTTGCCCCGGTGGATCACGGTGATGCGGTCGCAGACCTCTTCGGCGACCTCGAGGGTGTGGGTCGAGAGGAGCACCGCCAGGCCGTTCTCCCGGGCCTCGCGGCGCAGGACGTCCTTGAGCAGCCGCGCGCCGCGGGGGTCGAGGCCGACCATCGGCTCGTCGACGATCATCAGCTCGGGGCGGTGCAGCAGCACCGAGGCCATCACCAGCCGCTGCTTCATGCCGTGGCTGAAGCTCTCGACGAGGTGGTCGAGCTTCTCGCCGAGGCCGAAGAGGGTCAGCAGCGCGTGGCTGCGGGCGATCGCGTCGTGGCGGGGCAGGGCGTAGAGCCCGGCGATGAAGTAGCAGTACTCGAGCGCGGTGAGGCGCTCGTAGAGGTGCGGGCGGTCGGGCACGTAGCCCAGCTTCGCCTTGACCGCCAGCGGCGCGCGGGTCACGTCGAGGCCGCCGACGGTGATCGTGCCGGCGGTGGGGCGCACGAGGCCGCAGACCATCTTCATGGTCGTCGTCTTGCCGGCGCCGTTGGGCCCCAGGAAGCCGTGGATCTCGCCCCGCTCGACGCTCAGATCGAGGCCGGCGACGGCGGTGAAGCCCCCGTAGCGCTTGACGACGCCTTCGACGCGCAGCATCAGCGGCCCGCGCCGAGCGCGTCGACCAGCGCCTCGACCAGCGTGTCGATCTCGGCGGGGGTGGTGTAGGGCGCCACCGAGAAGCGCACCAGCCGCCGGGGGTGGGCCGGCCAGGGCACGATGGGCACCTCGACGCCGGCCTTCGCCCGCAGCGTCGCCTGGAGCGGGCTGGTGTACAGCGGCGAGTCGGGCGGGCCGTGCCCGGCGGGGGGCAGCGGCAGCGCGGCCATGCTGCCGATCAGGTCGTCGGCGCAGGGCAGCTCGACCCCCAGCGCGGCGGCGAGGCGGCGGCGGCCGGCGAGGGCCACCCGGCGGTTGCGGGCCATCCAGCCGGGCCAGCCCTGGGGGTGCATGCCGCCCACCGCGGCGATGGCCAGCGGCGCGCAGAGCCACGGGCTGGGGTCGTCGGTGCCGGTCCAGTCGAACTCGAGGTGGAAGCGCGAGCGGCCCCCGGCCTGGTCGAGCGGGAAGCCGTGGCCGTGGCTGATGACCACCGGGTGCAGCCCGGCGAGCCGGTCGGGGCGGGCGGCGAGGAAGCCGGCGCCCTTGGGCCCGCAGACCCACTTGTGCAGGTTGGCGACGTAATACGCCGCGCCGATCTCGCGCACCGAGAGCGGCACCATGCCCGGCCCGTGGGCCCCGTCGACCAGCGTCTCGACGCCCCGTTCGGCGAGGGCGGCCACGACGCGGGCGATGGGCAATACGAGCCCGGTGGGGCTGGTGACGTGGTCGATCAGGGCCAGGCGGGTCCGGGGGGTGACCGCGCGCACGATCGCGTCGACGACGCCGTCGGCGGTCAAGCCGGTGAACGGGATCCGGGCGGTGATCACCTCGCCGCCGGCCCGCTCGGCGACGTAGCGCGCCGCGTGGGCGCAGGCCCCGTAGCCGTGGTCGGTGAGCAGGATCTGGTCGCCCGGCGCGAGCCGCAGCGCGCGCAGGACGGCGTTGACCCCTTCGCTGGCGTTGCGCACGAAGGCGAAGCCGGCCGGATCGGCGTCCACGAAGGCCGCGACCGCTGCCCGGGCCGCGTCGAGGCGCGTCTGCAAGTCATCGAGGAAGAAGCCGATGGGGCGGCGCTCCATCTCGGCCCGCAGCGCGGCCTGGCGCTCGAGCACGGCCCGGGGGCAGGCCCCGAACGAGCCGTGGTTGAGGAAGACCCCCGGCGCCAGCGTCCAGGCCTCGCGGGGGGCGGCGGCGTCGCTCACGCGGCTCAGCTCTGGATCTCGACGACGACCACGATCTCGTCGGTCCGCCCGTCGCAGTCGGGGCGGATGGCGATGTGCCACTCGCCGGGCATGATGAAGTTGAGCGGGCGCATCTCGTAGCGGCCGCCGCCCAGCTCGATGGTGGTGGGGTTCGGTTCGGTGCCGTGGCCGTGGGACGGCATCGTCGGCTCGACCTCGAAGCGGCACCCGGTCACCGGCGCGCTCGACTCGAGCAGGGTGAAGGTCCAGGCGTTGACGTTGCCCCGGATGGGCGGGTCGGGCGTGGCCTCGTCGACCTGCACGGTGTAGATCGCGCCGCTGGCCTCGGCCCCGGCCACCGAGATGAGCGGCTCGTCGGCCGGCGCGGGGTCGCCCCCGGTGTCGCAGGCGGCGAGGGGCAGGGCGAGCAGCAGCAGAGCGTGGCGGGGCATGTCGACTCCTCGGTCGGGCTCAGGATGGCCGGGCCGCGGGCCTCGGCGCAAGCCGTCGGGGTCTCGATGCCCGCTCACCGGGGCCGGATGCGGGCCGGTGAGCGGGGTTCAGCCGAAGATCGCGTCGAGCGGGATCGACAGCTCGGGGAACAGCGGCGACTGCACCGCCCCCGACTCGACCCGCGCCGTGCGGCTCCAGGCGCCGTCGGCGAAGGCCCACTGCTCGACCGCCCGCCGGCTCGGGTCGACGAACCACACCCGGCTGGCGCCGATCCGGGCCCAGGACTCGCGGCGGGCCTCGGCGGCGAGGCTCGCCGGATCACCCACCTCGACGGCCAGATCGGGCGCGCCCTCGGGGCCGGCCTCACCGGCGGCGCCCGCCCGATCGGCCCGGTGATAGGTCAGCGCGGGGGCCAGCGTCGGGGCCGCCTCGAAGCGGACCGGCTCACCGGCCTTCTTCGCCCGCTGCGACTGATCACCGAGCCAGCCCTCGATGCGCGCGGCGAGCGCGGCGGCGATCCGCCCCGCGGGCGAGCGGTCGTCCCCCAGGCCCCGGCCGGCGAGCAGCGCCCGATCCTTGCGCCGGTGCATGGCGACGCCGACCCCGACGCCGCCGACCACCGCGACGCCCGCCGCGCCGACGGCGATGGATCCGGCCGAGACGCCGGTGTCGGCCGCGGCCGAGGCCGCGCCCATCGATCCCCCGATGTCCGGGCCGCCGCCCCCGCCCGCGGGCGGAGGCGCGCCGCCGCCGCCGTCGGGGTCGGGGTCGGGGTCGTCGTCGAGGTCGACCGCCGCGGTCGCGCCGCCGTCGGCGTCATCGAGGCCGCCCGCGTCGCCGAGGCCGTCGCCGGCCGGGCTCTCCCCACCGGCGCCGCCGAAGCCGTCTCCGTCCGCGCCGCCGGGCGCGTCACCGAAGCCGTCTCCAGCCGCGCCGTCTCCGCCGGCGCCGTCGAAGCCATCCCCGGGGGCGTCACCGAAGCCGTCGCCGGCCGCGATCTCCCCCGACGGAGCGCCGAAGCCGTCGCCGCCCGGATCACCGAAGCCGTCACCGGCCGGGTCACCGAGGTCGGTCTCGACGCCGACCGCGCCGAAGCCGTCGGCGTCGCCGGCGAAGCCCTGGCCGTCGGGGATCGGGTCCACGTCGTCCAGGCCGCCGGGCGGGTCGCCGAAGCCATCTCCGCCGAGGTCGCCGTCGGCGAGGCCCCCGTCGAGGCCACCCCCGTCGGCGAGGCCGCCGATGTCGCCATCGACCGCCACCCCGACCGCGGCCCCGCCGCCGGCCGCGACGCCAGCGCCGGCGCCGATGGCCGCCGCGTCCGGTCCGCCGGGCGCCCCGAAGTCACCGCCGCCGGGGGCGGCGCCGCGGGGGTCCCCGAAGCCGTCGCCCGAGGGGGCGCCGGGGGGATCGCCGAAGCCGTCGCCCGGCGCGGGGGCCGCGGGGGCGGCGGGGGGATCGCCGAAGCCATCCCCGGGCGCGCCGCCGAGGCCGCCGGAGGTGTCTCCGGTCGGCGGGCCGGTCGGGTCGACGTGGCCGCCCTCGGTGTGGACCGTGCGCGGCGGGTCGCCGAATCCGTCGCCTTGCGGCGGCTCGCTCGGGTCGCCATAGCCCGGCGCATCGGGCTTGCCGGGGTCGGCCGGGTCGCCGAATCCGTCGCCTTGCGGCGGCTCGCTCGGGTCGCCATAGCCCGGGTCGTCGGGCTTGGGCTCGTCGGCCGGGTCGCCGAAGCCGTCGCCTTGCGGCGGCCCGCTCGGGTCGCCATAGCCCGGGTCGTCGGGCTTGCCGGGGTCGGCCGGGTCGCCGAATCCGTCGCCCTGGGGCGAGTCGTCCGGGTCACCGTAGCCCGGGTCGTCGGGCTTGGGCTCGTCGGCCGGGTCGCCGAAGCCGTCGCCCTGGGGCGAGTCGTCCGGGTCACCGTAGCCCGGGTCGTCGGGCTTGGGTTCGTCCGCCGGGTCACCGAAGCCGTCGCCTTGCGGTGAGCCGTCCGGATCACCGCCGGGGTCGTCGGGCTTGGGCTCGTCGGCCGGGTCGCCGAAGCCGTCGCCTTCCGGCTCGGGTTCGGGGTCCGGTTCGGGCTCGTCGGCCGGGTCGCCGAAGCCGTCGCCTTCCGGCTCGGGTTCGGGGTCCGGTTCGGGCTCGTCGGCCGGGTCGCCGAAGCCGTCGCCTTCCGGCTCGGGTTCGGGCTCGGGATCCGGCTCGGGCTCGGGCTCGGGCTGCGGCTCGGGCTCGGGCTGCGGCTCGGGCTCGGGCTGCGGCTCGGGCTCCGGCTGCGGCTCGGGCTCGGGTTCCGGCTGCGGCTCAGGCTCGGGCTGCGGCTCGGGCTCGGGTTCCGGCTGCGGCTCAGGCTCGGGCTGCGGCTCGGGCTCGGGTTCCGGCTGCG
>JAUHYW010000014.1 GCA_030426085.1 bacterium | reverse complement strand
GCAGGACGTCGTCGTCGGCGTCGGGGTCGCAGGCGTCGCCCACGGTGTCGGCGTCGTAATCCCGCTGCTCGGGGTTGAAGTCATCGGGGCAGTTGTCATTGAGCGAGGCGAAGCCGTCGCCGTCGGAGTCGTCATTGCACAGCGGGTCGTCGAGGTCGGTGCAGTCGTCGTAGAACCCGAGGGGATCGACCGAGTCCGGGTGTGGGGCCTCGAAGCGGCCGTCGCCGTCGATGTCGGGCTCGACGTAGCACGCGGGCGAGCAGCCGTCGCCGGGCAGGTGGTTGTCGTCGTGGCAGCGGTCGGCCCCGGGCGGGGGATCGGGGCCGAGGCCGCAGCCGGTGGGGACGCCGTCGATCACCCGATAGCGGAAGACGCCCCGCTCGCGCACGTTGGAGAGGAAGCACAGCAGCACGACGTCGTCGGTGAGGGATCCGGGCCACATCCAGCCCCGGCCGTCGGCGCCCTCGCCGGCGTCGAAGCCCATCGCCGAGCCCGCTTCGCGGAGGTGGCCCCGGGCCCACTCGCAGCGGTGGTAGCGCAGCTCGACCTCGTAGTCGTCGGGGTCGGGGCCGGTGATGACCACCTGCCAGGTGTTGCGCAGCGTGCCCGGCTCCGGCGGACGGTCAGTGACCTGATACCACGTCGCCACGAAGCGCCCCGGGGCGCCGTCGTCGCCAGCCGCGATCTGGCCGACGTAGGTCGGCGGGGGCGGGTCGAGCTCGCCGAGCTCCCACTGGGTCAGCTCGGAGGTGTGCTGGAACGCCACGATCCGCCGCGCGGCGCCCCGGGTATCCCGGGGATAGGGGATCGGCTCCCCGGCCGTGCCGTCGCCGAAGCCGAACGAGATGCTGCCCTGCCAGTTGACCTTCACGGTCTCTTCGCGCCGGTCGGTATAGAGCCGGATGCCCGCGGGCAGCGCCGGCGCCAGCGGGATCGAGACGAGGCCGGCGTGGGGCTCGCCGACGCCGAATGGCCCACCCAGGCCGTCGAGCAGCGGCGCGCCGCGCTGGGCGAATACCGGGGCGCCGCCGAGGCTCCAGGCGACGAAGACGAGCGGCAGCAAGAACAGTCGACGGCGCATCACGGCCACCCTATCGGCAGCGGCCCGTCGAGGTCGACGCCGCCGCCCAGCGGGCAAGCGCCCGGGCGGCAGAGCTGGTAGATGTCCATGACCCCATCCCCGTCGACGTCCGGGTCGCAGCGATCGCCGACGCCGTCCCCGTCCCGGTCGCGCTGCTGGGGATCGGGCGCCGTCGGACAGACATCGACCACGTCGCTCACCCGATCACCGTCGCTGTCCCGCTGCCAGTCGCAATCCGCCCGGCAAGCGACCTCGGGCTGCAAGTCACACCAGTCGCCGATGCCGTCCTCGTCGAAGTCACCCCGCAGCGGGTCGAAGACGAACGGGCACCGCTCCGGGCGCCAGGGGCCCCAGCGGCCGACGAGCCAGTCGTCGCCGTCGGGGTCCCGATCGCAGGCGTCGCCCAGGCCGTCCCGGTCGAGGTCGAGGTTGGCCGCGTCGGCGATCCACCAGCAGCGGTCGAGGCCATCGGGCCAGCCGTCGCCGTCGTCGTCCGGGTCGCAGGCGTCGCCCCGCCCGTCGGCGTCGAGATCCTGCTGGCCCGGGTTGGGTACCCGGGGGCAGTTGTCGAACCCGTCGAGCTGGAAGTCTCCGTCGGTATCCGGGTCGCAGAGGTCCCCGTAGACATCGCCGTCGAGGTTCTCCTGCAACGGGTTGTGGTCCCGCTCGCAGTTGTCGCTGCTGCGCCACCCGTCCAGGTCCACGTCGCCCACGATCCCGCCCTCGGCGTCCACCTCGATGATCCACGCCCCCGGCTCGCCGTCGCTCGAGCCCTCCAGCAGCCACTTCGCCCGCCCCCGCATCACCCCGCCCGGCGGATCGGGGAACAGCTCCATCACCGTGGGCGCCTGCCCGCCCCGCCCGAAGCGCAGACCGGCTCGGGGCTCGACGGCCGGCGTCTCGGTCGGCAGCGCCTCGTAGCGCAGCTCCACCGCCCGCAGCGTATCGCCCTCGATGAACAGCTCGACGCTGAACGTCGCCCGCTCGCCCTCACAGCCGGGTGCCGCCGCGTCGAGCCAGGCGAAGCGCACCCCCTCGGCGGTGTCGGTGCGCCGCACCTCGCCCGGCAGCGCGCCGTCGGGGCACTCGGTGGCCAGCGGGCTCCAGAACGGCGCGACGAGCGAGGCCATCGCCACCTCGCCCAGCGGGCCCGGCGCGCCGATGTCGAAGCCGCCGTCGTCGAAGGTGACGACGCCCGACCGGCGCACCACGATGTCCCGCACCCGCTGCCCGCCGACGAAGAGCCGCTGCGGCAGGTGTCCGTCGGTGAAGACCGGGAACGACCACGTCGGGCCGTCGCCGGGCAGGGCGACGCCCCCCCGATCGACCGGCGCCCCGTGGGCGGGCAGCGTGAGCAGAGGCGCGAGGATGAGGATGGGAGCGAGGCGCATGGTGTGGCCCTTTGCCGTTTGCGTTATGCCGTCGACGGGCCAGTGATGACCCGTAGCCCATGGGTGTTCGCTGGGCAGTCTGGCACCGCCCCCCTGCCCGGTCAAGGCCGCCCCCGCGCTTGCACCCGCCGTCCCCATTGCCCGACTGCTCGGCGCCGCCGGCGATTTCGGGCTGCCACGCCTCGACGGTGGGGTAGCCCGGCCCGGCCGAGGCCCCGACCACGTAGGTCGAGCAGGCGTCGGCGATGTGGGCCCCGCGCAGGGTTGGTGGGGCAGCGATGCAGCGCACGTTCGGGGGTCCGCCCGAGGGCCCGGCCGGACCTCGGCGACGCGCGCGAGGTCGTCACGAGGGCCCGGCCGGACATCGGCGCCGCCCGGCGGACGGCCCCGCAGGCCCGGGCACCGCGCAGCGAGCGGTCGAGGAGCGGCCCCGAGGGTCTCGGACGCGCTCGGCGAGCGATTCGAAGGTCGTCGCGCAGGCCTCGACCGCGCGCGGCGAGCGGTCGCGGAGTGGTCCCGGGGGCCTCGACCGCGCTCGGCGAGCCGATCGGGGCCCTCGGGAGGGCCTCGGCCCTGCTCGGCGAGCGGTCGCGGGGTGGCCCCGAGGGCCTGGACGGTGCTCAGCGAGCGGCTCATGGGCCCTCGGGAGGGCCTCGGCGACGCCCGGAGCGCCGCGCGGGGGCCTTCGGGAGGGCCTCGACCGCGCTCGGTGAGCGGATCCGGAGCCCTCGAGAGGGCCTCGACCGCGCTCGGCGAGCCGACCCGAGGCCCTCCGGACGACTTCGCCGGCCGGCGCGCCCGATGTCGTCGCCCGGGGGCAGGATCCGCCGGATGGCGCGCGTCGCGCCCGGGCCCGCCCGAGGACCCCCGCCGAGCGGAGCCCGCGCCGTCGACGCCCTCCGGACGAACCCGCCGGGTGGAGCGCGTCGCGCCCGGGCCCGCCCGAGGGCCCCCGCCGAGCGGAGCCCGCGCCGTCGACGCCCTCCGGACGAACCCGCCGGGTGGAGCGCGTCGCGCCCGGGCCCGCCCGAGGGCCCCCGCCGAGCGGAGCCCGCGCCGTCGACGCCCTCCGGACGAACCCGCCGGGCGGAGCGCGTCGCGCCCGGGCCCGCCCGAGGGCCCCCGCCGAGCGAAGTCCGCGCCGTCGACGCCCTCCGGGCGAACCCGCCGGGCGGAGCGCGTCGCGGCCGGGCCTGTCGAGCGGCGCCCCGAGATGGCCGGCCCGCCCGCGGCTCACGAGGCCCGAGCCACAGCGCGGGGTGGCGCCCGCGACCTTTCCTTTTCCTGGTCGGGGTCGACTCACGCCAGTCCGCCCACGACCACGACGCGCCCTGACTGGGCGCGGCGTCCGGATCTGCGCACGGGGCGCGCAGATCGAGGAGCAGTCGATCAGGGCGCCGGCAGGAACTCCTGGCACACGGTGCCTTCGGGGCCGGGCACGCACCGCATCTGGTCGCCGAACCGGCCCCGGGGGCAGTCGGCGTCGGTGCGGCAGGGGTCGTCGGCGTAGCTGCACCCGAAGCGGGCGGTGGCGCAGCGGGTGAAGTAGGGCCGGCACTCGCCGCCGGCCCGCAGGTCGCAGTCGGCGTCCAAGAGGCAGTCGGCGGGCCGGCAGGCGTTGAGCACGAAGCCGAAGACCCCCGCCGGCACGCACACGGTGTCGGGGCCGCAGTCGGTCTGGTCGAGGCACTCATCGGTCCGGCAGCGGTTCTCTTCGGGCGGCGCGGCGCCCCCGCAGTACTCGTTCTGGGCCCCGTAGACCGACTGCTGGCACAGGGTGACGCCGTCCGCCGCCGCGGGGCAGTCGGCGTCTTCGCAGCACTCGCTCTCGAAGGGGCCGCCGCCGCCGCCCTGGCAGAAGGCGCGGTTCGGCTGCGGGCGGGGTCCGATGCAGTAGCACGGCGCGCCGAGCACGTCGGGCACCGCGCCGCAGCGGCCGCCGGGGCAGTCGGCGTCCACCGCGCACTCCGATCGGGGGTGGTCGCAGGCCGCGGGGGCCATGTCGGGCATGGCGTCGGGGCCCAGGTCGGGCATGGCGTCGGGGGCCGCGTCGACCGCGGTCATGCCGTCGGGCATGGCATCCGGGGCAGCGTCGGGCATGGCATCGGGTGCGGCGTCGGCGCCGATGTCGGGGCCGGGCGCCATGTCGGGGCCGGGCGCCATGTCGGGGCCGGGCGCCATGTCGGGGCCGGGCGCCATGTCGGGGCCGGGCGCCATGTCGGGGCCCAGGTCGGCCGCGGCGTCGATGGCCGCGTCGACGACGGGATCGGGGTCGTCGTCGCAGCCGACGGCGAAGGCCGCGAGGGCCACGATCGAGAGCGTCCAGCGCATGGTTCCTCCTGGTGGGTAGGGGTGATGGAAGCATGTGGCCCCGGGCGCCTGCCGATCGCCACCCGCCGGTGATGTTCAGTCCACCGGATCCGCCGGCAGGCACACCGCCGAGCGCCCGCGCTCCGGCTCGCGGCACACGTACTGCTCGGCCACCCGGCACTGCGCCGGCCCGTCGCACGCCCGCAGGCAGACATCCCGGCCGTCGTGGCGGGCGCATACGCTGCCGTCGGGGCAGCCGTCGCAGCCGACCCGGCCGCAGTAGCCCCCGGGCAGGTCGAGGCAGACCGCCTCGCCGCCGCACTCCTGGTGGCGGGCGCAGCGCTGCCCGATCGACTGCGCCCCCTCGAGCAGGCACACCGACTTGCCCCCCAGCGGCTTGCACACCTCGCCCGCCTGCCGGCAGCCCCGCTCCGGCTCGCAGCGGGCGGCGCAGTGCCCCCCGTCGACCTCCGCCGGCTGGCCGAGGCGGGGGGTCACGCAGATCTGGTCCGGCCCGCAGTCGGCGTCGGCCCGGCAGCGGTCCTCGACGCAGATCCCTTCGCTGCAGATCTGGCCCACGGCGCACGGCTGGTTCGCGTCGCACGGCATGCCGTCCAGCGCCTCGACCCGCAGGGTGTAGGTGTTGACGCTGCGCGGGGTCTGGCCGAAGACCTCGATCACGTAGCCCTCGTCGAAGCCGGCCACCCCCTGCACCGCCTCGGCCGGGCGGAACGCGGCCGACTCGTCGATCACGACCCCGTCGTGCCACAGCCGCAGCCCGAGGTCGCCGGCGAGGCGCTGCTCGGCGAGCTGGAGGTCGGCCCGCAGGAGCTGGCCCACCGCGGGGCGCACCGCGAAGAAGTCCCGGTCGCCGGGGCAGATCGTCAGCCGGCCGCTGACGAACGGCAGCTCGACCTCGGCCGCGGTCTCCCGCTGGTCGTTGCCCTCGCCCACGCTCTCGTAGCGGTCGGCCACGCACGGCGCGTCGCAGTCCCCCGGCCCGACCTGCACGTCCAGATCGTAGGGCCCGACCCGCCCGGCGTAGGCCCAGACCGCCACCGTCGCCCGCCCGCCCTGCGGGGCGCACGGCTCGCGCACGACCTCCAGATCGCCGCCGCCGCCCAGGCTCTGGTGCCCCAGCCCCGCCTCGCCGGGTAGCTGCAAGCCCAGGTCGAGGTCGCCCGCCCGGCCGTCGAACATCGCCTGCACCACGACCGCGTCCCCGGCCTCGATGGCCACGGTGAACCAGTCCTCGTCCTCGTCGCACAGCGTCAGATCGGCCTGGGGCCCGGCCTCGATGGCCACCGCCGCGTCGGCGTCGTCGTTGCCCGGCATCTCGAAGGCGTCGGGGGCGCAGAGCTGCCCGCAGTTCTCGTCGGCCGGCCGGCAGAGGAAGACCTCGTCCCCCTCGACGGTGGGCGTGCGGGAGCAGATCTCGCCCTCGCCGCAGTCGCCCTCTTCGGCGCAGCCTCGGGCGCAGAAGGCGCCGTCGAAGAGCACCGCGCACCGGTCGTCGGCCCCGCCGCATTGGGCGTCGGCCAGGCACGCCGTGCACGGGGGGTAGGCCGGGCCGGGGTCTTCGCCGCCGACGACCCGCAGCGTGAAGATGCCCGCCTCGGCCGAGCGATCGCAGGCCGCCGAGGCCTCGTCGTCGTCGTCCACCGCGAAGATGGCGTAGCTGATCGTGGCCTCGACCCCCGGCGCGAGCCCCAGGTTGGGGATGGCCGCCTGCCAGCGGTCGGGCCGGCCCTCGCTGTCGGGGCGGGCGAACTCCACCGCCTGCCAGCCGTCGATGGCCGCCGGGTCGGGCGGGGGGTCGGCCACGTCGACGGCGAAGGCCAGCACCGGATCGACCTTGATGCCCAGATCGTCGGTGATCTCCGCGGTGATGACATAGTCCAGGGGCCCCTCGAGCGGCCCGTCGGGCGGCGCGTGCTCGATGACCGGCGGGGCGCCGCCGCAGCCCGGCTCGGCGTCCCGGTGGAAGTGCACGAAGAAGCCCTTGCCGACCACCGCGTCCCCGGCGAGCGCCCGGGCGTCCAGCCGCAGCTCGTGCTGCACGGTCTCCCGATGCTGGGCGGCGGTGGGGCACCAGTCGAGCGTCTTCTGCGCGCCGGGCCCCGGCGGGGCGAGCACCAGCGGCTCGCAGTCGGGGGCGTCCCCGCAGCGGCCGGCGGCGGCGTCGACCTCGATGGAGACCTCGTCCCCCAGCCCCTCGACGACGACGGGCAGCGCCTCGAGGCAGTCCCCGTTGAGCAGCACACCCGCGCCGGGGGGCGAGACGAAGCGCAGCGGATCCATCGGCCCGGGGCCGGCGGTGACGGTGATGTCGAAGTCCACCGAGGCCGCGGCGCCGTGCTCGTCGACGGCCCGGATCTCTGCCCGGTACACCGCCTCGCCGGGCCCCGCGTCGTCGGCGGACGGGGTCCACGAGAGCAGCGCGCCGCCGCCGAGCCGGGCGAGGTGCGGGGCCCCGGGCAGGCCCTGCGCGCGGGACGGGGGCAGCGGATCGAGCACGAAGTGGAGCTCGACCGCGTCGCCTTCGGGGTCGGACACCTCGATCTGCACGGTGTCCCCCTGGTCGACGCGGAACACCTGGTCGGCGACCGGCTCGATGCGCGGGGGCAGGTTGCGCGGCGCGTCGCAGGCGGGCAGCAGGGCCACGCCGACGAGGGCGAGCGCACAGAGGGCGGGATGCACGGACTCGACGCGCACGATCTCCCCTTCGAAGCGGACCGGCGCGCGGGGCGCCGGGGGCGACGAGGCCGCGCCGCGCGGCCCCGTCGTCCGCGTTCATGGTGCCGCAGACCCCACGAACGATGCCAATGAGCGGCGTCGGATCCGGCCGCCTTCCGCCGCGGGGGGGCGGCCGCTACACTGCGCCCATGCATACCCGCCGCCCGACCCTGCTCGCGCTCTTCTTCGCCGCCGCCCTGCCCGGCTGCGGCGCCGATCCACCCACCGTGCCGCCCGCCGAGCCGGCCGGCGCCGAGTGCAAGGTGCCCGACCCCCCGGCGGCGACGCCCGACCCGAGCCCGCCGCCGGAGACCGGCCGCTTCCTGCCCGCGCCCCGCCGCGCGCTGGGGCCGGGCGGGCTGAAGGGCCTGCGCCCCCAGGACGGGCCGAAGGCCGGGCTGCCGATGACGCTGCCCCAGATGCTCGACGCCCGCCACCCGCCGTCCGAGATGCAGTGGCGGGCGCTGCCGCCGGGCAGCGACGCGGCGATCACCACGGTGATCGCCGACGCCGACGAGGACCCCAAGGTGCGGGCCCGGGCGATGCACGGGCTGTCGGTGCGGGCCCCCGAAGGCGGCGACGCCCCGCTGCGGGCGGTGCTGGCCGACAGCGCGGCCCATCCCACCGCCCGCCGAGCCGCGGCCCGGGCGCTGGCCCACGGCTATGTGAAGGCCGACGGCGCGCCGCCGGGCGAGCCCCGGGCGATCGGCGCCCTGGTCGCGGCGCTCGGCGACGGCGACGCCCGCCTGCGCGAGACGACCGCCAAAGCGCTGGCCCCCCACGCCGGCGATCCCACCGTCGAGGCGGCCTTGCGGGCCCGGGCCGGGGTCGAGACCGACCCGCTGGTGAAAGAAGCCCTCGGGGCCGCGCTGCCTGCCGCCGAGTGATCGTCCGGCGCCGGGCGAGACGCGCCGTTCGATGACACCCAGGGCGTATCCCGGTGATACGGTTACGGGTCCGCCCGGCGGTCGAGTATGCGTTTCAGGAGGAGGAAGACATGAGCATTCACCCATCGATGGCATGGCTGTCGACGCTGGCGCTGCTGCTGATGGCGGGCTGCATCCCCCAGAGCGGCGGCGGTGGAGGCGGCGACGACGACGAAGGGCGCCCGCCGGTCGCCCGGGATATGGAGGTGGACGACACCGGCCACCCGGACGCCCGGCCCCTCGATGGAAGCGAAGGCGAGGGCGAGGGTGAAGGCGAGGGTGAAGGCGAGGGCGAGGGCGAGGGCGAGGGCGAGGGCGAGGGCGAGGGCGAGGGCGAGGGTGAAGGCGAGGGCGAGGGTGAAGGCGAGGGCGAAGGCGAAGGCGAGGGCGAGGGTGAAGGCGAGGGTGAAGGTGAGGGCGAGGGGCCGGACTGCCAGCCCGAGGCGCCCACCGAGATCGCCTGCCGCCAGGCCTGCCAGTGGGTGGCCGGGTGCGCGACGGGCGGCGACGCCTGCCCCGGCCTGGAGCCGACCGACTTCGAGCGCATCGACGCCCAGTGCCGCGACCTGTGCGAGCCGAACCCCGCGGTGGCCTCGCTCGTCTGCGCCCACCGCACCTGCGATCAGAGCCTCGGGCTCCTGACCAACGGCTCGGCGGCGTTCGCCGCCGCGTGCCTCGGCGAAGACCCGCCCGACCCGGTGTGCCCGGGCGGCGCCGACACCGGCCCGCTCGCCGACGCGCCCCGCGACCGCCCGGGCCCGGCGATCCGCATCACCCGGCTCGACGTGCCCCCGACCCTCGACGACGCCGACGCCTTCCGCTGCCGGGCGAACGGCCTCGTCGGAGCCAACCAGGGGATCGGCCTCAGCGCCGCGGTGAATGTCATGGGGATCGACCCGACCGATCTCATCGGCGCCGACGAGCGGGGCGCCTCGGCGCTCGTTCTGGAGTTCTCCGGCTGGCGCCCCGGGCAGTCGGGCGACGACGCCGGCCCGGTGAGCCTCGACCACTACCTGGGCACCCACACCGCCGCCGGCATCCTGGCCGATCCGACGCTGCTCGACGTCGACGGCCGCACGGTGAACCGCTGGCCGGAGACCTCGATCGCCTGCGGCGCGCTCGAGACCCCGCCCGCGCCGCACCTCATCCGGACCCCGCCGGCGATGCTGGACGGGGTCTCGCTGGGCCTGCCCATGCGCCACGCCCGGATGCACGGCGAGCTGCGGGCCGGTGGCGGCGGCGTCACGGTCCAGCAGGGCACGCTGACCGGCTACCTCGATCGGGCGGCGCTCGTCGGGGTCGTCGCGGAGCTGCAAGGCATCTGCGCCGACCCCGACCGACCCGTCTTCTGTGAGCAGATCATCGCCGTCCTCGGGGGGGACGCGCCCGAGGGGCTCGTCGATCAGCTCTTGCTGCCGGTGCTCGGCGGCGCCGACGTCCGCCTCGACGCCGACGGCGCCCCCCGGCCATGCGCCGACGACTGCAACGCGGTCAGCGTCTGCTTCGGGTTCACCGCCGGGGGCGAGGCCGCCCTGCTGACCGAGCCCCCCGAGCCCCCGATGGCGCAGTGCCCCGAAGAGCCGGGCGTCGAGCGCTGCCAGGCGGCCTGCGGGTTCGCGGGGGACTGCGCCGACGTCCTGTGCCCCGGCTTCGAGCCGGCCGATCGCGTCGACTTCCAGGCCGAGTGCATGGCCGAGTGCGCCGCTCAGCCCCTCGCCGCCGACGCCATCTGCGCCGCGCGGCAGTGCGGGGACGTCATCGCCTTCCTGCAGGGGGCGGTGGAGGGCTTCGCCGCTCGATGCGACGGCGAAGAGCCGATCGAGCCGGCGTGCGACCCCGACGCGCTGCGGCCCCTGCCGGCCGCGGCGGTGCCCGCCGATCGCCCGGGGCCGTCGGCCATCACCCGCAGCCTGCGCCTGCCCGCGACCCTCGACGAAGCCGACGAGATCGGCTGTATCGACGCCGGCCTCGTCGGGCCCAACCTGGGGACCGGCCTCGCCGGCATGATCGGCTTGATGCAGCTCTCCCTCGACGATCTCGTGGCCCCCGACGCGAACGGGGTGACCGCGCTGCCCCTGCTCTTCGAACTCGCCGGCTGGGCCCCTGGCGAGACCGCCGACGACGCGGCCTTCGGCCTCGATCACTACCTCGCGGTCGACGGCCCCGACGGCCTCGCGCCGCACCCCGACGTCGTCGACGCCGACGGCGCGCCGATCAACCGCTGGCCCGAGGCGGCGATCGCGTGCGACGCGCTGACGACCGCGCCTGCCCGACACACGCTGATCTTCGCCCCGGACGGCACCCTGCCCCCGATACGCCTCGAGCTGGCCGAGGCCCGGGTCGACGCTCGGGCCCGGGTCGTCGACGACGGGGTCGCGCTCGATCGGGGGGTCCTGGTGGGTTATCTGCCCCGGGGCAGCCTGCGGACCCTCGTCGGGCAGCTCCAGCGGGACTGCGCGCTGCCCGACGCGCCCGAGCTCTGCGCGCAGATCGTTCAGCTCGTGCAGGGCAACCCCGACGACGTGGTCGACGACGTCATCGCCCCGATCCTGCGCGGCTTCGACGCCCGGGTCGACGCCGACGGCGTGGGCGAGTGCGCCTTCGAGGACTGCAACGCGCTCAGCGTCTGCTTCGGCTTCGAGGCGACGCCCTCGGTCGGGCTCGGCGGGCGCTGAGCCGGCCCGGTCAGCGGCGGGCCACGAAGAACAGCCGGCGGAACGGGAACAGCGTCGCGCCGTCCGCCCGCCGGGGGTACGCCGCCCGCATCCGAGCGGCGTAGGCGGCGTAGAACCGATCCCGCTCGGCGCCGTCGAGGGCGTCGAGGAAGGGCTTGAGCGCCGACCCCCGGGTCCACTCGGCGATGGGATCGGCCCCCTGCATCGGCTGCACGTAGGTCGTCTCCCACAGCTCGAGCCGGGCGGCGTGCGGCGCCAGGATGTCGTAGTAGATCGGCGGCTCGTGCACCGGGAAGGGCCGCAGCAGCGGCGCGAGGCGGGTGGTCCACGGGCCGTCGGCCACCGTGTCGGCGATGCCGGTGTGGGACGGCTCGGGGTGGTTGCGCGGCATCTGCACCGCCAGCGCGCCGCCCGGCGCGAGGCCCTCGAGCAGCCGGGGCAGCAGCGTCGGGTGGTCGTCGAGCCAGTGCAGCGCGGCGTTGGCGTAGATGAGATCGGCCGGGGCGGCGGGCTGCCAGTCGGCGATGTCACCCCGGATCCACTCGCCCTCGGGGTAGGCGTCGGCGGCGTGGGCCAGCATCTCGGCCGAGTGGTCGACGCCGATCACCCGGGCTCCGGGCCAGCGCTCGGCGAGCGCCCGGGTGACGTGGCCCGGCCCGCAGCCGAGGTCGTAGATCAGGGACGGCCCGTCGAGATCGACCCGCCCCAGCAGGTCGAGCGCCGGGCGCACCCGGGCCCCGGCGAACTTCAGATACTGATTGGGGTTCCAGGTGGGCTGGACCATGACGTGCCTCCCGATGTGCTCAGCGGTTGGCCCGGGCCCGACGCCAGCCCTTGAAGACCTCGTACGGCGCCTGGAAGCAGACCTCGTCCCCCACCCTCAGCTCCAGGTCGGTGCGCACCGCGCCGTGCCCGCCCTCGTCGCAGCGCAGGCAGGCCATCACCGTGATGCCGTGCCGGTCGAGGGCGTCGGCGACGGTGATGCCGTCCAGCCAGCCGCCGGCCTTGATCGTCGTCTCGACCACCACGAACCGGGTCTCGCGCAGGAAGAACGAGCTGACGATCTCCGGATCGAGCCCGGACACGGCGAAGAACGGCGCGGCGATGCTGGTGGTCGAGTAGACCCCGTCGATGGCCAGCCCGCTGGTGAGCTTGCGCCCCAGCTTCTCGTCGTGGATCCGGGCGATGATGCGGATGTTCTCGTTGTACTTGCGGGCGTCGAGCGCGATCTCGAGGTTGACCATGTCGTCGTCGGTCACCGCGAGCACCGCCTTGGCCCGCTCGATGCCGGTCTCGATCAGCACCCGGTCGATGCGGGCGTCGTCGATGATGACCGGGTGATCGCTGGTGCGGGCCAGCCGGACCCCGACCGCCTCTTCGTGCTGCTCGACGCAGACGACCTTCTCGCCGAGGTCGACCAGCTCGCGGAACACCTTGCGCCCGACCCGACCGAGGCCGCAGAGCACGATGTGATCTTTGTAGGTGGAGGCGACCAAGTTCACCCACTCCCGTTGGTTGGTCTTCTTGCTGAAGACGTGGATGCTGAACCGGGCCAGCAGATCGAAGACGACCATGATGCCGACCAGCGGCGCCACGAACACGACCGCCTCGACCATCATGTTGTCGGGGGTCTTGCTGTGGGTCGGCTCGGCCAGCATGAGGAAGTACATGATCTGCACCGCCTCGTTGAGCCCGATCTGCTCGCCCTCCTGGTTGATGTACCAGGTGTCGAGCACGACCGTGCCGATGCAGAACACCGTCAGGGTGACGAAGAGCGAGGGGAAGACCGAGCGGAACAGCCGCCGGGCATAGAGCAGGTTCAGCCGGATCGACTGCCACGCGGTGCGGGTCGAGGGGATGTCGGAGCTGGCCATCGCGGGGCGTCTCGCTGGGCGCGTCGATCGGGATCATCCACAATCCGCCCCCGGACGCAACGTTGGCTCCGGGTTCACCCGGCGCGGGCGGCGCAGGCGGCGCTGCGGTCCGCGTCGACCCCCTCGTGATACTGCGCGCCCAGCCGCCACCAGCGGCGGGCCTCGTCGACCAGCCCGCGCCCGTCGAGCGCCTCGGCGACCTGGATCAGCGCCGCCCGCGAGCCGGGGTGCATGAAGGTGTGGTGGGCCGCGCCCTCGATGGCCCGCCGGGCCCGGACCAACGCCGACAGGTCGGGCGCGTCGCCCACCAGCGCCAGCCGGGCCAGCACCATCTGGAACGAGGGGCCGTACTGCCGCTGAGTCCGCTCCAGCCCGTCCTCGCGCTGGAGCTCGAGCATGGCGGTCCGGGCCGCGTCGGCCCGCCCCAGCTCGAGGTCGAGCATCGCGACCACGGTGCGGGCCATGAACCGGATCTGGGAGCCGACCGCGCGGCCGATCTCGTAGGCCCCCCGGGCCAGCCGGTGGGCCCCCTCCAGGTCGCCCTCCTGCCGGACGATCTCGGCGAGGAAGAGCCGGCAGCCCAGCAGCCCGGCCGGGGTGGCGGTCTCGCGGAAGATCGCCCGGGCGGCGACCAGCGGCGACCGGGCGTCGGGCCGCTCGCCGAACATGCGGGCCGAGCCGATGCCGTGCAGCGCCCACCCCTCGTCGACCCGCAGCCCGGCCCGGGCGGCGACCGCGTGGCTGGCGACGAACGCCCGCTCGGCGGCGGCGTAGCGCCCGAAGTAGTTCAGCGCCCAGCCGACCCCGTGCCGAGCGCGGGCCTCGCCCCGGGCGTCGCCGGCGGCCCGGTACAGGTCGATCGCGCTGCGATAGCCGTCGAGCATGCCGTCGATGTGGCCCTCGGCGAACGCCTGCCCCCCGCGCAGCCGCTCGCACTCGGCGAGCAGGAACGGGTTCTCGGCGCCGAACGGGAACCGCCGCAGCCGCAGCAGCGTCTCGGCGGCCTCTTCGAAGCGGCCCTGGAAGCGCAGCGCCTCGACCTCCACCGGCAGCGCCTCGACCCGTCGGACGTCGTCGGCGGGCAGATCCATGCGCTGGATGATGTGATCCCGCCACTCGCACAGGCTGAGGGCCCGGCCGTACTCCGAGTCCTCCAGCCGGCTGCGGGCCGCCGTCAGCAGCGCCGTGACGGCCGCGTCGCCCTCGCCCCCGTGCATCAGGTGCCGGGCCCGGCGCTCGTCGGGCGCCCGCCCCCCGCGGACCGCCTCGGCGCAGGCCCGGTTCAGCGCGGTCCAGCGGCCGGCGGCCCGGGCCCGCTCGACCAGGGCCGCGCGGGCGAAGCCATGGCCGAAGACCCACCCCTGGCGGGCCGGTCGGGCGAGGCCGGCGTCGTACAGCGCCTCCTCGAGCCCCTCGGGCACCCCGTCCAGGCCCAGCGCGGCGACGACCGCGCCCCACTCGTACATGCAGACCGCGTGGCCCAGGGCGGCGGCGGCGTACAGCGCGGTGTAGACCGCGTCCGGGTCGGGGAAGCCCGCCGCCAGCCGATCGAAGCGGCGGCCGGCGAGGGTCGGCAGATCGGGCGGCACGTCGACCAGGGCGGTGCCGTTGCAGGTGTAGCCCTGGGGGCTGGGCGCCAGCGCGTCCCGCTCGATCCAGTCGGTCACGATCTGCAACGCGAACAGCGGGTTGCCGCCCGAGCGCTCCAGCAGGCGGTCGGCGAGGAACGGGTGCAGCCCCAACATGTCCCGGATGACCCGCCGGTGATCGGCGTCGGCCAGGGGCCCGATGGGGATGCGCGCGGCCCGGGGGTGGGCGTCGAGGCGGGCGATGGTCTCGCGCTCGGGGGTGCCCTTGCAGCACAGATCGGCCCGCAGCGTGGCCACGATGAGCACCGGCAGCGGGCACGCGCTGCTGATCAGCCACTCGATCAACGACACCGTGTCGCCGCACCACTGGATGTCATCGAGCAGCAGCACCACCGGCCGCCGCCGCCCCAGCGCGTGCAGCCAGGCGTGCACCGCGCCGAAGCGCTCCCAGGGGGTCATGTGGTGGGCCTGGATGCGGGCCTCGCCCTCGGGCCGCACGAAGCGGGCCAGCGCCGGGGCGTCGATCTCGGCGATGCGCTCGGCCCGCTCGGGGTCGAGCGCGGTCAGCCGCCGGCGGATGCGGGCCTCGAGCCGGGGTCGATCGAGCCCCTGCCCCCGGAACCAGAACTCCACCGCCGCCGCCAGCGCGTCGCCCGGGGCGTCCATCGCGCTGTGGTGCACCCGCACCGGCTCCGCGGCGCCCACCTCGGTCGCCCGGCGGGCGAACCACTCGGCGAGGCGGCTCTTGCCGCTGCCCTCCAGCCCCTCGAGCACGACCAGCCGGCTGTGGCGGTTGGCCCGCACGTCGCGCAGGGCGGACCACAGCGCGTCCCGCTGCGCGTCGCGGTCGACGAAGGGCAGCGCCCGGACCCCGAAGAGCCCCAGCCCCACCCCCCGCAGCAGCGGCCGGTCGGGCGTATCGACGAACCACGTCTCGGGCATCGGCGGGGGCTCGTCGCAGGCCAGCTCCACCCCGCCCCGGTCCAGCGGCGCGGCCTCGTCGACCGCGAGCGCCCGGGCCCCGTCGCTCGGCAGCACGCAGGCCAGGGTCATGGCGGGCACCTCGCCCACGTCCCGGGTATCGGCCAGGGCGATGCCGTCGGGGTTCGACACCTCGGTCGCCGGGCCCTGCTCGGCGGCGCCCAGGCGCTCCAGCGCGGCCAGCCGGGCGGCCCGGGCCGCCGCCGCGTCGGGGGCCGCCAGCGACCCGAGGGCCCGGGCGGCGTCGGCCGCGGCCTGGAACCGCTGATGCGGCTCGCGCTGCATCATCCGGGCGACCCAGGCCCCGAAGCCGGCGGGCATCGGCTCGGGCCCGATCACCGGGGGCAGCGGCGCGGTCAGGTGCTTCTGGGCGATGCCGAAGACGCTGCGATCGGTGAACGGCGGCTGCCCGGTGGCCAGTTCGAAGGCCATGCAGCCCAGCGCGTAGAGGTCGGTCCACGGGCCGTAGTCCCGCCAGTGGCCCTTGAACTGCTCGGGGGCCATGTAGTGCGGCGTGCCGGCGGAGTTCGTCGAGGCGGTGCCGTCGATCGGGGCCCCGTCGATGACGTGGGCGATGCCGAAGTCGGTGAGCATCAGCCGCAGCCGGTCGCTCTCGACGTGCAGCAGCACGTTCTCCGGCTTCAGGTCGCGGTGGATGACCCCCCGGGCGTGGGCGTGGGCCAGCCCGTCGAGGATCTGGAGCAGCACGTCGCGCAGCAGAGGCCACGGCATCGGGTGGGGCAGCCGGCGCAGCTCGCCGTGCTCGGCGTAGAGCATCGCCAGCCACGGGCTGCCCGCCACCAGCTCCCCGCCCGAGG
The DNA here is from genome assembly GCA_030426085.1 of bacterium. Taxonomy (GTDB): domain Bacteria; phylum Myxococcota_A; class Bradymonadia; order UBA7976; family UBA1532; genus JACKDM01. The sequence goes on along the minus strand of JAUHYW010000014.1, from coordinate 133,955 downwards.
CCCGCTCGGCGGCGGCGTCGACGGTGCCCGCGTCGAAGACCGGCACGATGTTGGGGTGATCGAGCCCGGCGACCGCCCGCACCTCGCGGCGCAGGCCCTCGAGGTAGGTCTCTTCGTCGGCCTGCCGGCGGGTGATGACCTTGATCGCCGCCGGCAGGTCGCCGGTGCGGTGGTGCCCCAGCCAGACATCGGCCATGCCGCCCCGGCCGATCCGCCGGTCGAGGGCGAAGCCGCCGAGCTCGACCGGCGCCACCATCTGCGCGCTCGCGATGCCGTTCACTGTGTCCTCCACCCTCGCCGGCGACCGCCGGACGGCCGCCATCGGGAGGTACGTCGGCCGCGCGCGATCGGTGACATCCGATCGGATCGGGGCCGCTCGGATCCGATCGTGGATCGCCGGGCCGGCCGCCGCAACCGATCGACGCGCCTCGCAGTGATCCGACGCCCGAAGCCCTCACCCCACCCGGGCCAGCTTCTCCGGGTTGCGCACGGCCCAGATCCGCGCCACCCGGCCCCCACCCCGGCCGTCGCTCCGGATCTCGAACGCCATCGTCTGCACGCAGCGCCCGCCGTCGGTGAGCACGATGCCCGGCAGCCCGTTGATGCGCGCCGGGCGGCCCGTCGTCGAGGGCGGCAGGGGGTACTTGCGGGCCAGCCCGGCGAGGAACCGGGCCACCCGCGCCGCGCCCGCGATCGGCTTGCCCGCCGCCAGCGCCCGCCCGCCGCCGTCGCTCACCATGACGACGTCCTCGGCCAGCACCGCCGCCAGCCCCTCGACGTCGCCGGTGACCGCCGCCCCGAGGAAGGCGCTGACGACCCGCTCGACCACCGGCGGCCGGGGCGGGTCGACGGCGGGGCGGGCGTCGCGCAGGGTCGCGCGGGCCCGGGAGACGAGCTGACGGCAGGCCGCAGGCGACCGGTCCAGGGTCGCCGCCAGATCGGCGTAGTCGACGTCGAAGGCGGTGCGCAGCACGAAGGCGGCCCGGGCCGCGGGGGACAGGCGCTCGAGGGCCAGCAGCAGCGCCACCGTGACCTCGTCGGCCCGCTCGAGCGCCGCGTCCGCCAGCGACTCGGCCGGCTCGGCGACCGGCTCGGGCAGCCACGGGCCGCGGTAGACCTCGCGCCGGGCGCGGGCCGACTTGAGGTGGTCGAGGCACAGCCGGGTCACCACCCGATACAGCCACGCCCGGGGCGCGTCGGGCGGGGGATCGGCCCGGTGCAGGCGCACGAAGCCCTCCTGGACCAGATCTTCGGCCTCGGCCCGGGAGCCCGTCATCCGGTAGGCGAGCGCCAGCAGCTCGCCCCGGTGGGCCTCGAAAGCGCGCCCGGCGTCGCTCGGGTCGGGCCGTCCGCTCACGCCGCCGCCCGCCGGGGCGCGACCGGCACCCCGCCCACCTCGACCCGGGCGCAGGTCCGGCCGTAGCCCAGGGCGTACTTGACCGTGGGGTACATGCGCGCGGCGAGCAAGGCGAAGGTGAGCGCCACCAGCCCCCCCTGCCCGAAGCGCTCGATCACCGCGGCCCGGTGGGCGTCGATGTCCGTCGAGCGGGTCGCGGCTGCCCGCACGAAGCGCACCGCCGCCGCCACGTCCTCGGGCAGCGCGGCGTCGTCCCCGCTCACGACCGCCCGCAGCAGCCCCCGATCGACCCCCGCCCGCTCGGCCATCGTCGCCACGAGCTGGGCGCACGGCCCGCAGTCCTCGCCCACGATCGCCGCCAGCCGGGCTCCGTGCCACACGTCGTCCGCCAGATCGCCCCGCCACGCGCCCACCTTCGTGGCCCGCAGGAAGGCCATGAACGGCCCCACGCCCACCGCCAGGATCTCCCGGGTGTAGCTCATGTCATAGCCCCACTCGCGCTCGAACGCCTCGATCCGCTTCTCCACCAGTCGCCGCAGCATCATGTCCTCCATCGTGGTCGATGTGCGCCGCTGTGACGAGATCGCCGGCGGCCGTGTGACGTGGCCCGCGGATTTTCCGGCGCGCCGCCTCCCGGGCTGGGGTCTGCGCGCCCCACCGGTGGGACATCGAGGTCTCGTCGGCCGGGGTCTCCCGTCCCCGGTGGACAGAAAAACGCACATTCCACGGCGGATGGTGGTGATCCCATGCCCCGGCATGGTTTCTGCTGTATAGTTTCGCCGTCCGCTCGAGGCCATCCTCACCCCGACCCCCGGAGTCCACATGATGCGCCGTCACCTGCTCTTCGCCGTGCCCCTCCTGGCCCTGGCCTGCGCCGACGAGCCGCCGCCCGATGATCCGGGCGTGCTCGAAGCCCAGACCTCGCAGAGCGAGCTGATGTACCTGCGCGACTCGAACGAGGTCGCCGCGGCCTTCTCGACCGGCTCGGCGACGCTGACCCCCACCCGCTCGTTCCGGGTCGTCGATCTGGTCCTGACCTTCGAGACGGTCGGCCCCCTCGAGTTCGCGGTCTACGCCGACGGCGCCTGGGGTGAGTGGGCCCCGCTGATGAGCACCGGCGAGGACGCCGCGGATCGCTTCCGCCGAGGCACCGTCGAGCTGGACCACCCGGGGCAGGCCATCGCGCTGCGCACCGAGACCGGCCGGCTCGAGTTCGCCCGGCTGGAGTTCTTCTCGAGCCTCGCCCCCGAGCACGATCACCTCGGCTTCAACGACGACCGGCCCTACGCCGAGGGCCACGACGACGACAGCCGCACCGAGGCCGAGGCCGAGGCCGAGAAGTCGGCCCGCTCGGGCCGGTGGCAGCTCACCAGCGACGTGCAGTCGGCGGCGGCCAACGAGTACGTGGCCTACGAGGGCGCGCCCTCGTGGAACGGCGGGCGCAACTGCGGCGGTGGCCTGCTCGCCGGCACCCGCCAGCTCGGGCAGTACCTCGTCGACAACTTCCCCGGGGCGCGCTCGTACCAGGGCTACAACTGCCGCCAGATCCGGGGCAGCAGCGGCATGTCGCTGCACGGCACCGGCCGGGCGCTCGACATCTTCGTGCCGCTCGACGGCGGGCAGGCCGACAACGACCTGGGCGATCCGGTCGCCCACTGGCTCATCGCCAACGCCGAGGCGATCGGCATCCAGCTCATCATCTGGGATCGCTCGATCTGGAGCGGCGGCCGGCGCAGCAACAAGTTCCGCTCGTACGGCGGGTCGCACCCCCACCACGATCACCTGCACATCGAGCTGAACGCGGCCGGCGCCAACAAGCGGACCCCGTTCTTCAACGGCGGCGGCTCGGCCCCGCCCCAGGGCGGCGGGGCCCCGGCGGGCAACGCGGGCTGCCACAGCTCGACGCTCGGCCGGCAGCTCACCCACGGCGAGCTGGTCCAGATGTCGTACGAGCGCTGCGGCGGCACCTGCCAGTGGGCGGTGTGCAACGACGGGAGCTGGGACTGCGGCACCCGGGGCAGCGGCGGCGCCGAGCACGCCAACCCGGCCTGCGCGCCCTCCGAGCCGGTGCGGGCGGCCTGCAACAGCCAGACGCTCGGCCGCTCGGTGCCCGACGGCGAGTCGGTGCAGATGGCCTACGACGCCTGCGGCGGCACCTGCCAGTGGGCCATCTGCAACGACGGGAGCTGGAGCTGCGAGGGCGGCTCGCCCGCCGGCGCGGTGACCCACGGCCACGCGCAGTGCCAGGCGGCCCCCGAGCCGGCCGGCGAGAGCTGCTACAGCCGCACGATCGGCGCCAGCGTGCCCCACGGCGACCGGGTCCAGATGGCCTACGCCGCCTGCGCGAACCAGCGGACCTGCAACTGGGCCGTCTGCGACGACGGCACCTGGCTGTGCACCACCAGCAGCGGCAGCGGCCAGGACCACCCCCACCAGCTCTGCCAGTGACGGCCGGCCGGCGCTTCAGGGCGTCGGCAGCCTCGGCAGCGGCACCAGGGGCGCGTCCGACAGCGGGCGCACGACCCTGAAGGCCGGCAAGCCCCCCTCCCCCATCGCCTCCCGCCCCGCGGTGCACGCCGCGATGCCCGCCGCGCCGACCGTGCGCCGGGCGACGCCCTCGCCCCACGCGACCAGCTCCGGCGCCTCGCCGAAGCCGACCAGCCCCCACGAGCCGGGCGCCGGCGGCCCGAAGCGACCCCCGGAGCAGGTGTAGACCCAGGGGCCGTCGTCGGGCACGCGATACCCGTCGCCTTCGCCCCCGCCGGCGTAATACGGCCAGCGGCCCTCGATGCGCGACAAGCCGTCACAATAGGTCCGAACCTCGAGCAGATCGGCCCCGACGAGCGGCGCGTCGTCGGGCCCCGCGCCCGGCGGCACGCCCCCGGTCACCGCCCGGAACCGGGCCACGGTCACCGGGGTGCGACTCCAGGCCAGATCGTCCGGGGCGCCGACCACCCGCGGGCCGTCGACGTCGAGCACGGGCACGGTGCCCGCGCCGACCCGGTACATCGCCGGGCGGAAGCGGCTGGCCTCGGCGACCCGCACCGCGAGGGGCAGCCGCAGCGGCGGCCGATCGGGCGCGGCGTCGACGACGGCGTCGGGCGGGTCGAGGTCGGGCGGGCCGCCGTCGGGCGAGGGATCACCGCCGCCCACCGCCAGGGCCACGAGCGCGCCCACCCCGACCACCGCCGCGCCGCCGATGATCGCGATCCGGCGGGGGTCGGGCGGCGGGTCGATCCCGGCGGGCGCGTCGGCGGGGCCTCCGGCCGGGGGTACGGGTCGGGACGACGCCTCGATGAACACCGCCGCCGCCGGGCGCCCCTCGGCCAGTTCGGCCGCCTCTGCCAGCCACGCCCGCAGCGGCACGCCGTCGGCCGTCGGGCGGTTGAGCTGCTGCAAGTCGCTGCGGAACTGCAAATCGGGGCGGGCGTGGTCGGGCAGCGCCAGCCGGATATCGTCGGCGACGCCCTGGAGCAGCACCGCCCGGGTGTCGCGGTCGACGAGGTCGGCGTCCACGGCCGCGTCGTAGATGGCGTCCAACGCCGCCTGTTCGAGCCATTGCATCGCGCGCTCCGCTGCTGGCCGGGCGCAGTCTCGCATCCGACCCGATCAGGGTAAACCCCGCGTGATGGAATCACTCGGGGCCCGTGTTGCTTGCGTCACGGGTGTTTGTGGCGCATCCTGCCCGACACGCTGACGGGGCGCCGGGAGCCGATGCCACAGGCCGCAACCGATGGTCGCTGCCCGCGCTGCGGGCGCCCGGGTCCCGCCCGCCGGCCGTGCGTCGACGACGCCTGCGCCCGGCTCGGCGTGCACCGGCTGCCGGCGGACGAGGTCGGCGAGCCGACGACCGATCCCGTCGTGGGGCGCATGTTCGACGCGTGGCTCGTGATGAACCGCCTGGGGCACGGCGGCGTGGGCACGGTCTACCTCGCCGAGCAGCAGCCGGTCGGCCTGCGGGGCGCCCTCAAGATGCTCACCGATCACGGCGACGGCCTGCGCAGCACCGAGCGCTTCATGCGCGAGGCGGCGGCGCTGGCCCGGCTGAGCCACCCCCACATCGTGCGCCTGATGGCCTACGGGGTCGTCGGCGCCATCCCCTACCTCGTGATGGAGTTCGTGCGCGACGGGCGCACGCTGGGCGCGCTGGCCGATCAGCTCGACATGCGCGCCCGGCGGCGGATCATCGTGCAGATCACCCACGCGCTCGAGGCGGCCCACGGCGAAGCGATCGTGCATCGGGATCTCAAGCCGGACAACGTGATGCTGCAAGCGGTGGCCGGTGATCCCCACTTCGTGCGGCTGGTCGACTTCGGGCTGGCCAAGTTCACCGACGAGGGCGACGCGACGGCGCTGGCCGCCGGCACCCCGCGCTACATGGCCCCCGAGCAGGCGCTCCAGCGGGACATCGGGCCGTGGACCGACGTCTACGCCACCGGGGTCATCGCCTGCGAGCTGTTCACCGGGCACCGCCCGTTCAAGGCGGGCACGGTGCAGCAGACGCTGCTGCTCAAGCTGGACGCCGACCACGACCCGCTCGCCGGCATGGCCGAGGACGTCCCCCCGGCGCTGGCCGGCTTCCTGCGCCGGGCGATGGCCCGCGATCCGCGAGGGCGCTTCCCCGACGCGGCGGCGCTGCGGGCGGCTCTGCCCGATCTCGAGACGTTGATGTCGACGGGCACCGGCCCCACCCTGGCGCCGACGGTGCCGATCGAGCCGCCCCGGGTGGCGCGCCGGTGGACCGGCTGGGCCGCCGGCCTGGTGGGCATCGGCGGGCTCGGCGCGGCGTTACTCGTCGGGCCCGGCCCAGACGATCCGCGACCGGACGCGGCGCCGCTCGACGCGGCCCGCGCCCGCGTCGTGCAGGACGCCGCGCTCCCGGCCGACGCCGCCCTCGACGCCGCACCCGACGCCGTCCTCGACGCCGTCGCCCCGGACGGGCTGCCCCTCGATGTCGGCCCCGACGCCGCGCGCCGACCCCACCGGGTCCCGCCGCGCGCTCGGGCCGCGGCGCGCCCCCGGCTGCCCGACGCCGGCCCGGTGGACGCCGCCCGCCGCGCGGATCGGGGCCGGCTGCACATGAAATCGATCTGGATCCGGGAGAGAGAGCGATGAGAACGATGAGACCCGTGTACCTGTGGGCCCTGCCCGTGCTCGCAGCCCCCCTGACCGCGCCGGCCGCGGCGCCGGCCGACGTCGAGCGCATCCAAGCCCGGCTCGACACCGCCGGCCGGCTCTTCGAATCGAACCTGCCGGCCGACGCGCTGGCGGTGCTCGAAGAGGTCGCCGGCGAGCTGGGGGCCGACGGCGAGGCGCAGTTCCCGCTGCTGCGGTTCATGATGGCCCGATGCCTCGTCGAGCTCGACCGCCCCGAAGAAGCGCTGGCGGCGCTGGCCCGCTTCGAGGCGCTGGCCCGGGACGACGAGGAGCGAGCCCTGGCCGCCGAGTGGACCGCGAAGGTCCGGGCCCGGGCCTACGGCGCGCTGGTGGTCGAGTGCCCCGAGGGCGGGGTGGCCCGCATCGACGCCGAGGGCGCGCCCGATCCCCGCCCGTGCCCGGCGACGTTCGACGCGGTGCGCGCGGGCACCCATCAGGTGCAGGTGGACGGGCTCGAGGCGCCCCGCACCGCCGAGGTCGAGGTGGTCGCCGGCGAGTCGCGCACGGTCACCCCCGCCGCCCCCCCGCCGACGCCCCGCTGGCTGTGGGGCGGCCTGGCCCTCGCCGGGGGGACCGGCCTCGTCGGGGGCGCGGTGCCCGACGGCGTCGAGCCGGGCGCCGGAGCCCACGCGTCGGCCGAGCTGTTCGGCGAGCTGGCGGTGATCGACGGCTTCCGGCTGCGCCTGGGGGTGGGCTACGCCTACGCCGCGCTCGCCTTCGACGACGCCGCGCTCGACGCCACCGGCCAGTGGATCCGCCATGGGCTGGTCGTGCCGCTCGACGTGCGGGTCGCCCTGCCGTGGTCCCTCGCGGTGACGGTCGGGGGCGGCCTCGACGTGGCCCTCGCCGGCGAGGAGATCCGCGACGATCGGGACTCCGACCTCGGCGAACGGCTGGCCCCGCTCGGCGGCTTCGCCCGGGTGGCGCTCGAGCGGCCGGTGCTCGAAGACGCCATCGACCTGCGGGTGGCGCTGCGCTTCCAGCGGTGGCTGACCCCGCTGATCGAAGAGAGCGATCCGGTGATGCAGACGCTCGATCTCGGGCTGTATCTGGTCCTGTGACGCCCCCCGCCCACCTCTCGCTCGCCGCGCTGCTGACGGCCGCGGCGCTCGGCGGCTGCCTGTCCGACACCGTCACGCCCCTGCGCATGACCGACGGCGAGCCGCCGCCGGTGGACCATGGCCCGCTGCTCGACGAGCGGGTGCCCGACCCGCCGATGGACGCCCGCCCGTCGGACGGGACCGCCGACATCGTCGGAGACATGGCAGCCGACATCCGGGCAGAGGACGGTACACTCGATACGGACGGCGACACTGCGCCCGACGCGGACGCCGCGCCCGTCGACGCCCGGCCGAGCGGCGACGCCGACCCTCCCGCGGGCTGATGCGGCGCCCGTCCAGGGCCCGCGCCGCCGCCCACCGCGGTCGCGTGCATGCCGCCGGGTGCACACGCCCCTTGCCCGGAGCGGGCGATGATGGTTACCTCGGTTCGATACAAACCCGCCCATCGAGGCGGCCGAAAGGGATCCTTCGATGGATGACGCGCCCATCATCCTCCTCGTCGAGGACGACGCCTACGACGCCCGCCTGACCCGGCGGGCTCTCGAGAAGCACGACTTCCGGCTCGAGCACGTCGAGCGAGGCGATCAGGTGGTCGACGCGGTCCGCTCGCTCAGCCCCGACCTCGTGCTGCTCGACCTGATGCTGCCGGTGATGACCGGCATCGAGGCGTGCAAGGCCCTGCGCACGTTCTCCGACGTGCCGGTGATCATGCTCACCGGGCTGGACGACGACGAGGATCAGATCGCCGGCCTGGGATCGGGGGCCGACGACTACATCTCGAAGCCGGTGGTCGAGCGGCTGCTCGTCGCCCGCATCACCAGCCTGCTGCGCCGCACCCGCCGGCTGGCTCCGGGCACCACCGAGATCCTCGAGGCGGGCCCCATCCGCCTCGACGAGGATCTGCGCGAGGTGACCATCGACGGCGAGCCCATCGACCTGTCGTCGGCCGAGTTCGACCTGCTGCTGCTCTTCGCCAAGCACGCCGGGGAGACGCTCGATCGCGACTTCCTGTACCCCACGCTGCGGGGCATCCCCTACGACGGGCACGATCGCTCGATGGACCTGCGGGTCTCGCGCCTGCGCAGCAAGCTGGGCGACGAGGCCGGGCGCTTCCTGCGCTCGGTGCGCGGGCGGGGCTACATGCTCACGGTGCCCAAGCCGACCTGACCCCGCCCCGCCGGCCTCGACCCCCCTGACCCGACCGGCCTCGCTGTGCTACACACCCGGCGCTCATCGACCCCGGGAGTCTGCTCATGCGCCGCCTGTCCACCGCCCTCGCGCTCTTCGCGCTGCACCTCGCCGGGTGCAGCGAGCCGGAGCCGCCTCCGCCCGTGCACAGCTCGACGACCCCCATCGTCGGCGGCGAGCGGGAGGCCGGCTTCCCCGCCGTCGGCGCGCTGACCTTCGAGCTCCAGCGGCAATACTTCGGCTCATTCTGCAGCGCGACCCTCATCAGCCCGACGTGGGTGCTGACCGCGGCCCACTGCACCGAGGGCCTGCGCGAGCAGGGGGTGCCGGTGCAGCCGGACATCATCTACTTCTACCGCGGCGCGGACGCCAACCCGACCGGCCGCGGCGACCGGCCGGCGGGCAGCTTCCACCAGGCGCGCAGCATCCACCTGCACCCGGACTACACCGGGGCCGACTTCGTGGGCTTCTACGACATCGCCCTGATCGAGCTGCGCGATCCGGTCGAGGGGGTCGAGCCCATCGCACCCTACGACGGCGCCCTCGCGCCGCTCATCGGCGATCGCATCACCTACGTCGGCTACGGGGTGAGCGACGGCAACCGCCAGAGCGGGGGGGGGATCAAGCGCTCGACCACCCTCGAGTTGGAGTCGGTCTTCGACCTGATGTACCAGAGCGACCACGCGGGCAGCGGGGTCTGCTTCGGCGACTCCGGCGGCCCGGGGCTGGCGCAGATCGGGGGCGAGTGGCGGGTCATCGGGGTCAACAGCAGCGTGGGCGGCGAGCCGATCTGCCTCGACCTCTCGCTCCAGTCGCGGGTGGACGGCTACCTGAGCTGGATCCGCGATACGATGGGCGACGACCAGAACTGCCGCGCGGACGACGGCCTCTGCTTCTGCGACGCGGCCTGCGCGGCCGACGGGGTGTGCGACAACGGCCTGTGCGGCAACACCTGCCTCTCGGTCGCCGGCTGCGTGAGCCAGTGCCGGGACAGCAACTGCTTCACCGACTGCCTGCTCGAAGGCACGGTCAACGGCAGCCGGCTGTACACCGCGGTCATCGGGTGCGGCGATCAGAACTGCCAGCGGGCGGCCGACTACAACGCCTGCCTCGAGCGCGCGTGCGCCGACGAGGTGACCGCCTGCGAAGAGGAGCGGGTCGTCGAGCCGCCCGAAGATCTGCTCGACTGCGAGGGCCTGCTCGACTGCCTCCAGGGCTGCCCCGACCAGGACTGCGGCTTCGACTGCTACAACCGCACCAGCGGCGGGGGGCAGGTGGCCTACAACGACCTCGCCGAGTGCGCCCAGGCCTGCGATGTGGACGATCCCGACTACAACGAGTGCATGCGGAACAACTGCGGCGGCGCCTGGCTGGCGTGCGTGCCGTCCGACGGCTGCCGGCTGACCGGAGGCAACTGCCCCGCCGACACCGCCTGCCTGCCCCACCCGTGGGGCGGCACCTACTGCGAAGAGAGCGAGGGCGTGGGGCTCGGGCGCCCGTGTGACCCCAGCGTGCTCTCGTGCGCGGACGGCAGCTTCTGCGCGGGGGACGACGGCGAGGAGATCTGCCAGCCGACCTGCCAGGACGGCGCCGACTGCCCCGACGGCAACTGCGAGCTGTTCGCGCAGGCCGGCGAGACGTTCGGGGTGTGCCTCGGCTGCCGGGACGCCGATGGGGACGGGGCCTGCGCCGCCGAAGACTGCGACGACGGCGACCCGGCGTCGAACCCCGGCGCCGACGAGATCTGCGGCGACTTCGTCGATCAGGACTGCGACGACCGGGCCGACGAGGGCTGCGAGCAGCCGTGCGAAGACATCGACGACGACGGCGCCTGCGCCGAGGACGACTGCGACGACCGCGATCCGGCGGTCGGCCCCGGGGCCCGGGAGATCTGCGGGGACGAGATCGACCAGGACTGCGACGACCGGGCCGACGAGGGCTGCGGCTGCGAGGACGGCGACGGGGACGGGGCCTGCGCCGAGGACGACTGCGACGACGGCGATCCGGGCCGCCGGCCGGGCATCGACGAGATCTGCGGTGACGGGGCCGACCAGGACTGCGACGGCGACATCGACGAGGGCTGCCCGAGCTGCATCGACGCCGACGGCGACGCGGTCTGCGTCGAGCGGGACTGCGCCGACGACGACCCGGACCGCTTCCCCGGGGCCGCCGAGCGCTGCGGCAACGACGTGGACGAGGACTGCGACGGGGCGGCCGACGAGGGCTGCGAGGGCTGCGAGGACGCGGACGACGACGGCATCTGCGTCGAGGTCGACTGCGACGACGCCGACCCCGCGGTCGGCGGGCCGGGGGCCAACGGGTGCCCCTGCGTGGACGAGGACGACGACGGCCTGTGCGCCGAAGACGACTGCGACGACACCGACCCCGCGCCGTGCGTCGTCGTGGTCGACCCCGACGCGGGGGTGGTCGTCCGGGACGGCGGCGCAGGCGGCAGCGGCGGCGCGGGCGGCGAGGACGAGGACGGCAGCAGCGGCAGCCGGGGCACCGCCATCGGCTGTGTGTGCGACGCGGGCGACGGCCCCGAGAACAGCCCGCTCGGCGGCCTGATCCTGCTCGGGGTGCTCGCCGGCTGGCGCCGCCGCCGCTGAAGGGTCATGGGGCCGGGCTCACAGCCCCGTCCGGCCTCGCCAATCCGCCAGGGCCCGCCGGAAGGCATCCGGCCGCTCGAGGTGAGCGCAGTGCCCCGCCCCGCCGATGACCGCCCGCTCGGCGCGTGGCATCGCCCGGGCCATGGCGTCGGCGATGCCATCGAACTTCTCATCCTCGGCCCCGGTGACCAGCAGCGCCGGGCACGGGATGGCCGACAGCCGATGCCACAGCGATGGCATCGCGCCGGCGCCCATGCCCCGCAGGCTGTTGGCCAGCCCCCACGGCCGGTGTCGCAGCCGCCGGGCCCGCATCGCCGCCCGCACGTCGGCCGGGATGCGTCGCTGACTGGCGATGATCGGGACCCGCTGCCACGCGTCGAGGAAAGCCGGCACCCCGATGGCTTCGATCCGATCGGCCCGCGCCCCGTCGTCCGCCCGCCGGGCTGCGCGGGCGGCGGCGTCCTCGATGCCCGGCGTCGCGCCGATGAGCACCAGCCCCCGGATGACACCCGGCGCCCGCGCGGCCAGCGTCAGCGCCAGCCGCCCGCCCATCGAGTAGCCGATGAGCAAGGCATCCGGCGGTGCCATCGCCCCGATCCGGGCCGCCTCGGCGTCGATGGCATACGGCGCGAGCGCCCGCGGGGCGACGGCGCCGTGCCCGATGACATCCGGCGTGAGCCAGTCGGGGTCGGCCACCGGGCGGAAGTCATCCCCCGCCCCGGTGAAGCCATGCAGCGCGAGCACCGCCACGGTCAGTCGATCTCCATGCGATAGCCCACCCCGCGCACCGTGGCGATGCGCCAGTCGAGGCCCCGGCGCCAGCCGAGCTTCTTCTTGAGGTTCGAGACGAAGTTGTCGACGGTCCGGGGGTCGACGACCACCTCGCCCCACACCGCGTCGAGCAGGCTGTCCCGATCGAAGGCCCGCCCGGGGTGGATGGAGAGCCACGCCAGCAGGTCGAACTCGGTGCGGGTGAGCCCGACCGGGCCCTCGGGGCCGGTCACCGTGCGGGCGAGGCGGTCGAGGGTGAAGCGGCCGAAGGGCACCCGGTCCGGCCCCCGATCGCTCGGCTCGGCGGGCGCCGACGGGCGGCGCAGCAGCGCCCGGACCCGGGCCAGCAGCTCGCGCAGGCGATAGGGCTTGGTCAGGTAGTCGTCGGCCCCGGCGTCGAGGCCGGTCACCAGATCGTCTTCGAGGCTGCGGGCGGTCAGCATCAGCACCGGCACCGCCCGGGCGCCGCCCAGCGCGCCGGCCCGCAGGCGGCGGCACCAGGTGTAGCCGTCGCCGTCGGGCAGCATCACGTCGAGCACGATCAGGTCGAACGGCCGCCCGGCGACCGCCGCCTCGGCCGCGGCCAGGGTCGGCGCCTCGACCACCGCGTGCCCCTCGTCCTCGAGGTTGTCCCGCAGCGCCATGCGCAGGTTGTCGTCGTCTTCCACCACCAGCAGGCGGCCGCCATCGCTCACGCCTCGCTCCTCTCGTCGTCCGCCGCCGGCAGCTCCACCTCGAAGGTCGTGCCCTCGGGTCCGGTCGCCGCCAGCGCGATGCGCCCCCCGTGCAGCCGGGCGATGCGCCGGCACAGCGCCAGCCCCAGCCCGCTGCCCCGGCTGGTGCGGGCCGGGCCCCGGTAGAACGCCTCGAAGACGTGCCGCCGGGCCTCCTCGGGGATGCCCGGGCCGTCGTCGGCGATGCGCAGCGTGACCGGCCCGCCACCCGCCGCGGTGATCGCCAGCCGCAGGGCGCCGGTCGAGTGCTGCACCGCGTTGCGCACGAGGTTGGCCAGCATCAGCTCCAGCAGCGCCGGATCGGCCTGCACCCGGCGGTCGAGGCCGGCCAGCTCCCAGGTGATCGGGCGCTCGAACGCCGCTTCGACACCGTCCCGGATGCGGTGCACGACCTCGGCCAGCGCCACCGGCCGCCGCCGGGCGACCCAGCGGCCCTTGTCGATGCGGTTGAACGACAGCAGGTTCTCGACCAGGAAGCCCAGTCCATCGACCTCGCGCACGATGCGAGCCGGGTAGTCCCGGGCTCGGGGCACGTCGACCAGCCGCCGCTCGAGGGTCTCGGCCATCAGCCGGATCGCGGCCAGCGGGGTGCGCAGCTCGTGGCTGACGGCGGCGATGAAGTCGTTCTTGAGCTCGACGAACCGCCGCCGCCGGCGCACGTCGAGCAGCACCAGCGCCACCACCGCCACCGCCAGCAGCGCGCAGGACCACAGCAGCCCCACCTTCAGCCGCCAGGTGGCCCGGGCCCGGGCCGGGCGCTCGATCCAATCGGGCGAGGCCACCGCGATCGGGACCGGCGCCCGGGGGTCGAACAGCAGCGCCTCGTCGGCTTCGAGCAGAGCGCCCCGCCGCATCTCGTCCTCCAGGGCGGCCCGCTCGGCCTCGGCGTCGATGCGCGTGGCGTCGACGCGGCCCGGCCGCTCGGGGTCGGGGGCGGCGTACCACGCCCCGTCGGCCACCAGCGTCGGCGCGACCGGATCGGGGGGGATCGGCGGGGGCGGCGCCGGGTCGAGGGCGCGGACGAAGGCGTCGCGGGGCACCTCGCCCCGGGCGGACAGGGCCCGGATGGCCTCGGCGAGCCCGACGAAGTCGGCCTTCGAGAACACCCCCCGGTGGCGCAGGAGCGCCCGTTGCAGTCCCTCGACGCCGCCGTCGGGACCGTCGAAGCCGTCGTGCAGCACCGCCCGCAGCAGCCGGGGGTCGGCGTCGGCCGCGTCGGCGAACCACCGGATGACCGCCAGCGTGCTGGGGATCTCGCGGCTCGGCGCCAGCACGTACCGCAGGCGGTGGCCGAGGAAGGCCCGCATCGCCGTCTCGATGGCCGGCGCCTCGCCCGTCGCGACGGCGTCGATCAAGGTCGCCCGCAGCCGCAGCCGGGCACCCCACGGATCCGCCGCCGTCGGGCGCTGCGCCGGATCGGACAGCCGCTCGAGCAGGGCCAGCCCCACCGGCCCGCCGCCGGGCGCAGGGCGCGTCCGCGGCGGATGCCGAACCGCCGGGGGCACCAGCGACCGCCCGTTCTGCCGCGCGTGGAGCCCGTCCATCGGGGCCAGCGGGTCGCGCAGGGCCGCCTCGATCCGGATCCGAGCCTGCGCCAGCCGCCGGGCGAGGCGGCGTTCGAAGCCGTCAGCCGCGTGGCGATCGAGGACCCGGCGGCGAGCGTCCACCGCGGCGTTGGCCGCCCGACGCTCTTCCGCGAAGACCCCGTGCAGCGTCCACAAGCCCCAGCCGACCGCGGCCAGGAGCACGAGCGCGGCGGCGATGCGGCGGCTCACGGCGAACCCCGCAGGACGGGCACCGCGTGGGGATCCATGGCCTCGACCGGGCCGTGCTCGACGAAGCGATCGGGGCGGCGGTCGAGCGCCATCGCCCGCTCGATCCACCACCCGAGCGGGCCCCCTCGGGGCTCGATCACCCGGGCGCGCTCGGCCAGCGCCGCCCACCCGATCGCCCGGGGCCACCACGCCCCGCGCAGCTTCTCGGCCACCGCCGCCGCCAACCCAGCCCGCGCGGCGCGGGGGTCGGGCGTCCGCGGAGGATCGACGGCCGCGGTCACCACCCGAGTCGAGCCGTCCGCCGCCCGCCCCCGGATCCGCGCCACGCCCAGGGCCTCCCCCGCCTCACCCCCGCCGTCGACCAGCAGCACCTCGATCAGCGCCGCGGTCGGCCGGCCGGCCCACAGCGCGCCGCCCGGCCCCCCGGCCCCACCGCCGTCGAAGCCCACCAGCCGATAGCGCTCGACCCGCCGGGCGTCGAGGCTCAGTTCGACCCGCACGTCATCGGCCCACAGGCGCCGCCGCGCCGCGTCGATCAAGGCCGTCGGCGGCGCGTCGGGCGCGACCCGGGCCACCGGATGCCCCGCCGGATCACGGGCCGGCCCCTCGCCGAGCAGGACGACCACGCCCCCCGAGGGCAAGCGCGCCCGGGCCGCGGCGAGGGCCCGGGGCACGTCTGCCGGTCCGGCCAGATCGAGCGCGTCGACCGCCGCCCGCCAGCGATCGACGTCGGCCCGCGGCGTGGGCGGGCAGGCCCAGACGGGGCGCTCGCCGGCCACGAGGAGCGCCACCCGGGGCGGGCCGTCGGGGGCCGCGGCGAGCGCGCTCAGGGCGACCCGCGCCGGCCCCGTCAGCGCCCGGCGGGCCTCGACGACCACGACGGCCAGCGGCGGTGGCGACCCGGCCGGGGGCGCGATCGCGATCCGGAGCCCGTGGTAGCCCGGCCGCAGCGGGCTGGGGGCCAGGGCGCTGCGCAGGACCGGGCCGGGGCCGTCGTCGGCGAGCGCGTCGACGAAGGCCTCCGGGCGCGCGTCGGGCCACTGCCCGTGGGCCATGCGGCGGCGGGCGGCGGCGTAGGCCGTGGCGTCGGACAGGGGGGCGAAGGCGACGCCCGGGCGGGCGGCGACCGCGACGGTGGGGTTGACCGAGAACGGTCTCAGGACCGGAGGCGGCGGAGGCTCGATCAAGATGGCCAGCGGGCCGAGCCCGCTCGGTCGGGCCGCCTCGCCGGGATCGGGCGCCGGGCTCTCGACGCTGGCCTTGCGGGCCCCGCCGCAGCCCGCCAGGGCGGCCAGCGCGAGCAGCGCGAGCAGCGCAGCCCGCGCGGTCCACCGGGCCCGGCGCGCGCGCCGGATGGGATCGGGCGAGAGCATCGCGCTCATCGTGCCACGCGATGGGACCTGCGGCGCATCATGGATTCGTCATCATCGCGCGCGACCGCCTCGAGCCCCGTCAATGACAGGTGTCGGCCACCGCCCGCAGGTCGCCGGTCTCTTCGTCGGCCTGCCCGTCCTCGCCCGCCCGCACCCAGACCGCCCGCACCTGATCACCGACCGCCGTGGCGGCCAGGGCGAGGACCGACGCCTCGCCCTCGGCCAGCGTCGCCTCCGACCAGACGCCGGCCTCCCCATCCCACAGCGCGACCCGCACCGCGCCCCCGTCGGCATAGACCATCGCCGGGCCGCCGGGCAGCTCGATGGCGACGGGCTCCAGCCCGGCGAGCGGCTGAGGCCGGGCGTCGAGGGTGTCGAACCCGGCCCCCGTCGCGTCGAGCTGCCCCACCAGCAGGTCGCCCGTCGGCCGGGGCATCACCCACCGGCGGCTCTCCCGATCGAGCGACAGCCAGGTGGGCGGCGCGTCGAGGGCTCGGCTCGACGCGGCGGTCGACGTGCCGTCGTCGCCGAACCGCTGGTCGACGAGCATCGACCGCACATCGTCGGCGGCGCCCGAGAGCCGCAGCACGCCGAAGCCCCCGGCGGTGGAGAACGCCTGGAGCGGCACCCCGCTCGGCAGGCCGGTCGGACCCACACCGACCAGATCCACCGTCGCGCCGGCGTCCACCTCTTCACCGACCCAGGCCATCGGGCCGCTGACCGCCGGGACGTTGCGGGTGATGTCGGCCACGACCGCCACCACCGCGCCCCGCCGGGCGACGCTCGGCCGGCTCGCCTGCCCCCCGACCGGGCCCCGGAGCCCCATGAGACGCCGGGCATCCTCGTCGATCCCCATCACCATCAGCGTCGCGGTGGCCAGCGGTGGGACCGCCCGCTCCACCGCGGCGGCGACGATGAGCCGACCCCCGGCGAACAGCGCCGCGGGCGGGCCGAACTGGCCCTGCTCGTTGCCCACGACGGGCACGGTGTTGGCGTCGGCCTCGCCGACGACCAGCGCTTGCAAGCCGCGGCCGAGGCCGGTGGGCGCCAAGCGCCACACGACCGCCCAGCCGTCGGCGGTGGCGGCCAACGCGAGGGCCTGATCGTCGACGGGCACCCCGCGGGATCGCGTGCTGACCGCCCCGTCGCCGACGCAGCCCCGCTGGCAGCCGTCGGTGGGATCGCCGTTCGCGTCGAAGACATCGCCGCAGTCGTAGACGCACCGCCCGTCGGCGCAGGCCCCCGGCCGCCCGGTGCGCTCGGGGCACGGCGCCGCCTCGTCGGTCTGCCCGTCGGCGTCGTCGTCGACGCCGTTGCACGCCTCGGCGATCTCCCCCTCCCCTTCCCCTTCGCCCTCTCCTTCACCTTCGCCCTCGCCCTCGCCCTCGCCTTCCCCTTCGCCCTCTCCTTCACCTTCGCCCTCCCCCTCGCCCTCGCCGCCGTCGCCGAACACGCCCGGCAGCGGCGCGCAGACCCCCCCGACGCACGTCAGGCCCGGGTCGCAGTCGCTCGGGCGGCTGCACTCGTCTTCGAGGGCCGGCAGGCAACCCGCGATCAGCGACAGCGCGAGGGCCGCGGCCGCTCCCCCCGCGCCTCGAAGCCACGACCTCCACCGGGCGGTCCCACGTTCGCTCAATGCATCTCCCCGTGTGCCACCGGAGCCACCGGGGCCCCGAACGGCCGCAGGATAACCGCCCCCTCCGGGCCAGCGCACCCCTATCGCCCGCTTCGACCGTGACCCCCGCCCGTGCTACCTTCTCGCCGGAGACGGGGAGGTGAGATTGGCCGTCGACGGGATGGCCGCGCGCGCGCGGCGACTCGCCGAGTCCGAGGCGGAGCAGCACGAGCGGGAGCGCCGGGCCCGGGCCGAATGGAACAGCCTCGCATCCCGCGCGGCCGCGCTCGGCCGCGCGATCCCCGAGGATACGCTGGGCCGGTTCGGCGCCGTGCTCGCCGCCCGGGCCCGGGCCGTCGAGATCCGCCGGGCGGCGGTGGACGCCTTCGAAAACAGCCTCGCCGACTGGCGGGCCCGGCTCGATCGGGTGGAGGACGACGACCGGGCGCTGGCCGCCCTCCGCGATCGGCTGCATCGCACGCTGGCCGACGAGGTGAGCGAGCTGAACCCGGCCGAGCTGTCCCGGGTGGTCGCTCGGGCGCTGGGCGACCGGCGCACCACCGGCCCGCTGCGCCCGCTGCCGGCCGACGCCGCCCCCGCCGCGGGGGTCGAGCAGGAGGCGATGCTGCTCGGGCGGCTGCTGGCCGACGGCGACGACGACCGCCCGGAGACCCCGCGCGCCGAGCCGCCGACCGACCCCCGGGCTCAGGCGCTCGCCCGGCCCGCCCCACAGGCCGCCGGGGCGCCCGAGACCCCGTCGCCCATCGATCACGACGCGCTGCGGGCGGCGTTCGACGGCGAGAGCGGCCCGCTCGACACCCTCGTCGGCGAGCTCGCCCGCCCCCCGCGCCGCCCCAGCGCGACCCGCACGGTCGAGGCGGCCCGCATCGACGACTTCGAGGTCGCCGCGCCCCTCCCCCCGGAGACCGATCCGCCCGCGGGCGCCGAGTCGGACGACGACAGCCCCCGACGCCGCCCGCGCAGCCTGATGCGCGACCCGCAGACCGACGAGCGGCTCGACGTCGACATCGAGATCGAGGTGGAGGCCGACGACGAGCAGGCCGGCGAGGAGGTGCTCGCCCGGTGGCTGGGCCGCCCCAGCGATCCGCCCCCGGCGCCGGCCGCCGATGACGACGGGGTCGAGGCGTCGATCGACGCGCTGGACGAGGCCGACTCGCTGCTGGAGTGGGAGGCCACCGGCCTGGGCAACGAGGTCGCGATGCTGGTCGAGCGCCGGCGCCCGTCGACCGCCCGCACCAGCATCATCGAGGTGGTCGAGGATCCGTTCGACGCGTTCGACGACTTCGACGACAGCCTCGACGCCCCGTTCGGCTTCGTGGACCACGTGACCGGTCAGGGGCCGGCGCTGCCCGACGCCGACTGGTCGTTCGACGAGGACGCCGGCCCACTCGGACCGGGGCTCGCGGCGCCCCGCCCGCCCGAGCCCGAGCCGGCGCCCGCGGCCGACGGCGCCGACCAGAGCTTCGAGATGCTGATGCTCGACGACCCGTTCGACGAGTCGTCCGACGACGGGCCACCCCCCGCGCCCTCCACCGTCGATGGCTCGACCGACCCCGAGGCCCGCGGCGAGCCGAGCCGGCCGGCCCTCGAGACCGGCGAGCTGGACGGGGTCGACATGGAGGAGGCCTTCGCGATCGCCGCCCCGCTCGGCGCGGACTCGATGGAGGATCCCCCGGTCGAGCTGCTCGGGGAGGCGACGCGGGGGTTCGAGGCGGCCCTCGACGACGCCTTCGCCCGCAGCGGCCCCGACGCCGAGGGCGAGGTGTCGGACAGCCTCGACGCCGACCTCGAGGCCGCGTTCGCCGACGGCCCGTTCACCGAGCCTGCGCCGGCCAGCCCCGAGCCCGAGCCGCCCCCGGCCATCCGCATCACCGATCGCCCCACGGCGCAGCCCCGCTCGAATTACGACCCGCTGGCGAGCCCGCCCGGCGGCAGCCTGCTGCCCGCCCCGCCCGATCCCGGCGCCGATGGCTGGGGCCCCCGCCCTCTGGCCGAGCAGCGCGCGCCCGACGCGGCCCCGCCCGAGCCCACGCCCGCGCCCGAGGACGACCTCGATCACGTGCCCACCGACTTCGGCGCCGCGCTGATCGACCCCGCGATCCGCAACCCGTTCGAGTCACCCCAGGTCACCCTGCCCGCCCCCGCGCCCCGAATGAGCGGGCCCCAGGGCGCCACGGCGGGCTCCACGGCCTCCGAGAGCCAGCCGCCCGGCCCGGCGGTCGGCGCCCGCCCCCCGGCCGACTCGGGCTTCGACTTCGAGGCGGCCCTGGCCGACGCCGGCGGGGGCGCCTTCGACGCCGACGTCGACTTCCCCGACGACGACGGCTTCGGCGAGACCTGCCTGACGGGCCTCGACTGGCCCCCGCCCCGGGCGCTGGACGCGTTCCCCGACAGCTCGGTCGACCGCCCCGCGACCGGTCCCGCCGATCCGGCCGAGGCCCGACTCGCCGACGACCGCCCCTTCCTGCACGGCGCGGGCGTCGCGCCCCGCGCCGTGGGCGACATGGGCGATGGCATTCGTGGCGCGCCGGATGACTCACCTGACTCTCGGGATGGCATACCCGCCCCCCGAGGTGGCACACCGAACGCTCATGGCACGTCCGAGAGTGGGGGGCCCGACCCCGAGGCGGGGGGCGGGTCGAGCGTCACCGAGGACGGCGGACTGCGCCGGGTGGTCGCCGAGTCACCCGCCGCCGACGCCATGCCCCGGCACCCGGGCGGGCTGAGCGACGCGTCGGATCAGGCGCTGGGCGCGGCGGTCGAGGACGCCCTCGACGACGTGATGCTCGACGACGCCTGGGGCGGCCTCACCGGGCCCTCGGGGGCGCCGATCCCCCGCAGCGCGCCCGCGCCCCTGGTGCTGCCGTCCGCCGCCGCCCTGCCCGACCCCGACCGGGGCGATGACTGGCGCTCGGCGCCGGCCGCGCCCACCCGCCGATCGGCCAGCCTGGCCGACGCGCTGCACAGGGCCCGAGCCCGCGACGAGCTGGACGCGGCCCTCGACGACCTCGAGGCCCCGGCCGACGACGAGCGCCGGCGGGTGACCGATCGCTTCGCCGCGCTCGCCGGGGCCCTGGGCGCCGATCCGTGGGCCGACCTCGACATCTCGGACCGCAGCGCCGGCGATCCCGACCGGCTGCCCGAGCTGATGCGCCGCAGACGCCAGGGGCGCCCGCTCGAGCCGGCCCGTCCCCTGCCCCCCGCCGCGCCCCGACCCCCCGCCGCCGAGCCGGAGGAGGAGTCCGCGCCCCGGGCCCCGCTCGGCGTGCGGGTCGGCCTCGAGGCCGGCGATCGGTTCTTCACCGGCTTCAGCCGGGACATCAGCGTCGATGGCATCTTCGTCGGCACCCAGCACGCGCTGGGGGTGGGTGAGGCGGTGGAGGTGTTCTTCGAACTGCCCGGGGGCCGATCGGTCAACGCCCGGGGCCTCGTGCGCCGGATGAGCCGCAGCGAGGGCGGCCCGCCCAACGGCCTCGGCATCCGCTTCAAGCAGCTCACCCGCGAGGCCCGGGTCCAGATCGGGCGCTACGTGGCCCGCACGCTGACCGGGAAGATCCCGCTGCCCTGAGTCGCTGGTCGAACGCGCTGCCCGGGCTCGCAGCCCGCCGGCTCAGGTGCCCGGCAGGGTCAGATTCACCTCGACGTCGGGCGCGATGCGGATCGAGGTCAGCTTGCCGCCCTCGATCTCGTGCCCCGACTGCGGGGCGCCGGCCCACACCCGACGGGCCCGGATCATCAGCCGCCCCGGCGGCAGCTTCTCCACGTCGTCGGCGGGGAAGACCACCCGCTCGCCGGACTGGGTCGTCTCGCTCAGCGAGCTGACCTGACCCTCGCCGGCGCGGTTGACCGCGTCGACCGTCACCCGATAGTGCTCGTTGCCGCCCAGCGGCGGCCCGTCGAGCCGCACCGCCAGATCGCCGCCGGTGAGTGCCGCGCCCGCTGCCGGCTCGGCGACCGTGAAGGCCGCCACCGTCTCGATGGTGTTGTCGAACGCGCTGCCGTCGCTGCGGGTCCAGGTGAACGTGTGGGTCGACGGCGGGGCGTCGGTCGACTCTTCGAGGCGGTAGAAGGTGCCGGTGACGTTGATCACCTGATCCTCACCGTCGACCAGCCGCATCGACTTGCCGTCGATCGCCAGGCTGCCCTCGCTCAGCCGGATGGTCGTGCCGGTCGAGCCCCCGAGCCGGAGCTGGGCGTAGTAGCGCAGATCGAGCTCGCCGTCGTCGTAGACGACCTGATAGTCGCCCCACAGCTTCTCCTCGTTGACGTCGGTGTCGTCGACGGTGTCGATCGAGCAGCCGGCCACGACCAGCGCCACGGCGGCCAGCGCCATCTTGCACATGCGGTTCATCGATTCGCCTCCTCGGGACAATGTGATGCCATCCTGCGCATGGTGGCCGGCCGGGTCAATCACCGTGACATTTCAATGGCCCGCGACCGGGAGGTCGCCCGGGGCGTCGTCCCTGGGCCATCCAACGCCCTGGAGCGACCATGATCGACCTCTACGCCTGGAACACCCCCAACGGCATCAAGCCGCTGATCCTGCTCGAAGAGCTGGGCCTGCCCTACGCGGTGCATCCCATCGACATCGGCGCCGGCGATCAACACCGCGACGCCTTCCTCGCGATCAACCCCAACGGCCGCATCCCGGCGATGGTCGACGGCCGGGGCGATACGCCGTTCCGGGTGTTCGAGTCGGGGGCGATGCTGCTGCACCTCGCCGAGCAGAGCGGCCGCTTCCTGCCCACCGATCCCGCCGCCCGGGCCGAGGTCATGGGCTGGGTCTTCTGGCAGGTGGGCGGCGTCGGCCCGATGCTGGGCCAGTGGGGTCACTTCGCGAGGCGGGACGAGAAGCTCGACTATGCCATCGAGCGCTATCTCGGGGAGTCGTTCCGCCTGTTCGAAGTGCTCGAGGCCGCGTTGCAGACACGGGACTACGTCGCCGGGGCGTACAGCATCGCCGACATGATGCTGCACCCGTGGGTGTCGGGCGGGTTCCGCTACCTCGAGGGCGCCGGGGTGACCGTGCCCGAGCTGCCGCAGACCCGGGCCTGGGTCGCGCGCATCGCCGAGCGCCCGGCGGTGAAGCGGGCCGCGGCGGTCGCCGAGGGCCTCGAGGCCCAGCGCGAAGAGAAAGGCCTCGCGGTCTGAGCCCGGCCGAGCGTCAGACCAGCAGATCGAGCCGGCCGCGCACGAAGTCCCGGGCGACCACCATCTGGTGCACCTCGTCCGGGCCGTCGGCGATGCGCGCCGCCCGCGCCGAGCGATACCAGTGGGTGAAGGGCAGATCCTCGCTGTAGCCCAGGCCGCCGTGCATCTGGATGGCGTCGTCCAGCACCCGGCACAGCGTGCGGGCGACGTGGGTCTTGGCCATCGACGAGTAGGGCCGCGCCTCGCGCTCCAACCCCTGTTCGAGCATCTGGGCGCAGTGCAGCGTCATCAGGTTGCCGCTGTGGATGTCCCGGGCGGCGTCGGCGATCATCACCTGGATCATCTGATGCTCGACCAGCCGCTTGCCGAAGCTCTCTCGGGCGCCGACGTAGTCCCGACACATCTCCAGCGTGCGCGCGGCGAGCCCCAGCCAGCGCATGCAGTGGGTCAGCCGGGCCGGCACCAGCCGCCGCTGAGCGAGCAGGAACCCCTGCCCCTCGGCCCCGAGCAGCGCGTCGTCCCCCACCCGCACCCCGTGGAACTTGAACTCGCCCTCGAAGTGATCGAGCACGTCGGGGGCGAAGACCGGGATGCGGCGCACGTACTCGACGCCCTCGGCGTGGCGATCGACGACGAACATCGTCGCCCCGCTGCGCGGATCGTCGCTGGTGCGGGCCATCACCACCAGGAACGCCGCGTTCTCCCCGCCGGTGCTGTACCACTTGTGGCCGTCGATGACCCAGCCGTCCCCGTCCCGGCGGGCGGTGGTGCGCAGGTTCGACGGATCGGACCCCGCCCCCGGCGCGGGCTCGGTCATGCAGAACGCGCTGGTGATCTCGGCCGCGCACAGCGGGCGCAGGTACCGCGCCTTGATGGCCGCGCTGCCCGCCTTGAGCAGCAGATCCATGTTGCCTTGATCGGGCGCGTCGCAGTTGAACGCCTTGGCCCCCACCGGGCTGCGCCCCATCTCGCGGAAGAGCGCCGCCATGCCCATGACCCCCAGGCCGAGGCCGCCGAAGTCCTTCGGCAGGTGGGGGGTCCACAGCCCGCGGGCGCGCACGTCGGCCTGGATCGCCTTCAGCGTCTCCCGCGAACCCGCCCGGTCTTCGGCCAGGATCGTCTGCTCGGCGGGGATGACCCGCTCGTCGATCACCGCCCGGATCCGGGCCCGCAGGGCCGACAGCTCGGGGGTCAACATCCAATCGGTCATGCCTGCTCCTGAGGCTTCACGGGGTCGTCCCCGTCCCATGCCATGCGGGTGTCGAAGCGGGGTTGGATGACTTCGAGCTGCTCGCGCAGGGTCTGCATCAGACCGGCGCGCACGGCGTCGGTGTCGAGGTCGATGGCATCATCCCGCAATGCCTTCGCCAGCCGGCCGCGCAGCGCGGCGATGGCCGCCCGACGGGCGGCGCCCACCGGCGGCGGGTCGGACGGCGAAGCGTCGAGCAACCCCTGCAACCGGGCCAGCTCGGCCGCGTCGTGGGTCTCTTCGTGGCCCAGCTCGCGGCCCACCGTGGCGATGAGGTGCGCCGCGATGCGGGTGCGGAAGGCCAGCCCCCGCCCGCCGGGGTGGGCCTTGAGCGCCGGCTCGACCTGCGCCATCAGGAACAGCGCCACGTTGGCCAGCAGCGTGTCGCGATCGGGTGCGTCCTGCATCACCGCCCCCCTTCGCCGGCCTCGGCCAGCTCGATGAGGCGCAGCGCCTCGTACTCCATCTCGGCCGCCCGGCGGGGGATGGCCAGCAACTCGAACTCGGGCTCGCCCTCGGCGAAGCGCTTGCCCTGGAAGGCGGCGGCCACGCCCCACCGCAGGTTGCCGCAGATCTCCCACCAGCGCACCCGGGCCCGATCGACCGCCCGCCCGCTCGCCGCCTCGTAGGCCGCGTAGAAGCGATCCCGATCGCAGAGGCCGCCCACCGGCCGGTCGACGCAGCCGAAGCGCCAGTCGCGGGTGCACAGCCAGCCGATGTCTTCCATGGGATCACCGAAGTGGGTGAACTCCCAGTCGAGCACCGCCCGCAGCCCCTCGGGGCCGACCATGAAGTTGCCGGTGCGGAAGTCGGCGTGCACCAGCACCCGCGCGGCGGGGGCCGGCGCGTGGGCCCGCAGCCAGCGCAGCGCCAGCTCGCTCGCCGGGCGGGGCGCGTCGAGGCCGTCGAGCATGCGAGCCACGAACGCCAGCGCGCACCGGGCGGGGTCGGGATCGTCGAACGGCGGGCGCCCGATGGGCAGATCGGGGTGGCTCTCGGGGGTGATCGTGTGGACGCGGGCCAGCGCCTCGGCGAGCTGCTCGGGCAGGACCTCGCGGGCCTTCGCCAGCGACGGGTGGCGGGTGACCCGGGCCCCGATGGCCTGGCCGTCGACCCAGTCGAGGAAGTAGGCGTCCCCGCCCGACCGCATCAGATCGGGGCTCAGCCAGTGCGCCGGCGCGGTCGGCACCCCGGCGGCGACGGCGGCCTCGATGACCGCGAACTCATCCCGCCGGGGCACGCTGGCCGGCAGCGCGGTGCGAGCGTCGCTGCGCAGGCACCAGGCCCGGGCCTCGTCGCCCACCCGGGCGGTCACCCGGAAGTTGTCCTGGCACGCGCCCCCGGTCAGCGGCTCGACCGCCTCGACGGCGACCGCCTCGTCCAGCACCTCGCTCAGCCGGGCCTGCACCCGGGCGACGCGCGCCTCGGCCTTCATGCTCGCTCCCCTCGTCGCGCCGCGCGCACCGCGGCGGCCCGATGGTGCCCCCCGGCGGCGGCGACGTCAACGCGCACCCGGCGCCCGTTTCGTGGTGCAATCGGCCGACCCGACCCGCGAAGGAGTCCCCGTGGCGCAGCCCAACCTGTTCACCGACGCCGATCCGCCCGCCGCCGGCGAGCGCTTCGAGACGCTCTGCGAGCTGGGCCCGGCGGCCCGGGTGCAGATCGAGCGCATCGTCAGCTCGGCGGCGCCGGATGGCGAGCTGTACGTGCAGACCCAGGCCGAGTGGGTGGTGCTGCTGCGGGGGCGAGCGGTGCTCTGGGTGGACGGGGCGACGCGGGCGCTGGAGCCGGGGGATCACGTGCACCTGCCGGCCGGGCGGCCGCACCGGGTGGAGGAGACCGAGGCCGGGACGCTGTGGTTGGCGGTGCACGCGCATGAAGGGTAGACCGAACATGGGCGATGACATTGCCGCCCGGCGCACCATAGTGTGTCGGCGTGCGCCATATTTGCCCTCGATGTCAGCGGCGATTCGCTGAGCCTCTGAGCCGCTGCCCTGTTGACGATGTTCCTCTGCGCATCGACCCGTTTCTCGGCATGCGAGTCGCCCAGTGGACTCTGACGAGCTTCGTCGGCCAGGGCGCCATGGGTGTGGTCTATGGTGCCGAGCCCGAGACGGCCATCAAGATCTTGAATGCCCGCCGAGCGGCCATGCAGCCTGATCTGGTGCGACGTTTCGAGATCGAGGCCGAGGCAGCGAGTCGGCTCGAGAGTCGTCACATCGCCAAGGTCTTCGCCTCCGGAACAACCGAGGATGGGCACCTCTTCATCGCGATGGAACTGCTGAGAGGAGAACCGCTCGACGCCATCCTGGAAGGGGCGAGACGGCTGCCGCCAGCGACGGCCGCTGTGATCGCATACCAAGTCGCCCTCGCTCTCGAAGAGGCCCATTCAGCCAGGATCGTGCATCGGGATCTGAAGCCGGCCAACATCTTCGTCGAGCCGGCTCCCGATGGGGGCAAGCACATACGCGTGCTGGACTTCGGCGTGGCACGTATCAACAGCGAGAGCGTGGCCCGCTCGCAAACAGGACGCATTACAGGTACACCCGCGTACATGTCGCCCGAGCAACTCCGCGGGGAGTCGGACATCGACGGACGCAGTGATATCTACTCATTGGGGGTGGTCCTCTATCAAGTCGTTGCCGGCTTCAACCCTTTCCGAAGTCCTGATGGCCTCCTGCAGACACTCCGACGCCACGTCGAGCTCGTGCCTCCTCCGATTTCGGACATCCCACCACGGCTGAATGGCCTCATCCAGCTCTGCCTGGCCAAAGACCGGACTTCCCGCCCCAATGGAATGGCCGAGGTTCGCCGACTGCTCCTGAGTACCGGACTGCTCGGGTCGGGCTCTGACACCGATACGATTCCCCAGTTGCTGCCGCCGCTATTCGATGGCACGAACCTCGGCGTGACACGACCTCCATCCACGGAGGGTTGTGGGGATGATGACGAGCGGCAAGCGCTGACTTGTGTTCATGAGTCGACGTCCAGTGTTCGGGGGCGCGCGATGAGAGGCACTCCCGCCGTGGTGGGAGGTGTCCTTGTCTTGTCAGCGGCCGCACTTCTCATCCCGAGCCTTGAAGAGCGTCGACGGCCCACAGGGCGATCGGACACTCGGGCGATGGCAGCCATTGCGCCGTTGAACTCGACCATGAGCCCCCGCCAAGAGAAGTACGAGAGAGCTCCGGACCGGGCGTTCACGGGCGCTTCAGTCGATGGAGTGGGCCTCGAAAAGGCCGAAGACCAGCTTTCGAGCGTGGTTGATCGGTCAGCACGGCAACCTGCCGGCCGAGACCCGGATGAGCCACCGCCACCATCGTCGGGGGAACGGCTACGAACCGGTCACGCCATACAAGGCCTTCTCATGCGCATGAGCGAACTCGTGCTGTTCGACATGTGGCGTCGAGGACGCGCGCTCCTGCAACAAGCCCGGCGAATTGCAACACAAAGCCGCTCGAGGGAGGTGCCGCCTCGCTCCGGGCCGAAGACGAGAGCAAGCGGCCCCTCTCGAACACCCAACACCCATCGGCCGATCGAGTCCGAGAGAGGTCAACCAGCCGTCGCTCGGGATCCGAAGCTGGAGAGAAGAGAGGGCCAGCCATCCAGGCAGACCGCCTTCGATCGACTCATCGCTCTAGCCATGAAGAGGACCAAGTCGCACCCCGAGAGGGCGATTCAGCTATTGGCGGAGGCCGCTCGCAGACGCCCGGATAGCCACTTGCCCTATCAGAGGCTATGCGTCCTGCACCAGTCGCGGGAGTCATTCAGACTGGCCATCATCAACTGCAAGAAGTGGCGCGAACTCGAACCGAACGCCAGCTATCGGGACGCCATCGAGCGCAACATCGAGCAGCTCCAGAAGCTCGTCGACAAATAGCGCCCGCGACCCCGCCGCCCCCCGCGCATCCCCACCGCATGAGCTATTACGACCCCCACCCGGTCATCCACCTCGACCGGCCGGTGGCGCTGATCGGCTTCATCGGCGCCGAGACCGCGCTGGTCGGGCGGCTGCTGACGAGCGTCACCGGGCTGCGGTTCGCCGTGCTCGACGCGCTGATCGCCCACGCCGTCGCTTGCACCCGGGCGGCCTACCTCCGGGACCACGGCGAGGCGGCGCTGCGGGCGGTCGAAGCCGAGGCGCTCACCCGGGCGCTGGGCGAGCGGCCGGCGGGGGTGATCGTGCTGGGGGACGGCGCCCTGCTCGACCGGGGCAGCCTGCACCGGGCGCGGCGGGCGGCGACGCTGGTCTACATCCATCGACCGCTCGACGCGCTGGTGCGGCGGATCGGCGACAGCCGCAAGGACCACCCCGAGCTGGACCCGGTGCGCAGCGAGGCCGACCTGCGGGCGCTGCTCCGGGCGCGGGCGCCGGGCTACGGCGGGGCCGACGTGCGGATCGACGGCGAGGATCGCCCGCCGCTCGACATCGCCCGGGACGTCGCCCGGGCGCTGGGCTGGGCGATCTTCGAGCGGTGACGGGTTCGGCGGGCATGGGCCATTCGCCCGCGCCTGCCGACCGGTTATAGTCGTCGGCGTCATCCCCACGCGGCAGGAGGCCCATGACGACGCCCAGCCTCGACCCATCCGACGACGTGGACCGCGGCGAGCGGGTCCGGGTCGATCACATCACCCCCGACCACCGCGCGCTGCGGGCGGTGAGGCCGTTCGCCGCCGGCGAGGTGATCCTGACGCCCGCGGGGCGGATCGTCGATCGCCGGAGCCGGTATACGCTCCAGGTCGGCGCGGGGGCCCACCTCGCCCCGCCCACGGATCGGGCCGGGTCGCCCGACGATCGCCTGTGGCCCTACCTCAACCACAGCCGGCGGCCCAACACCCGCGTAGTCGATCGGCGGCTCGTCGCGCTGCGGGACATCGCCGCCGACGACGAGCTGACGTTCGACTACAACGCCAACGAGTGGGACATGGTCTCGCCCTTCCGCTGCGCCGAGTCGGGCGAGCAGGTCGCCGGCTACCGCCACCTGTTGCCCGAAGAGCGCCGGGCGCGGGCGCCGGTCGCGCCGTGGCTGGAGGCCCTGGCCGCCGCCGAGGGCGCGCCGGAGGGGGCCGGATGAGCGGCGCGCGCATCGGGCTCGTGATGGCGGCGCTGTCGCTGACGAGCTGTGGAGGGGTGCCCCGCTTCGAGCGTCCGGCGTGCGAGCAGCGCTATCGGGACTGCACCGACGCCTGCGCCGACCGCTGCGAGACGCTGGCCCCGGTGGACGACAGCCGGCGGGCGCCGACGCTCAACGACAACGACCTGGGCTACGAGGCGTGCAGCGCCTGCGTCTCGGAGTGCCGCGATCGGGCCGAGCGGTGCGAAGCGGCCGCCCCGCCGGTCGCGCCGTGAGCCGGGGATCGCCCGCCGGCGCGTGGACGGTGCGGGGCATGCCATCGAGGCATCGTCCCCGGGCGTCCGGGCAGGCACCGGGGGCAGCCCTTCGACGCAAGCCCCTGTTCTGAAATGGTTTTGCCGACGAGCCCCCGTTGCATCAAATCAGTGATGCTGCTATGATGTACGGCAACAAAACGTTGGAAGCCACCCGAACCAACCGATGGAGGCCCCGTGGAGCACACCCCGCTGACTCACCTGCTCGACCTGAACGCCGAGCCCCCCACCCTGTCCGATCCCCCCATCACCCACCTGCCGCTGCGCAAGACCCTGACCCAGATCCACGGGCTGCGGGCCCAGGTCGAAGAGATGCTGCCCGATCCCACGGTCATCGACCCCGAAGAGGTCCCGATGTCGTCCGCGTGGCCGACCGATACGACGTTCATGCGCGAGGGACGCGACACGGTCAAGGGCTGGGAGGAGCTCGTCGCCCAGCGGCGGAAGCGGCCCGAGGGTGAGACCCTGCCCGAGCGCATGGAGCGGATCAGCCACCTCGGTGACCTGCTGCGGCTCGACCCGCAGCACGTCCGCGAGGCGGTGGAGCTGCAGGAGGAGGCGCTCGACCTGGCGAAGAAGCTGGGCGATCAGCAGGCGCGGGGCAGCATCGAGCTGCGGTTGGCGGTGGCGTTGCAGTACAACGGCCAGCACCCGGCCGCGCTGCGGCACTACGCCCGGGCCGACACCATCATCCGGCTGACCCGGCTGCGCATGGTGCGCGATCGGGTCGAGTTCCAGCGGGGCACCTGCCTCGCCGAGCTGGGCAACAAGAAGGGCGCCCTCGCGGCCTTCGAAGAGTCGCTCAACCTGCGCAGCCGCCGGAAGCGGCCCGATCCGATGAAGGTGGCCCGGGCCCAGGCGGCGATCGACGCGCTCGAGGGCTGGAACCCGCCGCCCCGCCGCCGCGGGGGCTGAGCGGCGCTCCGGATCCCACCCCGACACCATCGAGCGCTCGCCCCGGGTCCTACCCGGGCGGCCGATGGAACTCCACCCTGAACCGCACATCGCCCACCGGCGCGACGTGGTGCTTCATCCCGGGCACCACGACGCCCGCGCCGTCCACCCCCGATCCGCCCCGCCCCGGCTCGAGCCGCCAGTGACGGCCGACCGCGGTCACGTAGTCCAGCGCGCCGTCGAGCACCACGATGCGGCCCCAGGTGCCCTGGCGGGTGGTGTGATCCCGCAGCAGCCCGGCGGGCACGCGCCGCGCGTCGAAGATCGGCGTCGAGTGGACGCAGACGAGCCCCGCGGGCCACTCGAAGTCATCGCAGCGCAGGCAGTCGAGCGGCGCCCCGATCCGGCTGGCCCGGCCGGCCTCGGTGGTGAGCCACGGCCGATCGCTCAGCGGCGGTCGATGGCGGACGTGCTGCGGGTGATGGCAGTCGAGCCGGGCGACCCAGTGGCCCTCAGCGTCGCGGGTGAAGCTGGTGATGTGGCGTTGCATGGGGGATCGCCGGGCCGGGAGCCGGCGTCACTGCACCGGCGGGGCCGCCGGATCGCCCTCGGTGGCGATGTCGGAGCGGATGTGGACCCACGGCGCGGCGGCGTCGGCCTCGAAGCGGGCGTTCTCGAGCAGGAACGGCACCGGCAGGGCGTCGGCGCCCAGGCTGAAGGTGTCCTCGGCGATGGCCGCCGGTAGCAGGCGGATGGCCAGCGCGATCTGCCGCTCGAGCTGCTCGGTCTTGACCTGCCCCCGGGGCATCTCGGCCACGTCGCCGTAGGCCTCGGCCTCGATCTCGGGCACGAACTGGAGCTGGCCGGTCGAGGTGTCGATGTTCAGGCTGATGCGCATGATGGTGTGCACCGCCACAGTCGCCAGCCGCTCGCCGGGCACCTCGAGGTCGAGCAGCATGTCGCCGATCTCGATCACCAGCGGCTTCTCGCCCTCGTCGACGTAGACCACCGGCGGCAGCAGCGCCCGGGTGCGGATGGTCAGCGGCGCGTTGGGATCGAGCCCCTCCCCCGCCTCGCCGAGCGACGGCAGGAACAGCGGCAGCCCGGCCCCGGCCGGCAGATCGATCTGACCCCCGGGCGCCATCTCCAGCTCGAGCGCGCCGGCGGCCCACATCGCGTGCAGGATGCGGCCGATCATGTCGGCCGACATCGCCAGATCGATGGGATCGGCGAAGCTCATCCCGGCCTCGGCCATGTCGATGGGCAGCGCGCCGCCGGCGTTGACCGGGTCGAGGGCCACCGCGGTCGAGCCCATGGTGAGCATCAGGCCGTCGTAGCTGACGTCCACGTCGCGGATCTTCATACCCATCTGCACCGTGCGCCCGAGCACGTCGATCTCCTGGTCGAGCGAGCTGGGGTCGAACAGCTCGGGCAGCACCTGATCGGCGAGCGCGTCGCTGATGGCGTCCTCGGCCATGCCCCGCACGGTGCCTTCGAAGAGGTCCTCGATGAAGCCGGGCACGTTGTCGATGTTGAAGCCGAAGCCCTCGAACTCGATGCGCGGGTTGCGCATGGCGAGGTCGAGCCCGCCGGCGGGGGTCGCGTTGATGTGCATCTCGGCGTCGATGTACAGCGCGTCGGTGTTCATCTCACCGCTGACGCCCACCGGCACGAAGAGGATGTCGAAGGTGCCCTCGAGGCCGATGCTCAGCCGGTGGATGGTCAGGCGGATCTCCATGAACCCGGCCCGGGGCACCAGGCGCATGGTGACCTCTTCGTAGTTCACCGAGGTCAGGCTGAAGTCGCCGGTGTCCTGCCCCGAGACGAGCGAGTCGATGTCGAGGCCGTCGACGAAGCCGGCGAGCATGTCGTTGAGCCGGGTGACGCCCTCGGTGGTGATCATGATCTGCATCGCCCGGGTCACCTCCTGACCCGGATCGGCGTCGGCCCCGAGCAGCACCGCCCGGCGGTCCTCGGCGGTGCGGCCGTCGGCGGCGGTGGCCTCGGTGATGAGCGGCAGCAGCCCCGGCCCGGCGTCGACCCGAGCCGAGAAGTTGCCCTGGGCGTCGGGGGTGACCGGCGCCCCGCCGACGATCAGCGTCTGGGCCGGCCCGTTGACCACCCGCCCCACCACCTGGATCGGGCCCGGCGCCTGGCGGTGGCCCCGGGGCGGCTGGTCGATGACGATCGACAGCGGCGGCGGGGCCGGCGGCTCGGGCTCGACCTGGGGATCGGGATCGGTGCCCGGATCGGGATCGGTGCCCGGCTGCGGCTGCACCCCGGGGTTGCCGGCCTGCCCCGGGGCGGGCAGCCCGTCGGGGCTGGTGGCGCCGATCGACGGGACGTCGTCGGCAGTCAGCGTGGCCGGGCTGCAAGCCCAGGCCGCCGCGGCGGCGAACAGCAGGGTGATGATACGTCGCATGACATCGAGTCTAGGCAAGATGCAGGCCGGATGTCCACGACTCATTCGAGGGGCCTGCGGCCGGTTTTCGCCGCCGGATCGAGGAGTTGTGCGCACAGGGGGTGGGGTCGGCAGACCCCGGTGGGGTCCTCGGGCCCCGGCAGGCAGCCGAGTGATGTGGGCGGGTGTGGGATGACACCCCGCGCTCGGGGCTCCACCCCGGCGTCACGGGCGCGTGGCGATCGGGCACGGCGATTGCTAAAGTCCGACCCATGGCATCCCATGACGCGCCGCTGGACGCGACCACGCTCGACATCACCGAGGGCGCCCCCGAGGGCGCCAACGGGCCGGCCCCGCTGGGGCTGACAGTGGTCGTGCACCCCGACGGCGACCGGATCGGCGCTCACGCGACGCTGCCCGAGCTGGAGGCGGGGCTGCCCCTCTCGCTGGGGCGGACCACCCCCGACTTCCACGAGGCGCTGGGCGCGCGCGAGCCGCTGACCCACCCCGGCATCAGCCGCAAGCCGCTGTGGCTCCAGCGCCGGGGGCGCTCGATCGAGCTCACGCCGGGGGCGCCGGGGCTGCGGGCCCGGGTCGACGGCCAACCGCTGACCGGCCCGCTGCGGATCCCGATGGCCCGCGTCGACGGCCCGGGGATCGGCATCGAGCTGGGGAGCTGCGCGCTGGTGTGGCTGCACCGCTCCCACGGGCCCCTGCCCGGCGGCGAGATGGTCGGGGCGAGCGCGGCCTCCCACCGCCTGCTCGACCGCCTCGCCCGCATCGCGGGACACCCGCTGCCGGTGCTGCTGCGGGGCGAGAGCGGCGTCGGCAAGGAGCTCGCCGCCCGGGCGGTGCATCGGCTGAGCCCCCGCCACGACGGCCCGATGCTCGCGGTCAACGTGGCCGCGCTGCCCCCGAGCATGGCCGCCGCCGAGCTGTTCGGCCACGAGAAGGACGCGTTCACCGGCGCTCGCAGCGCCCGCCCCGGCTGGTTCGGGCAGGCCCACGGGGGCACGCTCTTCCTCGACGAGATCGGCGAGCTGGCCGCCGACGTGCAGCCGCTGCTGCTGCGGGCGCTCGACGCGGGGCAGATCCAGCCGGTGGGCGGGCGGGTGCGCACGGTCGACGTGCGGGTCGTCACCGCGACCGACGCCGATCTCGAAGGCATGGTCGAGGCCGGCCGCTTCCGACACGCGCTGTTCGAACGGATCTCGGCCTCGACGGTGCACATCGAGCCCCTGCGAGACCGCCCGGTGGACGCCGGGCTGCTGTTCGTGCACTTCCTGAAGGCCGAGCTGGAGCGCCTGGGCGCCCTCGAGCTGCTGGCCGACGGGCGACGGGTCCCCTGGCTGCGCCCGGAGCTGGTCGCCGAGGTGATGGCCGGCGGGTTGGCCGGCAACGCCCGCGAGGTCCGGCGGCTGGCGACCCGGGTCGCGCTGGAGAGCCACGACGCGCCCCGGGCCCGGCTGCCGGCGTCGGCGGCGCCCGCCGAGCCGCCGCCGCCCGACACGTCCGACGACCGGCCGGCCATCGAAGAGGTCGGCCCCGCCGGCTTGACGGTCGACGCGGTGCAGGCGGCGCTCGAGGCGAAGAAGCGCTCGGTCTCGGCCACCGCCCGGGCCCTCGGGGTGAGCCGCAATACGCTGGTCGCCTTCATGCGAAGCCAGGACGCGTTCAACCTGGCCTCGGAGCTGGAGCCGGATCAGATCCGGGCCGCGCTCGACGCGCACGACGGCGACCGCTCGGCGGCGGCCCGGACGCTGGGCGTGTCGGCCCACGGGCTCAAGCTGCGCATGGCTCAGCTCGAGATGAGCTGAGGCCATCGCCCGGCCGACGTCGCGTCAGATCAGAGCCGACAGCTCGGTGAGCCAGATGCAGACCTCGGCGCTCTGATCGAGGCGGGCGGTCAACGGATCGTCCTCGAGCCAGCCGCCGTCATCGCCCTGCTCGTCGATGAGGTGCTCGGTGATCGCCCGGGCGAGCGCGTGGTGCCGGGCGTCGCCGGTCGCCCGGTGCAGCAGGCCCATGCCCCAGGCCACCTTGTGGGCGAAGTGATTCACCTCGATGCCCGGCCCGCAGCGCAGCGCGAAGTCGGCGTAGCGCCGGGCGGTCTCGAGCGCGGCCTCGTCGCCGGTCGCCCGATAGAGCTGGGTCAGGAACGCGATCGGATAGCCCACGAAGAAGAACGCCTGATCCTCGCGCCCGGCCTCGACGACGTGCAGCGCCGCCTCATCGTCCGACTCGGGCTCGACGAAGCCCCCATCGCGGGTCATGCGCAGCATCAGCCGCTTCTCGGGCTCGGGCTGGGCGGCGTACATGTCGGCGAGCGCCTTGCCGCAGGCGTGGGCCAGCGCGTGATCGCCGAAGAACAGCGCCGCGTAGCCCAGGTGGGCCGTCATCAGCGTCGAGATGGGATCATCCGCGTCGCCGTCGGGCCCCGACAGCGTCGCCCCGCCGGTCTCGGGGTCGTGGAACCCGCGCAGCCACTCGAAGGCCGGCATCGCCACGTCGAAGCGCCCCACGCGCAGGGCGCCCAGCGCGATCCAGCCGGTCATGTAGCCCGGATACTGCGCCAGCACCGGATCGGCGGTGCGCGTCTCCTCCTCGGTGCCGAAGTCCCCGTCGTTGCGGGCGAAGTCGGCCACGATGCGGTCGAGCACCCGGTGGGCGTCGCGCATGCGGCCGGTCAGCAGCAGCAGCATCGGCAGCTTGTAGCAGGCCGCCAGATCGGTCGCCTCGTCGCCGAACGAGCCGTCTTCGAGGAGCTGGCCGAGGATCCACTGGGTGCCCTTCTCGGCCGTCCGTCGACAGGCCCGGGCCAGCGCGTCGCTCATGGTCTCGCCTCCGCGGGTCTCGATGGGACGGAGAGCGTGCGCCCCGGCCCCGGGCAGTGTCAACCGGCCCGTCGATCGGCGGCCGCCGCTGCGGTAGCCTGCGCCGCATGCCCCGCCCGCCCCAGCCGCTGCCGATCGACCCCCTCCTGCCGGCGCTGTGCGACGCGCTGTCCGAACACCGCCGGGCCGTCCTGCTCGCCCCGCCCGGGGCCGGCAAGACCACCCGGGTCCCGCCGGCCATCCTCGACGCCGGCCTGGTCGACGGCCGGATCCTCGTCCTCCAGCCGCGGCGGGTCGCCGCCCGCGCCGCCGCCCGGCGCATCGCGGACGAGCGGGGCGCCCGCCTCGGAGGCGAGATCGGCTACCGGGTCCGCTTCGACGACCGCACCTCGGCCGCCACCCGCATCGAGCTGCTGACCGAGGGCTTGCTCACCCGCCGCTTGCAGAGCGACCCGTTCCTCGAAGGCGTCGGCTGCGTGATCTTCGACGAGTTCCACGAGCGCAGCCTGCACGCCGACCTGGGGCTGGCGCTGCTGCGCGAGGTCCGCGAGGTGCGCCCCGAGCTGACGCTGGTGGTGATGTCGGCCACCCTCGACCCGGGCCCGGTCGCCGAGTGGCTCGACGCGCCGACGCTGCGGGCCGAGGGGCGGGCCTTCCCGGTCGGGATCGAGCACGTCCCGCTCGTCGACGACCGCCGCCTGCCCGAGCGCTGCGCGGCCGCCGTCCGCCGAGCGCTCGCCGCGGGGCCCACCGGGCACGTCCTCGCCTTCCTGCCCGGCGTCGGCGAGATCGAGGCCACCGCCGAGGCGCTCGGACCCCTGCCCGACGTCGACGTGCTGCCGCTGCACGGCCGGCTGCCCGCCGCCGCGCAGGATCGGGCCCTCGCCCCCCAGCCCCGACGCAAGGTCGTGCTGGCCACCAACATCGCCGAGACCTCGGTCACCATCGATGGGGTCACCGCGGTCGTCGACAGCGGCGAGGCCCGCGTACCCCGCTTCGACCCGGCCATCGGCCTCGAGCGCCTCGAGCGCACCCGCATCAGCCGGGCCTCGGCCGACCAGCGCGCCGGGCGGGCCGGGCGGACCGCGCCCGGGCGCTGTATCCGCCTGTGGACCGCCGCCGAGCACCGCGGCCTGCAAGCCTACGAGGCCCCGGCCATTACCCGGGTCGACCTGACCCGCACCGTGCTCGAGCTGCGGGCGTGGGGCGCCGACCCCCACGACTTCGGCTGGTTCGAGGCCCCGCCGACCGAGAGCATCGACCGGGCGGACGGCCTGCTGCGGCGGCTGGGCGCGGTCGACGATCGGGGCGTGACCCCGCTGGGCGAGGCGCTGCTGGCCCTGCCGATCCACCCCCGGCTGGGGCGGGTCGTGCTCGCCGGCCGCCACCGACTGCGCACCGCCGCCGCCGTCGCCGCGCTGGCCGCCGAGCGCGACATCTGGTTCGACCCGCCCGAGATCACCGCCGACAGCGACCTCGAGCTGCGCCTGGACGCCCTCGACGCCCGCCACCCGCCGCGGGGCGTGAACCGGCGGGCTCTGGCCGAGGTCCGCCGGGCCCGGGATCAGATCGTGCGCATCGCCCGGGGTATCGACGGCGATGACATCGAAGGCATCGACGCCATGCCCGGTGAGGCGCCTTCACATGGCAGCCCCGACGCCACCCCACCGGCCCGATTGCTGCTGGCCGGCTTCCCCGATCGGGTCGCCCGCCGCCGGGCCCCGCGCAGCGATCGCTTCAAGCTGGCCAGCGGCGGCGGGGCCCGGCTCTCGCCCCGCAGCGCCGTGCGCGACGCCGAGCTGATCGTCGCGGTGAGCCTGCGCGGCGGCCGCCGCGGCGAGCGGGCGGAGCACATCATCGAGACCGCCAGCGCGGTGGATCCGAGCTGGCTCGACGTCGAGACCGCCGTCGCGACCCGCTTCGACCCCGAGCGCGAGGCCGTCGTGCAATTCGCCCAGCGGCGCTATCTGGCCCTCGTGCTCTACGAGGTGCCCGCCGGCGACGCCGCCGATCGGGACGCCGTCGCCGCCGCGCTGGTCGAGGCCGCCGCCGCCGACCCCCGCCGGGCGTTCGGCTGGCCCGACGACCCAGCCACCGCGGCCCTGATCACCCGCCTGCGCTGGCTGTCCGGCGTGCGCCCCGAGTGGGATCTGCCGACCTTCCCCGATCTGGACCCCCACGACCCGCCGTCCGATCTGATGCGCACCCTGTGCGACGGCAAGCGCAGCTTCGCCGAGCTGCGGCGGCTCGATCTGGCCTCGATCATCGACGGCCTGCTCGATCACACCGCCCGCGGCCGCCTCGCCCGCGCGGCTCCGCCCCGCCTGACCCTGCCCGACGGCACCCGCCGGGCGCTGGCCTACACCCCCGGCGAGCCGCCGGTCCTCGCCACCCGCTTCGAGCGCCTGTTCGGCCTGCCCGAGACCCCCCGGCTCGCGGGCGAGCCCATCGTGCTGCACCTGCTCGCGCCCAACCGCCGCCCGGTCCAGATCACCGACGATCTGGCGAGCTTCTGGGCGACGACCTACCCCCAGGTCCGCAAGGAGCTGCGCGGGCGGTATCCCAAGCACCCGTGGCCCGAAGACCCGCTCACGGCGACGCCGGGGATCCACCGCCGCCGCCGTCGGTGAGGGACGAAGCAGACACCAGCCCCATGACCCCCGCCGCGATCAACACATGCAGCGCGATCCACGCGCCGTAGACCTTGACCATCAGCGTGACCGTCGTGCCCAGCAGCGCCGGGGCCCGGGCCGCGCTGTCCAGGCTCAGCCCCACCGGCAGCACCAGCAGCGCGCCGAGGCCGGCCAGCGTCGCCAACCGGACGAGCCACGCCTGATCCCATCCGTGAGGCAGCCAGTCATCGAACAGCAACAGCGTGCAGACCACCGCGAAGGCCGCGCTGACGACGAGGCACGCCGGCACGGGCCACGCCGTCTTCCAGGCGACGCCGTCGAGCACGATACCCAGCGGGGTGCGGCCGCCCAGCGGCGCGAGGTGGAGCGCGAGCAGCGCCGCGCCGGACAAACCCGCGACACGAGCCCCGAGCACCGGGCGGCTGCGCGCGAGGCCCAGGCCGATGAACGCCGCGGTCAGCGCGAGCGCGAAGAGCACGAGGCCCCGGGGGCCGGGCATGACCACCGCCCCCCGGGTGAAGATCTGCTCCAGGCCGGCGGACTGCCCGGTGGTCAGCGCCTCGAGCGTGGCGACGAGCGCGATGACGCTGATCCCGCCGATGAGCAGCAGCGTGATCGAGCGGGGCAGCGGGCGCAGCTTCAGAGCCGCGACGAGGGCGACGGGGCCGGCGATGCCCGGGACGAGCGACATGATACGCAGCCCCGGCGGGGCCTGGGTCAGCAGGGTCGGGCCGAAGACCCAGCCGCCGCCGATGGCCAGGGGGCAGACGAAGGCGGCGACGAGGGCCGCGGCGGCGGCCAGGGCCCAGCGGCGGTCCGGGGCGTCCGGGCTCACTTCGAGCCGGCGCGGCTCGGGTCGGGCTTCAGGGTGTCGGCCAGGGCGCCGCCGGTGAAGCGCACCGACTCGATCTCCATGCGGTGCAGCACCGCGTCGCTGCCGAACTCCTCGACCATGATCAGGGTGTGGGGCACCTTCAGCCCGCCGACCTCGCGCACGTCGGTGTAGCGCACGGCGCTGTGGCTGGCGAGCACCAGCTCGCGCACGGTGTAGGCCGCGTGGCTCAGCAGGTGGGTCTCGGCGTCGATGTAGAGCACGTATTGATCGATGTCGTCCTGGGGTTCGGCCTGCCCCCAGGTGGCGTAGACCACCGCGTGCGGGCGGCCGTCGATGTCCTGCGTGCCGGCGTAGGCGACGACGTCGGCCTCGCCGATGCGCCAGGGCATCGCGAAGAAGTAGGCCATCGTCGGCACCCAGAAGCGCAGGTCGTCGTCCTCGTCGAACTCGACCGCGCCGTCGGGCTCGACGGTGTAGGTCATCCAGCTCTGGAGGCCCCACGCGTGGCCGTCGTCATCCCCGCCGACGAAGGTCAGCCGGGCGTCGTCGCCGGTCGTCGAAGCCGCCATGCGGATCGTCTGACCGTTCTCGTCCCACGGCATGGCGGCGGTGCGGGTGAGCCACGCCGGCCAGGTGTCGGTGAAGACCACCTCGGCGTCCCGATGGGCCCGGAAGGCGTCGGCCCCGCCGTGGGCCGCGACCATCTTGTCGAGCCACGCCCGGCCCTCGGCGGCGGCCTCGGGGGTGACGCCCTCGTCCTGGAGGACCTCGGGGCGGATGTCGGTGGTGCAGGCGCCCAGGGCGAGGGCGAGCAGGGCGAAGGCGGCGGCGCGGTGCATGGCGGCTCCGATGGCTGGGTGTGGGCGAGCGTACGCGGCGCGGGGCCGGCTGTGACACCGGACTTCAGCGGGGGGTGATCGTGATGTCGACCGTCGCCGTGCCGGTGCCCCCGTTGAAGCCCTCGACCATCAGGTAGTAGGTGCCCGCGTCGACCGCCACCTCGATGCTCGACCACAGGCCGTCGGGCAGGTTGAAGTCGTCGTCGTTGCACGCGATGTTCGGCCCGTCGCACGGGCTGAACAGGTTCAGGGCGGTGTCGTAGTCGGCGTCGAAGATGAAGGCCCGCAGGTTCGCCGGGCCGGCGACGTTGATCACGATGATGGCCTCGGCCGCGCCCCCGCCGGCGCACGGCGAGTCGTAGGCGTCGGGCAACCCCCGGGTGTCGGTGTTCACCCGGCCCTGGTTGCCGTTGAAGTAGATGAGGTCGTCCCGCAGGTCGCACGAGGCCGGGGCGAAGCAGTTGGC
The DNA here is from genome assembly GCA_030426085.1 of bacterium. GTDB lineage: Bacteria > Myxococcota_A > Bradymonadia > UBA7976 > UBA1532 > JACKDM01. The sequence continues at coordinate 93,606 of JAUHYW010000014.1, read as the reverse complement.
GGCGGCGACCGGGTCGCAGGCGGCGGGCGCTCCGGCCGCGGTGAGGCAGTCGCCGGCCCGCTGGAGGAAGTCGGCCGGGGTGCGGGGGCTGGCGGCGAGGCCGGTGCAGCGCGCCTCGCAGGCGGCGACGTCGGGGTAGAGCCCGCAGGCCACCGCCCCGGGGCACAGGTCGACGCAGGTGGGGTTCGCGACCCCGTCGAGGGCGAGGCAGGCCGGCAGATCAGCGCAGCCGGCGAACTCGGCGCAGGCGAGCTGCGCGGGCACCTCGGGCGGCAGCGGGGTGCAGTCGAGGCGGCACAGGTAGGGGTCGACCTCGCCGTCGCACGGGGTGACGACGTCGCACAGCGCCTCGCACGCGGCGGGCGGCGCGGGCGGCGCGTAGTCGGCGCAGGCGGCCACCCCGCCGCAGCCGTCGCCCGCCCGCTGGGTGTCGGCGAGGCAGATGGCCAGCGGGCGGTCGGGGGCCTCGGCGCACCCGGCCCGGCAGCCCTCGGCGGGCACCCGGCAGCGATCGAGCGCGCCGCAGACCCCCTCGCAGTCCACCATCGGCTCACCCTGGGGGATGCACGCCGTCAGCGCGTCGCAGTCGGCGCCGGGCCCGGCGTCGGCCAGGCAGGGGGCCGCCGCGCCGAAGCGCAGGGTGTCCTCGTCGCCGAAGCCGCTCACGCACTCGGTCATGCACGCCTGGCGGCCCTGATCGGCCTCGGGGTCGCAGGTCGTCGTCGCCTGACACCACGCGAAGCACGGCCCGACCCGGGCCCCGGCGGCGTCGAGGCAGACGGCGAACTCGGGGCAGCTCGGGCTGTTGGCGCAGGCGCCCTCGGCGGCGTAGTCCGGCCCGCCCGGCGCCTGCTCGCCGCTGCTGCACGCCTGGATGCAGGCGATGCTGTCGATCCCCAGGTCGAGGCCGCAGAGCTGCTTGGCCTCACACAGCCCGGCGCAGACCCCGATCGGATCGGGCTGGTCGACGAAGCACGCGTCGAGGCGCAGGCAGTCGTCCCCGGCCCCCGCGGCGCAGGCGTTGACGCGGCGGCGGCTGCGCTGGGCGAGCGGGTCGGGGTCGAAGCAGCGGTCGAGGCACTCGCCCTCCCGCACGAGGTTGCAGGCGACCCCGGCGAGGCAGGTGGCCCCGCACTGGGGGAAGGTCACGTCCACCGCGCACCGGCGGAACCCGTCGCCGTCGCACACCCCGCCGAAGAGCACGTCCCCGCACGCCCGGAACGGATCGCCGAACTCTTCGCAGGTGTCGACGCAGTCGCCCCGGGGGTCATCCACCCCGCACTCACCGACGAGATCGCACACCTCGGCGCAGGGCAGCGGCTCGATGGGCGGCACCGGGCACAGCCGCAGCAGGTTGCAGGTCTCGAGCTCGACGCAGCCCCACCACTCCTCGGGCGGGCCGAGGCGGCTCACCCGCTCGCAGTGGCGCAGGCAGGCGTCGAGGTCGCCGAAGCGATCGGCCAGCTCGTCGCACGCGGCGTAGCGCCCGCAGGCGGCCTCGCAGCTCTCGATGCCGAGGGGCGCCGCGTCGGGCTCGGGGGCCATGTCGGGGGGCAGGAAATCGCCGGTGACGTCGGCGTCGCCCGGGGTCGAATCGGCGCCGCCGTCGGGCGCGGCGTCGGGGGCCGCGTCGAAGCCGACGTCGGGCAGCTCGACCATCTGGTCGATGATGATCGCCGGCTCGAGATCGGGCCGGGCGTCGGGCGGATCGTCACCCCCGCCGCCGTCGGGCACGCAGCCGCCGAGCACGCAGCCGCCGAGCGCGCACAGCGCCACCACAGATCGCCAGCCACCTCGCACCATGGGTCGCTCTCCTCCGTATCGCTCGACCCATTATCCACGAGCGGGCGCGGCGGCCCAACATCGGACCCCCGGTCCGATCAGAGCGCCTCGACCGTGATGTCGACCGTCGCGGTGCCGGTGTTGTCGCTGTAGCCCTCCACCATCAGGTAGTAGGTGCCCGGCTCGACGACCACCGCGATGCTCGACCACAGGTTGTCGGGCAGGTTGAAGTCGTCGTCGTTGCACGCGATGTTCGGCCCGTCGCACGGGCTGAAGAGGTTCAGCGCGGTGTCGTAGTCGGCGTCGGCGATGAAGGCCCGCAGGTTCGAGCGGGCCTCGACGTTGATCACGATGATGGCCTCGGCCGCGCCCCCGCCGGCGCACGGCGAGGCGTAGGCGTCGGGCAGCCCCCGGGTGTCGGTGTCGATCTGGCCCTGGGGCCCGGCGAAGTAGATGAGGTCGTCCCGCCGCTCGCAGAAGGCCGGCTGCAAGCAGGATTCCGCCGCCCCGGCGTCGCACTGCCCGCCGGCGTCGACCGCGTCTTCGAAGCAGGCCTCGGCCCGCCCGAGGTAGCCGTCGTCGGTCTGGGGCGCCGCCTCGCGGCCGGTGCACTCGGCGACGCAGGCCGCCGCGTCCGGGTACAGCCCGCAGGTGTCGACCGCCGTGGCGCACAGCTCGACGCAGATGGGATCGGGCGTGTCGTCGAGCGCGAGGCAGGCGCCCAGCTCGGCGTCGCAGCCGGCGAAGTCCATACACGCGAGCTGGAACGGCCCCGCGGGCGGGGTCGGGGTGCAGTCGAGGCGGCACAGGAACGGGTCGACCGCGGGGTCGCACTCGATCCGCCGCTCGCACAGGCCCCGGCAGACCGCGTCGGCCGGCGGCGGCGCGTAGCCCACGCAGGCGGCGACCCCGGTGCAGCGCCCCCCGGTGCGCAGGGTGTCGGCCACGCAGACCGCCGCCGCGAGATCCGGCTCGGCGGCGCAGTCCGCCCGGCAGCCTTCGGCGGGCACCCGGCAGTCGTCGAGCGCGCCGCAGTACGCCTCGCAGTCCACCGCCGCCTCGGCCGGCACGCAGGCGAGCAGATCGGGGCACGCCGCGCCGGCCCCGGCGTCGTCCAGGCACGGCTCGGCGGCGGCGAAGCGCAGGGCGTCGCCGTCCTCGAAGCCCACGAGGCAGCGGGTCAGGCAGGTCGGCAGATCCTCGACCGGCTCGGCGGCGCACTCGGTCGTCGCCCGGCACCACGCGAAGCACGCCCCGCCCCCGTCGCCCGGATCGGCCTCGCACGCCGCGACCGCTTCGCAGTCGTCCCCGGCCGCCACGAGGCAGGCGATGCGCTGGGCCTCGCCCGCCGGATCGAGCGCGCCGGCGTCGTCGCACAGGGGCTCACAGCGCTCGACCCCGAGCTGGCAGGCGTCGAGCGCCGCGCACGCCAGATCACAGGGCAGCGGCGGCGGCGGCTCGCACTCGGCGACGGCCGCGCAGTCGGCGGGATCGACGCCGGCGAAGCACGCCCGCCGCTGGATCTCGCGGATCCGGGAGAAGTCTTCGAGGCACCGCACCTCGCAGTCGAGGGCGTCGGGCACCGCCCCGCAGGCGGCGCGGGCGGCGCAGTCCGCGGCGCAGATGGCCTCGGGGGTCGAGGCGTCGAGGCAGGCGTCGAGGTCGGGGCAGGACCACGCCGAGCCGCACTGGAGCTGGGGCACGACCCGCTGCAAGCCATCCTGATCGCCGGGCACCACCTGCCCCTGACACTCGAGCTCGCAGTCCCGCTGCGCCGGCGCGTCCGGGTCGCAGAAGCGCTGGGCCTCACACAGCACCGCGCACGGCTCGACGATGGGGCTCGGCTCGGCCCCGCCGCCGTCGAAGCACTCGAAGACCTCGTCGAGGAAGGGGCTGCAGATCACCAGCCCGTCGCGGGCGCAGGCCACCCCCTCGGGGCCGACGAAGTCGAGCAGATCCTGATAGAGGAAGCCGCAGTCGCCGAGGTTGAACTCGGCCTCGGGGCACCCATCGAAGACCGCGCAGAAGGCGGCCTCTCCGATGAGCCCCTGCTCGACCTCGACCGCGGGATCGTAGGCCGGCGGCAGGATGCAGGCGTCGACCTCTTCACACGCGGCCTCGGGCGCGATGCACAGCTCGCCCCGCAGCGCGCGCAGCCGGGCCAGCGGGTCTTCGGCGCAGCGCGCGGGGCACTCGGCGAGCGGGATGCCGCAGCCCTCGGCCCGCCCGCACAAGGCGTCGCAGTCGGCGTCGGCGCTCTGGGGCACGCACCCCTCGACCGCCTCGCAGGCGGCGTCGGCCGGCAGCGCGGCGAGGCACGCCCGGGCGGCGAGGAAGCGCAGCCCGTCGTCGTCGACCAGCCCCGCGCCGCAGGCCACCAGGCACTCGGCGAGGCCGTCGGGATCACCGGCGCACTCGGTCGTCGCCCGGCAGAAGCCCAGGCAATCGACCCCGTAGGGCGCGTCGCCGTAGGCGCAGAACTCCACGTCGTAGGGCGGGCGGCCGTCGACCCGCTCGCCGCCGAAGCACAGCGGCGCGGTCAGGGCGCAGGCGATGTCCTGGAGCGTGCCCGGCGGATCGGCGAAGTGCGCGTCGTCGCACTGCCCCACGCAGCCCTCGCCGAAGTCCAGCCCGCAGTCGTCGGGGCCGATCCGGTCGCAATACGCCGCGCACGGGGGCGGCGGCGGCTGGGCGCAGGCGGCCATCGCCGCGCAGTCGTCCCCCGCCTCGGCCACGCAGGCCCGCCGGGCGGCGTGCCGATCGCGGGGCCAGTCCCGGTCGCAGTCGGGCAGGCAGTTCGGCTCGACGACGCCGCAGCCGTCGAGCGCCTGGCAGAACGCGCCGCACTCGGCGGCGGGGCCGCTGGCGTCGATGCAGGCCACCAGATCATCGCAGCGGTCGACCCCGGCGCACGGCAGCAGCGCGTCGGCCCGCGCCTGATCGTCGGGATCGGCGCCGCCCCCGCCGAGGCAGCCCTGGGTGCACGCGAGCTGATTCTCGTCCCCGGGCAGCAGGCCGCAGACCTCGCGGGCCTCGCACAGATCACCACACGGCGCGGCCCGGGGGTCGGGCCCCAGGCCGAAGAGGCAGGCGTCGAGCAGCTCGAAGTCGTCGAACGGGCAGCCCTGCTGGAGCAGCCCCTGCCCGCAGGCGAGGTCGTCGCCCAGCTCCCGGATCATCTCGTCGCAGGTGAAGAAGATGCCGAGCCCGCAATCCTCGTAGAGCTGGCAGAAGCGATCGGGATCGGCCTGCGCCGGCTCGCCCGGATCGGGCGGGAAGAAGCACGCGTCGGCCGCCAGGCAATCGTCGGCGGCGAAGCGCACGCAGCTCTCGAGCTGGCGGCCGCGCAAGGCGCCGAGGGGGTCGCCCGACAGGCGATCGTCGAGGCAGTCGGCGATGCACGCCTCGTCGCGCACGAGGTTGCAGGCCACCCCCGCGTCGCACAGGGCCCGGCACTCGGGGAAGACCTGATCGACGACGCACTGGTTGAAGCCGGGCCCGTCGCAGACCCCGCCGAAGAGCAGGTCGCCGCAGGCGCGGAAGGTCTCGGCGTTCTCTTCGCAGGTGCCCGCGCAGTCGGGGATCGCGAGGTCGACCCCGCACTCGCCGACCAGCCCGCAGACCTCGTCGCAGCTCAGCGGCTCAATGGCCGGCACCGGGCACAGCCGCAGCAGGTTGCAGGTCTCGAGCTCGACGCAGTCGAACCACTCGTCGGGGCGCCCGCCGCGGCTGATGCGGCTGCAATCGCGCAGGCAGGCGTCGTAGTCGCCGAAGCGATCATCGAGCCGATCGCACTCGGCGTAGCGCCCGCAGGCGTCCTCGCAGGTCTCGATGGTCAGGGGCATGCCCTCGTCGGGCGGCGGGCCCTCGTCGGGCGGCAGGCCCTCGTCGGGGGCCATGTCGCCGCCGTCGGCCCCGACGTCCGGGGCCCCCCGATCGGGATCGGGCAGCGCGACGTCCGGCTCGAGATCGGCCCCGTCGACTTCAGCGTCGAGGAGGGCGACCATCTGATCGACGCCGACGTCGGGATCATCCTCCGGCTCGCCGCCCCCGTCGTCGGGCACACAGCCCACCAGCAGCGCGAGCGCGCCGAGCGTCGACAACCAACGAGCACCCATCGCCCGGCCCCACATCGTTCGCATCTGGCTCTCCCCTGAATGGCGCCGCGCGCGGCGCACCTCTGATCGAACCCATGTCCGGCCGACGATGCAACAAGAAGCCCGCGCGCCCGTGGCCCCGCGGCGGCGGCATCTCCCCGGTGCCGCCGCCGCCCGCCCCCCCGGGCCCCCCACGGCCGACAGCCTCCCTCACAGCCGTCGACGCTCCACCGCGGGTGTCCCTCGACCGCGGTGAAGTTACAGCGAGATAATATGTTTACATCAATACCGATTCAAGCCCCCCGGCCGATCAGCGCCGGAGAGGCGCCGGATCTACCGGCCGGGCGCGCCGTCGCTGCTGCTCGGCGAGCTGGATCCGGCCTCGCTCGTCGGGCGCTGGCCGCAGGTGTCGAACAGCGCCCGGATGGCCCGCCCCTGACGGCTCGGCCAGCGGTGCAACCGGGCGCCGACCGCCTCGAGGCGGCGCCCGCGGCGGCGCAGCGCCCGGCCGAAGGCGTGCACCTCGTAGTCGAGCAGCGAGCTGGGCGCGCCCTGGACCCAGACCGTGCCGAAGTAGACCAGCCGGTCGGCGCCGTCGGGCTGCTCGCAGGTCACCCGCAGCATCCGGCTGCCGCCGTGGCTCTGGAGATCGGCGGCGCACGGCTCGTCGTCCCCCCGGGAGCGGTTGATGGTGTCGCGCAGGGCCTCGAGGATGACCTCGGGCCGGCAGGCGTAATCGTGCGCCGCCAGCCCCCGCGCCGGATCGGCCCGGAACGAGAACAGCACCCGCGAGCCCGAGGTGCCGAGGGCGTCGGGCACCGGACCCTCGGCGGTGGGCAGATCCGGCCGGCGGGTCGGCGTGGTGCCCGGCGTGCCCGACGGCCCCAGCCCGCTGTGACCCGCCCCGGTGGACGGCAGACGGTCGAGGCGCACGATGGTGCGGACCGGATCCGGGGCGCGCACCGGCGGTACCCCGGTGAGCTCCTCGACGACAGGCATGGCGCCCCGGGGCTGGTCGCCGGCGGGCGCGTCCTCGGGGGCGGCCTCGGGCGGCGCGGCGTCGGGCGGATCGACGGCGGTCGGCGCCGCGTCGGGGACGACCGCGAGCCCGGCGTCGGGGGTGGGATCGGGTGCGGCGTCCGGCGGGCGGGGCGCGGCGTCCGGGCGGGTCGGCTCGATGAGCGGGCGGCGGGCGTCGACCCGCGTCACCCGCTCGGCCGCCCGCTGGGGCGCCTCGTTCGGATCGGGATCCCCGGGGCAGCCGGCGAGCGTCAGCATCCCCAGGGCGACGCAGGCGGCGCGGATCACCCGCCGCCCCCGGCCGCCGACGCGCCTCCCCTGCCCCGCCGCCGGCACTCAGCGGACCCCCATGCGATAGCTGCGCAGCCGCAGCGACACCCGGGGGTTGTCCGGCGGGCCGGTCGTCTCCCACCACACCGCCAGCGCCGCCGTGCCCAGCCGGGCGAGGCAGCGGCGGGCGTGCCCCAGCACGATCGAGCCGGTGGGATCACAGCGGGCGTCCACCGCCGTCGGCCGGGCCGCGGTGGGCTCGATGCGCACCGTCAAGAGCCCCCGCCCGTCGGCCCCGGCGCCCACGTCGAAGCGCTCGACGACGACGACCCCGTCCAGATCGCCGGGCAGCGCCTCGGTGACCCCGTCGATGCGATGCCCCAGATCGGCGCTGCGGGCGGCGACCCGCACCCGCACCGGCTGCATCGTGGCCGCGAGCACGATGTCAGCCCCGGTGATCAGCCCCCGCTGACCGTCCGCGACCCGCCAGCCGACCGACCCCTCGACCTCGCCGACGGCCGCCCCCGCGCCCAGCCCCGCGCCGGCCCCGCCGGCGAAGCGCAGCTCGGCGGTGCCCGCCCGGATGGCCCGGGTGGCGACGGTCACGGTGGTGTCTTCGGTGAAGTCGCAGGTGTTGGGATCGGGCACCCCGATGCCCTCTTCGATGACCAGATCGCGCAGGATCAGCACCGCCCGATCCTCGGCGCCGGCCTTGACCCCCGCGTTGACCAGCATCGCCCCCAGCTCGGCCTCGAGGGCGCCGCTCGAGTCGTAGGCCACCGTCAGCTCGCTCAGGCCGGCGCTCTCCCGGGGCTCGACGACGAAGCAGGGCGCGACCTCCATCGACATCCGCCGCTCGCCGGCCGCGGCGGCCTTGCGGTGGCCCAGGGGGCTGCGCTGTGAGGGGGGCACGACCACGTCGGTGCCGGGGGGGAACTCATCGGGGCGCTCGATGATGGCCTCGGCCAGCGAGCCCGCCGAGGCACCGCAGCCGCCGAGCAGGGCCGCGAGCGCGGCGAGCGCGAAGATCCGCGCGGGTCGATGGCGCATCGGGCCGGCCTCCGATGGGTGACGTGGGGCCAGTGTATCAGACTCCGCCGGCGTCGGGGACGGGCGGGAAGGCGCCGCTCAGGGCGTCCCACAGCCGCCGCTCGGGCGGCGTCGGCGGATCGCGGCGGCGCACGGCGTACCACGGCCGGCGGGGCTGACCGTCGAGCGGGCGGGCCACGGCGCCCGGCGGCGGCGGGCAGCAGTCGTTGACGATGGCCCGCCCCAGGCCCAGGGTCACGCAGCGCAGCATCAGCGGCCAGCCGCTCACCTCGACCGCCGCGTGCCACGGCACCCCCGCCGCGTCGAGCGCCGCCGCGACCCGCGCCCGATGGGGCCGCCCCGGCGGGGGCACGATCAGCGCCCCGTGGGCCAGATCGGCCGGCGTCAGGCGGGCGCGATCGGCGAGCGGATCATCCGCCGGCATCACGACGTGCAGCCCCACCGTCGTCAGGATCCGGGTCTCGAGGTCGCCCGGCGGCTCGGCGATCGGCGCCACCCCGACGTGCGCCCGGTGGGTGCGCACCGCGTCGACCGTGGCCCCGGCGTCCCCCACCCGCAGCCGCAGCCGGGCCCCGGGCGCCTCGACGAAGCGCCGGACGGGCGGCCCGAGCAGATACAGCAGCGACCCCTCCCCCGCGGCGAGCACCACCGGCCCGTGGGCCAGCCCCCGCAGCCCGTGCACGAAGCGCTCGGCGCGGGCGAGCGTCTCGGCGGCGAACGCCCGGGTCGCCTGCCCGGCCTCGGTCAGCTCGAGGCGCCGGCCCACCTTGCGATACAGCGTCACCCCGAGCTGCTCGCCGAGCTTGCGCACCTGCCCGTGCACCGCCGGCTGGCTGAGGTGCAGCGCCTCGGCCGCCCGGGTGAAGTTGAGGTGCTCGGCGAACACCGCGAAGGTGTGCAGCCACTCCAGATCGGGGGTCGGGGGCATCGCGGACTCCGAGGGCTCACGTCTCGTGATGGCGTATCGCGAATGACGGCTTCCGGTCGACGCCCCCGGTCGGCACCATGGCCTCACTTCACGCCACACACCCCGATGGGAGGCCGAGATGAACCCCGAGACGCTGACCCGAAAGAGCAAGAAGCTGTCCTGGCTGCTGCGCCACGGCGCGGGCGAAGAGGGCCTGCCGATGGACCCCGCCGGCTGGGTCCCGATCACCGAAGTGCTGACCCGGCTGCGGCTGGCCCGGGGGCAGCTCGACGAGGTGGTGCGGCGCAACACCAAGCGCCGGCTGCAAGTCGACGGCGATCGCATCCGCTGCTGCCAGGGTCACTCCCTGGATGGCATGCCGGTCACCCGGTCGGCCCTCGAGGCGTCGTGGGTCGCCTGGGGCGGCGGCACGGTGTGGCACGGCACGTCGGTCGACGCGGTGGCGCCCATCGCCCGGGGCGGCATCGTGCCCGGCCGCCGGACCCACGTGCACCTCGCCCCGGCGCTCTCGAGCGTGGTGGGCAAGCGGGCGGCGGTGCATGTGATGCTGGCGGTCGACCCGGCCCGGATGGCGGCGGCCGGCGAGCCCCTGTGGGCCGCGCCCAACGGGGTCGTCCTCGCCCGGCGGGTCCCGCCGGATTGCATCACCGAGCTGCGCCCGATGACCCGCCGGGCGAAGGCCCGGGCCGAAGAGTGGCGGGGGTTGTTCGGCCACAGCGGGCAGCGCCCGCCGACGTGACCCCGGCCCGGCGGCCGCCGTCGGCCCGCTGCGCCGGGGTCGCCCTGGCCGGGTGAGCCCTCGGCAGCCGTCAGGCCGAGCCTGCGCCGGCCGGATGGACCCTCGGCGTCCGTCAGGTCGAGCCCGCGCCGGCCGGATGGGCCCTCGGCGTCCGTCAGGTCGAGCCCGCCCCGGTCGGATGGGCCCTCGGCGTCCGTCAGGCCGAGGCTGCGCCGGTCACGACGGACCGCAGTGGCCCGCCAGGCCGAAGCCGCGCCGGTCGAGCGGGCCCTCGCCGTCCGTCAGGCCGAGCCCGCGCCGGTCACGGTGGACCGCCGGGGCCCGCCGAGCCGAAGCCGCGCCGGCCGAGCGGGCCCTCGGCGCCCATCGAGTCGAGGCCGCGCCGGTCGACGTGAGCAGCTCGGGACCCGTCGGGCAGCACCACCCCAGCCACGGTGGACCCTCGGGGGTCATCGGTCCGCAGCCGCTCCGCCCGCGGTGACCCCCGGGGGCCCATCGAGCCAAGCCACTCCGGTCGTCGCGCACCCCCGAGGCCCGCCCGGCCGGGGCTGCTCCAGCGGGGGCGGGCCCTCGGCGTCCGCCAGACCGACGCCGCTCCAGCCGGCTGAGCCCGCGGAGCCCACTGAGCCCGAGCCGCCCCAGCCGTGGCGAGCCCTCGGGCCCACGCAGACCGGACCGGGCCAGCGCGATGGCGTCCTCGGGGCTCGTCGAGCCCGAGCCGCCCCGGTCACGGCAGCCCCCGCGGCCCGCGCAGACCGGACCGGGCCTGCGCGATGGCGCCTCGTCGCCCGCCGAGCCAAAGCCGGGCCGGTCCGATCGAACCCCCAGGCCCGCCGAGCCCGAGCGCGCCGGTCCGGTGGGCCCCCCGGGGTCATCCAATCGAAGCCGCGCCCGCCGCGACGGACCCCTGGCGCCCATGCGGACCGGACCGGGCCTGCGCGGTGGCGCCTCGTCGCCCGCCGAGCCAGAGCCGCCCCGGTCCGCTCGACCCCTCGGGCCCCCCGACCCGACGCCGCCCCGGTCCGGTGGACCCCCGGGGTCATCCAATCGAAGCCGCGCCGGCCGCGACGGACCCCGAGACAGATGGATCGTGGGGGCTCCACCCGCCCTTGTCGGCGAGACCTCGACGATCTATCTTCTCCCCGCATCGCAGGGGCGACGGGCACCGCGCCGCAGCCTGACGACCCCCGTGCAGTACGGCAGGGAGCCCCCCATGAGCGTCCTCGAGTTCGACACCCCGCAGCCGGCCGAGACGCGGGCGCCGGTGCCCCTCTCCGACATCGACCTGGCCCTCACCGGCCAGCTCGTCGTCGCCTGGGCCGGCGAGGCGGGCGACGAAGACGACCCGCGCCTCGGCTGGTGGCGCAGCGACCTCGTCTCCGAGTTCGGCGGGCGGGACCTCTTCGAGCGCCTGCTGCCCGCCACCTGGGCCTGGGCCACCCTGCAAGCCGCTCGCGAGGCCGCCCGCATCGAGGACGCCCGCCTGCGCAAGCGCGACGCCGACCCCGACCGGGTCGTCTCGCTCTTCGCCCTCGGCTTCGACATCGACGAGCGCATCGAAGAGCGCCTGCGAGACCTCAAGCGGGCCGGTCAGCACCCGTCCGAGGCCCTGCCCGGCCTCGACGTCATCACCCACGACTGGCGCCCGGCCCGCTTCGCCGAGTGGATCGACGGCCACGGCGAAGCCCGGCCCACGACCACCTCCATCGGCCGCCGGCTCGAGGGCGATCCCCCGGCCCGCCTCGAGCAGCGGGTGCGCGCGCTCGTCGCCGCGCTCGCGCCGACCGCCGAGGCCTACCCGCTGCCGCACTTCCGGAGCGCCGCGTGACGCAGCCGGCCGAAGCCACCGCCATCCACACCCGGCTGCTCAAGTGCGCCCTCGAGGTCGACGACGCCCGCGCGTTCTGGAGTCGGGCCGACTCGACCACCGGGCTCGACGCTCAGCGGGCCTTCGACGACTACTGGTTCGGCGCCCGCAGCCTCGCCCGGGTCAAGGTGCTGCTGCTCAACATGCGCGCCCGCTTCGCCGACTTCCCCGCGGCGCTCGACGCGCTGCATCGCTGGCCGCACATGACCCCCGATACGCGCCGGGCCATCTGCCACTGGCACCTGCAGCTCGCCGACCCGCTCTATCGGACCTTCACCGGTGAGTGGCTCGTCGAGCGCCGGGCGACGCGCCCCGAGATCACCCGCGACCTCGTCGTCAACTGGGTCGGCGACCAGGGCCCGCCCCGCTGGACGATGTCGACCCGCATCCAGTTCGCCAGCAAGCTGCTCTCGGCCTGCCTCGCCGCCGGCCTCGTCGGCAGCAAGCGCGACCCGCGCCCGCTCACGCTGCCCCGCGTGCCCGACGCGGCGCTCGAATACCTGATGTACCTGCTGCGCGAGACGGTGATCGCCGGCACGCTGCTCGACAACCCCTACGCCCGCTCGGTCGGCCTCGACCCGCGCGGCCTCACCGACCGCCTGCGCAAGCTGCCGGGGCTCGCCTTCGAGCGGCAGGGCGACCTCGCCGACTTCGGCTGGCGCTGCCCCGACCTGCGCGCCTGGGCCGACGCCCGCTTCGGCGCCGCCGACCTGCCCGCGGCGGGGGGCACCTGATGCCCGATCTCTTCCACCGGAGCCCGCTGCAAGAGGCCTTCGCCGCGCTGCGCCGGGACCTCATCCACGAGGACGGCCCGCGCATCAGCACGATGCGCAACTACCGCTTCGCCATCGTGCAGTACGACCCCGCCGTCGAGTTCGGCCTGCGCGCCGAGGTGCGCCGGCTCACCGCCGATCTGGTGGCCCACGGCTGGGTCGTGCAGTCCATCTCGCTGCAGAGGCTGCTGCTCGATCGGGTGCGCGCGCTGGGCGAAGAGACGATCGAGTGGATCATCGAGAGCGAGCGCGAGTTCGCCACCTTCGACCCCGAGCGCGGGCTCAACGCCCTCAAGGACGAGATCGCCCCGCTCATCGAAGGCGTCGACGGCCTCGCCGCCGACTGCAGCCGGCTCATCGCCGAGCACGCCGAGCGCCACCCCGACGCCGCCGAGCGCACCGTCACACTCATCGGGCGGGCCGGCGCGCTCTACCCGTTCTTCCGCTCGTCGGCGTTACTGCGCCACCTCGACGGCCGCACCCGCAACGTGCCGGTGGTCCTGCTCTACCCCGGTGAGCGTCGCGGCCCGACGGGCCTCTCGTTCATGGGGGTGCTCGAGCCCGACAACGACTACCGCCCCCGCATCTACCCCTGAGTATCGCCATGAGCCACGCCAAGCGGGTCCGAGACCTGTTCGTCTCCGACGTCACCCGCGACATCCCGCCGGTCGTCTACTTTCACGAGCAGACCCCCGAGAAGGTCGCCGACGAGATCTCGGAGTACATCATCACCGGCGGCTGGCCCGAGGGGCACCCCAACCGGCGGCGGGTGCCCGACGGTATCCACGAGCAGTACGTGCGGCTCTTGACCCACATCGCCGCCGAGATCGACAAGCCCGGCGGCGCCGACCTGCCCAACGCCTGGATCTCCGGCTTCTACGGCTCGGGCAAGTCCTCCTTCGCCAAGCTGCTCGGCCTCGCGCTCGACGGCGCCGCGCTGCCCGACGGCCGCTCGGTCGCCGCCGCGCTGCTCGCCCGCGACACCTCGCCCCGAGCGCGCGACCTGCGCGACGCCTGGGACGCCCTGCGCAACAAGATCGACCCCATCGCCGCGGTCTTCGACATCGGCGGCGTGGCCCGCGACGGGGAGCACATCCACTCGGTCGCCGTGCGCCAGCTCCAGGCCCGGCTGGGTTACTCCACCAAGAGCGCGCACGTCGCGTTCGGCGAGCTGGAGATCGAGCGCGACGGCCGCTGGCCCGAGTTCGAAGCCCTCGCGACCGACGCCTTCGGCACCCCGTGGGCCGAGATGAAGGACGCCCCCCAGGCCCAGGCCCGCTTCTCCAAGCTGATGGCCGGCCTCTATCCAAAGACCTACGGCAACCCCCGCGACTGGCACATGCGCCACGGCGGCACCGCGACCAATACCCTCTCGCCCGAAGAGGCCATCGCCGCCATCCGCGACATGCTCGACGTCCGCCGCCGGGGGGCGACCGTCTTCTTCGTCGTCGACGAGGTCTCGCAGTACGTCCTGGCCCACACCGACCGCGTCGAGCGGCTGCGGGCCTTCGCCCAGGCCCTCGGCGCCGGCCTCAAGGGCCGGGCGTGGCTGCTCGCCCTCGGCCAGCAGAAGCTCGAAGAAGACGCCGACGCCTCGTTCCTGGTGAAGACCAAGGACCGCTTCCCCCCGCGCCTGCGGGTGCACCTCGCCGCCACCAACATCCGCGACGTCGTGCACAAGCGCCTGCTGCAGAAGGCGCCCGCCGTCGAAGGCCAGCTCGCGGAGCTCTTCGAGGCCCACCGCCCGTCGCTCAAGCTGCACGCCTACGGCTGCGAGACGGTGACCGCCGACGAGTTCGTCGAGGTCTATCCGATGCTGCCGGGGCAGATCGATCTCATCCTGCAGATCACCACCGCCCTGCGGGTCCGCTCGGCGCGGGCCCAGGGCGACGACCAGGCCATCCGCGGCCTCCTCCAGCTCCTCGGCGAGCTCTTCCGCGGCCAGAACCTCGCCGACCAGCCGGTCGGCGCGCTGATCACCCTCGACCAGATCTACGAGGTGCAGCACACCGCGCTCGACTCCGACGTGCAGGCGTCGATGGCCCGCATCCTCGGGCAGTGCGCCCACGAAGACGATCCGCTGCTGCTGCGCGCGGCCAAGGCCGTCGCCCTGCTCGAGCTCATCCAGGAGACCGTCGCCACCGACGCCCGGCTCGTCGCGCAGTGCCTCTACGACCGCGTCGACCGGGGCAACACCCTCGGCGCCGTCACCGACGCCCTCGAAGAGCTGCGCCGGCGCAACCTGCTCGGCTACTCCGAGAAGCACGGCTACAAGATCCAGTCGTCGGCCGGCGAAGAGTGGGAGCGCGACCGCCGCGACATCGGCGTGCCGCGGGACGCCATCAGCCAGCTCGTGCAGGGCGGCCTGAGCTTCCTCGTCGCCACCCCCGACCGCCCTCGCCTGCAAGGCCGGCCCTTCCCCTGGGCGGCCCACTTCTCCGACGACCGCCGCGCGGACGACGTCAGCCTCGTCGACCCCCGGGACAACGCCGCGTTGCGGGTCGACTTCCGGTTCCCCCGGGAGGCCCGCCCCGACAGCGCGTGGGTCAAGGCGAGCGCCGAGGCCCCGCTGCGCGACCGCCTCATCTGGGTCTGCGGCGACACCCGGCAGGTCGTCGAGCTGTGTCGGGAGCTGCACCGCTCCCGCAAGATGGTCGAGAAGTACAAGCCGCGCCGTGAGTCGCTCAACGCGCCCCGCAAGCGGCTGCTCATCGACGAAGAGGGGCGCGCCGAAGAGCTCGATCAGCGGGTGCGCGACGCCATCGCCGCCGCCTATATGACCGGGCGCATGTACTTCCGCGGCCGCAGCGTCACCCCCCAGGAGCACGGCGCCGCCTTCGCCACCGCGCTGCACGCCGCCGCCGTGCGGGTGCTGCCCGAGCTCTTCCCGCACTTCATCGCCACCCAGGTGCAGCCCTCCGAGCTCTTGCAGCTCGTGCCCACCGAGTTCAAGGTCGGCGGCCAGCTCGTCGGCATCTCGAACAAGTTCACCGGCGGCGAGCTGACCCTCTTCGAACTCGACGCCGGCCGCTACGTGCCCACGTGCAGCGGCGTGGTGCCCATGCGGGTGCAGGAGTTCGTCGAGGCCGAGGGCGGGGTCAGCGGCACCGCGCTGCTGGGCCACTTCGGCGGCCCGCCCTATGGCTACACCGCCAACGTGGTCAAAGCCTGCGTCGCCGGCCTGCTGCGGGCCAGCAAGGTCAAGATCGAGCCCGAAGGCACCGACGCCATCGAGGCCGCCCGCGACGCCGGCGCCCGCGACCTCTTCGAGCGAGACCGGCTCTTCCGCCGGGCGACCGTCTTCCCCGCCGGCGAGGGCGAGATCAAAGGCCGCGACCGGGCGAAGATCTGCAAGTTCTTCGAGCAGCGCCTCGGCCACCGCATGGACCGCGAAGACCAGGCCATCGCCGACGCCGTCGCCCAGCACTTCCCCGGGCTGACCGACACCCTGCGCGACGTGCAGGCCCGCCTCGCCCGGCTGCCCGGGGCCAGCGGAGACGCCGAGGGCTTCGCGGCGCTCGGCGACGCGCTCGAGCAGTGCATGCGCTCGAGCCGCCGCACCAAGCCCACGGTGAAGCTGGTCAAGAAGCACCTCGACACCCTGCGCGACGGCGTGCAGCGGCTGAAGATGTACGCCGCCGAGCTGACCGCCGACGCCCTGCAGAAGGTGCGCGTCGCCCAGAACGTGCTCAGCCAGCAGGTGGGCCAGCTCGAAGCCATCGGCTTCGGCATCGACGAGGCCAGCAACGTCGCCGCCGCGGTCGCCCGGCTGACCGACCACCTGAACGCCGAGCGCCCCTGGCGTGAGATCGGCGCCCTCGACGGCGACCTGGACGAGATCCGCGCCTGCTATGTGGCCGAGCGCACGCGCCTGCTCGAATGGCAGGAGAACCAGGCCGAGGCCGCCCGGCAGCGCATCAAGCGCCGCGACGGATTCAGCATGCTCACCGGCGAGCAGTCGCACGCCGTGCTGCGCCCCATCCACCGGGCCGAGACCGACACCACCGCCGAGGCCACCGCGCCGCCGCTGGCCGCGTTGAAGGACCCCTTCGTGCTCGCCCTTCAGCGGGCCGAAGAGGCCGCCAACGCGCTGCTCGACGCCCTGCTCAGCGACGGCGACCAGCCGGAGATCAAGCGGGTCGACCTGCGCCTGCGCAACCGCGAGGTGGCCAGCGAGGCCGACGTCGAGGCGCTGGTCAGCGAGATCCGCGCGCAGCTTCTGGAGCAGGTGCGCGCCGGCGTGCGCGTGCGGCTGAAGTGAACCCGTTGCGACGCCGAGAGGGCCCCCCATGCCGATGACCGCCGACGCCAAGCGGGCGCTGTCGAACACCATCCGCGGGCTGCGCGGACGCCTGCTCACCGACCTGCACGGCGCCACCGAGAGCGCGTGGCGGCTGTCGGTGCGCGCCCGCGACGCGGGGCTCGACCGCCCGGCGCAGACCATCCGGGCGCGGTTCGACGCCTGGCTCGACGAGCAGGTGCGGGCCCAGGCCAGGGCGCAGGGCGAGGTCGGGAGCAAGGGCAAAGGCCGCCGCACCCGGGAGGACTTCCGCCGCGAGGTCGAGAAGCAGGCGGCCTATACCCTGCTCAACCGGCTGGTGCTGCTGCGGCTGATGGAGGCCCCCAGCCCCGCGGGCGCGCCGCTGCGGGCGCCGGCCGTGGTCACCGGCGGCTGGAACAGCCCGGCCTACAAGCAGTTCCGCGACAGCGCCCGGGCCATCGTGCGCGCCGAGGGCGACGACAGCGAGGGCTACGCCTTCCTCTTGCGGCTGGTCTTCGAAGACCTCGCCACCGAGCTGCCCGGCCTCTACGGCCCGGCGGGTATCGCCGAGCTGGTGCCCGTGCCCGCCGCGACGCTGCGCCATGTCATCGACGCCCTCGACAACGATGACTTGCGGTCGTGCTGGACCGACGACATGACCCTCGGCTGGGTCTACCAGTATTGGAACGACCCCGCCCGCGAGGCGCTCGACGCCAAGCTCAACAGCGGGGGCAAGGTCGAGCCGCACGAGATCGCCAGCAAGACCCAGATGTTCACCGAGCGCTACATGGTCGACTGGCTGCTGCAGAACAGCCTGGGGCCCATGTGGCTCGCCATGTGCCAGAAGCACGGCTGGATACCCGAGGTGCAGGCCGACGGCACCCTCGATCGCCTCGAAGCCCGCCGGGTCGAGTGGCGCGAGAAGCGGGCGGCGGGTGAGGTCGAGCTGACCGATCTGATGCCCTTGCACGGCGACGCCGAGCGCCGCTGGGCCTACTACGTGCCCCAGCCCATCCCGCAGGACGCGGTGGACGAGGCGCCGACGTCGGTGCGCGACCTGACGATCATCGACCCCGCCGTCGGCTCGGGGCACTTCCTGGTGGTGGCGCTCGACCTGCTGGTGGCGCTGTATCGCGAAGAGGCCCGGCATCGCGGGCGGGCGAGTGACGGCGAGTGGGGGGATGCAGCCATCGTCGAGCGCATCCTGAGCCACAACCTGCATGGCATCGACCTCGACCCCCGCGCGGTGCAGATCGCCGCGGCGGCGCTGTGGCTCGCGGCGCGTCAGATCGCCCCGGCGGCTCGCCCCGAGCGGATGAACCTCGTCGCCGCCAACCTGCGGCTGGCCAGCCTGCCCGACGACGACCCGGCGCTGGTCGAGCTGCGGGTCGAGGTGGAGCGGGAGACGGGCATCCCCGGCAAGCTGACCGATGCCATCGTGCATGCCTTGCGGGGCGCCGACCACCTGGGCAGCTTGCTCAAGGTGGACGCGGCGGTCGAGCGGGCCATCGACCGCCACGAGGCGGTGATCGGCCGCGCGGAGCCGCAGCAGGGCGGGCTGTTCGACGGCTTCGCCGAGCAGCAGGTGCGGCTGGCGCTGGGGCGCGACGAAGCGAAGAAGACGGTGCTGGAGAAGCTGGAGGGCTTCCTGGCGAAGCGCACCGGCGCCGACGACCTGGGGCTGCGGCTGCGCGGGCGGCAGTTGGCGGCGGGCGTGCGGTTCGTGCGGATGGTGCGGGAGGGGCAGTACGATCTGGTGGTGGCGAATCCGCCGTATCAGGGTACGAGCAAGATGGCCGACAGCACGTATGTCGAGAAGACCTACAAGCTGGGCAAGGCCGACCTGTACGCGGCGTTCTTGCTGCGGGGGCTGGAGCTGGTGCGCGAGGGCGGCGTGTCGGCGATGCTGACGATGCGCAACTGGATGTTCATCAAGCAGTACGCGGGGCTGCGGGCGCACATCCTCGGCAACTACGATGTGCGGGGGCTGGGTGACTTCGCGGTGGGGGCATTCGATGAGGTGCCGAACGATATATTGAGCGTCGTGGTGAGCGTCGTGCATCGTTCGACGGAGCGGGCTGAGCCGAGCATCGCTCTACAGCCGACGCCTCCGGACGATGTGTCGTACGATCGGGAACGTACACGGCGAAAGCGGGCAGCGACCCGCTGCCAGGAAGGGCGCCAGGAGTTCGAGCCGGCAGCGCTCAGCGTCGTGCCCGAGTGGCCGTTGGTGTACTGGTGGGATAGCCGCTCGCTAGCAGAGTACACTCGACACGGGCTCCTTGGCGACGCCACCTACACCACAGCGGGGGCGCAGACGAGCCCCAAGGAACGATTCCTTCGACGGCCCTGGGAAGTCAGTGGCTCCCGAATCACCTTGTACCGGGCGTCGGTCTCAGCACCTGCCCCCGTGCTGGGTGACATTGAGTTCGTGCCGTATCTCGATGGTGCCAACGGGGCTTGCTGGCATGAGCCGGTAACACAAGTCCTCGACTGGAACAAGAGCGGCACAGAACTAAAACAATGGCATCTATTCAAGACAGGGACTGTCTCCAAGAGGGTGGCGGGCGAGGCTTGGTACTTCAAGGCTGGCGTTGCTGCGAACTCTATGGGGGCGACATTCAACGGTCGCATTCATCGATGGCAGAGCATCACAGGGACGATGGGTACGACGAGCTACCCGACCAAGACCTTGAGCATCGGTCGATTGCTCTTGCTGCTCAACTCGGCCCGCGCTCACGACGTGCTGACATCACTCAACCCCACGATGCATTTCAACGTCGGAGACGTGAACAGGCTGCCGCTGTTTCCCGTGGAGGGTGAAGAGCGTTGTCTGGAAGTTCTTGAGTCCGCCTTCACGATACACGAATCCCACCGCGAGCCCTCGGTCGAGTTCCGCCGCCCCGGCCCCTCCCCCTGGCGCCACGCGCAGGACTGGGCCCAACTGGCCGTCGACCGCCCCGAAGGCGCCCCGCTGCCCGAATACACCGAGGTCCTCGACCCCGAGCCGCCCACCGACCACCTGAGCTTCGCGCTCGGCGTCGCGCTGGGGCGCTTCGGCGCCGACGGCGAAGGCATCCTCGACCCCGATACGGCCGACCTGAGCCACGCCCTGCCCCACGGCATCCTCTTCCTCGACCGCACCCTGGCCGACACCCACTTCGCCGACGGGCTGGGCCACGCCGCCGCCGCGCCGCTGCACGCCGCCTGGGAGAGCCACGGCCCGCAGATCGAGACGAAGCGCGGCCTGCGCGATTGGCTGGCGCTCGACGTCTTCAAAGACATCCACCGCCAGATGTACGAGGGCCGGCCGATCCACTGGCCGCTCTCGTCGGCGTCGAAGACCTTCGTCGCGTGGGTCAACATCCACCGGATGACCGCGCAGACGCTGCCTATCCTGCTCGCCGACCACCTCGTGCCGCGCCTCGCGTCGCTCGACGGCGAGTTGAACGATCTGCGCGCGGCCCGCGACGGCGCCGACCAGCGCGCGGCGCGGGCCGCCGAGAAGCGATACACGCGGCTGGCCAAGGCCCGCGACGAGCTACAAGCCTTCGTCGACGACATCCAGCAATGCGCCGACCGCGGCGCGCCGCCGACGAGCGCCAAGTGCCCGCCGCGGGAGCAGGACGCCCGCTACGCGCCCGATCTGGACGACGGGGTGATGATCAACAGCGCCGCGCTGTGGCCGCTGCTCGACCCGCAGTGGAAGGATCCCAGGAAGTGGTGGGGCCAGCTCGCCAACGCCAAGGGGCGCAAGGACTATGACTGGTCCCATCTGGCGATGCGCTATTGGCCGACCCGGGTCGACGCCAAGTGCCAGGACGACCCCTCGCTGGGCGTGGCCCACGGCTGCTTCTGGCGCTATCACCCCGCGCGGGCCTGGGCCTGGGAGCTGCGCTTGCAGGACGAGATCGGGCCCGACTTCCGCATCGAGGAGGCGCCCTATACGCCGGGCGGGCGCGACCTGGATGATCCGGGGAGTGGGGCCCATCGCGAAGCCTTCCTGCGCGATCACGCGGACGAAGCCATCGAGATCGTCGAGAAGGAGGCCGTCCGCCGCATGGGGCGGGGCAAGAAGCGCACGCAGGTCGCCGAGCTGCGCCTGATCGAGTCGGGCCTGTGGGGCGCGCACCCCGCGGCGCTGTGGGACATCGAGCTGCGGCTGACCGAGAAGCAGGAGGCGGCCTTCCACATCCGCGCGCCCGACGAGCCCGCGGCGCGGGCGGCCTTCCTCGCCGAGCACCCCGAGAAGGCGCAGGACCGCGACGACCTGATGCGGCGCCTGAGCCCGCTGACGCTGGATCAGCTCGGGGCGACCGAGGGGCAGGCGTGATGGCGCAGCGCGTGGGCGGGCCGGTCTCCCAGGCCCTGGAAGCCGAGCTGGCCGAGAAGGTGCGCCGGCACGGGCTGGTGGTGTGGCTCGACTCGCAGAAGCATTACGTCGGCTTCGTCGAGCGCTTGAAGGCGGCGCGGGCGGCGGGCGCGCTGAAGTACGACGTGCGCGCGTTCGCCGGCAGCTATCTCGAGCTGATGCTGGCCCTCGACGACGTGGCCCAGGGCGCCGAGAAGCCGCGGCTGCTGGTCTATCTGCCCGGGCTGACCCGCGACAGCGTGCGCACCACGCCCGCCTACGAGCTGTACGCCGCGGGCACGACGCACCTCAAGGCGCTCGACACCCTGGTGGCCGAGGCGGCGGCGGGCAAGGCGGCGCCGCATCACATCGAGGCGTTCGCGGCCCGGGGCGACCTGACCCTCGACGCCGCCGATGGCTGGCTCGATACCCTGCTGGCCAGCCAATCGGATGGCTTGCGGGCGCGGCTGCGGGTGATGCGGCCGACCGCGGTGCTCGACGACCTGCTCGACGGGGGCGACCTCGCGGCGGCCGGCGCGGGTGATCCGGCGCTGTGGGCCCAGCTCACCGCGTGGCTCGGCCTGCCATCCGATTGGCACCACACCGTCTCGCCCGAGGCGAAGCGGGATGGCGTCGCCCCCGAGGCGCTGAGCCCGTGGCGCACGGCGTCGGCGGCGGCGAGCTGGGCGCTGTGCGTGGAGTACGTCGACGACCTCGACCGGGCGCCGGTCAGCCCGCTGCTGGCCAGCGTCGGCGGGCTGCCGCGGCCGGTGGTCGACGCCTGCCGCGCCGTGGCGGCGCACCTGCGCACCCGCGATCACGATGACGTCTACCGCTCGACCGCCCGCGATACGCAGGCGCTGCTGCCCGACGAGGTCGCCGCGGCCAAGGCCGCCGAGCTGGGGCGGATCGACACCTTCCGCTTCGAGGAGGAGAAGGTCTTGCAGGCGGCGCTGGCGGCGCTGGCCGAGGGCGACTGGAAGGCCGCCGCCGACTGGGCCGCTCGCCGGCTGGACGCGAAGCCCGACAAGGCCTCGTTCTGGCTGCGCATCGACCCCGCCCGCCAGTCGGCGTGGCAACTGGTGGCCGACGGGGCCCGGCTGGGGCTGGCCATCGAGGCGGCGGGCGAGCGCATCGGCGGCGGCGAGGGGCTGGCGCCGGCCATCGACGCCTATGCCGAGCGGGGCGCGGCGGTCGATCAGGCCCACCGCCACCTGGAGCAGCGGCGGGTGGCGTTGCTCTACCCCCAGATCCCCGAGTTCGAGGCGCTGCGGGCCCGGCTCGACGCGCTGCGCCGCCGCTGGCGGGCCTGGGCCGACGGCTGGGCGACCGACTTCAACCGGCGCTGCGCGGCTCATGGCTTCCTGCCCGACCCGGGCGCGCAGCAGCGCACGCTCTTCGACGAGGTGGTCCGGCCGCTGACCCGCAAGCCGGGCACGACGGCCTTCTTCGTGGTCGACGCGCTGCGCTTCGAGATGGCCGAAGAGCTGCACCGCGAGATCGAGGGCACGCCGGCCACCACCGCCCGGCTGACGCCGCGGCTGGCCGAGCTGCCGACGGTGACGGCGGTGGGCATGAACGCGCTGGCGCCGGTCGCCGACCAGGGCCGGCTGCGCGCGGCGCAGCGGGCAGCGGGCGGGGCGATCATCGGCTTCTCGACGGGCGAGTTCCGGGTGACCGATCCCGAGACGCGGCGGCGGGCGATGCACGACCACGTCGGCGGCGGCACCTGCCCCTGGCTGAAGCTGGAGGCGGTCGTCAGCCGCGATACGACGTCGCTCAAGCGGGCCATCGCCCAGGCGAAGCTGGTGGTGGTGCACAGCGAAGAGATCGACAAGGCCGGCGAGAACGGCGTCGGGCCGGCGGTCTTCGATCACGCGATGCAGAAGCTGCGCGCGGCGTGGCGGCTGCTGCGCGACGCGGGCGTGCGGCGCTTCGTCTTCACCAGCGATCACGGCTTCTTGATGCTCGACGACGACGCCGCGTCGGCGCAGGGGCACGGGCGCAAGATCGATCCCAAGCGGCGGCATGTCATCTCGACCGACGCCGCCGACAACACCGGCGAGGTGCGGGTGCCGCTGGCCGATCTGGGCTATGTCGGCGCCGAGGGGCACCTGATGTTCCCGCTGACGACGGCGGTGTTCGACCGCGGCAAGCGGCCGGCGAGCTTCGTGCACGGCGGCAACAGCCTGCAGGAGCGGGTCATCCCGGTGCTGACCGTCGAGCACCGCGCGGCGGCGGGCGGCAGCACGGTGCGCTATGCCATCGCGGCCCGGGCGCTCGACGAGGTGGGGGGCATGCATTGCCTCGAGGTCACCCTCGATGTCATCGCCCAGGGCGAGCTGACGTTCGGCAACCCCGGCACGGTCGATCTGGCGCTGCGGGTGCCCGGCGGCGAGGTTCAGGTCGAGCTCGTGCAGACCCGCGGCGGCGCGCGGCTGTCGGGCGGTGTCATCGCGGCGACGGTGGGTGAGACCTTCGAGCTGTTCTTCCGCTTGTCGGGGTCGTCCGATCGCAAGGTGCCGGTCGAGCTGTACCACCCGAGCGCCGAGGCCGAGGTGCAGGGCGGGCTGTCGGAGACACGGTTCGCGGTGACGGGGGCCCGGGTCCGCCCGCCGAGCGCGCCGGCGGCGCCGGTCGATTCGTCGGCGCCCGAGCCCGCGCCGCCGCCCGAGCCGGCCGCCGACGACGACTGGTCGCGCGCGTTCGACGACGCGGGGGTGCGGCAGGTCTTCGAGCACCTGGCGGCCCACGGGGTCGTCTCCGAGACCGAGGCCACGGCGATGCTGGGCAGCCCGCGCCGGCTGCGGCGCTTCGCCCGACGCATCGAGGCATACACCCGCCTGGCGCCCTTCGGCGTGCGGGTGGACATGGTGGGCGGCGTGAAGCGCTACGTCCGTGAGGGAGGTCGATGAGTACGCTGACCCGGAGAGATGTCGAGCATGTGTTCGAGTCGCTGCGCAAGGGGCTGGTGCCCGAGCGCGGCATCGACGCCTTCGCGGTGGGCATCGACAAGCAGCGCAACGAGCTGCACCGTCAGCTCGATCTGGCCAAGGACGGCGAAGGCACCATCAAGTTCCTGCGCGGGGGCTATGGCTGCGGCAAGACGTTCATGTCGCGGCTGGCGCTGCTCGACGCCCGGGCGCGGGGCTTCGCGACGAGCTTCGTGGTGGTGTCGGACAACGATCTGCGCTTCCACCGCTTCGACGATGTGTATCGCAAGGTGCTCGGCGAGCTGGGCACGGCCACCTGCCCCCGCGGCGCGCTGGGCGACATCCTCGATCGCTGGATCGGGCGGGTCGAGGACGCGCTGATCGACGCCGGCGAGGACGAGGACGCGCCCGACTTCGACGACAAGGTGCGTCGGCGGCTGGACAGCGACCTCGCCTCGATGACCGGCGGGCAGGCGCCGCCCGACTTCGTGCGGGTGATCCAGACCATCTTCGCGCTGAAGCAGGCGGGCGACGTCACCGCGGCCGGCGCGCTGATCTCGTGGCTGTGCGGCAGCGGCAACATCGCCGCCAACGCCAAGAAGGCGGCGGGCATCAAGGGCGACATCGGCAGCCGCGACGCGCTGGACTATCTGCGCGGGGTGCTCGAGATCGTCAAGGCGGCGGGCTACGCCGGGCTGGTGGTGGTCATCGACGAGGCCGAGACCATCCTGCGCATGCGCTCGGACTCGCGGCACAAGTCGCTCAATGGCATCCGCCAGATCGCCGACGCAGCCGGCGGCTACCCGGGCATGCTGTGGGTCTTCACCGGCACCCCCGAGTTCTTCGATACCAGGCGCGGGGTGGCCGGGCTGGCGCCGCTGAACGATCGCATCCGGTTCATCAAGCAGGGGCGCTTCGCCAGCCACCGTCAGGCGCAGCTCGAGCTGGTGCCCTTCGACGCGGCGCGGCTGCGGGCGGTGGCGGTGAGCCTGCGCGAGATCTTCCCCGCCAAGGACCGCGCCCGGCTGGAGCAGCGCGTCAGCATGGCCTTCATCGAGCGGCTGGTGGCCGAGGTGACGGCGGGCTTCAAGGGCGACGTGGGCGTGGTGCCGCGGCAGTTCCTGCGCGCGTTCGTGACCCAGATGGATCTGGTCGACGAGCACGACGACTACGATCCGATGACCGACTATGGCTTCCAGGCGGCCGAGCTGAGCCCCGAGGAAGAGCACGTCTTGTCGGGGGTCGTGCCGATCGAGGAGGACGACGGCAGAGACGAGCTGGTGCCCACGGTGGACAACTGGTGAGCGCCGCCGACGACCGCTTCCCTTCCGTCGCCTCGACGCGCTACGACAGGTGCCGACGATGACCGCAGACCCCGCCAGGAGGTGCCCGTGACCGTCACCCGCATACGGCTCGAGAACTTCACGGCCTTCGAGGGGCTCGATCTGGCGCCGTGCGGCGGCCTCAACGTCTTTGTCGGCGGCAATGGAACCGGCAAGACGCACCTGATGAAGGTCGCCTACGCGGCGTGCTCGGTGCGCGGTCCCAGCGACCTCTTCGGGCAGCTCCTCGTGCAACACTTCATGCCATTCCAAGGGCGGCCCGGCCGGCTGGTGCGCCGCATGGGCAGCGGCGCGAGCGGGCGCGCGACCGTCGAGCGGGGGGCGCTGGCTCTGTCGGCGGAGCTGACCACCCGAATGAAGACGGCCGACAAGGTGCGGGTGGAGGGGCAGCCGGCGTGGGTCGAGCAACCGGTGACGAGCGCGTTCATCCCCGTCAAGGAGATGCTGGCCAACGCAGCCGGCTTCATGGCGCTGTACGACAGCCGGATGATCAGCTTCGAGCGCGTGTACTACGACATCGTCGCGCGCGCGAGCCTGCCCCTGTCTCGCGGCGCCCCGGACAAAGACCGCCGGAGGCTGCTCACCCGGCTGCGCAAGGCGATCGAAGGCAAGGTGCACCACGAGCAGGAGACGTTCTTCCTCAAGAACAAGCGGGGCGACCTCGAGTTCTCGCTGCTCGCCGAAGGCATGCGCAAGCTGGGGCTGCTGTGGCTCCTGATCCAGAACGGCACGCTGCTCGATGGCTCGGTGCTGTTCTGGGATGAGCCGGAGGCGAACCTCAACCCGCGGCTCTTCGAACTCGTCGTCGGCATCCTGCTCGACTTGCAGCGGCTGGGGGTGCAGGTGTTCGTCTCGACCCATGACTACGCCATCCTCAAGGAGATCGAGCTGGCCGCCCGGCCAGATGACGATCTCGCGTTCTTCGGCTTTCACCGCACGTCGCCGGACGCATCCATCGAGTACGAGCGCAGCGATCGACCCTTCGACCTCGACCACAGCCCGATCGCGCAGGCCATGGCTTCGCTGTACGATCGCGAGATCGCGCGCTCGCTGGGTGGGAAGACGAAGCCTTGAGCGTCATCGTAGAGAAGGAGCTGACCTTCACATTCCCCGCGGGCATGAAGGTCGAACACTTCGACCAGCCGGGGGTGCCGCTGCCCGCGGGCATCAAGCCGGTGGACTTCGTGGTCGATCTCGGCGCTCGGCTCGTGCTGGTCGAGATCAAGGACCCGTCTCATTCCCTGGCCCCCGAAAAGGAGCGCGCGAAGTTCGTCCGCAAGATGCAGAGTGACCAGTTGACGCACACCGAACTGGCGCCGAAGGCCCGGACGACCTACGGCTACCTCCACCTGATGGCCCGGGACGACCGTCCCATGGATTACTATGTCGCCATCGGCACCGAGCACCTGTCGGTCCAGCCCCCGCTGTTGATGCACCTCACCGACCGTCTGCGCAGCCGCCTTCGACAGGAGGCGGCGCAGCCATGGGTCCGGCAATACATCGATCATTGCATGGTGGTCGACGTGCGTGATCTGCCGCGTCTGTTGCCGGGTGTCTCGGTCCAGCGCACCCCTACCGTGACGCCGTGAGGCAGAGGTGAGCGTCTTTCATCGGTTCCACCCGCTGCTGCGGGAGGGCATCGCCCACCGCCTGGGCTGGTCGAGCCTGCGGCCGGTGCAGGAGCAGGCCGGGCAGGCGCTGCTGGCGGGGCACAACGCGGTCGTGCTGGCCCCGACGGCGGGCGGCAAGACCGAGGCCTCGCTGTTTCCCGTGCTGTCGGGGCTGCTCGAAGACCCGCCCGAGGGCGTCGGCGCGCTCTACATCGCGCCGATCAAGGCGCTGCTCAACAATCAGGCCGAGCGCCTGGGACGATACACCGAGATGGTCGGCCTCGATCGCTTCGTCTGGCACGGCGACGTCGGCAGCGCGGCGCGGCGGCGGTTCGTCAGGTCGCCCTCGGCGCTCTTGATGACCACGCCCGAGTCGCTGGAGGTGATGCAGGTCTCGACCCGGGTCGACGTGAAGCGGCTCTTCGCCGACCTGCGGGTGGTCGTCATCGACGAGATCCACGCCCTGGCCGGCACCGACCGCGGGGCGCATCTGGCCAGCGTATTGGAGCGATTGGCGGTCATCTCGCGGCACGATGTGCAGCGGGTCGGGCTCTCGGCGACCGTGGGCAACCCGGACGCCATCCTGGAGTGGGTCCGCGGCTCGTCGCAGCGGCCGGGGCGGGTGGTCGATCCGCCCGCGGCCCCGCAGCCCCGGCACCTGCTGATCGTGCAGCGCGAGGCCGCCGAGCTGGCCTGGGACGCGGCGGGCATGGCCCGGGGGCGCAAGTCGCTCTTCTTCTGCCAGTCGCGGCGCATGACCGAGGCCATCGCCGAGCGCATGAAGCGGCGGGGCATCCCGGTCTTCGTGCATCACAGCTCGATCAGCGCCGAAGAGCGCGCGCTGGCCGAGGCCGAGTTCCACGGGGGCC
Source organism: bacterium (assembly GCA_030426085.1). GTDB lineage: Bacteria > Myxococcota_A > Bradymonadia > UBA7976 > UBA1532 > JACKDM01. The sequence goes on along the minus strand of JAUHYW010000014.1, from coordinate 65,713 downwards.
ACGACGACGGGCGGGGGGCGTGCATCGTCTGCACCTCGACGCTCGAGCTGGGCATCGACGTCGGCGACCTGGACCGGGTGTTCCAGGCCGAGGCGCCGACCAGCGTCGGGGCGTTCCTGCAGCGCATGGGGCGCACGGGGCGGCGGCCGGATCAGCCGGCGAACACCACCTTCTTCTGCGAGACCCACGAGGGCGTCTGGCTGGCGACGGCGCTGATCGAGCTGGCCCGGCGCAAGTGGGTCGAGTCGGTGCCGCGGCTCGATCGCTGCTGGCCGGTGCTGGTGCATCAGCTATTGGCGCTGAGCCTCGCGGGCAATGGCATCGGCGCCGAGGCGGCGTGGAATCAGCTCTCGCGGGTGCCCGACTTCGGCGGGATCCATCGGGCAGAGTTCAACCGGCTGGTGGGTTGGATGCTCGCCGACGGGGCGCTGCGGCTGGTCAGCGGGCGGCTGGTGCTCGGCGAGCGGGCCGAGAAGCGCTTCGGGCGGCGCAACTTCATGGACTTCTACGCCGTGTTCCAGAGCCCCGAGGTGTATCGGGTGCTGGAGGGCGAGCGGCCGGTGGGCAGCGTCGACCAGGCGTTCGTCGACCGGCTGTCGCCCGGGTCGAGCTGCTTTCTGCTCGGCGGGCGGGCCTGGGCGGTGGAAGACATCCACCACGGCGATCGCACCATCGCGGTGCGCCCGGCGCCCGGCGGCATGGGGCCGACCTGGAGCGGCTACCTGCCGCTGTTCCTCGGCTTCGAGGTGTGTCGGCAGATCCTGTGGCTGCTCGGCGGGCAGGATGACTATCCGTACCTGCACCCGACGGCGCGTGAGGCCTTGCAGGCGAGCCGCGAGACCTTCGGCGAGGTGCTCGATCCGGCCCGCGGCGGGGGCATCGAGCGCACGGATGAGGGCCTGACGTGGTGGACCTTCGCCGGCGGGCGCATCAACAGCACCCTGCGCTACGCGCTGCGGGCCATCGAGCCCGACTGGAAGGTGGTCTCGGACAACTTCGCGGTGCGCATCCGCGGGGCGAGCGTGCTCGCGTCGGTGCTGGACGACGCCATCGCGCAGATGGGCGAGCCCGACTTCTGGGAGGACGCCGAGCTGTGGCGCAGCATCGCCGATGGCTTGCCGGGCTATCGCTTGAGCAAGTTCCAGGCGTTCGTGCCGCCGTGGATCGAGCGCGAGATGCTGGCGACGCATCTGCTCGATCTGGCCGGCGCGTGGGGCGTGGTGGCGCAGTGGCAGGGCGTGGCCCGGCGGCCGGTGGCCGACATCGCGCCCGGGCGGCGGGATCCCGAGGAGGGCGGCTTCGTGCCGCTGCCGCCCGGTCCGCCGCCGATGGACATGGAGCGCCCCCCGGCCGTCGAGCCGCGGCGGCCCCTGCGCTGGGTGCGCAGCGACGCCGAGCTGAAGCTGCTGGCGAAGGATCTGGCGGGTTACGGGGTGGTCGGGCTCGACGTCGAGACGACGCTGGGGACCCGCGCGCTGTGCCTGATCCAGATCGCGGTGGCCGACTTCGTCGCGCTGATCGATGTGTTCGAGGTCGAGGACCTGTCCCCGCTGGCGCCGCTCATGGCCGATCCGTCGGTGCCGAAGGTGGTGCACTACGCGCCGTTCGAGACCGAGGTGATGGGGCGCTACGGGCTGCCGCTGAAGCACGTCTTCGATACGTGCGCCGAGTCGCGCAAGCAGCGCGGCAAGGTGGATGGCGGGCACAACCTCAAGGCGGTCTGCGCCCGCGAGTTGGGGATCGAGCTGGACAAGACCGACCAGACCAGCGACTGGACCCGCCGGCCGCTGGCGGGGCACCAGGTGGCGTATGCGGCGGTCGACGCCGAGGTCATGCTGGAGCTGTACGACGTGTTCAAGTCGGGGCGGCTGATTTGACAGAGGCCGGCTCGGCCATGGGCCGCCCGCCCCTCACCGCAGGCGTCGGTCGCCGCCTCGATGTCGGCGATCACCCCGCCTTCGACCGCAGGGTCGTCCGGCCGCTGTAAGATCGGCCTTCAGCCGCCTACCGTGGGCCATCACGACCACGGAGCCCCCGATGACCCGCACCCCACCCCGCTTGTTGCTCGCCCTCGCGCTGCTCGCCCTGACCGCCTGTGACGAAGCCGCCTTCTCGGACCCGCGCCCCAGCCACGCCGGCAGCGACGCGGGCGCCGTGCCCTGGGGCGGCGAGGGCGAGGGCGAAGGCGAGGGCGAGGGTGAAGGCGAGGGCCAGTTCGCGCCCCCGGCGCCGGAGCCCGAGCCGGCGCCGGGGCAGCCCGAAGAGCCCCGGGACCCCGAGCCCGAGCCGCCCGAGGAGCCCGAGCCGCCCGCGGAGCCCGATCCCGAGGCCTGCGTCGACGAGGGCCCCACCTCGCTGTATCTCTCGGCCGACGACTCCAACTCGCAGGCGTCGCCGGTGCTCGCCCGCCACCTCATCCGCAGCGGCCGCTACGTGCCGGACCACGTCGTGCGGACCTACGAGTTCCTCAACTACGCCGACTTCAGCTACGCCCCGGCCGCCGAGGGGCTGGCCATCCACCCCGAGCTGCGCCCCACCGACAACGCCGGCGAGTACAGCCTCCAGATCGGCGTGCGGGCCCCCGACGTCGCCCGCGAAGACCTGCCCCCGATGAACCTCGTGCTGGTGCTCGACGCCTCGGGCTCGATGGCCGGCCGCCCGCTGACGCTGCTGCGGGCCGCGGTGCGCACGCTGTTCGAGAACCTGCGCCCGGCCGACACCGTCAGCGTCGTGCGCCTCGACGCCGATCCGCTGGTGCTCGTCGACGGCGTGCCGGCGCCCGAGGTCGACCTCGACCTGCTGCTGAGCAACCTGCGCCCCAACGGGGTGACGAACGTGCACCGGGCGCTGGAGCTGGCCTACGACCGGGCCGTCGAGCACCAGACGCCGGGCCACCTGGGGCGGGTGATGCTGTTCAGCGACGGCGGGGCCAACGCCGGCGAGCTGAGCGAGGACCTCATCGCGTCCCACGCGGGGGCCGCCGAGCAGGAGGGCATCCACCTGGTGGGCGTGGGGCTGGGCGAGGGCTACGACGACGGGCTGATGGACGCGGTCACCGACGAGGGCAAGGGGGCCTACATGTTCCTCGACTCGGTCGACGAGGCCCGGCGCATGTTCGGCGAGCGGTTCGTGCCCAACATGGCCACCGCCGCCCTCGACGTGCAGGTCAACCTCGTGCTGCCGCCCCGGTGGTCGCTGGTGAAGTTCCACGGCGAGCAGGTCTCGGGCGATCCGGCCGAGGTCGAGCCGCAGAACCTCGCCCCCAACGACCAGATGATCTTCAGCCAGGTGGTCGCCACTTGTGATCCCGAGGCGGTCACCGGCGGCGAAGAGGTGGTCGTCCGGGTGCGTTCCACCCGCCCCGGCGAGGCCGAGCCGCGCATCGACGAGATCACCGTGCGCGTCGGCGACCTGCTCGACGCCCCGACCCCCAACCTCGCGATCGGCGACGGGCTGGTGGCCTTCGCCGAGGGGCTGGTGGCGCTGTATCCGCTGCGGTTCGGGCCCCGGCGCGAGGCCGAGGCGGTGTGCGACGAGATGATGCAGGCCCTGATGGCCGCGCCCGACGCCGCCGCGATCGTCGAGGCCCGCGCGCTGGCCGAGCAGGCGTGCGCCATCACCCTCGACGGCGAGCAGCACCCCGACGCCTGCGACTGCGGCCCGGAGGCGGGCTTCGCCGCGGCGATGGGCCTCTGCGGGCGGCGGCCGGCCGTGCAGACCGACGCCCCGGCCAGCGCGGCGGCGGCGGTCACCGGCCTCTACGAGTCGACCGACATCCCGCCCCGCGAGGGCTGCCGCTACGCCGCGCTGTCGACCGGCGCGGTGGGCGAGGCGGAGACCATCCCCGGGCGGTCCGGCGCGTGCGGCATGCCCGACCCCGCGCCGGCGTTCCAGGGGTCGCGGCGCGCCCGGGGCGACGGGGCTCAGATCTGCGACCTGGCCCAGGTGCAGATCACGCTGACCGCGCCGGCCGACGCCCACAGCTTCTCGTTCGACTTCGACTACTTCAGCGCCGAGTACCCCGAGTACATCGGCAGCGAGTTCAACGACACGTTCTACGCCATCCTCGAGGCCGAGAGCACCAACGCCGGCGCCCCGACCAACATCGCGTTCGACGCCACCGGCGCGTCGATCGAGATCAACAACAACTACTTCGCCCACCCCTTCCACCCGTGCACCGAGCGCAACACCGGCTTCGTGCGCGGCGCCTCGACCTGCTGGCTGCGCACGAGCTGGCCCATCGAGCCCGGCGAGACCTTCACCCTGACGTTCTCGGTGCACGACGAGGGCGACGAGATCTACAGCTCGACGGTGCTCATCGACAACTTCCGGTTCCACACCGACGACGCGGTGGGCATGACCGATCCGCTGAACTGATCCCGCTCAGCGGACGAGGCGCAGCGCGACCCGCAGCTCGATGGAGCGGGCGGCCAGCGGCGCCTCGTCGGGGTGGATCCGGCCCGCGTCCCGGGCCTGCAAGGCCGCGTGGATCACCGGGTCGGGGCCTTCGGGGATCGGCCCGGCCTGCGGATCGAGCCGCCGCCGGGCGAAGGCCCACAACGGCACCAGCGCCGGCGCGAGGCGGGCCAGATCGGGGCCGCACTGCCGGTAGCCGGCGTCGGCCGCGGACCGCCGCCCGGCGAGGTGATCGGCCAGCGCCCGCCAGAGGGACGCGGCCGCGGCGACGCGCTCCTCCCCCAGCGTCGCGGCGAGGGCCCGGGCCTCGGACAGCGCGGCGTGGGCCGCCGGCTCGGGGTCGCCCCGGTCGAGCCGCAGCCGCCCCAGGTGATAGCGGGACAGCGCCCGCTCGGCCCGCAAGCCGCCGGCCGTGGCCCGGGCGAACGCCGCCTCGAGGTGGACCTCGGCCTCGCCGTGCCGACCCCGGGCCAGGAGCGCCGCGCCCAGGTTGATGCGGGCGCCGACCTCGACCCCCCACCGGGCGACCCCGGCCGCCCGCTCGGCCAGCGCGCGCCACGTCGTCTCGGCCCGGTCCCGCTCGCCGCGGGCGAGGTGCAGCAGCGCCGCGTTGCCCACCGCGATCAGCTCGGGCCAGACCGCGCCCGCCTCGCGCAGCGCATCGATGGCCCGGGCCCCGAGCGACGCCGCCCGGTCGAGCTGGCCCCGGCGGCGGGCGACCGTCGCCGCCCGGTCGAGCAGCTCGCCCTCGGACAGCCGATCGCCGTCGGCCAGCGCGGCGGCCAGCCCCCGCTCGATCGCCGCCTCGGCGTCGTCGAGCCGCCCGGCCCGCAGGTGGATCCACGCCCGCTCGAGGCCATCCCGCCCGCCGAGGCCCGGCGGCGCTTCGAGGCCCCGCAGCGTGGCCGCCGCCGCGTCGAAGCGGCCGGTGAGCCGCTCGAAGCGGGCCTGCTGGAGCGCCAGGCGGTGGGCGATGGCCCGATCGGGGGGCGGATCGAGCCGCCGGATCCCGGCGAGGCGCTCGGCGTGCCCCGGCAGGACCCGCCGCTGACCCAGGCAGCGCCCGATGGCCAGCGCCGCCCGGCTGCGCAGGTCGGGGTCGAGGCCCGGGGGGTGGGCGACCAGCGCCTCCAGAGTCGGCAGCTCGGCGACCAGCGCGCCGATGGCGGCCGCCGCGTCGTCGCCCACGAGGCGGTCGACGAGCCGCTCGGCCCGGCCGATCCGGTGGCGGGCGTAGCGCTCCACGAGGCCCAGGCCCGGCGCCGAGCGGGCGCGCACCGCGGCCCGGGTCGCGGGCAGCAGGCGCAGCCGGGGCGGCGCGCCGATCGGCTCCAGCAGGCCCGCGGCGACGAGGTCGTCGACCAGCGCGGCGGTGTCGGGCGCCGCCGGATCGGGCACCGGCCCGATCGCGTCGAGGTCGGCCAGGTCGAAGTCGCCCACGAAGAGCGTCGCGGCGGTCAGCAGCGCCCGGCGCCAGCGGTCGAGGCGGCGCCAGGTGCGGTCGAGCGCGTCGGCCAGGGCGTCGGCCGGGGGCAGATCGTGGACCAGCGCGGTGGCGCGGCCGTAGCGCAGGCGGGCGGCGACGAGCAGCAGCGTCTGGGGCAGGCCGTCGAGGCGGGCCACGAGCCGGTCGAGGGCCGGATCGGCCTCGGGTGGCAGCGGGCGGTGGCGCTCGGCGGCGGCCCGGATCAAGCGGCGGGCCGCGGCCGGGTCGAGCGGGGCGAGCCGGTGCGCGCCGGCGATCCCGGCCCGGCGGCGGGCGGTCACGAGGACGTGGCACCGGGGGGCGGTCTGCCGCCAGCGGGGCAGCGCGTCGAGCAGGGCCCCGGCCAGCGGATCGGGCAGGGCGTCGAACACCAGCAGCGTCGGTCCCCGGGGCGCCAGCAGCGGGCCCAGGTCGGCCAGTCGGGCGCCCAGCGGCAGGCCGACGTCGAGCGCGGCCGCGATGCGCACGGCGAGGTGGTCGCCGCCCTGCCCGACGACGTCGCTCAGCCACCGCGCCTCGCTCCGCGCGGCCGCGACCTCGGCGGCGAGGCGGGTCTTGCCCACGCCCGCCGGGCCCCAGATCCAGCAGGCGCCGTGGGCCGTCAGCGCCGCCTCGACCGCCGCCCGATCGGGCCCCCGCCCGACGCATGGCACCGGATCGTCCGCTCGGCGGGGGTCGCGCGCCGGGGGCGGCCGCGCCGCCGACGGCGCCCGCAGGCGGTAGCCCACCCGGTGCACGGTCAGGACGTAGCGCGGCGCGTCGGGGTCGGGCTCGAGCTTGGTGCGCAGGCGGCGCACGGCGTTGTCCAGGGCCCGGCTGCGCACCCCGGGCGCGAAGCCCCACACCCGCCGCAGCAGCGCGGCCCGGGGCACGGGGCGCCCGCCCGCGGCGTGCAGCTCGGCGAGCAGGCGGGCCTCGGTGGGCGTCAGCCCGGCCGATCCCCCGGGGCCCTGCACGGTGCCGGTGTCGAGGTCGACGAGGCGGTCGTCGAGGCGCAGCCGGTCGGGCGTCCGGCGGGCGGCCACCGCGAGGCTCAGCGCGACCCCGTCGGCGCTGAGCGGGGGCACCAGCAGCGCGTCGGCGCCGGCGTCGAGCTGCTCGGCGGCGACGGCCGGCTCGGCGCGGGCCAGGCACAGGATGGGGCAGCGCAGGCCGCCGGCCCGCCAGCGGCGGATGGCGCCGGGCGGGGCGTCGGCGGCCAGCACCCCGGCCAGCGGCGCGGCGCAGTCGTCGGGCGGGCGGTGCACGGGCTGGAAGCCGCGGGCGGCGAGGTCGGGCAGGAGGCCGTCGAGGTCGGCGTCGCGGCCGACGACGGCGAGCAGCGCGGGGCGGGGGTCGGGGCGCCTCATCGGGCTCCGAGACGCGGCGGGCTCAGCAGCCCGTCAGGCTGCCGTCGTAGAACAGCCGGGGCTTGATGCCGGGGTAGACCCCCTGCCCGCGCCAGGTGGCGCTGCCGTGGCCGTTCGTCTCGACCCCGCAGCCGGCGGTCGCGTCGCCGGAGAGGGTGATCTCGATGTCGACGCTCTGCCCGCACGCGGTGAGGCCGAGCGTGGTGAGCAGGGCCCCGCCGAAGTCCACCGTCCAGGTGCGCACGCAGCCCGAGCAGCCGGTCGGGCTCGAGGTCCCGGCGCCGACGCTGATCGGGGTGCCGTCGACCGTGAAGATGAGCGCCGGCGCGGTGGTGGTGCCCTCGGCCGCGGTGCCGGTGCCGGTCGTGGCCACGTTGCCCGAGTCGCTGAACACGAGCTGGGCCTCGGTCGCGGTGTCCGCCGCGGCGATGACGGACGCCAGGATGTCGTCGGAGACGGTCAGGCTCCACTCGTACTGGCCGGGGCCGCTGTCGGAGAAGTTGGTCGTGCCGTCGGGCCAGCAGCCGGCGTTGGCCTGGGCCGAGACCCCGCTGTCCTTGGTGAACTTGACCGACGCCTGCCCGAAGGCGGCGGCGGGCAGCAGCAGTGCGGCGGCGAGCGCGGCGAGGCGCAGAGCGCGGAAGTCGAGCGCGGTCATCATCGGGTCCCTCCTGGGAGCGGGTTGTCGGGTCGCGCAGCCCGATGATGGCCCGGCAGATGTAACGGAGATGTCCCAACGGGTCGTTCAGGGGGTCCGGCGCTCCACCCCGCCGTCCCCGGCGCCGCCTGCCGCGTCGGGCGCGGCGTCGGGCCCGGCGTCGACCGCGGCGTCGGGCCAGGGGGGCGCCGGCTCGGTGTCGATGTACCACGCGGTGAACAGCAGCATGAGCAGCAGCCCGGCCAGCCCGGCCAGGGGGGCCCAGGCGGGGGCCTCGCCCCGGGGCGCGTCCGACGGCGGCGGGATCCCCGAGGGGTCGGTCGGGTCGCTCATCCGGCGAGCACCCGCAGCGCGTCCCCGGGGGGGGTCTTCGCCGGGTAGCGATGCAGCCGCATGAAGTGATCGACGGCGACGATGTCGCCCTCGGCCATCGGCAGCCAGACGTTCTCCCCGTGCAGGTGCTCGCTGGTCACGATGAAGTGATTCACATAGCCGGTCTGGGTCTCGGCCTCGCACTCGGGGCGGTAGAACGGGCAGCCGTCCCGCTCGGGGCAGGCGGTCTTGTAGGTGCTGTAGTGCAGCTCCTTGCCGCCCTGGTGGGCCACCATGATCTCGCCGTCGCTGACCACCAGCGTCAGCAGCGCCCGCTTCTCGTGCCCCGGCGCGGCCCCCGGCGGATCACAGATGCGGCGGGCCGTCTCCACCGTCTTGCGCAGGGCGCGCACCACCGCCTCGACCGGCGTGCCCCGCCGCTGGGGGTCGGCCTCGAAGGTCAGGTAGGTCAAGAAGAGGTGGAAGAGCACCTCGCTGTCGGTGTCGCCGAGGATGAACCCCCGCAGCGCGGGCGCGATCTCGGCCTTGAGGGCCTCCCGGTGGCGGGCGAAGTCGCGGATGTCCCCGTTGTGGCACATCACCCACCGCCCGTATTGGAACGGGTGGCAGTTGAGCGGGGTGATCTCGCCCTGGGTCGCCTTGCGGATGTGGGCCAGCACCGTCTGGCTGGTCACCACCCCCGAGACCCGGTGGAAGAGCTTGTCGCCGAGCGCGGTGCCGGCCGACTTGATGAGGTGCGGCGCCCCGGCCACGTAGTACGCCACCCCCCACCCGTCGGGGTGGTTCTCGCTCTGCACGGCGAGCGCGTTGTCGGCGCTCATCAGCGACCGGTGGACCTGACTCTGGAGCACGCTGCGGAAGCCGAAGATTCTGCACATGGCGCGCATGATAGCGCACCGCGGGGGTCGCCGGCAGCGGTGGACCCCTCGCCGGGCCCGACACCGTGACCGCTCCCCCACCCCGGCCGCGGCGTCGACGGCGGTTGACACGGCTCCCCGATCCGCGGTCCAACCGCGCCGCACGGTGCACGGATTCACCGGAGAGTGCCCAGATGATGTTCGAGAAGGTGGTGATCGCCGGGGTGGCCCACGTGGACGCGCCCCACCGCATCCCGTCGACGATGTTCGAGGACCGGCTCGCCGAGACGATGCAGCGGCTGGGCATGCGCCCCGATACGCTGCGGGCGCTGGCCGGCATCGAGGCCCGGCGCTGGTGGGATCCGGGCGTCGAGCCCGACGAGGCGGCGGCGCTGGCCGCCGAGAAGGTCATCGCCGAGGTCGGCGTCGACCGGCAGCGCATCGGGGTGGTCTTCAACACCTCGGTCTGCCGGCAGTATCTCGAGCCGTCGACCGCGTGCATGGTGCACGGGCGGCTGGGGCTGGGCCCCCACTGCCTCAACTACGATCTGGGCAACGCCTGCCTGGCCTTCCTCAACGCGATGGAGCTGGCCGGGGCGCTGCTCGAGCGGGGCGCGATGGACTACGCGCTGATCGTCGACGGCGAGGGTTCGCGCCACATCCAGGAGCAGACGCTGGCCCGGCTGGCCCGGCCCGAGACGACCCTCGACGACTTCCGGGCCGAGTTCGCCACGCTGACCCTGGGTTCGGGCGCGGTGGCGATGCTGCTCGCCCGGGACGACGTGGCCCCCGACGGGCACCGGCTGCGGGGCGGGGTGAGCCGGGCGGCGACCGAGTGGAGCCACCTCTGCCGGGGCACGCACGAGCGGATGACGACCGACACCGCGACGCTCTTGAAGCAGGGCGTGGCGCTGGCGATGCGCACCTGGACCGCCGCGCAGGAAGAGCTGGGCTGGAGCGACGCCCGGCTCGATCACCTGGTGCTGCATCAGGTCAGCGCGGTGCACACCCGCACGCTGTGCCAGACCCTGGGGCTGAGCCCGGAGAAGGCCATCCTCACCTTCCCCGAGCTGGGCAACGTGGGGCCGGCGTCGGTGCCGATGACGCTGTCCAAGGGGGTCGAGGCGGGCACCATCCGGGCCGGGGACACGGTGGCGCTGATGGGCATCGGCTCGGGGCTGAACGTATCGATGATGGAGGTCGCGTGGTGATGGCCGGGCCGACCGTTTCGTCAGATCCGGCGCCCGGGGGCCGGCCCGGCGCCACGGCGGCGCGGCTGCCGGCGGGCGTCGATCCGGCGCTGTACCCGTTCGAGGGGCGGCTGCTCGACGTGGGCGGCGCCCGGATGCACTACCTCGACGAGGGCGCCGGCCCGCCGGTGGTGATGGTGCACGGCAACCCGACGTGGAGCTTCTACTATCGCGCGGCGGTGCGCGCGCTGCGCGGGCGGCATCGGTGCATCGTGCCCGATCACGTCGGCTGCGGGCTGAGCGACAAGCCGGCGGACTACGACTACACGCTCTCCCGGCGCATCGACGATCTGGACGCCCTGCTGAGCCACCTCGACCCGGGCCCGATCACCCTGATGGTGCACGACTGGGGCGGGGCCATCGGCTTCGGCTGGGCCGCCCGCCACCCGGAGAAGGTCGAGCGGCTGGTCATCCTCAACACCGCCGCCTTCCACAACCCGCGGGGCACCCGCATCCCGCCGACGCTGCGGCTCGTGCGCGACACCCGGGTCGGGGCGTGGCTGGTGCAGGGGCTCAACGCCTTCGCCGCGGGCGCGACCCGGCTGGCGGTGAAGAGGCCGCTGCCGGCGGCCGTGCGCCGGGCCTACGTGGCCCCGTACGACTCGTGGGCCAACCGGGTGGCGACGCTGCGCTTCGTGCAGGACATCCCGCTGTCCGAGGGTGATCCGGCGTGGGCCTCGATCGACGCGGCGGCGGCCGGTCTGGAACACTTCCGCGAAACCCCGGCCCTGGTCTGCTGGGGCGAGAAGGACTTCGTCTTCGACGGGCCCTTCCTCGACGAGTGGCAGCGGCGCCTGCCCCACGCCGAGGTGCACCGCTTCCCCGACGGGGGGCACTACATCCTCGAGGACGAGGGGGCGGCCATCATGGGTCTGATCGATCGCTTCTTCGCGGCCCACCCGGTCGGCGCCCAGTGAGCGGCCAGCCCCTGCTGCCGGCCGACGCCCCGTGCAACATCGCCTCGGCCCTGGTCGAGATGGCCGCCCGGCAGCCGTACGTGCCGGCCATCTTCTACCCCCAGGGGCGCGACGCGAACGGGGTGCGGGCCTACACCCACTACACCTATCGCCAGCTCGACGATCGCTCGGATGCCATCGCCCGCGGCTTGCAGGCGGTGGGCATCGGCGCGGGCGTGCGCACCGCGCTGATGGTGCGCCCGTCGCTGGACTTCTTCGCGCTGTTCTTCGGGCTGTTCAAGGCCGGCGCGGTGCCGGTGCTCGTCGATCCGGGCATCGGCATCAAGCGGCTCAAGGTGTGTCTGGCCGAGGCCGAGCCCACCGCCTTCGTCGGCATCCCCCCGGCCCACGTCGCCCGCTTGATCCTGGGCTGGGCCCGGGGGTCGCTGAAGGCGTGGGTCACGGTCGGCCGCAAGCTGGGTTGGGGCGGGGTCACGCTGGACGAGGCCATCGCGGCCGGCGAGGCGCAGCGCGCGGGCTGGCGCATGGCGCAGACCCGGGCCGGCGAGCTGGCGGCGATCCTGTTCACCAGCGGCAGCACCGGGGTGCCCAAGGGGGTGATGTACCAGCATCGGCACTTCACCGCCCAGGTCGAGCTCATCCGGGAGGCCTATGGCATCCAGCCGGGCGAGGTCGATCTGCCGACCTTCCCCCCGTTCGCGCTGTTCGACCCGGCCCTGGGCATGACGACGGTCATCCCCGATATGGATCCCACCCGCCCGGCCGAGGTGGATCCGACGCACATCTTCGAGGCGGTGCGCGACTTCGGGGTGACCAACATGTTCGGCTCGCCGGCGCTGCTCGACACGGTGAGCCGGGCCGGCCTCGCGACGGGGGTGACGCTGCCGACGCTGAAGCGGGTCATCTCGGCCGGGGCCCCGGTGCCCCCGCAGGTCATGGCCCGCATGCTCGAGCTGCTGCCCGAGGGGGCGCGCATCCACACGCCGTACGGGGCGACCGAGTGCCTGCCGGTGGCGACGGTGAGCGACGAGACGGTGCTGGGTCCGGCCCGGCAGAAGACGGCCGCCGGGGCCGGGGTGTGCGTCGGGCGGCCGCTGGCGCACAACGACGTGCGGGTCATCCGCTGCGATGATGATCCCATCGCCGAGTGGGACGACGGGCTCGAGGTGCCGCCGGGCACCATCGGCGAGATCACCGTGCGGGGGCCGACGACGACCCAGGCGTATTACGGGCGGGACGCCTCGACCGCGGCGGCCAAGATCGCGCACGGCGACGGCTGGGTGCGGCATCGCATGGGTGACATGGGCTACGTCGACGAGGACGGCACCCTGTGGTTCTGCGGGCGCAAGAGCCACCGGCTCGAGACCGCCGACGGGCCGATGTACACCGTGCCATGTGAGATGGTCTTCAACGAGCACCCGGCGGTGTATCGCTCGGCGCTGGTGGGGCTGCCCTCGGACGAAGGCATCCGCCCGGCGCTCATCGTCGAGCTCGACCCCGAGAAGCCCCACCCCGGCGAGACGGCGCTGATCGGCGATCTGGATCACATCGCCCGCCGCTTCGATCACACCCGGGCCATCGGGGTGTTCATGGTGCATCCGGGCTTCCCGGTCGACATCCGTCACAACGCGAAGATCGACCGCCCGGCCCTGGCCCGGTGGGCGGCGAAGAAGAGGGGCGCATGAAGGCGCTGGTGACCGGCGGCGGGGGGTTTCTGGGGGGCGCGATCGTCGATCGGCTGCTGGCGCGGGGCGTCGCGGTGCGCAGCTTCGCCCGGGGCGCGTATCCGGCGCTGGCGGCGAAGGGCGTCGAGGCGCTGCGCGGTGATCTGGCGGACGCGGACGCGGTGCACGGGGCGGCGGCCGGCTGCGATGTGGTCTTCCACGTCGCCGCCCGGCCCGGGGTGTGGGGCAGCCATGATGACTTCCACCGGCCGAATGTCATCGGCACCCGCAATGTCATCGACGCCTGCCGGCGGCATGGCATCCCCAAGCTGGTCTACACCAGCACCCCCAGCGTGGTGCACGCCGGGGGCGACCTCGAGGGCGTCGACGAGTCGGTCCCCTACCCCGATCACTTCGAGGCCCACTACCCGGCGACCAAGGCCGAGGCCGAGCGGGCGGTGTTGGCGGCCCACGGGCCGGCGCTGGCGACGGTGGCCCTGCGGCCGCACTTGATCTGGGGGCCGGGCGACAACCACCTCATCCCCCGCATCGTGGCCCGGGCGAAGGCCGGCCGGCTGCGGCTGGTGGGGCAGCCGCCGGGGCCGATGGTCGATACGACCTACATCGACGACGCCGCCGAGGCCCACCTGCTGGCCTTCGAGCGCCTGGGGCCGGAGGCGGCCTGCGGGGGCCGGGCGTACTTCATCAGCCAGGGCGACCCCCAGCCGGTGTCGGTGGTCATCAACGGCATCCTCGCGGCCCACGGGCTGCCGCCGTGTGAGCGGTGGATCTCGGCGAAGGCGGCGTATCGGGTCGGCGCGGTGCTGGAGGCGGTCTTCGGGCTCTTCCGGGTGAAGGCCGAGCCGCCGCTGACCCGCTTCGTGGCGAAGCAGCTCGCGACGGCCCACTGGTACGACATCTCGGCGGCCCGCCGCGATCTGGGCTACGCGCCGACGGCGACGGTGGCCGAGCGGCTGGCCGATCTGGCGCGGGCGGTCGACGCGGGCTGAGCGCGGGGGTCAGGCGCCGGCGGCCAGCGGGGGCTCGTCCCGGGCGACGTGGGCCGCGAAGGGCAGGCCGTCGGGGTGGGCGGCGCGGTAGGCCGCGGCCCGCTCGGCCAGCGGGCGGTCGTCCCCCGGCATGCGCACCGCGGGCCACAGATCGGCGAGCGGCAGCAGCACGAACGGGCGGTCGAGGATGCCCCGATGGGGCACGGTGAGCCGGGCGTCGTCGATCATCCGGTCGCCGTGCAGCAGCAGGTCGAGGTCGATGGGCCGCGGGGCCCACTTCTCGTGCGAGCCCCGGCCGAGGTCGAGCTCGACGCGCTGGAGCGCGTCGAGCAGCGCGTGAGGGGCGAGCGCGCTGCGCCCGACGACGACCGCGTTGAGGAACGGGATGGCCCAGCTCGGCGGCGAGCCCGGCAGCAGCATCGCGTCGGAGGCCCAGATGGCCGAGCAGCGGATGTCGCTGATCGCGCCGCCCAGCGCGCGCAGGGCGCGGCGCAGGTTGCCCCGGCGGTCGCCGAGGTTGGTGCCGAGGCCGATGGCGACCGGGGCGCCGGGTGCGGGGGGGTTCGACTTCACGGGGGTCTCCGGCGGGGCGAGCGCGCGGAGTAGACGTCAGCCGGGCGGCCGGCGTCAAGGGCCGCATCGGGGGCGGGGTGGCTCAGCCGGCGCGCCAGCTCTCGAGGATCTCGCGCTCGGTGCGCAGCGCGGCGAGCTCGTCGTGCAGCGCGGTGAGGCGGTCGGCGGCCCGGCAGTAGCGCTTGCCCTCGGTGACCGCGGTGAGCGTGCCCGCGCCGCTGGCCGGGATCGAGAGCAGCCAGCCGAGGTCCGATCGGTCGAGGTGGAAGTGGCCGATGGCGTCGACGCAGTCGCATTCGAATTGCTTGAGCGCGATGGCCCGGTCGAGCGCGGCGGCCCGGTCGTCCAGCTCTTCGGGGCTGAGGTCGCTGTACGGCATGCGGTCATTGCACGACAGCCGGGCGCCGGGCGCAAGCGGCTTGACGGGCCGATGTGGCTTGACGGGCCGGTCGGGGCGGGCTACCGCGGGGGCTCATCTCCCGGAGTCCCCCGATGCCCCGCCCGTTCGAGTTCTGCCCCCGCTGCGCGACGCCCCTGGTCGAGCGGGTGCCCGAGGGCGACGACCGCGCCCGCCGGGCGTGCCCCGCCTGCCGCTTCGTGCACTACGACAACCCGACCCCGGTGGCGGCGATGATCGTGGAGCACGAGGGGGCGGTGATCCTGGCCCGCAACGCGCAGTGGCCGGCCCGCATGTTCAGCCTGATCACCGGCTTCGTGGAGGCCGGCGAGCTGCCCCACGAGACGGCGGTGCGCGAGACGGCCGAGGAGCTGGGGCTGGCGGCCCGCGATCCGCAGCTCGTGGGCATCTACGGCTTCGCGCCGCTCAACCAGCTCCTCATCGCGTACCACGTCGTCGCCGAGGGCGAGGTGACGCTGGGCGCCGAGCTGGCCGAGTACAAGCGCATCCCCATCGAGAAGCTGAGGCCATGGCCCATCGGGCCCGGTCCGGCGGTGGCCGACTGGCTGGCGTCGCGGGCGAAGGCGGGCTGAGGGGCCGGCGGCGCCGTTCAGTCGAGGTCGAAGGGGCGCACCGGGCGCACGCCGAGCACGGCGAAGCGCTGGTGGGGGCGGTTGGCGAAGCGGGCGGCGGCCCGGGCGAGGTGCAGGTTGGCGGCCCAGCTCCCCCCGCGGATGGCCCGGTACTCCTCGTGCTCGTCGAGCGGCGCCGGCTCGATGAGCAGCCGGCCGCCGTCGACCCGGGGGCCGTCGTGCTGCCAGATGTTGATGCACCAGTCGCGGGTGTTGCCGGCCACGCCGCGCACGCCGTAGGGGCTGACGTCGGTGGGGAAGGTGTCGACGGTCAGGTACATCGGCGAGGCCCAGTCGACGGTGTCGAGCGCGCAGGCCCAGGGGGCCCCGGCGTCGTCGCCCCAGGGGTAGAAGCGGCCGTCGACGCCCCGGGTCAGCTTCTCCCGCTCGAGCTCGTCGGGCAGCCGCCAGGGGCGCCCGCTGGTCTCGGCCAGCCAGTCGGCGTAGGCCATCGCCGCGCCCCAGCTGATCTGCACGATCGGGTGGCGGGGGTCCTGGCCCCGCTGGTCGCCCTCGAGGTGGTAGAGCCCGGTCTCCGGGTCGCGGCCGAAGAGCACTTCGCTGCGTCCCTCGGCGATGAGCGCGCCGGGCAGCGCCCTCTTCACCTCGTCGTCCCGCCCGTCGGCGAGCAGGCCGTTGACGAAGCCCAGGTACTCGGCCCGGGTGGTGGGGAAGCGGCGCACGACGAAGCCGTCGACCCACACCCGGCGCCGGGGCAGGCCCTCGGGGGCCTCGGGGTCGCCTCCGGTGACGAACCACCCGGCGGGCACGTAGCGCTCGTCGGGCAGCAGCTCGCCCTCTTTCGGCAACCGGATGGGGTGGGGGTCGCGCTCGCCGGGGCGCAGGCCGTCCCAGTGCTGGCCGCGCTCGATGAGCACCGGGTAGTCCACCGTGGCGTGCCCCGGCGCGGTGATGCGGGCCAGGTAGCTGCCCGGCGGGAGCTGCACCGCGCGGATGGGGGACGCCCCCAGGGTGCGGAACGGCTGCGGCATGAGGCGCCGATGCACCTCGGTGTAGCGCAGCAGCTCGACCCGGGCCCCGGCCGGCTCGGTGCGCAGGGTCAGCGCGCCGTCGCCCCGCAAAAACGCCGCGTGGCGCCCGCGATCGTGGATGCGCAGCAGCGCCTCGAACCGGGCGACGGCCTCCCGCTGGCGCATCGCCTCGGCCTCTTCGAGCCGCTCGCGGTAGAAGTCGGCCAGCCGGATGTGCGCGCTCTCGAGGTCGGGGGCCTGCTCCAGCGCCGAGCGCACCTTCTGCTCCCACTCGATCTCGACCAGCGTCGCCTGCCGGGCCAGATCGGCCGCCTCGTCCTGGATGGCCCACGCCGCGTGCCGCCGCTCGATGGGGTCGTGGGCCGCGATGACGCTCAGCCGGGTCTCGGCGTTGGACCGCAGGTCGCGGGCCCGGCTGCGCAGCGCGCGGGCCCGGGGCAGCAGGTGGGCCGCGTCGGCGACGATGGCCTCGGCCTGCTCCCGGCGGCGGGCGCCTTCGAGCCACGCCCGCAGCGCCCGGGCGAGCGCGGCGGCGTCCCGGTAGCGGGCGTCCACCTCGCGGGCCATGGCCCGGTCGCAGATCGAGACGAGCTCGTCGGGCAGCGGGGGGTGGCTGGGGGTGACCCGCTTGCGGACCGGCATCGGCGGGCCCTCGACGGTGCTGCGCCAGACCGACTGGGCGGTGCCGACGAAGGGCGGCGAGCCGGTGAGGGTCTCGTAGAGCACGCCGCCGAGCGCGTAGACGTCGGCCGCCCGGGTCAGGATCTCGACCCCCATCGCCTGCTCGGGCGCCATGTAGGCCGGGGTGCCGACCACCGGCCCGAGCTGGGGCATCGGCCCGGTCTCGGCCGAGCCGGTGTCGAACGGGGGGCCGTCGCTCGCCGGCCCGATGCGCTGGGCGAGGCCCCAGTCCATCACCTGCACCTCGCCGAAGGCGCCGACCATGATGTTCTGGGGCTTGAGGTCGCGGTGGATGATGCCCTCGCGGTGGGCGAAGGCGACGGCCTCGCTGACCCGCAGCAGGGCCTCGACCAGCCGGCGCAGGGTCCACCCGCCCTCGGTGGCCCGCCAGCTCGAGTCGCCGCTGACCCGGTGCACCGAGCGGATGACCTGGGCCAGCGTGCGCCCCCGCACCTCGCGCATGGTGAACCACAGCCGGCCGTCGGTCAGCGAGCCGCTGTCGTGCACCGGCACGATGCCCGGGTGCTGCAAGCCGGCGGTGACCCCGGCCTCGAGGGCGAAGCGCTCCCGGGCGGGGGGGTTGTCGATGAAGGCCATGCCCAGGATCTTCATGGCCACGGTGCGGTCGAGGGTGTGGTCGAAGACCCGCCGCACCTCGCCCATGCCGCCCCGGCCGATGAGCCCCCGGTCGTCGTAGCGCTCGTCGAAGTCGATCGGGGCCGGGTTGGCCGGCTCGACGCCGTCGGGCACGAAGGTGCGGGTGGCGTCGACGGTCTCCTCGCCGCCGCCGCTCAGCTCGGGCGGCGTGTGGGGGGTGTCGTCTGTCGTCCGCCGGGTCATCCGCGCTCCACACCGGGCCCCCGGGCGGCGATGCCTCGCGGTCGTCGAGGTCGCCGAGCGCGGCCCGCTGGCCGTGCCTCCGGAGTTTTCTGGCGTATCAGATCCGCCGGGCCGAGGTGTGTCCCGACGAGACCAGCCTCGACTGTGCCCGGTCCGCGGCCGCAGCGCAATCGACATGGCCCGGCGGGGGGGCCGGTGGGCGGTCTGCGGGGGGTCGATCCGGGGGCCGCGCCGAACATAAGGATCGCCCCGCTTTGACCGGCTGCGGTCACCGGGATACAGTCGCGACGTGGCCACGCTCGTCCACCCGATACTGCCTCGGCGGTTCACCCTCGGTTCACGCACCCTGGTCGGGCGGGCGAACCACTGCACCTTCCAATTGAAGAACCGGCTGGTGTCGGGGGAGCACGCCCTGCTGACGTGGTCCGAGGACGACGGCTGGCGGCTGCGCGACCTCGGCAGCCGCAACGGCACCTTCGTCGACGGCCAGCCCATCCGCCCCGGCGACCGGGTCAAGCTGACCGCCGGCAGCGAGCTGACCTTCGCCGACGAGCGGTGGCACCTCGTCGACGAGGCCCCGCCGGTGGCCAGCGCCCGCCTCGACGGCACCGACACCGTGCGGGTGGCGACCGACGAGCTGCTCTTCCTGCCCCACGAGGACGACCCCCGGGTGATGGTCTTCCCCGACCAGAAGACCGGGCAGTGGGTGGCCGAGGTGGACGACGCCCAGCAGGCGGTGGTCGACCAGCAGACGCTCGAGGTGGCCGACGCGGTGTGGCACCTCGGCCTGCCCCCGGTCGTGCCCAGCAGCGAGATGACCAGCACCCTGGGCATGGACGAGCTGACCCTGTCGCTGAGCACCCTCGACCGGCTGCACTTCACCGTGCGGGATGGCGACGCGCCCGAGCTGACGGTGTGGTATCGCCAGCGCCCGATCAGCGTCGAGCCCCGCGAGCACCACCGGCTGCTGCTGCTGCTCGCCCGGGCGATGACCGAAGACGCCGCCCAGCCGCGCAGCGAGCAGGGCTGGCGCACCGTCGACGAGCTGTGCGCCGCGCTCGACAGCGACCCCACCCGGCTCAACAGCCACATCTTCCGCGCCCGCCGTCAGTTCGCCTCGCTCGGCGTCGGCGGCGCGGCCCGCCTCATCGAGCGCCGGGCCGCCTCGCGGCAGGTGCGCCTGGGCATCGACCGCCTGCGCATCGACGAGGGGTGACCGCCCCGGTGATCGGGCTCAGTGCCCGTCGTGCCCCTCCGCCAGCCACTCGAACAGCCGCGCCGCCTCGCCGAGCGTGATCATGCGCCGCCGCGCCGGGCGGGTCCGGCGGGCCTTCTTCGGGGCGGCGGCCGCGGCGTCGGCCAGCGGGAACCGGTCGTAGCCCCCGCCGTCCACGTCGATGTAGATCGGGTTGGTGTAGGCCATCGGGCGCACGCCGGTGCTGAGCAGCACCGGGTACATGTGGTCCGACCCCCGCACGACGCCGACCACGTAGCTGTCGACCTCGGGCCGCAGTTCGAATGTGCCGCTGAAGCGCCGCCGCCCGTGGGCCTCGGCCCCCTGAGCCACCGGCTCGGGCGCGCCCTCGACGAGCGGTACGGTGTGGGTCGGGGGGATGGCGGTCTCGTCGAACGGGTCGGGATCGGGCAGCAGCGCGTCGGTGATGTTCACGAACAGCTCCAGCCGGTCGACCGCCATCCACGCCGGGGTCTGCACGTCGACCCGCACCTCGACCGGCGCCCCCGGCTCGCTGCGCAGCGTATCGCCCAGGCCGGCGGTCGCCTCGCCCGCGCGCAGCGAGAAGTCGACGAACGGCCCGTTCGAGCCGAACAGCCGCCCGGCGTTGACCGCGGCGGTGAACCGGGGCCCGTCGAAGGCCTCGGGGGTGTCGGCCCCGGCCCCGACATCGACGTAGGACCGGGGGCTGCCCGACTGGGTGGTGATCGTGCGGTGGGTGTCGCTGACGGCGGTCGCGGTGGGGGTGAAGCCCCGGCCGACGAGGGTCAGCCACCACCGCATGCGGCCGTTGAAACTGCCGCTGCCGTTGCCGTTCATGATCTCGAGCGCGGTGAAGCGCTCGCTCCACAGGCCGGTGTCGCCGGTGACCGGATCGGGCTCGGTCGGCGGCAGGCGGAACAGCTCGGCGGGGGTCCGGCTGAAGCCGCGCAGCAGGTCGACATCCAGCGCGCCGATGCCGCCCCGGTCGGGGTGGTTGATCTGGATGACCCGCTCCCCTGGGCTGTGGTCTTCGAGCGCCCGGAAGATCTCGTCCGGGGTGAGCCCGGGCCCGGTCCCGCCGGCCCAGTCGACCGCCCCGCCGTTGCGGCTCTCGGGGTCGACGACGAGCGGGAAGCTGTTGTAGTGGCCGTAGTCGAAGGTCGTCAGCTCGATGCCCACCACCCCGATCAGCTCATCCTCGGCGCCCAGACCGGCGATGGTCGGGCGGTAGTCGGTGATGGAGTCGTGATCGGTGCTCACCAGCACGTCGACCCCTTCGCCGAGGAAGCTGCGCACCCGATCTTCGAGGGTGATCGGCGCGTCGGGGCTGTTGATGCCGTGCACGTGGAAGTCGCCCGAGAGCCAGCCCCCGCGGTCGATGACCGGCGCGATCTCGGCGTCGAGGGCCACCGCCTCGCCGGCCACGATCTCGACCTCGCGCCCCCCGTCGGGCACCGCGTCGGGCGGCCAGACCGACCAGCCCGGGCCCCGGCTGACGACCACCCGGTAGCGCCCCGGCGCCAGGGCGATGTCGGCCAGGCCGTCGACGCCGGTGAACTCCAGGGCCGGGATCCCATCGAGCGGGCCGTTGGTGTCGACGTCCCGCTGCGTCGCGTCGGGGAACTGCGGGCACCCGTCGACGCACTGCACGAAGACCCGCCCCGGCGTCGCCGAGCCGTCCGGGCGGCGGATGGCCACCGCCAGTCGGCCCGGTGACTGCACGTCGATGGGCGGGGCCTCGGTCGTCTCGCCGGCCGCCACCGTCACCGTGGGCAGCGGCCCCAGCGGCACGTAGCCGCGCTTCCACGGGCGCAGGGTGTACTCGCCGGGCGGTACCCGCATCGCGTAGCGCGCCGCGTCGCCGACCTGGTTCACCGCCCGCCCCTCGCCGTCGATGGCCGACAGCCGGATGCCCGCGGCGGCGTCCGGCTGCCCGTCGACCCGGATCTCGCCCTGCACCACCCCGGTCTCGACCCCCAGGGCCTCCCACGCCGGGTCGACCACCGTGTGCGGGCTGCCGTCGCCGACGAAGTGCCAGTGGGTCAGGTGCTGCACGTCCCGCGGCTCGAGGTGCATCAGGCCGGGCAGGTTCGGGATCTGGTTCGGCAGGGCCAGCAGCACCGGCAGCAGCGCGTCGGCGCCGACGAGCGAGGCCACCACCCCGGCGACCCACAGGTAGCGTCCGCTCGACGGGTAGTCGTCGTCGATGTCGGGGTCGGGCAGCGGCACGTAGGCGTGGCCCCCGTTGGCGCCCCCGAAGGCGACCCAGGTCAGCGGCACCCCGCCCAGGGCGTCGGCCCCGAAGCCGCCGTTGCCGAAGCCGCCGGTCGGGCTGAGCGGGTTGAGCACCTCGACCGCGCCCCCGGAGTCGACGAGGTGGCCCACCGGCAGGTGCAGCGTCTCGTCCCCGTCGTTGCGCAGCGCCGTGATGACCCGGACCCCGGTGTCCCCCGGCCGCAGCACGTAGTAGGCGGTGATGGTCAGCGGCAGGTCGCGGTCGATGTCGTAGCCGATCGAGAGCCCCTGGTCGCCGAGGAAGGTCGCCACCAACCCCCGCAGGTTGATGAAGTCGAGCAGGGTCGCCGAGCCGGTCACCGCCAGCACCGCCGCGCCGCCGTCGGCCCCGTCCGCCAGGATCTCGTAGGTCTCGGGCAGCAGCGTCTGGCCCAGGTTCATCAGCAGGCAGATCTCGCCGACGTTGTCCCCGCCCGGCTCGCCGTCCGGCCGGCGGATGTCGGCGTCGATGACGTTGCCCCCGTACGGGCACGGCCCGATGGCCCGATCGGCGGCCTCGACGACGAAGCGCACCCGCGCGTTCTCCAGGACGTAGTCCCCCACCCGGCTCAGCGGCGTGGGCCCGTCCACCAAATCGTCGGCGGTCAGCGACACGAAGGCCCGCGCCGGCCCGGCCCCGGGCGCGTCGGGGCGCAGGGCGAGGGCCTCGGTGAGATCGACCTCGACCCGGGTGCCCGGCGCCGGGCGGGGGCCGAGGTCGGGGGCGGCGTCGGGGGCGGCGTCGGCCATCGGCCCCGCGTCGGGCGGCGGCAGCGCGCGGTCACCGACCGGCGTCATGTCGAGCGCCGGGCCGACCATCGCGTCGGGCGTCGCTGCCTCTTCACCGCCTTCGTGACAGCCCAGGACCAGCGCCCCGAGAGCGAACGCGATCGACAGACGGTGCATCATCATGGCTCCTCGGCGGCGCCGGCGTGTCGGCGCGGTGAACGGGTGACCATGAGATGTAGCGGAAGCGGTCCGGTCGCCGCGAGGGCGCCGTTCGCCCGATGGCGCGGCCGCCCGTCGGCGCCCGAGGCCGCGACGCTCAGGTGGGATCGGGCTTCGGCGTCTGGTCGGTGCTGGCGGGCAGATCGGGGCGGGCGATGTAGTCGGTGGGGATCTCGCCGGTCAGCGCCTCGAGGAAGGTCACGATCGAGGCGGCGGTGGCGTCGTCGATCGGCTTGCCGAGCTGGTGCCGGGCCATGGCGACCACCGCCTTCTTCAGATCCGGCTCGGAGCCGTCGTGCCAGTAGGGGCCGGTACGGGCGACGTTGCGCAGCGAGGGCACCTTGAACATCATCCGATCGGCGTCCTCGCCGGTCACCTCGTATCGGCCCTGGTCCTTCTGATCGGGCCAGGGCTCGACGAGGCCCACCTTCTGGTACATGTGCCCCCCGAGGTAGGCCCCGCTGTGGCAGGTCGTGCAGCCGGTCTGCACGAACGCGGTCAGGCCGGCCTTCTCGGCGTCGGTCAGCGCGGCGTCGTCGCCCCCGAGGAAGGCGTCCCACCGGCCGGGCGTCAGCAGCTTGCGCTCGAAGGCGCCGACGGCCAGGGCGAAGTTGTCGTAGGTGATCGGCTCGGCCTCGCCGGGGAAGGCCTCGGCGAACGCCGCGGCGTAGCCCGGCATCGAGCGCAGGACCCGCAGCACCGCCCCCTCGTCGGGCATGCCCATCTCGATCGGGTTGAGCACCGGGCCCTTGGCCTGCTCTTCGACGTCGGCCGCCCGCCCGTCCCAGAACTGCGCGACGTGGCCCGCGGCGTTGTAGACCGTCGGCGAGTTGCGGGCGCCGAGCTGCTTCTTGTGCCCCGGCGAGGTCGCCTGCCCGTCCACCCCGTAGGCGTCGAGCTGGTGGCACGAGTTGCACGAGAGGTCGTGGTTCTTCGAGATCCGGTTCTCGTAGTAGAGCATCCGCCCGAGCTCGACCCGGGCCTCGGTGAGCGGTCGGCCCTCGGCCTCGACGACCGCGGGCAGCGGCGCGAACGCCGCCAGCACGGCCCGGTCGAACGCCGGCTTCGCGGCCGTCGCCGCAGCGGGGGCCTCGGCGGTCGGCGCCTCGGCCTTTGGGGGTTCGGGGTCGCTCTCGCTGCACCCCGACGCCAGCAGCAGGCCGGCGGCCAACGCGATGTGAGTCTTCATGTCGCTCTGTCCCAGATTCACCGGACGGCGCTTCTGCGCTCCGGCGTGTGCCCGGGCCGGGTTCCCCTTCCGGCGGCGGGCGATTCCCGCGCGGTAGATGCCGGATGGCGGCAGGAGGATCCGGGCGGCGTGCGACGGGGTATCGGCGGCTACCGCTTGAAGACGTAGCGCCCGGCCTGGATGAAGTTCATCGGATCGCGGGGGTTGCCGTCGACCCGGACCTCGTAGTGCAGGTGGGTGCCGGTCGTGCGGCCCGAGCTGCCCATCTCGCCGATGCGGGCCCGGTAGCGGACCCGCTGGCCCTTGCGCACGAGGCTGCGCAGCAGGTGGCCGTAGCGGGTGGTCACGCCGTTGCCGTGGTCGATCTCGACCATGATGCCGTAGCGGCCGCGGTCGCCCGAGAAGACGACCGTGCCCGGCGCGGTGGCCCGGATGGGGCTGCCCTCGTGGCCCGGGATGTCGAGGCCGCCGTGGAAGCCCCACTCCCCGTTGAGCGGGTCGAGGCGCCGGCCGAAGCGGCTGGAGACCTTGAAGTCGTCCACCGGCGGCACCAGCGGCATCTCGCGCAGCAGCTTCTCGAGGCTCTGGAGGCGATCCATGCGGCCGTCGAGCCGCTCGACGATGGCCTCCTCGTCGGCCCCGGCGGCGTCCTGACGCGACTTCAGCGCCCGCTCGGCCTCGGGGCTCACGTCGATGATCGACGGATCGGCGTGCAGCAGCGAGCTGCCCATGATCACGTCGACGTCGTCCTTGTGCACCGCCGCCGTCGGGTCGAGCGCCGCGCCGTAGCGCCCGCCGTCGCTGGGCGGCTCGCGCAGTTCGAAGTGCAGGTGGGTGTCGCTCTTCTCGACCCCGGTCCGGCCGACGCTGCCCAGCACCTGCCCCTTGAGCACCCGGGCGCCGACCTCGATGCCGGGGGCCACCGCGGCGAGGTGCATGTAGCGGCTGATGCGGCCATCGTCCTGCTCGAGCTCGACGTAGATGCCCGCCCGCCAGCCCTGGCTCTTGATCTTGCGGTCGTTCTTCTCGATCCACTTCGGCCGGCCCTGCCAGGCCACCCGATCCTGGACGTGGATGACCTCGCCCGCGCTGACCGCGAGCACGGCGGTGCCGATGGGCGCCGGGATGTCGATGCCGTTGTGGTGGCTGTGCCCCCGGGGCCCGAAGCCGCTCATCACCTCGGTCTCGCCGGGCACCGGGTTGACGTACTCGCTGGTGCCGTCGGCGATGAACGGGCCGCCGGCGCCGGTCAGCGGCTGATCGTCGAGCCCGGCGACCACGATGGGGGTCTTGCCCAGCTCGGGGTCGGCCAGCGCGTCGAAGTCGATGCCGGTCGCCGTCAGCGCGGTCTCGATGGCCTGGATGTTCTGGTCGAGGCGCCCGGCGAGCCGCTCGTGCACCTCGGTCTGCTGCGCCTTGAGGCCGTCGATGTGGCTCTGGAGCGTCGCCACCTGGAGCTCCAGCGCCTTGCTGCGCTCGGTGGCGTCGGCCCGCCCGGCGTCGGCCGCGGCCAGGATGCCCTTCACCGCGCCCAGCTCTTCGCGCATCTCGAGGTCGCGGAACGCCAGCTCGAGCATCACCTCGTCGAGCGGCTGGCCGTCCTCGTCGAACAGCGCGATGGCCCGCTCGGTGGGCATGTCGCCCTCGAGCGGATCGCCGCGCAGCTCGCGGGTCACCCGCTCGAACGCGAGCTGGGTCGCGCTGACCCGGCGGGCGAGCGACTCCGAGACCCGGGTCAGGCGGGCGTTGTCTTCGACGGTCTCTTCGAGGCGGTAGCTCTGGACGGCGAACAGGCCGGCCGACAGCCCGGCGATGAGGACCGCGGCGGCGCTGGCGGCGTAGAGGTAGCGTCGGCGGGGCGAGGTGCGGCGCAGCACGCGGACCTTGCTGGCCTTGATCGGGCGCACCGGGGCCCGCTCGCGGGGCTCGCCGGGGGCTTCGAGCGCGGCGGCGGTCGCCAGGGGCAGCGCGGTCATCGCGGCGGCGCCGGCGTGGGCCGCTTCGGCGGCGGCCTCGGCGGCGCGGGCGGCGGCGGCGGCCTCGGCGGCGGCGCTCTCGGCGGCCCGGGTCACGGCGGCCAGATCCTCGGTCGGCTTGACCTCGACCGGCCGCTCGCCGATGCGCTCGACGATGCGATCGATGGCCCGCCCGACGGTGCCCTCGACCGCCCGCTCGACGGCGCCCTCGACATCGGCCGGCGGCGCCATCGGCGAGGCGTAGGCCGCGGTCCGGCGGATGGCGGGCAGCGGGGGCGGCGCCGCGGGCTGCTCGGGCGCGGGATCCCCTTCGATCGCGTCATCCGCGACCTCTTCGAAGTCGTCGACCTCTTCGGCGGCGTCCAGCGCGGGCGCCGGGCCGTCCCCGTAGAGATACGCCTCGAGCGCCGCGTCCTCGGCGTCGAGCAGCTCGGCCTCGCCGATCCACGACGGGTCGCCGTCGACCGGGGCCGGGGTCGGCGCGCCGGGGGCCTCGGACAGCGCCCGCCGGGACGGCCCGTGCCCCGACCACGCCTCCAGCGCCTGCCGGTAGAACGCCCGGGCCCGCTCCGGCTCGCCGAGCAGGGCCTTGAGCGCGCCCAGCCGGTGCAGCCGGTCGGCCCGCTCGGCCGGCTCGAGGTCGGCCCCGTGATGCACCAGCAGCGCCTGCCCCACCTGGAACGCGCGGGCCCAGTCGCCCTGGCGGAAGGCCAGATCGGCCAGCGCCAGCAGCGCCGGGCGGTGGGTCGCGTCGAGGTCCAGCGCGGCCTCGAAGTGCCGGCGGGTCGCCTCGTCGTCGTCCAGCGCCTCGGCGCAGCGAGCCGCGGCCAGGTGGCGCTCGCGCAGGCGGCTCGGCTCGGCGTCGGGCTCGGCGGCCAGCAGGCGGTCGAGCAGGATCGCCGCCTCGGGCCAGCGGCGCTCGGCCAGGGCGTGCTCGGCCAGCCGGCGCAGCGCGGGGCCATGGGCCGGATCGGCGGTGAGGGCCCGATGCCACGCCTCGACCGCCGCCGCCGGATCGCCCAGGGCGTCGGCGTGCAGCTCGCCCAGGCGGGTCAGCCAGCGGGCGCGTGAGTCGGGGTCGCCCAGCGGCTCCAGCCGGGCCAGGGCCCGGGCCGCGGCGGGCGCGTCGTCGGCGTCTTCGGCCAGCCGCCACAGGCCCTCGAGCGCCGGGCGGTGGCGGGGCTCGATCTCGGCGGCGGCCCCCAGGCTGGCCCGGGCGCCCGCCGGATCGTGCAGGTGATCCCGCTGGATGTCGGCCCGGGCGACCCACGCGTCGCGGGCCTGCGCGCCGCGGGTGCGGCGGGCGAGGCGGTCGAGCAGGGCCGCGCAGGCCGGCCAGTCCGCTTCGGCCCGGGTCAGATCGACCAGCAGGGCCAGCAGCTCGGGGTCGTCGGTCTCGTCGGCGATGGGATCGAGCGCCGCCCGGGCCGCCGCCCGGTCGTCCAGCTCTTCGAGGCAGACCAGCGCCAGCCGACGGCGCAGCGCGACCGCGCGCGGGCCCTCAGCCGCCACGAGCTGGCGCAGCAGCACCTCGGTCAGCGCCCGCCACTGCGCGTCGGCGGCGTAGACGTCAGCCAGGGCCTCCAGCGCCTCGGCGTCGTCCGGCCGCCGCTGGAGCACCGCGTGCCACCCGGCCTCGGCCTCGGCGACCCGGCCGGCCTCGCCGTGCAGGCGGGCCAGCCGGCGCCAGCGATCCAGCGCCTCGGCCTCGCCCGACGGCGTGCGCAGGCGGGCGGCGAGGATGTCGGCCAGCAGCGCATCGTCGCCCCGGTCGAGGGCGTAGTGCTCCAAGCCCTCCAGCGCGGGCAACGCCTTGGGATCGGCGGCCAGCGCCCGGCGCCACGCCTCGGCGGCGGCGTCCATTCGGCCCCGGCGCTGCTCCAGCTCGGCCAGGCGCAGGGCCAGGGTGGCCGCCGGCCGGCCCTCGACCCGATCCAGCGCCGACCGCCAGATGTCGGCCAGGGCGCCCCGGCGGCCGCTGCGCTCGGCGAGGCGGATCAGCTCGGCGGACAGCGCGCCGTCGTGGGGCCGCTCGGCGAAGGCCCGGGCGACGACGTCGAAGGCCGGGCCGGCGTCGGGCAGGCGCGCCTCGAGGGTGCGGGCCACCTCGCGGTACAGCTCGGCGCGGGCCGCCGGGTCGTCGACGCCGTCGAGCTGGCGCAGCCGGAGCGCGGCCCACGCCTCGACGTCGTCCGCCGCGAGGTGGGCCTCGGCCAGCGCCGCCTCGGCCCGGAGATCGCCCGGCCGGCGGGCCAGCACCTCGCGCCACGCGGCCCGGGCGGCCGGGCCGTCGCCTCGGGCGCGCTCGGTCTCGGCGATGGCCCGCCAGACCTCGGCCGCGGTGTCGGGATCGGCGGCGCGGGCCAGCTTGCGGTCGAGCAGCGCCCGCACGGCGTCGTGGTCGCCCGCCGCCCGGCGCAGGTCTTCGAGCGCGTCGGCGGCGTCGTCGGCCTCGGGATCGGCGCTCAGGACCGCCCGCCAGTGCGAGGCGGGGCGCGCGCTGCGGGGGGCCAGCCACCGGTGCAGCGCCGGATGCAGCGGATCGCCGGCGGGCAGCCGGTCCAGCAGCGCCCGGGCCAGCCCGTCGCGGCGCTGGGGGTCGTCGTCCAGCCGCCACAGCGCCCGCAGCGCCGCCTCGTCGCGAGGGTCGACCTCGTGCACGGCGCGCCACGCCTCGCGCTCGGCGACGGGATCGCCGAGGCGATCGGCGAAGATGCGGGCCCGGGCGGTATGCAGCGCGGCGGCCTCGCTCGGGCGCGCGGCGGCCCGCTCGGCGTAGAGGTCGGCCAGATCGGCCCACCGCTCGGCGCCTTGCAGCCGCTCGATGAGCGCGGCGAGGGCCGGGGCGTCGTCGGGGTCGGCGGCGAGCCGGGCCCGCCACCAGCGCTCGGCGTCGTCGGTGCCCGCGAGGGGGCCGCCGAAGAGCGCCGCCAGCGTCTCGCGCAGGGCCCGTCGGCGCTCGGGGTCGGTGGCCCGGTCGTGCACCTCGCCCAGCGTGCGGGCGCGGTCGGCGAGGCGATCGGTGGCGTCGGCGAGGCGGGTCAGCCGGGCGTCTTCGAGGTCGCTGTCGGGCCGCAGCAGAGCCGCCTCGGCCGCGGCGTCGAAGGCCCCGTCCAGGTCCCCTGCCCGGCTGCGCAGATCGGCCAGCTCACCCAGGCGGGCGGCCCGCTCGGCGGCCTCGTCGACCGCGTCCAGCGCCCGGGCCCACAGCGCGGCGGCGCCGGCGTCGTCACCGGTGGCGGCCTTCGCCCGGGCCACCCGCTCGACCAGCCGGGGGTCGTCGTGGCGCGCCAACGCGGCGTCGAGGGCGTCGAGGGCCGGCCGGGGATCGGGCAGGCGCTCGACGAGATCGGCGAGGCGCAGCGCCCGCGTCACCGCCTCGGCGGGGTCGTCGACGTGCGGGAGCTGCTCGACGTAGACCGCCGCAGTCGACGACGGGGGCAGCTCGGGCTCGAGGGCGGCGACGCCTCCCAGGGCTTCGACATCGGCCGGGGCGTCGTCGAGCACGGCGCGCCACGCCTCGAACGCATCCGCGGTGCGCCCCAGGCGCGCGGTCACCCGGGCCAGCGCGCGGTGATGCTCGACGCTCGGCGCCCGCTCGGCGCGCAGACCGCGCAGCTCGGCGACGTCGGTCCAGCGGTCGTCGGCGGCCAGCGCCCCGTCGAGGGCGTCGAGCCGGCCGGCGTCGTCGTCGATCAGCGCGGCCCAGTCGGCGCCGGCGTCGGCCAGGGTCACGGTGCGGGCGGCCCAGCCCTCGGGGTCGGCGTCGACCCGCCGGGCCTCGTCCAGCGCCACCCGCCAGCCGGCCGCGTCGCCCACCGCCAGGCGGGCCTCGGCCAGCGAATCGAGCGGCGTGCGGGCCGGGTCGATGCCGTGGGCGGCTTCCAGCGCGGCGTGGCGGGCCGCGGGGCTCGGGGCCGGATCGTCGGCCAGCGCCAGCAGCCCGTCGAGCTGGCCCCGATCGATCCCGGCGGCGACGATCTGGCGCCGGACCGCCGCGTCGACATCACCCATGGCGCGGTCGGAGGCGGCGAGGTGCACCAGGGCCTCGCCGTGGGCCGGGTCGTGGTCCAGAGCCCGCTTCCACGCGGACGGGGCGCGCGCGGGCGCGACGTCTTCCAGGCCGCGGGCGAGGCGGGCCCAGGCGGCGGCGGTGTCGATCTGCTCGGCGGCGCGCCGGGCGAACGCGCGCCAGCGGTTCGGGCGGCGATCGACCAGGGCGTCGAGCAGCGGATCGAGGAGCGGGCCGCCGACGGCCTCGGCGTAGAGCGCGTCCCAGGTGTCGCCCAGCGCGGCCAGCATGACCCGGCGGTCGATGCGCTCGTCCAGCGGGCGACCGGCGGCCTCGGCCAGCGCCAGCGCCCGCTGCCCCGCGGTGACACAGCGGGCCCGATCGTCGGCGGCGGCGCGGGCGAACCCGAGGCGGTCGAGCCCGTCGATGGCATGCTCGATGACGCGGATGGCATCGGCGTCGTCGGATGGCATGGCGTCCGCCGCCGCGTCGATGGCGTCCGCCCGCAGATCGAGCGCCCGCTCGACGGCGTCGGCCACCGCCGCGGGCGCGCCATGGCGCGCCTCGAGATCGGCCAGCCGCAGCGCCAGCTCGGCGCCCCGGGGCGGGGGCACCCGGTCGATCTGGGCCCGCAGCACATCGGCGAAGCGATCGGCGCGCCCGTCGGCCCGGTGGATGGCTTCGATGGCATCCAGGATGGCAGCGTCGCCGGGGGCGGTGATCAGCGCCACCTGCCACGCGGCCAGCGCCTCGACGGCATCCCGTCGGCGGTCCTGATGCAGCCGGGCGACGGTCACCCAGCGATCACGGCCCCCGTGCACCTCGGCGTCGATCGTCGCCAGCGCGGCGCGGTCATCCCACCGGCCGACGGCTTCGAGCAGAGCATCCACCGCCTGCCACCCCGGGGCGTCGTCGGGCCAGGCCATGCGCAGGCCCCGCCACCGAGGGGGCCGACCCGGCGCGCGCAGATCATCGGCCAGCGCCACGAGGGCCCGGCCCCGCGCCTCGGCGTCGGGCAGCCGCGAGACCGCCTCCAGGCGCACGGCCAGCGCCTCGGACGACCGGCCGGCGGACCGGAGCAGCGCCGCGAGCCGGTCGGAGAGCGCCGGGCGCCCGGTCGCGTCGACGACCGCCCGCAGCGGCGGCACCGCCCGCATGGGATCACCCAGGTGGGCGGCCAGCTCGGCGATCTGCCCGGCCAGCTCGATCCGGGCGTCGACGTCCTCGGCCTGCTCGAACCGGCGCTCCAGCACCGCGCACAGCTCGTCGAGGCGGTCGCTCTCCCGGTGCAGCGCGGCCAGGGCGTCGAGGGCGTCCGCGTCGCGGGGGTCGGCGGCCAACACGTCCTGCCACACCGCCGTCGCCGCCGCCGGATCGCCCCGCCGCTCGGCGTGCAGCCGGGCCAGGGCCACCAGGGCCTCACGCTGGGCGTCGGCCGGCAGCCGATCGGCGTGGGCCGCCCACACCTCGGCCAGCCCGTCCCAGTCCTCGGCGGCGGTCAGCAGCGCTTCGAGGCGGGCCCGCGCGGCGTCGTCCCCGGTCAGGCGCCACGCGCGGCGGGCGTGGGCGGCGGCCGCCTGGGGCATCTCGAGGTGCTCGGCGTAGAGCGCGGTCAACCAGCGGTGCAGCGGCGCGGGATCGGCCTCGCCGGCGTCCAGGGCCCGCTCGGCGCAGTCGGCCAGGGCCGGCCAGGCGCCGGTCTCGGCGGCGAGGGCGTTCAGCGCGGGGATCGCGGCCGGATCGGGGCGCTCGTCGAAGGCCGCGATCGAGGTCTCCAGCGCGGCGCCCGGATCGCGCAGCCGGCGGTGCTGGATCTCGGCGAGCTCGCGCCGCACAGCGGCCCGGGTCGTGGCGTCGCCGGTGGCCTCGATGCGGGCCCGCAGCACGTCGGCCAGCGCCGGCCAGCGCAGGGCGGCGCGGTGGATGTCGGCCAGGGCCGCGCTGGCTTCGGCGTGGGCCGGGTCGGCCGCGAGGATGCGCTCGAACAGCCGCCGGGCGACGCGGGGGCGGCCCAGCTCGACGTAGAGCTGCGCCGCGCGCAGGCGGTCGGCGCCGGTCTCGGCGAGCAGGTCGGCCAGCGCGGCCCGCTCGTCGATCTGCGCGTACAGCGCAGCCAGCGCGGCGACCGCTTCGGCGTCCAGCGCGGCTTCGGCCCGGACCGCCCGCCACGCGGCGATCGCGGCGGCGGCGTCGCCCGAATCGGCGGTGTGCCGGGCGTGGGCCCGCAGCAGGCTCAGCCGGCGGGGGTCGTCGGGGCCCAGCCGGGCCAGCAGCCGGCGGCGGGTCGCGATGACCTCGGCCGGATCGTCCGACCCCTGATGCACCGCCCACAGCGCGGGCACGCAGTCGGGCTCGGCGTCCAGCGCTCGGCGCCAGTGGTCGAGCGCGGCCGGCGCCCGCCCCTGCCCGGCGTGCACCTCGGCCAGCCGGACATGCAGCGGCGCGGGCGACTCCCCAGCGGCGAGGCGGCGCTCGAGGACGTCGATCAGGGCCCGGTCGTCATCCCCACCCGAGAGCAGCCGGTCGAGCGCGGCCAGCGCCTCGGCGTCGTCGGCGCCCCGCAGCCGCAGTACGGTCTCCCACAGGCGGCGGGCGTCGGCCGGGCGGCCCAGGCGCTCGGCGGCCAGGGTCGCCTGCTCGGCCCGCACGGCGGCCTCTTCGGGGCCGTCGAGGC
The DNA here is from genome assembly GCA_030426085.1 of bacterium. Taxonomy (GTDB): domain Bacteria; phylum Myxococcota_A; class Bradymonadia; order UBA7976; family UBA1532; genus JACKDM01. The sequence goes on along the minus strand of JAUHYW010000014.1, from coordinate 33,369 downwards.
GCTCGGCGAGGCGGTCGAGCGCGTGATACAGCGCGGGCCACGCCTCGCGGCTGCGCTCGATGTCGACCAGCCCGGCCAGCGCCCGGCGGTCGCCGGGGTCGAGGGCCAGCGCCCGGCGGTACCAGCCGGCGGCCTCGCCCGGGCGGGCCAGGTGCTCGGCGGTGAGCACCGCCAGGGCCAGCGCGGTGCCGGCCGCGGGATCCAGCGCCATCCGGGCCTCGAGCATCGGGCGCAGGGCGCTCCAGGCTCCGTCGGCGCTCAGCAGGCGGATCAGCCCGTCGAGGGCCTCGCGGTCGTCGGGGTCGACGGCGTCGTGCAGCGCGCGCCACGCATCGGCCTCGGTGCCGGCGTCGCCGAGCTGCCGGGCGAGGCGGGCGGCGGCCCGCAGGACGCGGCCCCGGGCGGGCACCGCGGACACCCGACCCTGGATCTCGCGATAGAGGTCGAGCAGCGCTCGGGGCCGCCCCACCCGGTTGCTCAGGCGGGCGGCGTCGACGGCCAGCGACTCGTCGGCGGGCTCGAGCCGCCACGCCTCGGCGACGCGCTCGAAGGCGCCCAGCGGGTCACGCAGGTGGCGCTCGCGGACCTCGACGGCCTCTCGCAGCCGGGCGACGCGCTCGGCGGGCGGGGCGAGCCGGATCTCGCGGTCGAGCACCTCGGCGCAGTAGCGCCAGTCGCCGGTCCCGGCATACAGATCGGCCAGCGCCCGCAGCACGTCGGCCCGGCCCCGGGGCAGGTCCAGCGCGGGGCGCAGGGCGTCGATGGCCCGGTAGGGGTCGCCGGCGGCGCGGTACAGCCCGGCCAGGGTCAGGCGGGCGGGCACCGACTGCTCGGCGGGCAGCGCGGCGACGTGGCGGGCCCAGACGTCGGCCAGCGGGCCATGGCGACCGGCGGCGCGCTCGATGCGATCCAGCGCGGTGACGGCCTCGGCGTCGGTCGGCACGAGGCGGACGACGGCCCGCCAGGCGTCGGCGGCGGCGTCGGCGTCGGCCAGGTGCTCTTCGAGCAGCGCGGCCAGATCGCGGTACAGCGCGGGGCGCTCGGCCGGCGGGCGGCGGCGCACGAGGTCGGCGTACAGCGCCCGCATGTCGGCCCAGCGCCCGGCGCCGCGGTAGGCGTCGAGCAGCGCGGCGCCGGTCTCGGGGTCGTCGGGGTCGATGGCCCGGGCCCGCTCCAGGGCGTCGATCGCCCGCGGGGCGTCGTCGAGCGCGCCCCGGCACAGGCCGGCGATCTCCCGCAGGCGGGCCGGCGTGGGGGGCAGCTCTTCGAGGGCGCGCACCAGCGCGGGCCAGCGCTCGGTCTCGCGATACAGCCGCAGCAGCGCGTCGGCCGCCTCGTCGTCGTCGGGGCGCGCCCGGCGGATGCGGCGCCACGTCGCGATGGCCGCCTGGGCCGCGCCGGCCTGCCGGGCCTGGACCCGCCCCAACCGCCGCAGCGCGCTCAGCCGGCTCTCGTCGTCGGCCGCCCGGGCCACCCGCTGCTGGAGCAGCGAGGCCAGCGCGCTCCAGTCGCCGATCTCGGCCCGCAGCGCCTCCATCCGGGCCAGCGCCTCGGCGTGATCGGGCACCCGGTCGAGCACCGCGCAGTATTGGGCGATGGCGTCCTCGGGGGCGCCGAGCGGGCCCGACTGCCAGCGGGCCAGCCGCATGCGCAGGGGCACCGCGCGCTCGACGGGCAGGCCCCGATCGAGGGCCATGGTGTAGGCCGCCGCGGCGCGGGCGTGGCCGTCGGCCGCGTCGGCCAGGGCGTCGATGACCGCGCCGTGGGCCGCGTCGTCCGGCTGGTCGGCGAAGACGGCGAGCCGGGCGGCGAGGGCGTCCCCCGGGCGCGCGGCCCGCTCGGCGAGCAGCTCGGCGGCCCGCAGGCGCAAGGCCACCCGGCGAGGGCCGGCGGGCAGCGCGGCGGCCCGCTCGAGCAGGAGCCCGGCCAGCGCCGGCCAGTCCCCGGCGAGCAGCGTCTCCAAGGCGTCGAAGGGCTCGTCGGCGGCGGGGTCGAGGCGGAAGACGGCCCGCCACGCGGCGATGGCGCCCGGCGTGTCGCCGATGCCCGCCCGCAGCCCGCCGACCCGGGCCAGGAGCGCCGCCCGGGCGCCGCCGTCGGTCAGCGCGCCCGCCCGATCGGCCAGCGCGTCGGCCAGGGCGCCGTCGTCGCCGACCAGCGCGTACAGCTCGCCCAGCGCGGCCAGCGCCTCTTCGTCGTCGGGCACCGCCCGCCGGACGTGGGACCACGCCTCGATCGCCTGCGCGGCGTCGCCCGCGCCCTGGCACATGCGCCCGATGGCCCGCCAGCGGTCGACGGCCTCGGGGGTGTCGTCGGGCAGGCCGGCGGCGAGGCGGGCTTCGAGGCGGGCCCGGGCCGCGGTGTCCCCGGCGCGGGCGTGCAGCGCGGCCAGGGCCCGCAGCGCGGGGGCGCAGTCGGGGTCGTGGGTCAGCGCGGCCTCGTAGTGGGCCCGGGCGGCGGCGGCGTCGGCGCGGGACTCGGCGACCCGGGCCGCGCGCACCCGCAGCGTCGCGGCGGTCGGGTCGGGCTCGGCCGCGGCCCGCCGCACGAAGAGCGCTTCGAGGTCGTCCAGGCGCCCGTCGGCGGCGTACAGCGTCTCCAGCGCGGCCCACGCGGCGTCGCTCCGCTCGCTCGACGCCAGCACCGCCCGCCAGCCGTCGATCGCGGCGTCGGTCCAGCCCTGGCGCTCGGCGAGGGCCGCCCGCTCTTCGAGCAGGGCCCGCCGCCGGTCGGGGTCGGGGTCGCGGTCGAGCAGCTCGCCGAGCACCGCGAACAACGCCTCGGGGCGGTCGAGCCGGCGCAGCAGATCGGCCCGCCGGGCCAGCGCCTCGCCGTCGTCGGGGCGGGCGTCGAGCAGCCGGGTGTACTCGGCCAGCGCGGCCTCGGGGTTGTCCAGCGGGCCGGCGAGCAGGCGGGCGATGCGCCGGGTGAGATCGACCCGGGTCGAGTCGGCGGCCTGTCGGCGCAGCGCGAGCAGCGCCCGCAGGAGGGTCGGGTGATCGTGATCGCCCTCGGCCGCCCGGGCCCGGATTCGCAGCACGCGGGGATCGTCGGGCGCGAGGCGGGCCGCTTCGGCCAGCTCGGCGGCGGCCGCGGCGGGGTCGACGGGGGCCAGCCAGGCGTGCAGGCGCAGGTGCAGCGGGATGGCCTCGGGGGTGCCGGCGAGCGCCTCGGCGGCGGCCCGCCAGCGGGCGACGGCGGCCGTTCGGGCTTCGGCGAGGTCGGCCAGCCGCGCCATGCCGTCCCCGTAGGCCGCGTCGTCCCGGCAGGTGGCGAACGCCTCGCCCAGCCAGTGCACGGCCCGGGGCAGATCGCCCTGTTCTTCGGCCAGCCGGGCCGCCTCTTCGGCGAGCGCCCGGCGGGCGGCCGGCTCGGCGACGCGGGCCAGCCGCCCCTCGACCAGCGCCCGCAAGCCGGGGCCGTCGCCCGCGGCGATGAGCAGGCGCCGGGCGCGGGCGAACGCCTCGGCGTGGCCCGGCGCGGCGTCGAGCACGGCCCGGTACTCGGCCAGGGCCTCGGCGGGCGCGCCGGCGGACTCGTGCAGGCCGCCGATGCGCAGGCGCAGGGCGGTCGACGGCGCGGCGGCGTGGCGCAGGCGCAGGACCTCGATGAGCGCCGCCGGATCGTGGGCCCGGGCGTGCAGGGCTTCCAGGGCGTCGAGCGCCTCGGCGTCGCCCGGGGTCTCGTCGAGGATGAGCTGCCACGCCGCGATGGCCTCCGCCGGGCGGTCGAGGCCCGCGGGCGGCGGCCGGGTGCAGATCCGGGCGATCTCCCGGCGCAGCGGGCCCCGGTCGGGGTCGCCGCCGGGCAGCGCGTCGAGCAAGCGCCGGTTGGCCTCGACCCGGGCCTCGGGCCCGTCGGCCAGGGCCCGCAAGGCGCGCAGGGCCTCCCGATCGCGGGGGTCGAGGCGGTGCAGGGCCGCCCACTCGGCGCGGGCGCCCTCGGGGTCGTCGAGGCGGTCGGCCCGCAGCGCGGCCAGCCGGGCCCGCAGCGCGCGCTCGGTGGAGCGGTCGCCGGCGGCGAGCGCGATCCGGCGGATGATCACATCGGCCAGCGGAGCCCAGCGGCGGTGCGCGGTCAGCCAGGCGTCGAGGGCCGGCAGCGCCGCGTGGGGATCGGCCCCCTCCTCGATCGCGGTCCGCCACGCCTCGATCGCGGCGTCGACCCGCCCCAGCCGCTCGGCCAGTCGGGCCATCTCGACCCGCGTCGCCGCCCGGGCCGGGCCGTCCAGCCGGGTGATCTGGCGGGCCCGCACGGCGAGCAGCGGGGCCCAGGCGCCCCGGCTGGCGTGCACCCGGGCCAGCCCGGCCAGGGCCTCGGCGTCGTCCACCCCGTCCAGCGCGGCGCGGTAGCGGGCCACCGCCCGATCGGGATCGGCCAGCGGGCCGGCGTAGAGGTCGCCCAGCCGCACCGCCAGCGCCCGGCGAGCCTCGGGGTCGGCCTCCGCGGCCAACAGCCCCTCGAGCGCCTCGGCCCGATCGGCGGGGTCGTCCTCGGCCAGCGCGGCCAGCGCCCGCAGGGCCTCGTGATGTCCGGGCTCGAGCGCCAGCGCGGCGCGGTAGTGGCGCCGGGCGAGGCGGGGGTCGCCCATCGGGCCGGCGGCCCACCCGCCGAGGCGCAGGTGCAGGGCCAGGGCGGCCGCCGCCGGGACGCCGTCGATCGCGCCGCTCCAGGCGGCGACCGGGGCCGTCCAGTCGTCGAGCTGGCGCGCCAGCCGGGCCGCCTCGGGGCCGAAGCGGGCGTCGTCCCGGGACTCGGCGAAGGCCCGGCAGATGTGGGCCAGGGCCTCGGCCGGGCGGCCCAGGCGGGCGTCGGCCAGCTCGGCCGCCCGCCGGTGCAGCGCGAGGCGCGCGGCGGGATCGCGGGTCCGGTCGAGGCGGGATTCGATGCGGGCCAGCGCGGCGGCGGGATCACCGGCGGCGATGTACAGCTCGACGAGGCGGGCGAAGGCGTCCTCGTCGTCGGGGGTCAGCCCGAGCAGCGCGGCGTAGGCCTCGGCCGCCGCCCGGGGGTCGCCCAGCCGCTCGTCGCGCAGGCGGGCCACCCGCAACAGGCGCCCGGCGTCGCTCGGGGGGTCGCCCACCCGCTCGAGCAGGACCCGCACCAGCGCCGGCCAGTCCTCGGCGGCCTCGCAGGCGGCCTCCAGCGCGTCCAGGGCCTCGGCGTCGCCGGGGGCGTCCTCCAGCACCGCGGCCCACGCCCGAGCGCGGCTGCGGGGCCCGGCCTCGCGAGCCAGCGCCCGCAGCAGCTCGATCCGCCGCTCGTCCCCCGCCGGCAGCCGCGCGACCAGCCGCCGCCGCAGCGCGGTCCGATCGGGGCCCTCGCTCGACGCCAGCGCGGCCCACAGCGCCTCTTCGTCGTCGGGGTCGTCGGCCAGGATCGCCCGCCACGCGGCCAGCGCCGCTTCGGGATCATCCAGGCGCTCGGCGGCCAGCGCGGCCCGTCGGCGCCACAGAGTCCGCCGGGTCTCGGCGTCGGCCTGCTCGATCCTCAGCGCGAGGACGTCGTCCAGCTCGGCCCAGCGGGCCTGACCGTCGAGCAGGCGGGTCAAGGCCCGCAGCGCGTGGTCGACCGACAGCTCGCCGTCGAGCGCCTCCACGCTGCCGTCGGGGTCGGCCGCGCCGACCACCCGCTGCCACAGCGTCGTCGCCTCGTCCAGCCGCCCGAGCTGCTCGGCGAGCCGGGCCGCCTCGACGAGCCAGCGAGCGTCGCCGTCGAGCTCGGCCTGCCGCAATCGGACCGCCAGCAGCGGCGCCCGGGCGTCGCGGGCCCGGTGCAGCTCGGCCAGGCCCTCCAGCGCGGCGCGATCGGTGGGGTCGGCGTCCAGCGCGGCTTCGAACCAGCGCGCGCCCCGGCCGGGGGCATCGGCGGCGTGCAGCCGGCCCAGCTCGCGGGCCAGCGCGGCCCTCTCGGCGGGGGCCTCGGCGATGGCGTGCAGCCGGCTCAGCGCGGCGATGCGCTCGGCGGGGTTGGCCGCCGCCTCGGCCGAAGCCTCGAGCGCGTCGCGGTCGGTCGGCGCCAGGGCCAGGATGTGCTCGGCGTGCACCCGGGCCTCGGCCTCGTCGGCCAGCGGGCCACGGGCCCAGGCCAGCAGGCGCCGGCGGAGGGGCAGCGCGTCGGCCGCCGAGCGCCCGATGAGCGCCGCGCGCCACGCCGCCGCGGGGGTGGCCCAGTCGCCGGTCTCGGCCGCCAGCCGCTCCACCGTCGGGCCGATGCGGGCGTCGTCCCCGGTGAGCCGGGCCGCGGCCGACCAGTGGCGGAGGGCCGCCGGGGGCCGCTCCGAGCGCTCGGCCAACGCCCCCGCCCGCTCGCGCAGCGCGCCCCGCGCGGTCGCGGCCTCGACCCGCTCGAGCCGGGCCTCGATGCGGTCCAGCTCCCCCGCCGTGTCGCCCAGCGCGGCGCACAGCGCGCAGGCCCGGTCGAACGCCTCGCCGTGCAGCGGGTCGGCGGCCAGCGCGGCGTCGTAATCGGCCAGCGCGCCCCGGTCGTCGCCCAGCTCCGCCCGCCGGATGTCGCCGCTGCGCACGAGCAACCCGGGCGCCGGGCGGCCGGCGCGGCGCGCGTCGAGCACCGCCAGGAGGCCGTGGGCGTCGCCGACCGCGCCGTATAGATCGTCGAGCGCGTCCAGCGCCTCGGCGTCGCCCGGCGCCGCGTCGAGCACCGCCCGCCACAGATCGATGGCCCGCTCGGACCGCGACTCGGACGCCGCGAGCAGTCGGGCCTGGGCCCGCAGCAGCTCGGGGCGCGCCGGCTCGTCGGGCGCCACGAGCGCCAACAGGCGGTCGCCGAGGTCGATCATCGCCGCGGCGTCGCCCCGCTGGCGCGCGAGATCCAGAGCGGCTTCGAGCGCCTCGCGGTGATCCGGGGCGTCGGCCAGGACCGCGGCCCAATCGCGGGCGGCGTGGGGATCCCCCAGAGCGGTCGCCAGCCGGGCGGCCTCGGCGCGGAAGGCGATCCGCGCGGCCCCGCGGGCGGCGGCGGCCTGACGGCGGTGGGTGCGGCACAGCGCGAAGCGATCGCCGGCGGCGCGGTGGGCGTCGGCCAGCCGGTCGAGGAGCGCCGGGTCGTCGGGGCGGTCGGCCAGCGCCGACTCGTACCACCCGACCGCCGCTCGGGGGTCGTCCAGCGCGTGGGCGTGGATGTCGGCGACGGCCGCGGCCCGCTCGGCGCGTTGGTCGGCCTCGTCGGTCAGCGGGTGCAGCCGGGCCAGCGCGTCGGCCCGGATCCGGGGGTCGCTGGCCCGGCCGAGGGCGGTCAGCGCCTCGACGTCGTCGGGATCGGCGACGAGCAGCGCCTCGGCGTGGGGCGCGGCGTCGTCGGGGCGCTCGGTGGACCAGCGCAGAATCCGACGGTGTAGCGGCAGCGCTTCGCGCCGGTCGGCTTCGACGGCCGCCGCGCGCCACGCCTCGATCACGGGCGCCCGCTCACCCGTCGCCGCGGCCACCCGCTCGGCCGGCGGCCCGAAGCGGGCGTCGTCCCGGGTGGCGGCGAGGGCCGCCGCGAGGTGAGGCACCGCGCGGGCCGGCGCCGCCGCCAGCGCCGCGTCGATCGCCCGGGCGTGCAGCCCGAGAGCGTGGCGCGCGCCAGGATCGGTATGCGCGAGGTGGGCCTCGATGCGATCGAGCACCTCGGCCGGCCCCGCTGCCAGCGCCAGCCCCGCCTCGAACGCGTCCTGGTGGGTGGGCGCCCGGCTCAGCGCCTCGTCGAAGGCGGCCCGGGCCCGCTCGATGTCACCCACGGCCCGCCGGGCCACGCCCAGCCGGACCCACAGATCCGCGTCTTCGGGGTCGAGCCTCAGCCGGGCGGTCAGGATGCCGGCCAGCTCGCCGGGCGCGCCGGCCAGCGTGAAGCGGCGGTCGAGGGCCGCCAGCGCCTCGGGATCATCGGGCGCGGCCGCCAGCAGGGCCCGCCACGCGGCGATCGCCGGCTCGGCCCGGTCGAGCCGCTCGTCGAGGATGCGCGCCTGATCCCGCCGCAGATCGCCGTCCTCGACCTGCTCGAGCAGCCGCTCGCCGAGCTCGACCGCGGCCGCCCAGTCCCCCGCCGCCCGGTGCAGCGCCCGGGCCTCGCTCAGCGCCTCGGCGTGCCGCGGATCGACGCCGAGGACCTCGGCCCAATCATCCAGCGCCTGCCCCGGGGCGCCGAGCCGGGCGCTCAGCCGGGCGGCCTCGGCCAGCAGCGCCGCGTGGACCTCGAGCGAGCCCCGCCCCGCTTCGAGATCGGACCGCACCCGGTCGGCCTGCCGCAGCCGCACGATGCGCAGCGCGGGCCAGTTCTCGTCGCCCCGGTACACCTCGCCCAGCCCGGCCAGCGCCTCGCTGTCGGTCGGATCGGCCTCCAGCGCGCGCTCGAACCAATGGGCGGCCCGGGCCGGATCATCCAGCGGGCCGGCATGGAGCGCGCCGAGCCGCCGGGCCCGCCGGCCGCGCCCGTCCTCAGAGATCGAATACAGCCGCCCCAGCGCCTCGGCGACGGTGGCCGGCTCGGCGCCGCAGTCGGCCCGGACCGTGAGCGCCTCGACGTCCGCCGGCTCCAGCGCGAGCACGCCGGCCGCGTGGCGCAGCGCGCGCGGGGCGTCGGCCAGCGGATCCCGGGCCCAGGCCATCAACCGCCGATGCAGCGGCAGCGACGCGGGCGTGCCCCGCACGTCGGCCAGCGCCGCCTCCCACGCGGCCGCGGGGGTCTCCCAGCCTGCGCCCCGCCCGGCCAGCCGCTCGGCCACATCGCCGAAGTCAGCGTCGCGCCCGCCGGCCCGCATGGCGGCGGCGACGTGGGCCAGGGCCGCTTCGGGGCGCTCCAACTGCTCGGCCAGCGCTGCGGCCCGGGCGTGCAGCGCGATGGGCTCGGGCGCGTGGGCGACGTGGCGCTCGATGCGGTCCAGGGCGCCGGCCGCGTCGGCGCGCGCGTCCAGGATCGCGACCGCCCGCTCGAACGCCGCCCCGTCCCCCGGATCCAGCGCCAGCGCCCCGTCGAAGGCCGCCAGCGCGCCGTCGGCGTCGCCCAGGCGATCGACCCGCAGCGCGCCGATGCGCCGCAGCAGCGCCCCGTCCGGCCGCTCGCCCCGCGCCCGGCGGCGCTCCAGGGTGCTCACGAGCCCGGCGGGGTCGTCGAGCCGGGCGTACAGCGCCTCGAGCGCGTCCAGCGCCTCGCTGTCGCCCGCCGCCCGGGCGAGCACCGCCGACCACGCGTCGACCGCCTCGGCCGGCCGATCGAGCGGATCGACCAGCGCCCGGGCCCGCGCCCGGCACAGCGCGTCGGAGCGCGGGTCATCGGCGGGCAGCGTGGCCAGCAGGCGCCGGGCCGACTCGACCGCCTCGGGCCAGTCGCCCCGCTCGACCCGCAGCTCATAGGCCGCCCACAGCGCGTCGAGGTCGCCCGGCGCCTCGGCCAGGGTCGCGTCCCACTCGGACAGCGCGCCCTCGGCGTCCCCCGCCAGCGTCAGCAGCCGCGCCCGCCGCGCCCGCAGCGCCCGCCGCTCGGCCCCCTCGACCTGCGCGATGTGGCGGCCGAGCGTCCGGGCCTGATCGTCGATGCGCCCTTCGATGGCATACAGCGGCTCCAGCGCCGCCAGCGCGGTCGTCGGCGCGAATCCCAGATCCAGCGCCCGCTCCCAGGCGGCGATGGCGGCCTCGATCCGGTTGTCGGCCTCGGCCAGCCGGGCCTGCCGCGCGGCGAGATCGCCGGCCACGGCCTCCCCCGACGCCTCGGCGATGCGCGCCCGCTCGTCGAGGGCCGCCGCCAGCGCCTCGCGGTCATCCGTCGGGTCGTAGAGATCGATGAGCGCGTCGAGCGCCGGCGCGTCGGCCTTCGGATCGTCGGGGCAGCGAGCCGCGCGCCAGGCCTCGATGGCGTCGGCCGTCCGACCCTGCTCGGCCAGCAGCGCGCCCCGCCGCCGATAGAGCGGGCGGGCGTCGTCGAGATCGATCAGCGCGTCGAGGCACAGCAACACCTCGTCGATGTCGCCCACGCCCTCGGCCAGCCGCATGCGCGCCCGCCAGCTCGACGGATCCTCGGGGTCGGCGGCGCAGGCCATCCGCCAGTCGGCCCGGGCGTCGGTCGCGCGCCCCGCCGCCTCGCACCAGCCAGCGCGTCGGCGATACAGCGCGGCGTGCCCGTGAGCCGCGGCGGCCTGCCCCCAGGCGTCGATGAGCAGCGGCCGCGCATCGGGCTGCATGCGCAGCTCGATCTGACGCCCGGCGCCGGCGTCGTCCCCGGTGTGCACCACCGACGCCGCGGCGAAGATCAGCCCCGCCCGATCCTCGGCGACGGCGTCGGCCAGCGGGACGAGCGCGGCCAGCGCGGTCCCCTTGTCGTCGGCCCGCGCCAGCCGCAGGACCGCCACTTCGAAATGATCCCGGGGGTCGTCGGAGGCCGCCTCGAGCCCGTCCAGCGCGTCGTCGTCGGTCGGATCGCGGTCGACCAGGACCCGAAAGGCCGCCCGGGCCGGCTCGCGCTGCCCCGCCCGGTGATACAGCGCGGCCAGCCGGCGCAGATCGGCCGACGCCAGCGCGCCCACGAGCGCCCGGCGGCGCTCCAGCGCCCGGATGCAGCCCGCGTCGTCGCCCGCCGCGGCGCACAGCTCGACCAGCGCGTCGACGGACTCGGCCGGATCGCCCGCCCCCGACTCGAAGATCGCCTCCCACCGGGCGATGGCGTCGGCCGCATCACCCAGCTCGCCCGCCAGCCGGGCCGCGGCCCGATCCAGCGTCAGCCGCCGCGCGGCGTCCGCCTCGACCGCCCGCAGCGCGTCGAGCGCGCCCAGCCGCCGCGCCGGATCCTCCAACCGCTCGGCCAGCGCCAGCCGGGCTTCGAGCGCCGCCCGATCGGGCCCGCTGTCGAGCAGCACGCCCCACGTCGCCCACGCCCGCTCGGGATCGGCCAGCGGCCCGGCCTCGATCGCCGCCCGCTCGGCCAGCAGCGCCCGCCGCTCGTCCGGGGCGACGGCCAGCCGAGCGTCGATCAGGGCGTGCAGCCGCTGGGGGCCATCGGCCATCGCCCGCAGCACCGCGAACGCCTCGTCATGGCCCGGGGCGAGCCGCAGCACCGCCCGGTGCAGGCGCTCGCGATCCACATCCGAGAGGGGCATCGAGGCCGCCGCCTCGACGTACACATCGACCAGCGCCGGATCGGCCTCGAACGCCGCCACCGCCGCGTCGACCCACGCCGACAGCCGCTCGGCGGCCCGGGCCAGCTCGGCGTGCAGGCGGCGGTAGTCCTCGGCGTATGGCCGCTCGGCGACCGCCCGCGCAGCCCAGGTGTACGCCGCCGGCGCGTCCCCCAGCCGCTCGACGCACAGCGCGGCCAGCGCGGCCATCGCCCCCGCCCGCGCCGAGCCCGGCGGCGCGTGATCGATGCGCCCCGCGCGCAGGGCGTACACCCCGGCCCAGTCGCCCCGGGTCTCCAGCGTACGGTCCAGGATCGCCGCCGGCTCGTCCAGCTCGGGGTGGGCGCCGACCAGCGCGGCGAGGCGCTCGACGGCGTCGTCGTCCTCGGGCCACTCGTCGGCCAGGGTGGCCCAGGTCGCCGCAGCCGCCGCCGGATCGCCGAGCGTGCCGCCCAACAGCTCGGCCAGCGATCGCAGGGCGTCGCGTCGCTCGCCCCCCGTGGTCTCGGACGCGATCTCGGCGTACAGCGCGGCCAGGGCCGGCCAGCGCGCCAGGCGGCGGTACAGCTCGACCCGCAGGGCGCGGGCCTCGGGGCCGCTGATGTGGGTGTCGACGGTGTCCAGGGCGGTCAGCGCCGCCTCGGGCCGATCCCCGTCGGCGTGGATCCGGGCGATACGCAGCCGGACGCGGGCCGCCTCTTCGGGGTCGAGGCCGTCGATCGCCCCCTCGAGCCGCCGGATCAGGTGTGTCGCGTCGCCCTCGCTCGTGCGCAGGAGCCCTTCGATCAAAGCCAGCTCGTGAGGCGTGTCGCGCAGCGCCTCGGCGTAGGCCGCCGCCGCCGCCGCCGGCTCGCCCAGCGCCTCGTACAGCCCGCCGATGCGCGCCCGCAGCGCCACCCGATCGGCGCGGGCGTCGGTCAGCGCCAGCCGATCTTCCAGCACGTCCACCAGCCGCCGCCGCTCGCCGCCGTCCAGCAGCGCCCGCTCGAAGTGCGCCCGCGCCGCCGCGCCGCCCCGGCCGACCCGAATCAGCTTCTCCAGCGCGTCCACCGACGGCCCGTGACCGGGGCGCGCGGCGAGGACCTGCCCCAGCCCGGCCACGATGGGATCCACCTCGGCGTCGTCGATCTTGACCCACCAGGCCACCGCGCGGGCCGGCCCCAGCGGCGGGGTGTTGCCGGCCACGTTCCACGCCTCGGCGCCATCGGACCAGACCAGCGACCGGGCGCCGAACCGGCGGGCGCGGGCCATGCCGACCAGCGCCCGCGTATCGAACGGGCCGCTCGCCCGGCCCCCGTGGATCACGAGCCAGCCCGAGCCCTCGGCGAGCGTGGGCAGCGCGTCTTCGGACCGGTGCTGGCGGCTGTCGATGGCGGCGCCGCACTTGCGGCAGGCGAAGCGCAGAACGCGCCCGTCATCCCCGGCGGGGATGCGATAACGATGGCTGCAGTCGGGGCAGACGAGCAGCATGGGCAATCACGGCGACCCGGGCGCGACGGGTCGGGGTCGGTGTCCTCTGAAGACCGCGCGGCGCGCACGCTGCGGCCCGGGCTCGACGGCGAGCCCTCGGCAAAGTACCGTGTTCGGGTATCGGGCTCAACGGGTTTGCGCATTATTTCCTACATGTGTGCACACGTAGGTTCAGAGCGCGTCCGACGACCCCCCGGCGGATCTCTCTTCTCCCATCCTTGATCGATCTGCCCGCCCGCGATCAATGTTCGATCGCGCGCGGGGCGAGAAACTTTCGCCGGCCGCGCAACCTGCGGCGCCTCGGCCGGTTGTCGACATCGGCCCCGTCCACCTCATGGAGCAGTCATGACCCGAACACTCGCCGCGATGGCCCTGCTGGCCCTCGCCGGACCCGCCACCGCCAAGCCGGTGGCGCCCTCGGCGTTCTGCGCCGCCTACCCCGAGGCGCCGGCCTGCGCCTCGGGGCCGGCGCTGTGCGAGACCTGCCACACCGCCCCACCGGGACGAAACGTCTACGGGGTGCAGATCGAGCAGGCCCTCGCCCCGGCCGAGGACCGCCCGCTGTCGGACGCCGACTTCCTCGACGCCCTGCCCGACGCGCTCACCGCAGTCGAGACCCTCGACGCCGACGGCGACGGCTTCGACAACCTCGAAGAGCTGCTCACCGGCACCGGCCCCGCCGACCCCCGCAGCCGCCCGGTCGTCGGCGACTGCCCCCGCTCGGTGGCGGCCAACGGCTGGGACGTCTGCAACTTCGACCCGGTCTACGCCTTCCGCAAGCTGCACCTCGACGTCTGCGGCCACTCCCCCACCCGGGACGCCATCGCCGCCTTCGAAGCCGAGGACGACCGCCTCGCCGCGCTGCACACCGCGCTCGACGCCTGCCTCGAGACCGAGTGGTGGCGGGGCAAGGACGGCGTCGTCTGGAACCTGGCCAACCGCAAGATCGCCCCGCTCAAGTCGATCAAGAGCGGCGACGGCGCCGGCGACATCCCGTTGGCCGACTACAACGACGACTACGCCTTCTTCGTCTACACCCAGACCGACGACCGCGACGTGCGCGACGTGCTCACCGGCCGGTACTACGTCAGCCGCACCGGCGGCGGCGGCGCGCCCACCGTCTACACCCCGTTCAACCCGGCCGGGCTCGACGACTTCAACAACCGGGGGCAGACCGTCGGCCAGCTCGTCTTCGAACCGTTCCGGGCCGGCCTGCTGACCCATCGCTGGTTCCTCATGAGCCAGATCATGTTCACCGCCCTGCCCCGCACCGCCGCCGCCCAGGCGTACCGGGCGTTCCTCGGCTACGACATCTCGCGGCTCGAGGGCCTCTTCCCCGTCGAGGGCGAGCCCCAGGACTACGACGACCGCGGCGTGACCGCCCCCGAGTGCGCCCGGTGCCACTCGACGCTCGACCCGCTGACCTACCCCTTCAGCCGCTACGAGGGCATCCAGGGGGGCACCGGCTCGTTCCGGCTGCCCTTCCGCTACAACAGCACCCGGCTCGAGGCGTTCACCGAGACCGACAGCCCGCGCATCATCGAGACCCCCGAAGAAGGGCGCCTCTTCGGCGAGCCGGTGGCCGATCTGATCGAGTGGGCCCGGGTCGCCGCCGACAGCGAGGCCTTCGCCCGGGCCACCGTGCTCGACTACTGGAAGCTGATGATGGGCGAGAGCCCCCGCCCCGAAGAGCAGGCCGAGTTCGAGACCCTGTGGCGGGGCCTGATGACCACCCACGAGTACCGCGTCGAGCGCATGCTGCACGCCCTCATCGAGACGGAGGCCTACGGTGTTCCTTGATCCCACCCGCGCCGCGCGCTTGCTCCTGATCGGCCTCGTCGCCTTCGGCCTGCCGGCGTGCGACGACTCGAAAGAACCGGCGACCCCCGAACCCCCGACGGCCGAGCCGGAGCCCGAGCCCCCGGTCGAACCCCAGGGCATCATCCCGTCCAGCAAGGCCCGGGTGAAGTTCAAGGGCGGCCAGCGCTACGCCCGCGACCTCGCCGCGGCGCTCGAGCTGCCCCGGGACGGCCTGTGCACCGAGCTGGGGCTCTACGACTGCGTCGACGACGTGCACCTCATCGCGCTCGGGGGCGTCGAGCCCTACGAGATCGGCATCGACGAGCCGCTGCCGGTGCCCCCGGTCAGCGCCGCGATGGCCATCGACCGGGTCGCGCTCTCGGCCTGCACCCATCGGGTCGACGCCGACTTCGCCGATCCGGCGACCGCCGCGATCTTCGGCCCGCTGGCCGGCGCCACCGATCCGGCCACCCGGGAGGGCGTCGCCGCCGATCTGATCGCTCGCATCCTGCGGCGCGACGCCACCCCCGACGAGATCGCCGCGCTGTCCGGGTTCTGGGAGGCGGCCGAGGCCGAGTCCGACCAGCCGGCGCGCGCCTTCGGCCAGCTCACCTGCTTCGCCGTCGCCACCATGCTCGAAGCCCTGTTCTACTAGGAGCCACCGCCATGACCCATCGCATCACCCGACGGTCGTTCCTCGGCGGGCTCGGCGCGGCCGGCGCCGCCGGGGCCCTCGGCGGCCTCGGCCTCTCGCCGCTCGCCCGGGCCCAGAGCGCCGACGGCCCCCGCTTCCTCATCGTGCTCGGCGCCGGGGGCGGGGCCTCCATCGTCGACGGCCCGCTGGCCATCGCCGCCAGCAAGTCGCTCGAAGCCGAGCGGCTGAACACCTTCCCCGACGACATGCTCGTGCGCATCCCCGACGCCCCGTTCCGGGCGATCGACACCCGCCGCGAAGAGCTGGGGCCCATCCCGGTGTCGTTCACCGCCAACCAGTCCGACTTCGTGCGGGCCCACCACCGGGACATGATGGTCTCGACCTGGACCCGGACCAGCGTCAACCACGCCATCGGCCAGCGGCGGTCGGTGACCGGCAACGAGGCCTGGCTCGGGCGCACCCTCCAGGAGTGCGTCGCGATGCAGTACGGGGCCGACTTCCCGCTGCCCAACGTGCACCTCACCTCGGGATCGGGCTTCACCGACCGGGGCACCGACGGCAGCCTGCCCCCGGGGTGCTATGGCGAGGTCGTCGTCGATCCCAAGCTGTGGCCGCTGTCCCTCGACGGCGCCCGGGGCATCGACGGCGCGCCGTCCAAGGGCCTGCTCGACCGGGCCCGCGCGCTGCGCGACGACCGCCTCGACCCCCGCTCGCGCTTCGGCGAGGTCTTCGGCGAGAGCCCCCGCCTGAAGCACTGGCAGCGCATCCGCGGCGAACAGCGGCGACTCATCGAGTCGCTCGGCCTCATCGACAAGCTGATGTTCACCCCCGAGAGCGCCGCCCATCCGCTGGCCGCGTTCGGCCTCGAGAGCTCCCCCGACGGCCCGCGGGTGCGCGACGCGTTCCCCAACTACGACCAGGACCCGCTCGAGGCCCAGGCCGCGCTGGCGTTCCTGCTCATCAAGCACCGGGTCTCGTGCACCGTCACCCTCGGCCCCACCGGCTCGTTCGTCTTCGTCGGGGGCGAGGGCAACGGCGGCGGCGGCCGGCGCGGGCTGCCCGACGACTCGGTGGCCAACCCCCCGATCGCGTTCGACTTCAGCCATCAGGCCCACCGCTCGGTGCAGGCGCTGATGTGGCATCGCATGTACCGGGTGATGGACGGCCTCATCGGGCTGCTGAAGGCCGAGGCGTTCGCCGGCGGCCAGAGCCTGTGGGATCGCAGCATGATCTACATGGCCACCGACTTCGGCCGGGACAAGAAGCGCCCCGACGGCGCCGACGAGTGGGGCACCGGGCACGACCTGGACAACGGGGTGCTCGTCGTCTCCCCGCTCGCCAACGGCGGCCGCATCCTGGGCGAGGTCGACCCCGACACCGGCCGGACCTACGGCTTCGACCCCCAGACCGGCGAGCCGGTGCGCGGCAGCCACATGGAGGAGCGCCAGATCTACGCCGGCATCCTGCACGCGATGGGGGTCGACACCAGCGGATCGGGCCTGCCCGACATGCGGGCGATGCGGCGCAACGCCTGACTCGCCCGCGCCGCCGCCGGGAGATCGCTCGGCCGGCGGCTCCGGCGCCGCTCGAGCCATGGCGTGCGCGAGGCGCGGCGGCCACCGTGGCCGAGCGGCGACCCGGCCACCGAATCGCCGAGACTCCGGGGGATCCCCGAGGGCCGGGTGACATTGCAGGCGCCGGCCCCCTCCCCTATCGTGCGCCCGCTTCAGGTCGGAGGCCGGATGGATTCCATAGACGTCGTAATGCCGGTCGCGGCCAAGGACGCCGCCAAGGCGAGCCTCGCGCTGGCCGGCCTGCTGCACCACTGCACGACCCCCATCGGCCGGATCCACCTCGTCTCGCCGCGCCCGTTTCCGATCGATGCGCCGCTCGGAGCCACGCTCCACCGGGTCGGGGACGAGGCGTTCCCGTTCACGATCGACGACATCGACCGGGCGCTCGTGGACAAGGGATCCCGACACCCGCACGCCTCGTGGTATCTCCAGCAGCTCCTGAAGTTCTATGTATTCGAGGTGATCGAGGGCGTCGCCGACCGGGTCCTGATCCTCGACGCCGACTTCGTCATCAGCCGCCCGATCGCCTTCGTGGGGCCCGGTGACCGATCGCTGCTGGCCTACGGCTACCCGTTCAGCTGGCTGCGGCAGACCGACGACTACCCCGACACGGTCGAGCACGTGCACGTCGACTTCGCCCGGAGCCTGGTCCCCGGCTGGGCCCCGCAGCATGCCTTCAGCGGCATGCAACACCACATGCTCTTCGACCGGGCGATCGTCGAGGACCTCTTCGACCGGGTGAAGTCTGCGAGCGGCCTGCCCTTCTGGCGGGCGTTCATGGAGGCGGTCGAGGTCGAGAAGTGGAACGCGGCGTCGGAGTACGTCCTCTACCACCACTTCGCGCTGCAATATCACGCCGACGCGATCGAGGCCCGGCACGTCGCCACGGAGGACCTCATCTTCGACGCCGAGCGCCCCATCCCGTGGCCGCTGTTCGAGCGCATCGCCAGCGAGACCGACGCCCAGGCGGTCGGCCTGCACGGCTTCGTCGAGTTGGAGCAGCGGCTGCGCACGATGGACTACATCCCCGACGATCTGCGCCGCTCGATGCTGGCATCGGGCGACTTCATGTTCCGCCTCGCCCTGCGCGACGGGCGGCTCACCGTCTCGGGCGCCTGACGACCCGTCACGGACGAGCGTGGGTCTCGCGGCCCACGATGCGCCCCGCCCGCAGATCGATGACCCGATCGGCCCGGTCGAAGTATCGATCGTCGTGGCTGACCGCGAGCACCGCCCGGCCGCCGGCGGCGAGCTCGGGCAGCAGCACGTCGTAGTACCACCGGGTCATCTCGGGGTCCTGATTGGCCGTCCACTCGTCGAACACGCAGATCGGCCGGTCCTCCAGGAGCGCGACCACCATCGCCAGCCGCATCCGCTGCCCGGCCGACAGCGCCGCCCGATCGAAGCGCTCTGCCCGGGGGTCGACGGCGTCGGTCAAACCCAGGCGGCGCAGCCAGGCGTCGACCTCGCCGGGCGGCACGCCCTCCAGACCGTAGAGCCGATCGAACAGGTGCTGCCCGTCGAGGATGACCGTGAACAGCGCACGCCATGGCTCGAGCTGGCGCGGCGCGATGGCGCGACCGTCGATCAGGCGCCGGCCCGACTCGAGCGGATAGAGGCCGAGCAGCATCTTGACCAGCGTCGTCTTGCCGCTGCCGTTACCCCCGACGAGGAACGTGATCTCACCCCGCCTCAGGCGCAGGTCGACGGGCCCGACGCCGAACCGGGCGCCCCCCTGCGCGGCGCCCCCGCCCGAGGGGCGGCCGTAGGTGAAGCGGGCGCCGCGCAGCTCGACCTCGGCGACCCCCTCACCTCGGCCGGGCGCCTGCGACCGGTCGGGCTCGGGTTCGAGCCCGGCCAATGTGTCCAGCACGCTGCCCGCCGCCGCCTCGGCGCGCACCATCTGGGGGACCGACGTGACGACCGCGAAGATCGGCCCCCACGCGATCTGGAAGTAGGCCACGAGCGCGTAGCTCTCCGTCGCCGGCAGCCCCACCCCCTCGGGCGAGGCGAAGGCAGCCACCCCGATGCCCACGACGAACAGGGCGACGATCGCCCCGACGAACGCCCGCCGGGAAGCGTCCTCGGCCCCCCTCTGGAGCGCATCGATCCCGGCGACCGCCCCGTCGATGTCGGCCAGCACGGCCCGCGCCGTCGCCCAGTCGAGCTTGAGCTGGGGCAGGCCATCGAGGAGCTGCTCGACCCGGCTCCCCAGGTGCTCGCTGGCGCCGCTGAGCCGCCTGGACGCCGCGTCCACCTGCCCCAGCCGGGGCCACAGCCACCACCCGAGCAGGGCCAGCGTGGCCGACCACAAGACGAAGGCCCGGGTCGAGATGAACGCGACGGTGAGGGTCGCGCCGGCCACGAACGCGAGGTGTTGCAACCCGGAGACCCAGCCTTCGAGCGTCGTCCCGACGAACGACAGATCGGCGGTGAGCCGGGTGATCTCGTCCTGGCGCGACTCGAGCATCCTCAGCGACGTGCGCCGCAGCCGACGCACCGCCTCGTCGCGCAGCCCGGCGACGGTCTCCTCGAAGACCTCGATCAGCACCCGGGCGGCCCACACCCGCGCGGCGAACATCGCCCCGAGCACGCCCAGGAAGAAGAGGCCCCGGTGCCAGGAGCCGAGCCCGGTCTCCCGGGCGCTGGCCTCGTTGAACATCGCGACGACCACCGCCGCGAGCACCCCGCCGACCACGGTCGAGACGACGCAATACGTCAGGCGGCGCCCCGCGCGGTCGGCGAGCAGGCGCACGAGCCTCATCGGGGCAGCTCCACCAGCCGGCCGCGCTCGACGACGAAGCCCCGATCGGCCCGGTCGAAGAACTGGTCGTCATGGGTCACGACCACGACGAGCCGCTGCTCGTCGCGCAGCGCGGGCAGAACCTCGTCGTAGAACGCGCCCCGATTGGCCGGGTCCTGCTCGGCCGCCCACTCGTCGAGCACGATCACCGGGCGGTCGGCGAGCCGGGCGATGGCCAACGCCAGGCGCTTGCCCTGCCCGGTGGAAAGGCCCTGTGTCGTCAGATGTCCGCCGTCGAGGGCGACCACCCGGGCCAGATGCAACGCGTCGATCAACGCCTCGGCCCGCGGTCGGTCGGCGGGCTCGACCGCGGTGCTGCGATCGAGGATCCGGTGCTCGACGAAGATGGTCGAGACGAGGTGGCGATAGGCGGCCAGGGTCTCCTCGTCGATGACCCGACCGTCGACCTCGATGTGCCCCCGCTGCGGCCGATACAGGCCGGCGAGCACCCGGGCGAACGTCGACTTGCCCGCGCCGTTGGCCCCGGTCACGAACACCAGCTCACCCCGGCGCAGCCGCAGGTCGATGGGCCCGATGCCGAAGCCCGGCGCATCCGGGCGCCCGGGATAGGCGAACCCGACCCCGGCGAAGCGCAGCTCGGTGAAGCCGGCCAGGGCCCGCGCGGTCCCGGCCGCCGGCTCGACGGTCGGCTCACGGTCCTCGGACACCCGATCCCCCAGATCCTCCAGGCGGTGGTGCGCGGCCGCGGCCGACGACACCCGGGGGATCGAGACGGTGAGCTGGACCGCGGCCCGCACGAGCCACAGCACGACCAGGTTCAGCTCGCGTACGGACCGGGCGTCCATGTCCACCAGCGCGGGCAGCACGAACACGTTGATCCCGAGCAGCCCGTACACCAGGGCGTCGCCGGCGATCTGGAGCCGGAAGAACGTCGAGAACAGGCGGGTGCGCACCGCGCGCACCCGGGCCGACACCGCGGCCGCAGCCGCCGTGACGGCCTCGGCCCGGGGCCAGTGGCTCTTGATGGAGACCGCCCCCGACACATGAGCCCGAAGCAGGTCGTAGTGACGCGCCTCGTCCTCGGCGACCTCGGCGTACCCGGCCTCGAGCGCCCTCAACTGCCCGAAGGTGACGGCCACCACCGCCGCCAGCGCGAGGCTCGAGACGAGGGTGGCGTCCGGCGCGATGGAGATGGCGAGGGCCGTGCCCAGCAGCATCCGCAGCGCGCCGGTCACCAGGCCGGCGAGCGGTCGCCCACAGCCGGCCACCTGGTTGAAGTCACCGAGCAGCCGGGTCATCACCCGGCCCCGGCCCAGAGCCTCGAGCGCGATCAGCGGCATGCGCAGCACGCCCCGACAGATCGAGGACACCCGCTCGCCGGCCCAGCGCACGACCGCCCCGTCGATCACCCGGTTGAGGCGGGCCGTGACCAGGAACAGGGCGCCGACCGCCGCCAGGAACAGCACCGCCTCGACGCCGACCCCGACGCCCGCCCGCCGGGCCTCCAGGCCACGCAGGAGGATGATCAACAGGAGGGTGTCGACGGCGACGGCGAGCACGGCCAGCGTGGGCACGCTCGCCGCGCCGAGGGGCTTCGGACCTGTTGCGATCCGGAAGAGGCCCGTGAGTCCGTGACTGAGCCTCACGCGCGGTGACCCCGGGGGCTCCGTGCGCTCAGCGGCGTCGGCGGGGGCGGATGGCGAGCAGCAGGCCGAACAGCGCCAGCAGCGAGGCCGGGGCGCCGCCGTCATCCACATCGCAGGTGCAGCCGGTGGGCTCGGTGTCGTCGTCGCCGTCCGAGCCGCCCATGTCGCCCTCGGGGATCGAGCCCATGTCGACGTCGACCTCACCCATGTCCGCCTCCGGCTCGGGATCGGGCGCCATATCGGCCTCGTCGGGCCCCATGTCGGGCTCGACCTCTTCGCCCCGCAGCTCGACGGCGTAGACCATCTCCGGCGCGCCGCCCGGATCGGACGCCGCGTTGCCCAGAGTGTCGACCGCGGTGATGTAGTACTCGACGAACGCGCCCCGGGTCACCGCCGCCGGGATGTCGGCCGCGTAGCGATCGTCGCCGTCGGCGGTCATCTCCCGATCGAGCCAGTCGTCGGTCCCGCCCTCCCGGAAGAAGACGGTCACCTCGCCCACCCCGCTGGCGTCGGTCACGATGGCGCTGACCGGCAGCGGCAGATCCCGATCACCGCTCGCCGCCGGGCTGTGCACGATCATCGGCGGGTCGGCCTCGGCCTCGACCTCCACCGTCACGACGTAGGGATCGGCCTGGCCGTCCGCCGGATCGAGCGACACGTTGCCCGCCCCATCGGTGGCCTCGACCACCACCAAAAGCTCCGGCTCGACCGACAGCGCCGCCGGGATGACCCCGGTGTAGCGGTCGCCGCCCTCGTCCAGCAGATCGAACGTCGTCCAGCTCTCGGTCGCGCTGCTGTACACCTGCAACCGGGCGCTGTCGACGCCCGACTCGTCGGTGATGGTCGCCACGACCGGCACCGGCGTGCCCGCGCTGACCGACTCGGGCAGCATCTCGAGCGCGATGACCGGCCCCTCCTCGTCGGGCAGCCCCACCACGACGCTGTGGAAGGCCCCCGGCGCCCCGGCGGGATCGGTCGCTTCGACGCCGTCACCGGCGTCGACCGCCCGCAGGTAGTACTCGATGCCCGGGCTGACGATGAAGTCACCGGGGATATCGATGCCCCAGTCGTCGCCGCCCTGCGGCTCGAGCGCCACGGTCAGCCAGTTGTCGTTGCCCTCCCGCCGGACCCGGACCTCGACCCGGGCCAGCCCCGAGGCGTCGGTCACCCGGGCCTCGACCCGCAGATCGACGCCCTCCTCGACCGGCCCCTCGATGGGATCGTGGTCGATGACCGGCGGATCCGCCTCCCGCGGCGCCTGCACCGGGAAGAGGTGCGGCACGGCCGGGGCCAGCGTCGGCTCCACGGCGGTGTTGCCCGCCACGTCGATCGCCTCGATGTAGTACTGCACCGCCGGCTGAGTGACCGCGAACGCCGGGATCGCCCCGGTCCACACGTCGCCCGGCCCGGCGGCGAGCACCGCGCTGAGCCAGTTGTTGTCGGCCGGCCGCCGGAAGTAGAGCACCGCCCGGTCGACGCCGCTGCCCGCGTCGGTGATGACCGCCTCGATGGGCACCGCGACGCCGGTCGCCTGCTCCACCAGGATCGGCGCGTGCACGATGGTCGGCGGCTCGGCGTCGGCGTCGGGATCGACCACCGAGAAGGTCGCCGGCGCCGCGGGCCCGGGCACCGGCGCCCGGGCGGTGTTGCCCGCCGCGTCCCGGGCTTCGACGTAGTACTCCATGCCCGGCACCTGCACCAACGCGCCCGGGATCCGGGCGGTCCACGCGTCGCCGTCGGCGATCATCGGCAGACCCACGAAGTCCGGCGTGCCGGCCACCCGCACGTGGGCGGTGGCCCCGGCGACGACCCCGGCGTCGGTGATGATCGCGGCGATGTCCACCTCGACCCCCACCGGGCGCTCGTCGGCCACCGGCTGCAGCTCGATGGCCGGCGGCTCCTCGTCGACCGCCTCGCCCTCGACGGGCACCGCGATCGGGCCGTCGGGGCCCTCGGCGGGCACGAAGCCCCGGTTGCCCGCCAGATCGGTCGCCACGATGTAGTACTCGACGGCCGGCGGCTGGATGGCCAGCCCGGGGATGCGCCCCAGCCACGAGATGTCGTCCTGCCGGATCAGCTCGGCGCTGAGATACACCCCCGCGCCCTGGGCCCGGAAGTAGACCGAGACCGAGGCCACCCCGGTGTCGTCCTCGACCAGCGCCTCGACCGCCAGATCCTCACCGGCGGGCAGCGGCCCCTGGACGGGGTCGTGCACCACCAGCGGCGGCTCGACGTCGCCCCCACCCACCGCGACCCGGAAGGTCTCCCCCGGGGCGTCGGCCGGCAGGGTACCGCTGTTGCCGGCGGCGTCGGTGGCGACGAGGTAGTACTCGACGCCCGGCGCGTTGACCAGGAACCCGGGGATCGCCCCGGCCCAGGTGTCGTCGTCCCCGGCCACCAGCGGCACCTCGCCGAACGCGGGGTTGCCGATCTGGCGGTAGCGCAGGATGACCGCGTCCACACCCGACGGATCGGTGACGACCGCCCCGATGAGCAGCCCCTCACCGACGACCGCCTCGGCCGGCGGCGCGTGCTCGATGGTCGGCGCGTCCCGGTCGGGCACCACGACGCCCACCCGGAAGCTGCCGTCCAGCGGCAGCCGGCTGGTGTTGTCCACGCTATCGTCGGCCTCGATGTAGTACTCGATGGCCGGCGCCGCCAGCGGGCCCACGGTCGCCTCGTAGCGCCCTTCGCCCACTCGGACCGCGTTCACCGCCAGGAAGGCGCCGTCGTCCACCCGCCACCAGACGCTGACCCCGGCCACGCCGCTGGCGTCCTCCACGCTGATCGACAGCGTGAGCGGCTCGCCGTCGTTCAGCGGGCCGGCCGGCGCGACGTGGCCGATGGCCGGCCCCGCCTCGTCGGCCTCGGTCACGGTGAACCGGGCCGGCGCCTGGGCCGTGGCGTCGGGATCGACCCCCACGTTGCCCGCGGCGTCCGCCGCCTCGACGTAGTACTCGACGGCCGGCGCGGCGACCGCAGCCCCGGGGATCGTGCCCCGCCACAGCGGCCCCTCGGCGGCCATCACCACCGGGCTCCACATCCCGCCGGGCGCCCGGTACGACAGGGTCGCCCCGGCCACCCCGACCGCGTCGACGATCTCGGCCGTCACCGTCACCGCCTGCCCCTCGAGCTGCCCGTCGGGCACCCGGGCCAGGGTCACGACGGGCGCGGTGACGTCGGGCGGCGGCAGCACGTCGACGGCCAGCGGCTCGCTGCGGCCGACGTTGCCCGCCGCGTCGCTGGCCACCGCCATCGCCACGAAGTCCGGCTCGACCACGAGGTTGCCCGGCACGACCACGCTCCAGGTGTCGGCGCCGGCCGGCGCGGCGGGCAGATCGGCGACCTGATCGCCGCCGACGGTGATCTCGACCCGCACCGCGATGACCCCCCGGTCGTCGAGGGCGGTGATCTCGAGCGCGGTCGGCGTGCCGGCGATCACCGGCTGCTCGACGCCCGCCCCCAGCGCCACCTCGACCAACGGCGACTCCTCGTCCCGCTGCTCGAGCGGCTGCACGAAGGGCGCGTCCTCCCCGCCCACGGGCAGGGTGGCGGCGTTGCCCACCGCGTCGGTGGCGGTGATGTAGTAGCGCACCGCCCCCGAGCCGGCCGGGATGAACTCGGGCGCGATGGTCGTCGCGAACGCGTCCCCCGCCCCCAGCGCCATGTCCCGGGTGCGGAAGACGCCGTCGTCGATGGCCCAGCGGAGCTGAACCGCGGCGATCTCGCTCTGGTCGGTCACCGTCGCGGTCACCACGAAGGGCACGCCCCGGGGCAGCGGATCGACCGAGGGCGCGTGCACGATCTCGGGCCCGTCCTCATCGGGCGCGGCGACCGAGAACGCGAAGAACTCGCCCTCCGCCTCGGGCAGCCGGGCCGTATTGCCCGCCTGCGAGGCGTCGGTGGCCACGATGTAGTACTCGACGCCGGGCAGGGCCACCGCCTCGCCGTCGAGCACGCCGGCCCAGCGGCTGTTCTGCCCCCGCTCCAGCGACAGCTCGGTGAATTCGTCCTCGCCCTCGACCCGGTGCCAGACGACGACCGAAGCCACCCCGGCGTCGTCGAAGGCGCTCACCTCGAGGTCGAGCGGCTGACCCACCGTGCGCCCGTCGGCGACGGGGTCGTGCACGATGGTCGGCCCGACCTCGTCCGCCGATCCCACGGTGAAGGTCAGCGGCGCGTTCTGACCGCCGGCCGGGAAGTAGCCGAAGTTGCCCTCCCCGTCGGTCGCCCGCAGGTAGTACTCCATCGAACCCGCCGCGACAGCGAAGCCCGGGATGAGGCCGACCCACACCTCGTCCTGCTCGACGAGCTGCACGTCGTTGAAGAACGGGAAGCCCGCCGGCCGGTACGAGACCCGCATCGAGGCGACGCCCGCCGGATCGGCCGCGGTGGCCTCGATGAGCACGTCCTCGTTCTCCGGCTGGCCGTCGGCGATCGGGCGGTGGTCGATCTCGGGCCCGATGCGATCCTCGGCGCTGACCGAGAAGACGTGGGCCACCACCGGCGCCTGGGGCGGGTCGGTGGCGACGTTGTCCGCCGCGTCCGTCGCCTCGACGTAATACTGGACCCCGGCGAGCACGACCGCCTCACCCGGGATCTGGCCCCGCCAGGTGTTCCCGTCGACCCGCATCATCGGCGCCCGCAGCCAGTCCTGGGCCCCGACCGCGCGGTAGACCACCGCCGCCGACGCCACCGCCGACTCGGCGTCGACGATGCCCGCGTCGACGGTCACCGGCGCCCCCTCGACCTGATCGTCGGGCACCTGCTGGTGCACGATGACCGGCGGCTGCTGATCGCTGCTCTGCACGGTGAAGCTGTAGAGCGTGGCCGGCGCGTCGGCCGGCGACGCCGCCTGATTGGGGATGGGCGAGGCGTCCTCGGCGGCGATGTAGTACTCGACCCCCGCCTCGCCGACGACGAACGCCGGGATCTGCCCGCTCCAGACATCGCCCTGGACCCGAGCCATGTTGGTGGCCCCGAAGACCTGGCTGCCCTGGCTGCGGAAGAACAGCACCGCGCTGCCGATGCCGGTGTCGTCGGAGATGGTCGCCGAGACCGTCACCGGCTCACCCGGTGCCTGCCCGTCGGCCACCGGCTGATGCACGATGACCGGCGGATCGCGGTCGCCGACGACGAGGAAGTCCCAGACATCGTCGGCCGGCGCGCCGATCGGGTAGGTCGACGTGTTCGGCTCACCCTCGACCCCGTCCCGGGCCACGATCCAGTACTCGACCCCCGGCGCGTCCACCCGATCCCCGGGGATGGTCGCGCTGTAGATGTCGCCGCCCTGGGGCTGCATCAGCGCGAACTGCGCCGCCTGATCGCCGATGCCGCGATAGAACAGCACCGCGTCCTGCACCCCGGCCGGATCACGGATGGTGGCCCGGATCTCGACGTCCTGACCCACCGGCAGCCCGTCGGCCAGCTCGTTGTGCTCGACGAGCGGCCCGACGATGTCCACGTTGCCGAAGACCGTCGCGATGGTGGTGTCGGTGTCGGTCAGCCCCTCGTTGTCGGTCACCGTGAGCCGCACCGTGTACAACCCCGCGCTGAGGTAGCTGTGGCGCGGGCTCTGCTGAGCGACCAGCGGCGAGCCGTCGCCGAAGTCCCACTCCCAGCGCACGATCTGGCCGTCGGGATCCACGCTCAACGTGCCGTCGAAGAAGACCGACTCTTCGGGCCCCTCGTCCTGGAAGACCGCCGGCCCGGCGTCCGCGATCGGGCGGATGTTGACGTTGACCAGCACCCGGGCGTGATCCTCGGCACCGTCGTCGTCGACGACGGTGATGTAGCCCCACTGCCCCTCGCCCTGGGTGTTGAAGGTGTGCTCCACGGTCTGGCCGGCGGTGACGGTGCCATCGCTCATGGTCCAGAACGCCGACGCGATGCGCCCGTCGGGGTCGAAGGCCTCCGAGCCGTCGAAGACGAACGACTCATTGCGGGGCACCATGATCGAGTCGGTGACGGGATCGGCCCGGGGCTCGACGTTGGCGTCGGGATCGTGCTCCCACGCGCCGATGTCGACGGTGTTGCCGATGATCCGGGGCCGCCCGAGGATGTCGTACGCCGGCCGGTTGGGGGCCCCGTTGCTGCCGGCGTCGATGGCCAGCGACTCGGGCCACACCTGGCCGTCCCACCACCGGGGCGCGTCGTCCCAGTCGATGTCTTCCACGTTGGGATCGGTGGTGATGTTGTTCTGGTTGGTGTCGAGCGTGGCGTCGATGCGGTTGGTGCCGAACAGGTTGTTGTTGGTCACGCTCTCGGTCGTCGGGTAGTTCCGGTTCTGCCCGTCGCGCAGCGCGTAGCTTGAGTTGTCGGCGACGATGTTGTTGTGGATGTCCATCCGCAGCGTCGTTCGGAAGTTGGACGCCCGACTCCAGTAGATGCCGGTGTTGTGCTTCACGAACGTGTTGTTCGTCAGGTAGACCCGGTGGGCGACGTTGTCCTCGTTGGTGTAGACGTAGGCCCCGTTCGCGTGGTGGGTGAAGTAGCTGCTCTGCACGACCCCATCGCTCTCGATGATGTGCAGGCCGCTGCCGCTGCCCCGCCGGGGGCCCACGACGAAGGCCCCGTGCACGTCGATGTCCGACGCGCCGCGCACCCGGTTGAAATACAGGCCGTAGTTGTTGTGGTGCAGCACCCGCAGGTAGCGCACCCGCGGCGCGCCCGGCCCCTCGGCCACCAGCCCGCTCGTCGGGTGGCGGACCTCGACGTTGTAGATGCTGCTCGTCTCACCGTTGGTGAAGTGCAGCCCATACCAGTCGCCGTTCGCCGGCTGAGCCGCGTTCGACCGGATGAGCACCGGCTGCCCGCCGATGCCCTCGTCGGGCTGATCGTCCACCGGCAGCCCCATGGTCACCGTCGCCCCGCCCAGCACCCGGATCTCGGCCCGGTTGCGGCTGAGGCCACCGCCCATGCCGTCCTCCTGCGCCGCGACCCGCAGCTCGGCGCCCGGCTCGAACGTCACGTTCACCCCGGCCGGCACGACGATGTCGCCCAGCACCGGGTACGGGGAGTCCTGGCGGGTGAACGTATAGTCCTCCCACAGATAACCCATGATGTGCGGGCCGATGGCATCGTCCCACGGGATGGCACCGACGTGGCTTCCGCCGATGCCCAGCCCCCGGTTGGGCGACCAGCGGGTGGGCTGGTAGTTGCGGTTGTCGATGTCGGCGTAGAGCGGGTTGTACTCGAAGCACGAGCTGCCCAGCGTGAAGCCGGAGACGCCGGTCGTATTGCCCCACAGGTTCGACGACGTGCAGCTGAAGGTGGTCGGATAATCCCGCTCGTTGCTGCTCGCGCCGGGCCCGCCGTTGTGGGTGATCGAGCTCGAGCGCAGAGACAGCGACATCGACGTCCGGAAGTTGCGCGCGCGGCGGGTGTAGACCCCATCCCGGCCGTTGTGAGCCACGGTGACGTGGTTGAGGTTGATGCCCTTGGGGTCGTTGTCGACGTTCGTATACGCGTAGATGCCGTACTGATCGTTATCGTGCACCAGCGAGTCGGAGAGGTTGAACTCCGAGTCGGTGCTGTAGATCCCGGTCTGCACGCTGCGGCGGATGGTCGTCTCGGTGATCGGTACGCTGGCGCTGCCCTCCATGTAGATGCCATGCCGCTGGCTGTCCTCGACGATCACCTCTTCGATCTGGGGCGTGCCGCCCTGAATCCAGATCCCGGCGTCCTGGGCGCTGAAGACGCGCGAGCCGGCCACGATGTGATCGTTCTGGTAGAGCGAGACGCCGCGCCAGGCCCAGCCCAGCTCGACCTGCGCCACGTTGAAGGCCTCCGCCCCCGAGGGGATGACGATGCCGTACCAGTCGCCGGGCGCCGGCTCGTCGGCGGCCGAGGTGAAGCTGACCGGTCGGGAGTTGGTGCCGTCCGCCTCGAGCGTGCCTTCCACCCGGATCTCGATGCGGTTGCGGTCCAGCCCGCCGTTCATGAGATCGGCGCCGGCCGCCATCCGGAACTCGGTCCCGGGGCGGAAGTTCATCGTCACCCCCGGCGCGACGACGACATCACCGGCCACGTCGTAGACCGTCTCCGGTTCGAAGACCCGGTTGACGTACCAGAAGCCGTGCAGACCGTCGCCGGTCTCGGCGCCGGCGAAGTCGATGGCGCCCACGGTGTTCGCCGGCCCATCGGGATCGAAATAGCGGGCCGGCGAGCGATCGGTCGGCTCGAAGTCGCCGTTCTCGGGGTCGACGAGCAGCGCGTCGTACTCGAGGCTCGTGCCGAAGTTGCCCGGGTTGCTCAAGCCGCTGAAGGTGCTGTTGTCCCGGGTGTAGACGTTCTGGGAGAAGGACGAGAACGTGATCGGGTAGTCCCGCTCGCCGTTCTGCACCATGAGGTTGTTCCGCTGGAAGATGGACCGGCTGATCGAGAGGGTCAGCCCCGAGCGGAAGTTGCGGCTGCGGGCAGCGTAGATCGCCGTGCCCGCCTGCTGACCGTAGAACGTGCAGCGGCTGATAGAGACCGAGTACGGGTTGTCGGTGGACGTGTACACCTCGACCCCGCGGCTCGAGTTGTCCCAGATGACCGTACGCTGAAGGGTCAGGCGCTCGTTGCGCACCCGCATCCCGTAGAGGTTGTGGGCCACGAATCCGCCGCGGAACTCGATCCGGGCGCCATCGGAGTAGAAGCCGGTGTTGTTGTCGTCATTGCTGCCGTCGAGGGTGACGCCCTCGAAGGTGTACGGCCCGACTCCGGCGCCGGTCATGTAGATGCCGGTGTTGCCATAGCTCGTGAAAGTGCTGTCCTGCACATCGAGCGCGGTCGGGACCCGATTGAGGTACAAGCCGTAGTTGGCGTGGGCCACCCGGGTGTGCTGCATCGTGAGGCTGCCGCCGTTGAGCTCCAGCCGGTTCCAGGCGCCGGCGATCTCCCGCTCGCCGCGGATGACGACGGGATTGTCTCCCTCACCGACCGAGACCAGCGACCCTTCGATCACGATCCGCAGGTTGTCGCCGATCTGGACCTCGGTGCCCGGCTCGATGGTGAGCGTCGCGCCCGCCCGCACGATCAGCTCGCCCGTCACCACATACGGTGCGTCTGCAGCGCGCCAGACCGTGTCGGCGTTGATGCCCCCTGCGACCTCCACTCGAGCGGTCGCGGTGCCGGCCATCGCGAAGACGGCGGCCACTGACAAGCATCTCAGTACGTTGCGCGGCAATCCGGACATGAGTCGGCTCCTCCCCTCGGACCAGTGTCGAGGCGGGCGCCGTATACCCCCTGAAGCGGCACGGGATCCAGGGAAAAAGACCGCCCCACAGGCGACCGGACTCAACCGTCGGAGTTCCCGCCGAGCCGCGCGGCGAGCGCGTCCGGGTCGAGCCGCTCGCCCGCCCGCAGCGCAGCGCGCACGGCCTCGAAGACCGCCGCGTCGCGCGCCCGGCGCGCGTGATCGCGCCTGCCCAGAGACGCCAGCGGCAGACGCAGCCGATGGTTGCCCTTCAGGGTGTCCCGGTGCCGGTCGAGGTAGGCCCAGTACAGATGAGTGATCGGACATGACTTCTTGGGGTGAAAGCCACAGTCACCACAGAAGTCGCTCATGCGGTCGATATAGGCCGCGCCCGAGACATAGGGCTTGGTCGTCATCAGATCCCCGACCGCGAAAGTGCCCATACCGAGCACATTCGGCTCGACCACCCAGTCATAAGCGTCGATGTAGGCGCACCAGAACCAGTCCGTCAACCCGCGGGGGGACCAGTCGAGCAGGGTGCCCAGGTTCGCGATGACCATGAGCCGAGTGATGTGATGGCTGTATCCGGTCTCGAGGACGCCCCGGACCACCGTGTCCAGGCAGCGCATGCCCGACGGCGTCCCCCACAACGCGGCCGGGATCGGCTCGTCGGCGCCCACGAGCGACGGCGCCGCGCCGCCATCCAGGCGGGCGTGCTCCGACGGCGCCGCGGCCTCGATACCCGAAGCGGACCGGGCCCAGTTGGCGTCCCCGGGCGTCGAGGCCATCGACGGCGCGCCATCGGGCAGATCACGAAAGCCATCGGTCGCCCGATGGACGTGCCGCACGAACTCGCGCCACCCGATGAGCTGCCGAACGAAGCCCTCTCGGCTGTTGATCGGCAGGTCGAGGCGCAGCACATCGTCCAGCACCCGACGGGGCAGCAGCCGATGCAGGTTGAGCAGGGGCGAGATCAGCGTGTGGAAGAGCGTCGGCGACGCCGCCGACATCGCGTCCTCATAGGGGCCGAAGTGGCGCATGCAAACCGACTTGGCCCAGTGCCACGCCTTCTCGGCGTCCTCGGCACGAGCCGGAAGACGAGTGAGGTCGACCCGACCCGGGTGATGGGCGAATCGGGCTTCGATCAAAGCCCCCACCTCGCCAGTGACCTCATCCGGCTCGAAAGTCGGCGGCGAGGGCGCCGGCGGCTCCCCGCTCCACGGCCTCCGATTGTCGGCGTCGTGGCTGTATCTGCCGCCGATCGGGTGCCCGTCTTCCATCAGGATCCCAGTCTGCTGGCGGAGCGCGCGATAGAATACATCCATCCGCCACGGCGGCTCGCCGACCGCATCTCGGAAGGTCTCGGCGCTCGTCAACCAGCCCTCGTGAGGCCGCGGCTCGATGACGCCCTCGTCGAGCAGCGGCTCGAGGAGCCGTCGCAACTCCCGCTCGGCCGGCTCCATCGCCAACAGCGGCCCGGTCTCGGCCGCCACCTCGCGCAGCACCTCGTCGTAGGGCGCCTGCGTCGCCACGTAGCGGACAGCGACCCCCCGGCGGGCCTGCTCCAGCGCGAAGTGCCGCTGGTTGGCCAGGATCAGCGCCAGCTTCTGCTGATGGTACGGCCGGCGGGCGGCCTTCCAAGCGGACTCCACCAGCACGATGCCAGCCCGCTCCGGTGCCAGCCGGGCCAGCGGCCCGATCTGATCCGTCAACTGGTCATAGGGTACGTAGACCCACGTCCGCTCGTGCTCATCCGTCCCTCCCAGACACGCCCGCAGCCGCGTGCGGAAGATCTCCATGCTCGCTCCCCAGCCTGTCTACCATCGATGGCGCCGGGAGACGATGAACCCGGCACAGGTCGAGTTACAGCAGCCAGACACCGTTGCAGCAGCCAGACACTGAATCTGACCGTGCTCTTGGCCCGATGCGTCGATTGCAGCGTGGTCTCGCCTTGACGTTGCTCCCAGCAGCGTCCGCGTCTCGCGCCTGGGCTCCGCTCACGCCTCGGCTCCACCCGAACCAACGCCCCGTCGGGTCGCCGGCTCGATTCCCGACGAATCGGTCTGCGCGATCCCTGGCCATCTTCAATATCCAGCCGCTGTACGAGCCGCGTGCCTCGACGCCATCGCGTTCGGCGCCGCGCCGGCTCGAATCCTGATACAGTGGCGCCAGGAGCCAGCAATGCCGCGCCTCACCCCCACTCTCACCGCGCTCGCCCTCGCCACGGGGGCGTGCAGCCCCTACGCGCACATCGTGCGCAAGGACGAGCCTGCGCTCGAGGCGCGCATCGTCTCCAGCGACCCGAAGATCCTCACGGTCGAGACGCCGGACGGCCGGACAGTGGAGATCGAGCGCCGCGGCATCGAGGAGATCGACCACCCGGGCAACGTCGCCATGGTGATCGGGCTGCCCAACACCGTCGTCGGCTCGCTGTTCGGTGTGATCACCGTCTTCCTGCTACCCGCCGCCATCGAACAGGGCTGGCCCGAAGACACCGAGACCCGCCTCGGCGCCGCGCCGGTCGCGGTCGGCTTCGGCCTCATCGCCGCCGTCAACCTCGCCGTGGGCCTGCCCCCGTTCCTGTGGGGCAGCGAGACTTGGTTCACCTCCACCGGCAACGCCCAGCCGACTCCGATACAAGTCCCGTCCGCCCGGGTCGATATCGGCCCTGGTGGTCTCCGCGTTCGGTTTTGAAGGGCAGACGGTCCCGTCCAGTTCAGGGAGACGCTCGAGCATCCAGTTCAGGGAGACGTTCAAGGCGTTCTTGCTCGATCTGCGGCGGGCATTCACCCGCTTCACCTCCAGCGAGCTGGACCGGAACAGAGAGCGGGTCGCCGAGGAGCGCTCGATCCGCCAGGGGACCGGCCACGCTCGCCCCGGACTGGGGAGTAGGCGCGGCCATTGACGCCCGCATCGAGGTGACGCTCAGCGACTGGTGGTGAGCGGATCGGTCGACATCGGCCTTCAGCCGACCACACAGCCAGGTACAGCAGCAAGACGCGACGAGCGCTGGCGGGCAAACCAGCTCGCGTGAGCCATTCGAAAAGGCGAAGCCCCGAGCAACAGAGTTGCTCGGGGCTTCGGGATGGGCTCCGGCGGCGACCTACTCTCCCACACAGTGACCCGTGCAGTACCATCGGCGCTGAGAGGCTTGACTTCCGAGTTCGGGATGGGA
>JAUHYW010000013.1 GCA_030426085.1 bacterium | reverse complement strand
GTATACAGCGCCACGTCAACTCGAACGGGGTCCAGGGCTGGGGAACGAACCTCAACGGGCGGGGCATCGGCGCCTCCGAGCTGCAATGTCTCGAAGGGCTCATCGATCAGCCGGAGCGATTGTTGCGCAGAATCGACACGCGCGCCCTCGCGCCCGAGCCATCCGGCGCGGCGTCCGAAATGAGGCTGTCGGCACGTCAGCGGCGCGTCAGCGGCGCGCATCGGTGGCCTTTGCACTCACTCCACCAGGATGACCCGCCCCCCGCCGGTGGCGTCGAGGTAGCGCCCGAGCGCCGCCTCGAGGTGGGCCGCGTCGACGAGGCCGGTCAGGTCGTCCGGCGCGTGGGACAGGTCGTCCATGGCCCACACCGCCCGCAGGTTGCGCACCCGGTCCAGCCGCAGCACGTGGCGCCCGTCGGTGGCGGCGGCTTTGTCCCAGACCGGCTCGCCGTCGCGGTCGTAGCGCCAGGTGTCGGCGGTGACGACCCGGTCGGGCGGCAGGCGGCGCAGGTCCATGCCGTCGAGGCCCGGCCCGGGGGGCGTATCGGTCAGCGCGAGCAGGGTCGGGTGCACGTCGAGCAGCGTGGCTGGCGCCGGGCTGCGGCCGGGGGCGACGCCGGGGGCCCGCACGATGAGGGGGATGCGCAGCACCGCCGGCTGCAAGCCGAGGCCGTGCATCCGCCGCCGCGCGTAGAACGCCTCCCCGTGGTCGCTGGTGAGCACCACCGCGAGCGGTTCGGCGGCGGCGATGGCGTCCAGCCGCTCGAGCAGCCGCCCCACCTGCCGGTCGGCGTAGGCGACCTCGTGGTCGTAGCCGTCGGCGACGCCCGCCCCGTACCACTCGGCGTCCGGATGGCGTCGGGTGGGGTCGTGGGGCCCGAAGTAGTGGACCCACAAGAAGAACCGCTGCTCCGGCGGGCGGGCGTCGAGCGCGGCGAGGGCCAGATCGGTGGTGCCCCGGTCGGTGCGCCGGGGCTTCGGCAGGTCGTCGACGCTGCGGAAGTCGGCGAAGCCCTGCCCGGCGCCGAGCCCGGCCGAGAGGAACTGGCTGTAGCCGTCGTCGACGACCGCCACCGTGTGCATGCCCCGGGCGGCGAGGCGCGCGGCCAGCGGGGGGTGGGGGTCGTCGAGGGGCAGCCCGAACATCATGCGCAGCCGCAATCGGCGGTCGAGGGTGGCCCGGTCGCGCCACTTCGTCAGGCGGTAGTCGCTGGTCTCGACGACCTTGGTCCACCGCAGCCGGCGCGGCGCGACGCCCCGCATGAGGCTGCTGATGGCCAGGGAGGTCCAGCCGCCGGGGGTCACCGCCCGCTCGAAGACCAGGGCCCCCTCGGCGAAGGCGTCGATGGCGGGGGTGGTGCGCCGGGGGTGGCCGTGGAGGCTCATCCGGTCGGGGCGCAGGGTGTCGATCGTGATGAGGACGACGCTGGTGGGGGCCGGGCCGGTCGGCGTGGGCGGGACCGCGGCGCCGGGGGCCGGGGGGACGGCGGGGGGCTCGGCGGGTGCGGCGAAGGCGTCCCGGTCGCCGCCGCCGAGCAGGGCCGAGGCGCCGTCCCGGTCGACGTCGGTCAGCGCCCGGGCGGCGTCGAGCATCAGGCCGGGCAAAGGGCGGGCGGCCAGCGCCCCGAGCGGGCGGTCGGCGTCGCGGTGCAGGGCGAAGAAGGGCAGCCCGGCGAGGCCGGCGGCGAGGGCGAGCAGGGCGACGCGGGCCGGGCGGGGCAGGGGCCGGCGGCGCACGAGGCCGGCGGCGGCGACGGCGGCGCCGAGGGTCAGCAGCCGCAGCGCGGTGTGGGCCGCGGGGTAGAGGCCGACGAAGCGGGTCCGGTCGATCCAGGCGGCGGCCAGGGCGAGCACTGGCAGGGCGACGAGCAGGGCGACGCGCCCCCTGCCCCGGGCCAGCAGGCCGTCGGGCGCGCCGGCGACCGGCTGGAGCCCGGCGAGCAGCGCCCCGAGGGCCACGGTGAGGCCGGCGGCGGCGAGCAGGGCGAACACGGCGAGGTCGTGGTGCGGTCCGCCCAGCCGGGCCCGCGCGCCCAGCTCCTCGATCAGCCACCACCCGAGCAGCGCGCCGGGGGCCAGCCAGGGCAGCAGCGCCAGCGGGCGGGGCAGGCGGGTGAGGGCCGACCCCAGGCCGGCCCAGGCGAGCCCGCCGAGGGCCCCGAGCGCGACCCCCAGCCCGGCGGCGTACGCCGCGACGGCCGGACCGGCGGAGGCGGCGTCCAGCGCGGCGAGCAGGGCGCATGCGAGCGGGGCGGCGAGCGCCCGCCGGGCGGCGGATGGGGCGGGGGACGGCATGGGGCGGCTCAGCGGCGGTCGGGGTCCTTGCCGCCGAAGAGCCGGGCCGCGCCGACCCGCATGGCGACGAAGAGCACCAGCCCGATGATCAGCAGCGTGCCCAGCCCGCCGACGAAGACGACCCAGATCCGGGTCTTCTGGAGGATGAGCGCCAGGGCGAAGGCGGCCCCCAGCATGAGCATCAGCCCCCCGATGCGGCCGAAGCCGGGCACGTTGGACAGGGGCGTGGTGCGGGCGACGAGCGCCAGGGTCAGCACCATGGTGGCGATGGGCGCGAAGTAGACCAGGATGTCGAGCTGCAAGAGGTCGCCGCCGAGGAAGAACAGCACGTAGGCCGTCAGCACCGTGGCCAGCATCCCGGGGATGGCGACGAGGTAGACCAGCGCGGTGAAGAGGTAGCGCCGGCGGCCGCGCCCGGCGGGATCCCGGCCGCCGAGCATCGCCAGCAGCGCCAGGACCGGGGGGATCGCGAGCAGCCCGCCGATGAGCGCCGGCTGCTCGCCGGCGTACTGCGCCAGTTCGTGGATGGTCATGGGGCGGGCTCCGGGTCGGGGGGCGTCGGCGGGGCGAGCGGGTCGGCCCAGCCGAAGGCGCCGCACAGCGCGGTCAGCGTCGGGTCGGGCCCGCAGCGCAGGTCGAGCGCCTCGCCGGTGTAGGGGTGGGTGAACCGCAGCCGGGCCGCGAAGAGCAGCAGCCGGTGGGCGCTCCACCGGCTGCGGAAGAGCCGGTTGTGGCGGGCGTCGCCGTGGGTGGTGTCGCCCACGATCGGGTGGTGGATGTGGCAGCAGTGGCGCCGGAGCTGGTGCCGTCGGCCGGTGTGCGGCCGCAGCTCGAGCAGCCCGTAGCGGGCGGTCGGGAAGCGGCCCACCGGGATCGGCAGCTCGACGGTCGCCCGCCGGGTGAAGTCGGTCACCGCCGGCTTGCGCTCCCCGTGCTTGCTCTGGTTCAGCGGGCGGTCGATCGTGCCCCCCTCGGGCGGGTGGCCCCGCACGACCGCGTAGTAGGTCTTCTCCATCGCCCGGGTCGCGAAGAGCTCGGCGGTGTCCCGGGCGGCCTCGGGGTCGAGCGCGAAGAGCAGCACCCCCGAGGTGCCCCGGTCGAGGCGGTGCACCGCGTGCACCCGGCGGCGGGCGATGCGCCGCACGAGCTGCAAGGCGACAACCCGCACGTCGCGGGCGATCTGGCTGTGGTGCACCAGCAGCCCGCTGGGCTTGTCGATCGCGATGAGGCGGTCGTCGCGGTAGAGCACGGTCAGGTCGGCGGCGGTGAAGCGCTTGCCCCGGCTGTGGATCCGGGACTCGGTCTGGCTGATCGCGCCCGGCTCGGCCTCGGGCGGGGTCTCGGGCTCGGGCGGCTGCGGGGGGTCGGCGTCGCTCATCGGGCCGATGGTGGGCCACCGCCGGGCGCCGCGCAAGCCGGGCCGCTCAGGGCTCGTCGCCTCCGGCCGTGGGCTCGGTGTCCTGGATGGGGCGGACCGCGGGCACGGTGTCTCCGTCGGCCGGCAGCCGCACGAAGACGGTGCAGCCCCGCCCGGGGCGCGGCTCGGCCCAGATCTGCCCCTCGTGGCGCTCGGCGATGCGCTTGGCCGAGGCCAGCCCGATGCCCGACCCGGGCACGTCGAGCCCCACCAGCCGCTCGAACATGTCGAACACCCGGTCGGCGTCGTGCACCGCGAAGCCCTGCCCGTTGTCGGCCACCGACAGCAGCCAGCCGTCGCTGCTGCGCTCGGCCCCGATCCGGATCTCGAGCGGCGTTTCGGGCCGGCGGAACTTGATCGCGTTGTCCACCAACTCCCGGAAGAGCAGCACGAGCTGGTCCCGGTCGGCCCGCACCGCGGGCAGCGGGCCCACCTCGACCCGGGCGTCGGCCAGGGCCGGGCCGAGGTCGCTGAGCACCGTCGAGACGACGTCCCCCACGTCGATGGCGGCGAAGTCCGGCCGCTGCACCTCGATGCGGGTGAACTGAAGCAGCCCGTCGATGAGCCCCCGCATGCGGCCGACGTTGTCGATGATGAAGTCGAGATAGCCCTGCCCCCGGGCGTCGAGGGCCTCGCGGTAGCGCCTGCCGAGCAGCTCGGCGAAGCTGGCGACGATGCGCAGCGGCTCGTGCAGGTCGTGGGCCGCGACGAGGGCGAAGTGGCGCAGATCGGCGTTGGAGCGCTCGAGCGCGGCCTGGGCCAGCCGCCGCTGGTGCACGTCGCGGGTGATCCAGACCATGCGGCTGAGCGCGTTGCCCGCGATCATCGCCTGACCCCGGGTCTCGACCCAGCGCCACTCCCCGTCGGCGGCCCGCATGCGGTACTCGATGGTCTGGGGCCCCTCGGCCAGCCCCGCGTGGCGCCCGGCGACCGCGTCGATGTCGTCGGGGTGGATGAGGTCGTAGGCGTTGCGCCCGATCAGCTTCTCGGGGCGGTAGCCGAAGTTGCGGGTGACCGAGGGGGTGATGAACTCGAAGTCGGCGTTGGGCGCGTGCACCGAGATGACGTCGGTGGCGTGCTGGGCGACGAGCGCCTGGATCGCCATGTCGAGGTCGTACTGCCCGGTGCCCGGTTCGAAGGTCGGCGCCTCGAGGCCCAGGTCGTCCTCCAGGCTCTGCACCCGCTGCCGCAGGCGGGCGAGCTCGACCCACTTGTCCGCGTCGTTCACCGCGCGTCGCTCCCACACCGGGGACGTGCCCCGAGCCTACGCCCACTCGCCGCCCGGTGCCAGCGCCGCCGGATGAGATACACTCGCCCCCCATCGAGGAGAGCGCCCATGCCCGACCGCCCGCTGCTGCGCCGCTTCGGCACCTGGGGGGCCGTCTTCGGGGTCCTCACGACCCTGTGGATGGCGCTGCTGCCGGCCCTCGTCGGCCTCGGGCTGTGGTTCTGGTACGACTTCGGCGCGCTCTCGGGCGACCTCGACCTCGTGCTGCGCCCGCTGCCCGGCCTCGGTGGGGTCGGCGCCGTGTGGTGGCTGGTGACCCTGGCCCTGCCCCCGGCCGGCTTCGCGCTGTGCTGGAAGGCGCTGCGGGCCCGGGAGGTCGCCCTGGATCACGAGCTGGCCCTCGCCCGCCGCCGGGCCGAGCGCAAGGCGCTGTTCGAGGAGTCCGAGGCGCTGTGGCAGGCGGTCGAGGCCGCCGAGCAGGCCGGCGACCCGGCGGGGCAGGTGACCGCGCTCGACGCCTGGATCGCGCACGCCCGGCGGGTCGAGCTGACCGCCGACCTCACCGCCGATCGCATCGAGCGCCTGCGGGAGATGGCCCGGGCCACCGCCGACCCCGACGTGGCGGTGCGCCTGCTCGAAGAGGCCAGGGCGCTCGCCGACGCCCGCGAGGGCCGGGCGCTGAGCCTGTGGTCGGCGATGCGCGGCGACCTGGGCCGCTACGCCCTCGGCTTCGCCCTGGGCCTGCTCGGGGTGCCCCTGCTGCTGCTGCCGGCGGCGCTCTTCGTGTGGGCCCTGAACATGATCCTGGCCATCCTGGCGGTGGCCGCGGTGGTCATCGTGCTGTGGTTCGTCTTCGTCGGGTCGTAGGGGTATCACGCGGACTTCGCGTCCGCCCCACGCGCCTCGCGGCGGGAGTGCGGTATGCTCCGGCGGCCGCACGAAGGAGACCGCCATGGCCCGCATGTCGACCCGCCGCAAGATGGCCATCGCCACCTGGGCCCCGCCCCGCGAGGGCAACATCTACGGCAAGCTCACCCTCGACGTGGGCGAGGCGCTGGCCTACCTGGAGCACGTCCGCCGGACCACCGGGGAGAAGGTCACCATCACCCACCTGGTGGGCAAGGCGGTGGGCATGGCGCTCGCCGACTCGCCGGGGCTCAACGGGCGGGTGGTGCTGGGGCGGTTCGTGCCGTTCGACACGGTCGACCTGAGCTTCCTGGTGGTGGTCGAGGGCGGCTCCGATCTGGCCAAGGTCAAGGTGCGCCGGGTGGACGAGAAGTCGGTGGCCGACATCGCCGCCGAGCTGCGGGCCGGGGCCGAGCGGGTGCGCAGCGGGCAGGACGACGAGTTCGAGAGCAGCAAGGGGCTGATGCGGGCGCTGCCGACCTGGATCATCCGGCCGCTGCTCTACGCCACCGCGTTCGTCACCAGCGGCCTGGGGTGGTCGCTGAAGTTCGCCAAGATCAGCAAGTTCCCCTTCGGCAGCGCGGTGTTGACCAACGTCGGCGTCTTCGGGCTCGACGAGGCGTTCGCCCCCCACACCCCGTGGGCCAAGGTGCCGGTGCTGGTGCTGATGGGCGCGATCCACGACGGGGTCGTCGCCCGGGACGGGGCGCCGGTCGTGCGGCCGCTGCTGACGCTCACCGCGACCATCGACCACCGCTTCATGGACGGGGCCCAGGGCGCGGTGCTCGCCCGGGTGGTGCGGCAGGTGTTCGCCGATCCGTGGGCCCTCGATGGGCTCGACGGGCCGCCGCAGGCGCTGCCCGCGGCCGAGGCCGGGCCGTCGGACGCCGCCGCCGGGTGAGCCGCTGACAAGCGGGGGCCCGCCGGGGTATACCGGCGTCCCGACGCCTCGGGGGAGAGAGCGATGCACACCCGCCCGCGCCGCCGCGCCCGGCATCTGGCTGCGCTCGCCGTCCTGGCCGCGCTGATCGGCTGCGACGACGACCCGGCCGATCCCGCCCCGGACAACTTCCTGATCGTGAGGCCCGACGTGGCCCCGCCCGACCCCGACCTGGGGCCCGACTCCGACATGGCGCCGCTCGATCCGGACCTGGGGCCCGACCCCGACATGGCCCCCGCGCCCGACGTGATGCCGCCCGACATGGCGCCGCCCGACATGGCGCCGGTGCCGGCCTGCGCCAACGGGGCCGACGACGACGGCGACGGCGCGATCGACTACCCGCTCGACCCCGGCTGCGAGGGCCCGGACGACCCCGACGAGGCCGACCCCGAGCAGCCGGCGTGCGCCAACGGGGCCGACGACGACGAGGACGGGCGCACCGATCACCCCGACGACCCCGGCTGCGCTGATCTGGCCGATCCGTCCGAGGCCAGCGTGTGCGGCGCCCCGCCGACCGCCTTCGTCGACATCACCGGCCTCGGCCGCTACATCGGCGATACGACCGGCCTGCCCGCCGCCCGCGAGGCGTGCCGCAACAACCTCGCCCCCGAGCAGGTGCTGCTGTTCACCTTGCGTGATCCGGTCGACCGGCTGCGGATCGACACCCGCGGCTCGAGCTTCGACACGCTGCTGGGCGTCTACCGGGACTGCGCCGGGCTGGACGAGGTGGCGTGCAACGACGACATCGGCGACGGGCTGTCGGCCAGCGAGGTGATCGTCGACCAGCCGCCGGTGGGGGACTACTTCATCGTGGTCGACGGCTTCGCCGAGAGCGCCGGGCCGTTCGTGGTCAACGTGCGGGCCGAGGTGCCCGACGGCGCGCCGTGCGTCGAGCCGGTGGAGGGCGAGCCGGCCCCGGCCCTGGGC
Source organism: bacterium (assembly GCA_030426085.1). Taxonomy (GTDB): domain Bacteria; phylum Myxococcota_A; class Bradymonadia; order UBA7976; family UBA1532; genus JACKDM01. Next base: position 146,105 of record JAUHYW010000013.1, on the reverse strand, counting down.
TGCGGGCGGGGGCGCATCTGTCGGGCGGGGGTCTGCACCGTGGCCTTGTGCGCCAACGGGCGGGACGACGACGGCGACGGGGTCATCGACCACCCCAACGAGCCGGGCTGCGAGAGCCCCACCGACGACGACGAGACCGACCCCGAGGTGCCGCCCCAGTGCGCCGATGGCGTGGACAACGACTTCGACTTCGACACCGACTACCCCGCCGATCGGGACTGCACCTCGGCCGCCGACGACGACGAGGATCGCACGCCCGATTGCAGCGACGGCCGGGACAACGACAGCGACGGCCTGATCGACCTCGACGACCCCGGCTGCAACGGCGATCCGGACCGCTTCTCGGAGTTCAACACCGCGCTGTGCCGCAACTTCCAGGACGACGACGGCGACGGGCTGACCGACTACCCCGACGACCCGGGCTGCGACGGGCCCAACGACCAGACCGAGGTCGATCCGGACGAGCCGGCGGCGTGCAGCGACGGGGTCGACGACGACGAGGACGGGCTGGTCGACTACCCGGAGGACGCGGCGAGCTGCCTGTGGGCGGCCGATCCCGACGAGGACGACCCCTGCCCCCGCACCGCGCCCCGGGACATCACCGGGCAGGTGCGCACCGCGGGCAACACCGCCGAGCTGCGCAACGACTTCATCGGCGCCTGCCAGCCGAACGGCTCGAGCAACGAGCAGACGATGCTGTGGCGGGTCACCGAGGGCCGCGCGCTGGACGGGCTGGTGATCGACGCCCGGGACAGCGCCTTCGACACGGTGCTCTACGCCCTCGACGCCTGCGGCGGGGCCGAGCTGGCCTGCGACGACAACAGCGGCGCCGGCCTCGACGCCCGGATCGAGCTCGAGGGGCCGTTCGCGCCCGGTGAGTCCATCTGGGTGGTGCTCGACGGCACCCCGGGCTCGACCGGCATCTGGCGGGTGCGCATCGAGACGCAGCTCGCCGCGGGGGCCGACTGCGGGCCGCCGGGCACCTGGACCTGCGGGCCGGGGCTCGAGTGCCGGGAGACCGCCGACGGCCTGCGCTGCGCCCGGGCCGCCTGCGCCGACATGGCCGACAACGACGGCGACGGGTTGACGGATTTTCCGGCCGACCCCGGCTGCGCCAGCGACGCCGACGGGGACGAGGTCGACCCGGTGCCCCCGCCGGCCTGCGGCAACGGGGCCGACGACGACGAGGACGGCCTGATCGACTGGCCCGACGACCCCCAATGCGCCGCGGCGGCCGACGACTTCGAGGGCCCCGACTGCGCCGACGGGCGGGACAACGACGGCGACGGGGGCATCGACTACGACCGGGACGGGGACGGCTTCTCGGGCCCCAACCGGGACTTCGACTGCGCCTGCCCCGAGGACGCCACCGAGGACGTCTCGGAGCCGGCGTGCTCCGACGGCTGCGACAACGACGGCGACGGGCGGATCGACCTCGACGACATCGGCTGCCTCGATGCCCAGGACTTCAGCGAGTTCAACCTGCCCGAGTGCGAGGACGGCCTCGACAACGACGGCGACGGCTTCGTGGACTTCCCCCGCGACCCGGGCTGCGCCGACAGCGAGGATCCCGAGGAGCTGACCCCCGAGCCGCCGCCGGCGTGCGGCAACGGGCTCGACGACGACGAGGACGGGGCGATCGACTTCCCGGCCGACGACGGCTGTTTCGCGGCGGGCGACGCCGACGAGGGCGGGCCGTGCGACGCCGAGCTGCCGGTCTTCCCGGCCGACGCGGTGACCGTCGAGGGCAGCACCCTCGACCGCCCCGCGGCGCACGTCGCGAGCTGCACCTTCCAGAACTCGCCCGACGAGATGTGGCGCCTGCCGGTGCCCTACGCCGGGCGGGTGTCGATCGACACCGACGGCAGCGGCTACGACACCACGCTCTACGCCCGCGCGGTGTGCGGCGTCGCGCTGCCCTGCCCCGAGGACGACCCCGAGTGCGCGCCCGAGGACAGCCAGCTCGCCTGCAATGACGACGCGCTCGGCTTCTTGAGCCGGGTCGACTTCCAGTGGCCCGGCGGGGGCGACGTCTTCGTGGTGGTCGACGGCTTCGGGGGCGACGCCGGCCCCTACCGGCTCAACGTGAGCGTGACCTACCCCCTCGGGGGGCAGTGCGGGCCCGACCTCTTCGACTACGCCGCCTGCGAGGCGGGCAGCGCGTGCCTGCCCGACGACGCGGCCGGCGTCCCCACCTGCCAGGAACCCTGACCGTGGCCGGACCCCGCAAGTACATCGCCATCGCCGGCAACATCGGCGCCGGCAAGTCGACGCTGACCGATTTTCTGCGCTACCGCTTCGGCCTGACCCCGTTCCACGAGCCGAACGCCGACAACCCCTTCCTGACGGCGTTCTACGGCGACATGAAGCGCTGGGCGTTCCACAGCCAGATCTACTTCCTGACCCACAAGTTCCGGCTGCACCAGGAGCTGTCGGACCACCCGGGCACGGTGGTGCAGGACCGCACCATCTACGAGGACGCCGAGATCTTCGCCGAGAACCTGTACCGCTCGAAGCGCATGAGCCGGGACGAGTACCGGGCCTATCGCGACCTCTACGACGCCATCGTGCGCACCCTGCGCCCGCCCGACCTCATGATCTACCTGCGGGCTGAGGTGCGCACGGTGCGCCGGCGCATCAAGTTCCGCGGGCGGCCGGAGGAGCAGGACATCCCCCTGCGCTACATCAAGCGGCTGCACAGCCTGTACGAGGAGTGGTTCGAGCGCTACGACCGCTCGCCGACCCTGGTGATCCAGGTCGACCGGCTGGACTACATCCAGGATCTGGTCGACCGGCTCGAGGTCATCAACACCATCGAGCGTTACCTCTGAGCAGCGTTCACGTTGCCGTGCTCATCCGGCCCTGCTTCGGGTGAGCCGTGCTCATCCGGCCGCCCTTCGGGCGGGCGCTGCGCAGCGTCGGGCTTCGCCCTCCTCGCTCCGGCCCGGGGCCCTCGCGGCCCCGGCCTCCTTGCGCTCGGCGGCTCGCCTGACGGCTCGCGTGTTCGGGCTGCGCCCTCACGCGGTCCTGCCTCTGAGCCGTGCTCATCCGGCCCTGCTTCGGGTGAGCCGTGCTCATCCGGCCCTGCTTCGGGTGAGCCGTGCTCATCCGGCCCTGCTTCGGGTGAGCCGTGCTCATCCGGCCGCCCTTCGGGCGGGCGCTGCGCAGCGTCGGGCTTCGCCCTCCTCGCTCCGGCCCGGGGCCCTCGCGGCCCCGGGCGGCTCGCCTGACGGCTCGCGTGTTCGGGCTGCGCCCTCACGCGGTGTTGTCTCTGAGCCGCGCTCAGCTCCGCTTGCGCCGGCGCTTGGGCGGCAGGCCGGCGGCCTCCTCCCGCATGCGCTTCTTGGTGGCGGCCCAGCCGCAGATGGGGCAGGCGGCGAGGTCGTGGTTGCGGGCCGGGCAGTGCTCGCGGCCGAAGAAGATGATCTGGAGGTGGCGCCGATTCCAGGTGTCGCGGGGGAAGACCTTCTTGAGGTCCCGCTCGGTCGTGGCGACGTTGCGGCCCGACGAGAGGCCCCAGCGGGCGGCGAGGCGGTGGATGTGGGTGTCGACCGGGAACGCCGGGACGCCGAACGCCTGGGCCATCACCACCGAGGCGGTCTTGTGGCCCACCCCGGGCAGCGCCTCGAGCGCCTGCATGTCGGGCGGCACCTCGCCCCCGTGGCGCTCGACGAGCAGCGCGGCCATCTTCTTGAGGTTCTTCGCCTTGGTCGGGGCGAGGCCGATCTCCCGGATCAGCGCCCGGATCTGCTCGACCTCGAGCGCGGCCATCTGCGCCGGGGTCGAGGCCACCGCGAAGAGGGCCGGGGAGACCTCGTTGACCTTCTTGTCGGTCGTCTGGGCGCTCAGCGCGACGGCGACGAGCAGGGTGTAGGGGTCGACGTGGTCCAGCGGGATCGGCTGCTCGGGGTACAGCTCGTCGAGCAGGCGGCCGATCCGCTCGGCTTTTTCGGCGCGGGTCATCGGGTCCTCCGGAAAGGGTGCGCGGATGACTAAGGATCGAGCGGGCCGACCTGTCCGCCGGCCGCGCGCATCGTGCGGCTGATGGCGGCAGCCGGGCAAGGGGGGGCGCCCCGGACGGTGAGCACGGTTGACACGGCTCGGGCCGACGCCTAAACCTGATCTGAATCGTCACCGTGGCGATGCCGGGGCGTGCGGGGCTCCGCCCCCCGGCGGACACGAAGCGAAGGGTGCTCTCATGCATCATCATCGGCGCGCGTTGCTCCTCGGTCTGCTGTTGTCGGTCTGCGGGCTGCCGGCCTCGGCGTGGGCCGCGTGCGCATCCGACGACCAGTGCAAGCACGGCCGCATCTGCGTCGACGGCGAGTGCGCCGCGCCGGGGGCCTGCGAGGTCGACGTCGACTGCACCGGCGATCTCATCTGCGTCGAGGGGCAGTGCACCGTCGCCGGTCAGGCCGCGGCGGCCCCGGTCGAGGCCGCGCCCGCCGCGCCCGCCGAGCCGGCGCCCACCACGCCCCAGAACGAGCCCGGCGCCCCGCTGTACAAGGCGATGGTCGAGAAGACCTCGTCCCGGGGGCTGGTGCACGCCGGGGCGTGGCCGTTCCTGGGGGTCTACCTCACCACCATCATCATGACGTCGATCGCCGGGGACGAGGAGCAGACCGTCATGGCGGCGGTGCCGTTCATCGGCCCGTTCGTGCTGATGGGCAACTCCGACGACGACGCCCGGGGCGCCCTGCTCGCCTCGGGTATGATCCAGGTGGCGGCGCTGGCGATGATGATCGCCGGCGGCACGAGCGAGGCCGGCCGGACCTGGGTCCCGGCCGATGACGAGAGCGCGAGCGTCGACTATCTGGTCACCCCGACGGTGACCCCCGGGGGCGCCGGCCTCGGCGTGCTGGGGCGGTTCTGATCGTGGGGGGTCGAGGCGCGACGCCCCGAGCGCGGGAGGACGGCTTGAGCGCGAGAGTCTGGATCCTGGTGGCCGTGATGGGCCTGTCGTCGCTGGCGCTCGGCTGCGGCCGCCAGTATGTCTGGCGCCATCAGAGCGGCGAGCCCTTCACCAAGAAAGCCTTCACCGGAGACGCCATGGCCTGTCGGCAGATCGCCGGCAAGCACGAGCGGGCCTTCCTCAACTGCATGAACGCCCGCGGCTGGGACTCGAGCCGCCGGTAGCTCGATCGGGTGACCACACACATGGCCGAAGAGAAGAGCGCCCCCCGGGCGGTGCGGGCCCTGGTCACCGGGGCCAGCCGCGGCATCGGCGCGGCGATCGCCCGCCGGCTGGCCGCCGACGGGTTCCCGGTCATCGTCAACTACCGCAGCAGCGCCGAGGCCGCCGCGCAGGTCGTCGCCGACATCGAGGCGGCGGGCGGTGAGGCCGTCCCGGCGCGGTTCGACGTGGCCGACGCCGCGGCGACCGGCGCCGCCCTGACCGGGCTGCTGGACGATCCGCGGCCCATCGCGGTCATCGTCAACAACGCCGGGGTCATCGCCGACGCGGCCTTCCCCTCGATGGGGCCCGACGCCTGGCAGCGGGTGCTGCGCACCACGCTGGACGGCTTCTACAACGTCACCCACCCGCTGACGATGCAGATGGTGCGCAACCGCTGGGGGCGCATCGTCAACCTGTCGTCCATCTCGGGGCTGAGCGGCAACCGGGGGCAGGTCAACTACGCGGCGGCCAAGGCGGGCATCGTCGGGGCGACCCGGGCGCTGGCGATCGAGCTGGCCAAGCGGCGCATCACGGTCAACGCGGTGGCTCCGGGGCTCATCGAGACCGACATGATCGCCGACGTGCCCGACTTCGTGATCGGCCAGATCCCGGCCCGCCGGGTGGGCAAGCCCGAAGAGGTGGCCGGGCTGGTCTCGTATCTGTGCCGCGACGAGGCGGCCTACATCACCGGGCAGGTCATCCGCATCGACGGAGGCATGCGATGACGTGGGACGTCGTCATCGCCGGCGCCGGGCCCGGCGGCTCGACGACCGCGGCCCTGCTGGCGGGCGCCGGCTGCCGGGTGCTGGTGCTCGAGAAGAGCGAGTTCCCCCGGTTCCACGTCGGCGAGTCGCTGCTGCCCGTCGGCCTGTCGGTGCACGCCCGCCTGGGCATCGAGCCCGACCCGCAGAGCCACTTCTTCAAGCGGGGCGCCGAGTTCGTCTGCGAGGCGACCGACCGCAAGGCGCAGTTCGACTTCGCCGACACCCTGCCCGGCCCGGCCCGCCACGCGTGGCACGTCGACCGGGCGCTGTTCGACACCCGCCTTCGGGACTGCGCGGTCGACCGGGGGGCCACGGTGCGCCACGGGGTGGGCGTGCGGGACTTCACCGCGCACGCCGACGGGGTCGAGGTCGAGACGAGCGCCGGCGTCGAGCGGGCCCGCTACTTCATCGACGCCACCGGGCAGAGCCGGCTGGTGGCCCGCCGCCGGCGGGCGGTGGTGCCCTACCGCGAGTTCGGTCGGGCGGCGGCCTTCGCCCACTTCACCGGGCTGGCCCCCGGCGCGTGGGACGAGATCGGGCCGGGCGACATCCGCATCATGTGGGTCGACGACGGCTGGGCGTGGGTCATCCCGCTGCCCGGCGACCGGCTCAGCATCGGCCGGGTGTCGCGGCACGGCGGCATGGGCCCGGCCGGGCTGCGGGCCTACGTCGAGAACTCGCCCATGCTCAGCCGGTGGACCGCGGGCGCCGAGCGGGGCCCGACCCACGTCGTGAGCAACTTCAGCTATCGCAACGACGCGGCCTATGGCGCGCGCTACGCCTGCGTGGGGGACGCGGCCTGCTTCCTCGACCCGGTCTTCTCGTCGGGGGTGGCCCTGGCGATGACCGGGGCCGAGCGCACCGCCGACCGGCTGCTGCCGGCCCTGGCCGCAGGCGGCGAGGGCGACCCGGCGCTGATGGCCCCGGTGGACGCCCACATGAAGCGGGGCTACGCCATCTTCGCTGCGCTGATCGATCGCTTCTACAACACCCGCTTCGTCGACAACATGATCTTCGGGGTGCCGCTGGACGGCGCCTTCAAGCCGGGCGTGATCAGCGTGCTGGCCGGCGACGTGTGGCGGTCCGACAACCGCTTCGCCGACATGCTGCAGCGCGCCCGTCGACGGGCGGGGTCCTCCGAACGGCCAGGGCGCGGGCAGGTCGACCCGCCGGCGCCCGCGGCGAGCGTGCAATGAAAACCGGAACGTCGATCCCGATCACCGGGGTGAGCGCGTGCAACGGCCTCGGCCTCGACCGGGGCGCGGTGCGCGACGGGCTGTGGCATGGCCGCACCGGCCTGCGCCCGACCTCGCTGGTGCCCTTCGAGGCCCACGTCGGCGAGGTGGTGGGCCCGCTGCCCGACCTGCCCCCGTCCCTCATCGACCGCACGACCCGCTCGGCGCAGATGGTGGGGCACCTGATCGCCACCCTCGAGGGGCCCCTGGGTCGCATGCGGGCCCGCTGGCGGCCGGAGCGCATCGCGGTCATCCTCGGCACGAGCACCGCCGGGGCCGACCGCACCGAGGTCGCGTGGCGCACGCTGGTCGATCGGGGGCACCTGCCGATGGACTACGACCTGTGGCACCACCACACCTACGGGGCGGTGCTGCACATCGTGCGGGCGCTGACCGGCGCCAAGGGGCCCGGCTGGATGCACTCGACGGCCTGCACGTCCTCGGCCCGCTGCCTGGCGTCGGCCCGGCGGCTCATCGCCGACGACGTGATCGACGCGGCCATCGTGGGCGGGGTCGACACCCTGTGCGCGATGACCCTCAACGGCTTCGCCAGCCTCGACGCGCTCGACCCCCACCGCTGCCGGCCGTTCTCCGCCGAGCGCAGCGGCATCAACATCGGCGAGGGCGGGGCGCTCTTGCTGCTCGAGCGGGACGGCGACCCGCTCGCGCTCTTGGAGGGCATCGGCGAGACGTCGGACGCCTACCACATCAGCGCGCCGCATCCGAAGGGCGACGGGGCCATCGCGGCGATGCGGGCGGCCCTGCTCGACGCCGGGGTGGGGCCCGAGGCGGTGCATCACATCAACGCCCACGGCACCGGGACCCGGCACAACGACGCCGCCGAGTCGCGGGCCATCGAGGCGGTCTTCGGGGCCGAGGTCCCGGTGGTCTCGACCAAGGGCTACACCGGCCACACCCTCGGCGGCGCCGGCGCCACCGAGGTGGCCATCGCGCTGCACGCGCTGCACGAGGGCTGGATCCCGGCCTCGCTCGGCGCGACGCCGGTCGACGAGACCATCCCCATCAACGTCGTCACCGCGCGCACGTCGGGGCGCTTCGAGCGGGTGCTGAGCAACTCGTTCGCGTTCGGGGGCAATAACATCAGCGTGCTGTTGAGGGCGCCGTGAGCGCGAATCGGGAAGCGGCGGTGCTCGGCTGGGGCCTGTGCCTCCAGGGGTTCCCCTCGGCCACGGCGTGGCGGGCGGGCGAGCCGGTCGAGCCGTTCAAGCCCTCGGGGGCCCTCATCGAGCGGCGCAGCCGCCGGCGGTGCAGCCTGTTCACCCGGGCCATCGCCGACGCCTACGGCGAGGCGCTGGCCGCCTCGGGCTTCGACGGGTCGCTGGTGGCGACGGTGTTCGGCTCGGCGCTCGGCGAGGTGGGCACGATGATCCGGCTGCTCGATACGATGTGGCGGGGGACCGATCCGATGTCGCCGATGGCCTTCGCCATGAGCGTGCACAACGCGGCCTCGGGGGTGGTGTCGATCTCGAGCGGCAACCGGGGCTTCACCACCTCGATCGGCGCCGACTACGACACCCCGGCGATGGCGCTGCACGAGGCGTTCGGCCTGCTCGGCGGCGGCTTCGAGGCGGTCATGGTCACCTGCGGCGACGAGGGCGTGCTGACCGATCTGGTGCCCGCGGGCACCGAGTGGAGCCTGACCTGCGGGGCCCTGGCCCTCGCCCCGGTCGAGCTGGCCCCCGACGCCCCGCGCATGGCCCGGCCGGTCCTGGGCGCGCGTCGCCCCGAGGAGGCGCACCGGGCCGACTTGAGCCCGGCGGGGGCCCGCAACCCGTGCGCCGGCATCGTGGACGTGATCGACGCCCTCGCCGCCGGCTGGTCGGGCCCGGTGGTGCTCGATCGGGGCGCCGGCGCCGGCTGGACCGCGGCGGTGACCGCGGCCGACGCCCGATGAGCCCGCCCGAGGCCGGCGTGCCGGCGTATCCCCCGATCGCCGATCTGGTGCCCCACCGGCCGCCCATGCTTCAGCTCGACGCGATGGTCGACTGGGCCCCGGGGCGCTGCACCTGCCGGCTCGAGATCAGGGCCCATCACCTGTTCGTCGAGGGCGGCCGGGTGGATGGCCTCATGTGCATCGAGTACATGGCCCAGGCGGTCGCCGCGTGCCTGGGCTACGACGCCTACCGGGGCGGCGAGGGGCCCCGGGTGGGCATGATCGTCGCCTGCCGCCGCTTCGAGGTCGACGCCGAGTGGCTCGCGGTGGGCGATGTCTTCGACGTCTACGCCGAGCAGACCGGCGGCGACCACGCGTTGAGCAGCTTCGAGACCCGCATGCAGCGGGCCGAGGCTGGAGACCGCAGCGGCGAGCGGGTGGCGGCGGCCAAGATGACCCTGGTGCACGGCCCGGCGATCGAGGCCGAGGCCGCCCCGGCCCGCTGAGGCTCAGACCCGGGCGCGCCCCACCAGCAGGCGGGTGGCGCCGGCCAGCGGCCAGGTCGTGCCCAGCGTGAGGCCGGCGTCGGCGAAGAGCCGGCGGAACGCCCCCTTGCTGCGCTCGCGCCCGGCGCCCCGCAGCACCAGCATCTCCAGATCGAGCAGCCGGGTCGGGTCGCGGCGCACGCCGGGCAGCAGGATGCCCTCGACCACCAGCACCATGCCCGGCCCCTCGGCGGCGTCGGTCAGCCCGGCTCGGCAGCCGGCGAGCAGGCGGGTCGCGGCCGGGTCGTCCCAGTTGTGCACGACATGCTTGAGCAGATAGACGTCGGCCGGCGGCAGCGGGCCGAAGAAGTCGCCGCCCACCGCCCGGCAGCGGTCGGCGACCCCGGCCTCGGCGAAGCGAGCGGCGGCCTGCTCGGCGACCCCCGGCCGGTCGAACAGCACGATCTCGAGGTGTGGCCAGGCCCGGGCCAGCTCGAGGCTGGCGGTGCCCAGGCCGCCGCCGACGTCCACCAGCCGCCGATGATCGGACAGGTCGACCCGCTCGGCCAGCGCCCGCGCCTCGTGGCGGGTGAAGGCGTCGACCCCCCGGTGGTAGACGTCGTGGGCCTCGGGGTCGCCGTCGAGGTAGGGGTACAGCGGCGACCCGTAGGCCAGTTCGAAGGCGGTGCGCCCGCTGCGGATGGCCCCCGCCAGCCGGGCCCACGGGTCCCACATGAACGGCAGCCCCACGAACGCCGCGAGGTGGCCCAGCGCGTCGGGGTGGAGCTGGCGCCCGAGCGGGGTCAGCCGGTAGCGCCCGCCGTCGTCCAGGTCGAGCAGCCCCTCGCCGGCCAGGACCCGCAGCAGCCGCTCCAGCGCCGGCCCGTCGCAGCCCATCGCCCCGGCCAGCGTCGCGACGTCGGCCGGTCGATCGGCCCCCTCGGCGTCGATGAGCTGCTCGGCGAGGCCCAGGCGGGCGGCGGCCGAGACGGCGGCGGTCACCCACTTGCCGCCCAGCAGGCGCAGCAGGTGCTCTTCGGGCGGCAGGGGGTCGCCCGGGGGCAGATAGGCGGGGTTCATCGGGTCGGGGTCAGACGACCGCCGCCCGCAGGCGCGACCCGAGGGCCTGCATCGCCTCGGGGGCCAGGGCCGGGGGCACGTCCACGTCGCCCCGCCCGTCGATCAGGAGCGGCTCGAGCAGCGCGGTGATCACCTCGGGCGAGGTGTTCGCCGGCAGCCGCCCGCAGGTGCGCTCGACGTCCCGGGCCAGCCGCCCCAGCAGCCGCCGTCGGGCGAGGCCGCCCTTCGACTCGGCCGCCAGCCGGGCCCGGGGCACCGGCAGCGACCACCGCTGCACCTTCAGCGCGTCGACGATGCGCGCCGCGGCCTCGTCCCCGACGGTGAACAGGATGCGGACCAGCATCTCGGCGGTGATCGCCTCGGCCTCGGCCAGCCGGTCGAACATGAACCGCCGGGTCTCCTCGGGCGACATCTCCCGCTGAAGCGCGCAGTGGGTGTCGACCAGCACCGAGGGGAACGTCGGCAGCGCCCGGAACCCGCCGGTGGGGCGCTCGGGCGCGGTCTCGGCCCACGCCTTGAGCAGCGGCTGCACGTAGCCGGTCAGCGTCGCGAAGCGGGCGCCGACCTCGGCGAACTCGGCGTGGGCCTCACTGCCCAGCCGGAAGATGCCCTGCATGTAGTACTGACAGGGGAAGCTCCAGTAGGTGAAGTTGTCCCAGTAGAGCTTGCTGATGAGGGCCGACGGGTGGCCGTAGACCGGCGCCGCGTCGCGGAAGAGGTCCAGCGCGCTGTTGAGCAGGGCCCGGTACTGCACGTTGAGGTCGCGCACCCGCCCCTCGAGGTCGCCGCCCTCGACGTCGGCCTTGATGCACTGCCCGGTGAACTCGTTGGCGAAGGCGATGAAGTCGGTGCCCGGACTGTAGAGCGGATCCACGAAGGCCCCCGCCTCGCCCACCATCGCCCACCGGTCGGTGGACCACGCCCGGCCGACGCCGTGGCTGTAGCCCTTGAGGGTGAGGAAGTCGAGCGGCCGGTACTCGGCCAGCTTCGCCGCCAGCACCGGCTCGTGGCGCCGGATGAAGTCCAGCGTGCGATCGAGCGAGCGCACGGTGTCGAACGGGTGCAGCGCGTCGTGCACCACCACCCCGACGCTGGTCATGCCCGACGACAGCGGGATGAGCCAGACCCAGTAGCCGGGGCCCATGAGGTGGTTGGTCGAGCGCCAGCGGTCGGCGCTGAACTCGGCGGCGTGCCACGCGTGCGCCGCCTCGGGGTCGGCGGCCTTGTCCGGCGGGGGCACCAGATCGGCCGGGGCCAGCCGGCCCTTCACCCGGAACCAGCCGGCGTTGGCCGCGTGGCGGGTGCCCCGGGTGAGCCGCAGCTTGCGCCGCAGCAGCGCGTTGCGCCCGGTCGCGTCGACGAACCACCGGGCCTCGATCGGCGCCTCGCCCTCGGGCCCGCTGACGACCGCCCGGTGGACGTCGCCGTCGGCGCCCAGCTCGACCCCGCCGACCTTGCAGCCCTCCCGCAGATCGACGCCCTTCTCCTCGACCATCGCCCGCAGGTCGCTCTCGAACACGCCGCGATCGATCTGATAGCTGGGCACGATCGGCTCGACGTAGGGCCCCATCTCGGTGCGCTGCTCGAGCGGCAGGTCGCCCCCGCCGGGCCAGAACCGCAGGCCGTGCTTGAAGAGGTGCTTCTCGACCAGATAATCCTTCAGCCCCAGTGACTCGAGGTACCGTGAGCCCAGCTCGACTGATGACTCGCCCACTTTGTGGCAGCCCTCGGGCAGCGGGCGGGCGGTCTTCTCGACCACGGTGACGCTCAAATCGGGCAGATCCCGCTTGAGCTGCAACGCCAGGGTCAGGCCGGCGAGGCCTCCTCCGGCGATGAGGACGTCGACATGGGGTGCAGGTGGCGACACGGCTCGCTCCACGGTGGACACGTTCAGGGCACGCATCGAGTTTGTTCGCCCTGAGCGGGCCCGTATAGTAGGGGGCGATGAGCGCCCTTCGCAACCTGATCCGGGTCATGTTGATCGGGCTGACCCTGACCCTGGCCGCCCTGCTGATCCCGTTCGGCTTCACCCTCTTCGTGGTGTCGCGCGTGATCCTCGCCCGGCGCCCCGAGCCGGCGCGCATCGTGGCCACCCAGCGGGTGTTCCACCGGGCGTTCCGCTTCATGCACGCCTACCTCGACCGCCTCGGGCTGCTCGGCTTCGACCCCGGCGACGCCGCCGCGGCGCTGCCCGCCGAGGGGGGCTGCGTGATCGTGGCCAATCACCCGACCTTCGCCGACACCTCGGCCATCCTGGCGCTGCACCCCCAGGTGACCGCGGTGGTCAAGGCGGCGATGTTCCGCCGGTGGTACCTCGGGCCGGTGTTCCGCCAGGCGGGCTACATCGAGGACACCCGCACCGACTTCCTCGGGGCCGAGCGCTCGGTGGACGCCATCGTCGAGCGCCTCGAGCGGGGGGAGCGGGTCGTCATCTTCCCCGAAGGCACCCGCTCGGTGGGCGAGGGCCTGCACCGCTTCGGGCGCATCGCCTTCGAAGCGGCGTGCCGGGCGGGGGTGCCGGTGGTCCCGATCCTCATCCGCTGCGAGCCGCTGTGGCTGAACAAGGGATGGCGACCATGGCGTCCGCCCCGGGCGGTGCCCCGGCTGAGCCTGCGGGCGCTGCCGGCGGCCCGGCCGGCGGACCACGAAGGGTCTAGCAGACGCCTGCGCGATACGATATATGACCGCCTGACCTCCGCCCATGCGGCGGAACCCCATCGCAGATAGCAGGTCCACCCGTGTCGGATACGTTGGAACACCGCATCAAGGAAGTCATCGTCGAAGCGCTGATGCTGGAGGACATCGAGCCCTCCGAGATCAAGAACGACGAGCCGCTGTTCGTCGAGGGTCTCGGGCTCGACTCCATCGACGCCCTCGAGCTGGCCATCGCGCTGAGCAAGGAGTTCGGGGTCAAGACCTCGGCCGAGGACAAGCGCAACCGGGAGATCTTCTACTCGGTGGACAGCCTCGCCCGGTTCATCCGCGAAGAGCAGGCGGCGGGGCGAGCCTCGGCGTGACCGCTCCCGGCGCCAGTTCGGGCGGCGGGCGCCTGTGGACGGTCCTCTCGATCGTGGCGGCCGGGTCGATGGTGGCGTACCCCATGGCGGTCTACCTGGGCCTCACCCGCTGGAACCTGCGCGGCGCCTCGCTGGTGCTGCTCGCCCTGCTCGCGCCGGTGGTCGTCCGCCGCCTGTGGCGCGGCGGGCGCCCGAAGCTCGGCGACGTGAGCACCCTGGCGCTCATCCCGGTGCTGACCGCGGCCCTCATCGGGCTCGCCGCGGCGCTGAACCGGGCCGGGGCGGTCCTGATCGTGCCCATCGCCATCCACGGCCTGCTGCTGGCGACCTTCGCCCCCACGCTGTGGACCGCGCGCCCGATGATCGAGCGCTTCGCCCGCTTGCAGCACGACGACCTGAGCCCGGCCGAGGTCGCCTGGTGCCGGCTGTGGACCCGGGTCTGGTGCGGCTTCTTCGTCGTCAACATCGCGCTCGACGCGGCCCTGGTCGCCCTCGACGCGATCTGGTGGTGGACGGTCTACAACGGGCTGGTGGCCTACATCCTGATGGGGCTGCTGTTCGCCGTGGAGTGGATCGAGCGCAAGCGCCGCTTCCGCCGCCCGGGCGACGGGCTGCCCGATCGCCTGCTGGCCCGCGTCCTGACCCCCCGCCCATCCGACGAGCCCCGCCCCCCGCCGGGGGCGGTCGATCGCCGCCCGATCTCGGAGCCCTGAGCCCGCCATGCCGACCGCCGCCCCCCCCGCCCGGCTGCTCGCCCGCCACGCCTCAGACGACCCGGTCACCTTCGGCGAGGCGCCGCGCACCGTCGCCGCCCTGACCCGGGACGCCGGGGCCCTCGCCGCCGCGCTGCCGCCCACCGAGCCCGGCTCGACGGCGGTGCTGATGTTCACCGGCGACCGCTACCTCTTCACCGTGGCGCTGCTCGGGGCGTGGTCCGCCGGCTACCGGGTCGCGCTGCCGCCCAACGTGCGCCGGGAGACCGTCACCGGGGTCATCGCCGGCCTCGAGGCCGCCGGGGAGAAGCCGCTGCTGCTGCACGACGCCCGGGTGGGCACCGGCCTGGGGGTGGCCGCCGCGATCGAGGCCCACCCCGACGCGCCTCCGATCGGGCCGATCGCCGACGAGGCGGTGCGGGCGACGGTCTACACCTCGGGCTCCACCGGCGCGATGCAGGCGTGGGACAAGGCGGCCCACCACCTGCTCGGCGAGGCGCTGCTGCTGGCCGACACCTTCGGCGTCGCCCCCGGGGCGGCGGTGCTGGCCACGGTGCCCCCGGGCCACATCTACGGGCTGCTGTTCTCGGTGCTGCTGCCCCTGGTGGCCGGCGGGCGCTTCAACCGGGACACCCCGCTGCACGCCGAGGCCGTCGCGACCCGGGCCGAGCGGGCCGACGTCCTGGTGACCGTGCCGGCCCACGTCCGGGCGCTCGCCGAGCTGGAGCCGGGGCGCCTCGGCGGCCTGAAGCGGGTCTTCAGCTCGACCGCGCCGCTGCCCGAGGTCAGCGCGCTGCGCTTCGCCGAGCGGCAGGGGGTCCCGATCACCGAACTGCTCGGCTCGTCCGAGACCGGGGGCGTCGCCTGGCGTCAGCGCGCCGCCGGCGCCCGGTGGCGGGCCCTGCCGGGGGTCGCGGTCGAGGCCCGGGACGGGCACCTGTGGGTCCGCTCGCCGCACGGCAGCCCCGACGGGGCCATGCGGACCCAGGACCGGGTGCGCTTCGAAGACGACGGCACCTTCACCCACCTCGGCCGGGCCGACGACGTCGTCAAGATCGGCGGCCGGCGGGTCTCGCTGCTGGGCATGGAGGCGTGGCTGCTCGGCCTCGACGGGGTGACCGACGCCACGGTGCTCGCCCGCCCCGACCCCTCCGGCCGGGGGCAGGCGCTGTGGGCCGCGGTCGCGGTCGCCGATCGGGCGGTGGGTGAGGCCGAGCTGAAGGTCCGGCTGCGCGACCGCTTCGAGGCCTCGACGCTGCCCCGCCGCTTCGCGCTGGTCGATGCCCTGCCCCGGGAGGACAACGGCAAGCTCCAGCGGGACCGGGTGCTGGCGCTGTTCGACGCCCAGCGGCGGTCCGCCGGGCGGTGGACGCTGACCTGGCAGCCGCTCGAGCGCGAGGGCGACGCCCACCGGGCGCGCACCGAGATCCCGACCGACTACGGCTGGTTCAAGGGTCACTTCGTGGGCCACCCGATCCTGGCCGGCGCGGTGCAGGTGCGGTCGCTGGTGGTCGACTACGCCCGGCAGGCGGGCCTGCTCACCGGGCGCATCACCCGGGTCGACCGGCTCAAGTTCCTCGCCCGGATCGAGCCCGGCGACCCGCTTCTGCTGACGCTGACCCCCGGCCCCCGGGGGCGGCTCGACTTCCGCATCACCTGCCGCGAGGCGCTGTGCTCCAGCGGCCGCCTCGTCTGCGCCCCGGCCGAGCGGTGAGCGCCGCCGACGAGACGGGCGCCGCGCCGCTCCGGGTGTGCGCGGTCGTGCCGACCTACGAGAACCCGCTGACCGTGGGCGCGGTCGTCGCCGCGCTGCGGCCCCACGTCGAGGCGGTCATCGTCGTCGACGACGCCAGCGGCCCCGAGGGGCGGGCGGCGTGCGCCGCGCTGGCCGATCCGGCGGGGGTGGTGGTCGTGCACCGGCCGCAGAACGGGGGCAAGGGCGCGGCGGTCAAGACCGGGCTGGCCGAGGCGCAGACCCGCGGCTTCACCCACGCCCTCCAGGTCGACGCCGACGGCCAGCACGCCCTGGAGCGGGCCCCGGCCTTCATCGAGGCCGCCCGCGAGCGCCCCGACGCGCTGGTGCTGGGCTACCCCGAATACGACACCACCGTGCCCGCGGTGCGGCTCAGCGCCCGCCGCATCACGACCTTCTGGGTCGACCTCGAGACCGGCAAGGGCACCATCACCGACGCCATGGTCGGCTTCCGGGTCTACCCGGTCGAGCGCACCCTGGCCGTCGGCGCCCGGGGCGATCGGATGGACTTCGACGTCGAGATCGCGGTGCGCATGGCCCGGGCCGGGGTGCCGGTGGTCAACCTGCCGGTGGGCGTGCGCTACCTCGCCGAAGAAGAGGGCGGGGTCTCCCACTTCAAGGTCTTCGGCGACAACCTGCGCCTGGGGCTGATGCACGCCCGCATCTGCTCGGCGGCCAGTATGCGCTGGTGCCTGCGTAAACTGCGGATCGTGCGATGAGCGTCGCGGCCCCGACCCCCGAGCAGCCGCCCGCCGAGCAGCCGCCCGCCGAGCGCGAGGCCGGCTGGCTGAGCCAGCGCGAGCGGGGCGCGCTGTGGAGCGTGCGGCTCATGTTCCGCCTGGCGAAGCTGTTCGGGCGCTGGCCGACCCGCCAGCTCGTGCGCCTGCTCGCCCTGTACTACGCCACCTTCGACGCCGACGCCGCCCGGGCCTCGCGGGACTGGCTGACCCGGGTGCACGGCCGCCCGCCGTCGAAGCGCGAGGTGCGGGCCCACGTCTTCCGCTTCGCCCAGGTGGCTCTCGACCGCATCTACCTGCTGCAAGGCGCGATCGACGCGTTCGAGGTGACCCGCACCGGTGACCACCACCTCGACGAGCTGGTGCGCGACGGCCAGGGCGCGGTGCTGCTCGGGGCCCACCTCGGCAGCTTCGAGGCCATGCGGGCCGGGGCCCGTGACGAGCGGCTGCCGCTGTACATCGTCGGCCACTTCGAAAACGCCCGGATGATCAACGCCCTGCTCGAGAAGATCGACCCCCACATGGCCGGGCGGGTCATCCACACCGGGCAGGACCCGGTCGGCTTCGCCCTGACCGTGCGCGAGCGGGTCGAAGAAGGCGGGCTGATCGCCATCCTCGGCGACCGGGTCGGCATCAACGACAAGAGCGTCACCGTGCCGTTCATGGGCGCGCCGGCCCGCTTCCCGACCGGCCCGCTGCTGCTGGCCTCGATGCTGCGCTGCCCGGTGTATCTGGTCTTCGGCCTGTACCGTGAACCGAACCGCTACGACCTGCACTGCGAGCCGTTCGCCGAGCGGATCGAGCTGCCCCGTGGCCGCCGGCAGGAGGCGCTCGTTGAATGGGTCGGGCGCTTCGCGGTCCGGCTCGAGCACTACGCCCGACAAGCCCCCGACAACTGGTTCAACTTCTTCGACTTCTGGGAGGATGGCGACCGATGAGCACTTCGAAGACGCCCCCCCCGCCGCTGCGCTTCGGCGCCCACCGGCTCACCCTGCGCGACATCCGGCGCATCGCCCTCGGGCGGCAGCCGGTCGCCCTCGACCCCGACGCCCGGGACCGCATGGCGGCCAGCGCCGCGGTCATCGCCCGGGCCGTCGCCGACAACGCCCAGACCTACGGGGTCACCACCAGCGTCGGCGCCTCGGTGACCACCCGGGTGCCGGGCGACCTCTCGGCCACGCTGTCGCGCAACCTCGTGCGCATGCACGGGGTCGGCACCGGCGCCCCGCTCGACCGCACGACCACCGCCGCGGTGCTCGCCGTGCGGCTGGCCTCGCTGACCATCGGCAAGAGCGGCATCCGCCCGGTCATCGCCGAGCGGCTGCTCGAGCTCTTGCAGCACCGGGCGCTGCCGGTCATCCCCGCCGAGGGGTCGGTCGGCGCCAGCGGCGACCTGACCCCGATGAGCTACGTCGCCGCGACGCTGTGCGGCGACCGCGAGATCCACGGCGACGACGGCCCGGTGCCGGCGGCCGAGGTGCTCGCCGCGCTGGACATCGAGCCCATCGTATTCGCCCCCAAAGAGGCGCTCTCGCTGATGAACGGCACCAGCGTGGCCACCGCCATCGCGACCCTGGGCTGGCTGGCGGCCGAGCGCATCGCCCGGCTCTCGGCGCTGGTCACCGCGATCATCGCCCAGGTCGTCGGGGGGCGGGCCGAGCACTTCGACCCGGTGCTGCACGCCGCCCGGCCCCACGCCGGCCAGCGGGCCGTCGCCGCCTGGATCGCCGAGGACATCGGCACCCCCCACCCCCGCCCGGGCCACCTCCAGGACCGCTACTCGCTGCGCTGCGTGCCGCATATCGTCGGGGTGCTCGTCGACGCGCTGTCGGCCGCCGGGGTCTGGCTCGAGACCGAGGTCAACGGGGTCAGCGACAACCCGATCGTAGACGTCGAGCGGGGCGTCGCGCTGCACGGGGGCAACTTCTACGGGGGCCACGTCGGCTTCGCCTGCGACAGCCTCAAGCTGGCCGTCGCCCAGGTCGCCGGCCTCGTCGACCGCCAGCTCAACCTGCTGTGCAACCCCACCGAGAACCACGGCCTGCCGGGCAACCTCGTCGGCGCCGAGGGCCCCGACTTCTGCACCCACAACGGCTTCAAGGCGGCCACCATCGCCACCTCGGCCCTCGCCGCCGAGGCGATGAAGCTGACCATGCCCGCCGGGGCGTTCACCCGCTCCACCGAGTTGCACAACCAGGACCAGGTGCCCATGGCCAGCATCGCCGCCCGCGACCTGGCCCGGGTGGTCGAGCTGACCGAGCAGGCGCTGGCGATCACGACCATCGGCGCGGCGCAGGCGCTCGACCTGCGGGCCCGGCAGGTGGCCGCGGGGCAGATCGAGGCCGGCGAGGTCGGCCCCCGGGCCCGGCAGCTCCACACTCTGCTGCGGAGCCGGATCGAGCCGGTGGGCGGCGACCGGCGGCTCGACCGGGACGTCGCCGAGGTGCTCGATCTGATGCGGACCGGCGCGCTCGACGGGCTGCTCGACCTCGACGACGGGGCCGACCCCGCCGGGCGGCCGGCCCGATGAGCGAGCTCACCGTCCGCCCCTCGGTCAGCGTCGAGTGCAAGGTCCCGTTCTTCGACTGCGACCCGCTCTTCGTCGTGTGGCACGGCCGCTACTTCGAGTACATGGCCCGGGCCCGGGCCGAGCTGATGGCCAGCCTCGACCTCGACGTGCCCCAGGTGCGGGCGCTGGGCTACCGGATGTACATCACCGATGCCCGCTGCCGGTACATGTTCCCCATGCACTACGGGGACGACATCCGGGTCACCGCCCAGCTCATCCGCAGCACGCCGCTGATCAAGGTGGCCTACGACCTGCGCAACGTGACCCACGACCGGCGCACCGCCCGGGCCTCGACGACCCTGGCCACCACCGACGCCGCCGGGGTGTTCCTCAACGACACCCCGCTGCCCATCCGCGAGCGGCTCGAGCGCATGGAGCCCGAACCGTGAAGCGCGCGCTCGCCCTGCTGTTGGCGCTCACTGCGCCGGCCCTCGCCGCGCCCGACGGCGGCCCGCAGCCCACCGAGACCCCCGCCGCGGCGGCGAAGGCCGACCCGATCGGCGACCTCGCCGCGCTGCTCGGCGCCTTCAAGGCGGTCGACGGCCTCGAGGCCCGGTTCACCGAAGAGAAGCGCATGGCGCTGCTCGCCGCCCCGCTGCGCTCGGCCGGCGCGCTGTACTACGCCCGCCCGGGGCACCTGCGGCGCCAGATCGAGACCCCCCGCCCGGCGGTGGTGGTCATCGGCCCCGAGACGCTGTGGCTGAAGGACGAGCGGGGCACCGAGACCATCGACCTCGCCGCCCGGCGCGACGTGGCGGCCTTCGCCGAGTCGCTGGTGCTCATCTTCGCCGGGGACCGGGCGAAGCTCGAGGCGACCTACACCATCGCGTTCACCCCCGGCGCCGACGGCTGGACGCTGGCCCTGACCCCGAAGGTCGAGCCGCTCTCCAAGCTCGTCTCGGCCATCCGCATCACCGGCCGGGGCCCGGCCGTCGAGGCCATCCGGGTCGTCGAGACCTCGGGCGACACCACCACCACCCGCATCGAGTCGGCCGACCCCACCCGCCGGTTCACCCCCGCCGAGCGGGCCGCGCTGTTCGGCCCGCCCCAATGACCTCGATGCGCCGCGGCGCGATCCTGCTCGCGCTGCTCATCGCCGGGCTGGCGGTCTTCGTCGGCCTGCGGTTCCGGCTCGCCTCCGACATCACCGACTTCCTGCCCTCGGCCGACGGGCAGAGCTCGATGCGCCTCATCCGGGCGCTGGCCGAGGGCCCGCTGAGCCGCACGATGGTGCTCACCGTCGCCGGCCCCGACCCCGCCGCCGCCGTCGCCGGGGCCCGGGCATTGGCCGCCGCGCTGGAGGACGACCCCGTCGCCGCCGCCGCGCTCGACCGGATCGAGACCGGGCCGCCCGCGGGCATCGAAGAGGCCATCTGGACCCTGTATCACCCCCGCCGCTTCGGCTTCGGCGACGGCGAGCCGCTCGACGACGCCCGGCTCACCGCCGCCGCCGAGCGCCTGCGGGACCAGCTCGCCCGGCCCACCTCGACCCTGCTCACCCGGGTCGCGCCCGGCGACCCGCTGCTGGCGCTGCCCGACCTCTTCGCCGCGCTCGAAGCCAGCCGGGGCGATGGCTTGCGGGTGCGCGACGGGCAGTACCTCGGCCGCGAGGGCCGGACGGCGGTGCTCTTCCTCACCACCCGGGCCTCGGCCTTCGACGCCGAGACCCAGGGCCCGCTGCTCGACGCCATCGACCGGGCCTTCGCCGCGGTCGACGACGGCGGGCTGACCCTCGAGATGTCGGCCCTCGCCCGGTTCGCGGTGACTGCCGAGCGGGCGATCAAAGCCGACATCCAGCGGGTCTCGACCCTCTCCACCGTCGGCTTGCTGGCGCTGATGCTGCTGCTCTTCGGCAGCCTGCGGCTGATGCTGCTCGTGCTCGTCCCGGTCGGCGCGGGCATGCTCGCCGGGTGCGCCGCCGCCCTGCTCGTCTGGGGCCGGCTGCACAGCATCACCCTCGCCTTCGGGGCGGCGCTCATCGGGGTCGCCGTCGACTACGTCGTGCACCTCTACTGCCACCACGCGGCGCACCCCGACGGCGGCTCGCCCCGCGAGGCGATGGCCCACATCTGGCCCGCGGTGGCCACCGGCGCGGCGACGAGCTGCATCGGCTTCGCCGCCCTGGCCTTCGCCCCGCTCGGCGGGCTGCGTGAGGTGGCGTTGTTCTCGGTCGTCGGCATCGGCATGGCGCTGCTCGCCACCCGGATCATCGTGCCCGGGCTGATGCCGGCCACCGCCCGCCCGATGGCCCTGCGCCGGGGCCTCGTCGCCGGGCTGGCCGCGGTGTACCGCTGGCTCGGCCACAACCGCCGCGTCGCCGGCTGGCTGCCGGTCATCGCCGTCGCCGCCTTCGCCTTCGCCGCTCCCCGGGTGCAGTGGAACGCCGACTTCGCCGGCATGCAGCGCCTCGACCCGGCGCTGCTCGCCGAGGACGAGCGGGTCCGGGCCCGGGTCGCGCTCGTCGACCAGTCGGTCTTCGTTGCCGCGATCGGGCCCGATGACGAGGCCGCGCTGCGGGCCAACGACGCCGTCGCCGAGGTGCTCGCCGCCGCCCGCGAGGCCGGCGAGATCGACGGGTTCCGCACCTCGGCCACCCTGCTGCCCAGCGCCGCCCGTCAGGCCGCCGCGGCCGCGGTCTACTTCGAGCCCGGCGTCTGGGACCGCTTCGTGCCCCGCTTCGAGGCCGCCGGCTTCCGCGCGGTGGCCTTCGAACCGTTCCGCGAGGCCCTCGCCGCCGGGCCGCCCGACCCGGTGACCCACGCGCTGCTCGCCGACGGCCCGCTGGCCCCCTTGCTGCGCCCGTTCCGGCTCGCGCTGGCCGGCGAGGTGGTCTACCTCAGCTTCCTGCGCGGCGTGCGCGACCCGGCGGCCCTCGCCGCCCGGCTCGAGGCGGTCGCTGGTGCCCGGCTCGTCGACCAGAAGTCACTGATGACCGAGGCCAACCGCGTCTACCAGCAGCGCACGCTCCAGACGCTGCTGCTCGGCCTCGCCGGGGTCCTGCTGCTGCTCGGCCTGCGCTACCGCCGCCTGCGCCCGACCCTGGCGGCCTTCGTGCCCGCGGTCGCCGGCGCGCTGCTCACCGTGGCCCTGCTCACCGCGCTGGGGGTCGGCCTCGACCTCGTGAGCCTGACCGCGCTGCTGATGGTCGTCAGCATGGGCGTCGACTTCGGCGTCTTCCTCGTCGACGCCCGCGCCAGCCGGCTGGACGAGGTCCCCCCGGCGATGCTCTCGGTGGTCGTCGCCTGCGCCTCGACCGTGCTCGGCTTCGGCCTGCTCGCGCTCTCCGAGCACCCGGTGCTGTTCGGCATCGGGGCCACCCTGGCCATCGGCGTGCCGGCGTGCCTCGTGATGGCCCCCAGCGTCCTGGTTCAGTTGGAGGGCCGTGATGGCTGATCCGATCCGGGCCCTGCTCGCCGTGATCCTGCTCGCGCTCACCGCCTGCGGCCCCGCGCCGGAGCGCCCCGACGGCCCGCCGCCCGACCCCGGCCCGCTGCTCGCCGCCGACGCCTGGCCGGCGCAGGTCGTGCTGCGCCAGCGGGTCACCGCGATCTGGCCCCAGGGCACCCGCGGCTTCGACGCCGCCCTCCAGCGCCAGGGCGACGCGCTGCTCCTGATCGGGCTCGCCCCGTTCGGCCCGCCGGGCTTCGTCATCCGCCACGGCCCGGGCGGGGTCGAGGTCACCAACAACACCGGCGAAGAGCTGCCCTTCGACCCCCGCTTCATGCTGGCCGACGTGCAGAAGGCGTTCTACCCCTGGCCGGCGGACGCCGAGGCCCTCGGCTTCGAGATCACCCGCCGCGCCGTCGACGGCCGGCTCGCCGAGCGGGTGTTCACCCCCGCCGACGGCGCCTCGCCCATCCGGGTCGAGTACGGCGAAGCGCAGATCGACGGCTACCCCCGAACGGTCGAGCTGCGCAACGACCGCTTCGGCTACCGGCTGCGCATCGAGACGGTCGAGGTCCAGCCGCTCGACGGGCCCTGACGGGCCCTCACTGCGCCGGGCTGCGCTTCAGCTCGCCGTCGATCGACATGTCGCTCCAGTCGACCCGGCAGCACGGCGGGGGCGGGGCGTCGGTGGTGACCTCGACCTCGACCGCGGCCGACGGGCCGGTGCGCAGGTCGAAGCCCACGCCGACGATGCGGTACCGGTAGCGTCCGGCCCTTCTCGGGCGCTCGCTCCACATGGCGTGCTCGGCCCGGACCTCGTCGATCGGCACCCCGTCGCGCTGGATCTCGACCCGCTGCAGCGGCGCCCCGGGGGGCAGCCACGAGAGGTGCACCTCGTCGGACTCGTCGACGTACGCCAAGGGGGTCTCGAGGGCCGGCGGGGGCGCGGTCCAGGTGGCGGTGAGCGGGCCCGAGGGCTCGCCGACGCGGCCGGCGCGCACCTGCACCAGCCGCAGCGGCGCGCCGACGTGGCTCGGGGGGATGAGCACCCCCGTCGCCGCGTCGCCCCGGGCGATGGGCGTGCCCTCGCAGTCGGCGGCGGGGAAGAGCCACAGCTCGACGTCGCCCTCGATGAGCCGGCCGCGCACGTCGAACGGCGCGCTGACGGTCACCCGGACCCCATCGGGGGTGCTGATCGCGTGGGGGATGGGCACGCCCGGCGGGGCCGGGCCGGGGGGCAGCGGGCGCCCGGCGACGCCGCAGCCGCCCAGCAGCGCGGCCAGCGCGGCCGCCCGCGCCGTCCGCCCGAGGGCGATTCGATCAGGGCCCATCGAAGGCTGCGGTGAAGTGCTCGATGACCTCGGCCGAGAAGCGCCCGGGGAACTCCTCGTGGGCGAAGAGCTTGCCCCCTTCGATCTCGACGAAGTCCACCGGACCGGCGAACTGCTCGACCATCCGCTTCGCCGCGTCGAGCGGGAACCACGGGTCGCGGGTGCCCCAGATGAGCTTCACCGGCGCGATGATGCGGGCGTGGGCCTCGGCGACGGTGTCGAAGTCCTCGGCCCGCAGGCCATCGGCCAGCACCATCGCCCCGTCGAAGCGGCGGCGGTCGCGGCTCATCGGGGCCAGGAACAGCGCGTTCATCTCTTCGGCCAGCGCCGGGTCGCTCACGCTGGTGCGCCACAGCTTGAGCTGCGTCGAGCGGAGCTTGAGCCCCAGCCGCATCAGCAGCTTCGCGCCCGGGCGGCGGCCGTTCTTCAAGGCCGCGAGGAAGAGCCGCGAGTGCTCGAACGGGATCTCGGTGTTGCCCAGCGCGATCCCGGCGATGCGCTCGGGCATCTCGGCGGCCACCTTGCGGGCGAAGCCGCCGCCGCTGTCGAAGGCCACGAAGCCGAAGCGCTCATCGAGATCCATGTGCTCGATGGCCTGCCCCAGCGAGGCGGTGAGCCCCTCGCAGCCGCGGGGGGTCGCCTCGGTCCAGGTGCTGCGGCCGGCGCCGGGCAGGTCGATGAGGTGGCAGGTGAAGCGCTCGGCCAGCGGCGGCACGATCCGGCGCCAAGTGCGGGCGTCGGCCGGCCAGCCGTGCACCAGCACCAGATCGGGCCCCTCGCCGATGATCCAGTAAGGCAGGCGGGCGTGGCCCAGGTCGATGTGCCGCTCGGGCGCTTCGAGCAGCGCCGCGGAGACGGGCAGCCGCTCAGCCACGGTCGGCCATCCGGGCGCGGGCGGCGGCGAGGGCCTCGGCGACCCGGGCCGGCGCGGTGCCGCCCTCGCTGGTGCGGGCGGCGACGCTGGCCTCGACGGTCACCGCCCGGCGGATGTCGTCGTCGAAGGCGTCGCTGAACCGGCGGAACTCGTCCAGCGAGAGCGAGGGCAGCGCGCGCTGCTCGGCGATGCACCAGCCCACCAGCCGCCCCACGACGTGGTGCGCCTCGCGGAAGGGCACCCCCTTCGCCGCGAGGTAGTCGGCGACGTCGGTGGCGGTCACGAAGCCGGCGTCGCAGGCGGCCCGCATCCGATCGGCGCGCCACGTCGTCGACGGCAGCAGCCGGGCGGTCGCCTCGAGGCAGTCGGCGACGGTGTCCACCGCGTCGAACAGCGCCTCTTTGTCTTCTTGCAGGTCCTTGTTGTAGGCCAGCGGCAGGCCCTTGAGCACCGTCAGCAGCGCGACCAGATCACCGAAGACCCGCCCGGTCTTGCCCCGCACCAGCTCGGGGATGTCGGGGTTTTTCTTCTGGGGCATGATCGACGAGCCGGTGGCGAAGGCGTCGCCCAGCTCGATGAAGCCGAACTCCTGGCTCGACCAGATGACCAGCTCCTCGGCGAAGCGGGAGAGGTGGGTCATGATCAGGGCCGCCGCGGCGCACAGCTCGACGGCGAAGTCCCGGTCGCCCACCGCGTCCAGGCTGTTGGCCATCGGCCGGGTGAAGCCCAGCGCGCGCGCGGTCAGGCCCCGGTCGAGCGGGAACGGGGTGCCGGCCAGCGCGGCGCAGCCCAGCGGGCTCTCGGCGGCCCGTTTACGGGCGTCGAGCAGTCGCCCCCGGTCGCGCTCGAGCATCTCGACGTAGGCCAGCAGGTGGTGGGCGAGCAGCACCGGCTGGGCCCGCTGGAGGTGGGTGTAGCCCGGCAGCACGGTGTCGCGGTGGGCCTCGGCCACGTCGAGCAGCGCCCGTTGCAGGCGGTCGATGCGGGGCACGAGGTCGTCGTCGATGCGCCGCAGCACCCACAGCCGGAGGTCGGTCGCCACCTGATCGTTGCGGCTGCGGGCGGTGTGCAGCCGGCCACCGGCGGGCCCGATGCGGGCCGTCAGCCGGTGCTCGACGTTCATGTGTACGTCTTCGAGATCGGCGCTCCAGGTGAACTGCCCGGCCTCGATCTCGGCCTGCACCGCGTCCAGCCCGTCGCGGATGGCCGCCGCGTCGTCGGGGGGGATGATGCCCTGCTTCGCCAGCATCGCGGCGTGGGCCTTCGAGCCGGCGATGTCCTCCCGATACAGCCGCCGGTCGAAGCCGACCGAGGCGTTGAGCCGGGCGACGAAGGCGTCGGTGGGCTCGGCGAAGCGCCCGCCCCAGGTGCTCTGACCGCTCTCGGCCGGGGCCGCGGCGGGCTTCTCCGGGCCGTCGGCCACCTCAGAACTCCATGCCGAGGAACATCTGCAGCGACTGCGCGACCCCCGGCGACAGCCGCTCGCCGCCGGGCAGGGTCACCGCGAACGCCTCGCCGGCGAAGAGCACCGCGTAGTCGATGGTCCAGTGGAAGCGGTCGAACTCGCGGATGTAGACCCGGGCCCCGAACTCGAGCCCCATCCAGGGGTCGTCGCCGGGGGTGGCCTGCTCCTCGAGGGCGAAGGCGCCCATCGCCGAGATCTCGAAGCCCCACACCTCGTCCGACTCGTCGACGAGGTCGTAGCCGATGTACGGCTTGACGTAGCCCGCGTTGGACACCGAGCCGACGACCTCCCGGAACAGGATCCGGTCGACGTGGTAGTCGCGGTCGAAGCGGAACAGGCTCAGGGTCTTGTCGAACTCGTCGAAGCGGGTGTCGTCGAGCCGGGTGCTGTCGGTGACGCCGAAGCCCTCCTGGTCGTCCCCGCTGGCCATGCCGTGGTGCACCCCGTAGTTGAGCGACTTGTAGCGGCCGTCGATCTCGAGGGCGTAGCCCCAGCGCAGGATGTCCCGCCCCGAGTCCACCGGGAAGGCGCACTCGCCGGTCGGGGGGTCGTCGGCGTCGATCTGAGTGCAGCCCTCGACCGGCGTCTCGGCGTGCATCGGCAGCCGGCCGATCTCGCCGATCACCAGCGCCGCCTCGCCCTGGATCCGGACCCCGCTCTCGGCGTCGGGGCGATACTGGAAGTCGAACCACAGGTCGGGGGTGATGCTCCACGCGTTGACCCGGGCCAGGCTGACGCCCTGACCGTCGGGGTTGAGGACCCCGTCGACGTTGCTGGCCAGCGCCTGATTGCGGAAGACGGTGTACAGCCCGACGTCGAACGTCGGCTCGCGCAGCTCGTCGAGCGCCCGGGCCCGCTTCTCCTTCTCTTCGAGGGCGTGCGGCTTGCGGAAGATCGCCACCGTCCACTGGTTGACGTCGTCCCGCTGGTCGAGGTCGTAGGGCTGCCCGCCGGTCTCGGCCGGGCGCCCGTCGATGCCGGCGACGCCGGTGGCGCCCTCGACCGGGAAGTCCCAGCTCACCGAGAGGTAGGTGTCGAAGAGCTGGGTGGTGGCCATGATGCGGTCGATGCTGTCGCCGAAGTCGCAGTCGAGGCAGGCGCCGCTGTTGACCAGCATGCCCAGCCCCCAGTGGGCCTGGGTCCGGCCGAAGCTGAGCAGCCCCAGCGGGGTGTGCCACTCGCCCCACAGGTGCTTGACCCGGATGGCGTCGCGCCACGAGTCGATCCCGCTGTCGGGGCTGCGCTGGGTCTCGCTGAAGAACCCGATCTCGGCGTCGGGCCGGCTCAGCGCGCTGCGGGGGTAGCCGTCGGCGGTGCTGCCCAGCACCAGATTGTCGAGGATGTCGAGGGTGGCCCGCACCCGCAGCCCCTCGCTGATGTGCACCGTCGGCTGGTAGCGGAAGCGCATGTTGGCCCCGGCCAGCGTCTCGGCCCCCTGGGCGAACGGGCGCTCGTTGCTGTCGTCGACGAGGGTCTCGGTCAGCGGCGGCTCGATGCTCGAGCTCTGGCCGCTGCCCAACGAGAAGGTGTCCAGGTCGAGGTTGTAGAAGAGGTCGGCCCGCACCCGGAAGTACCCGTGGTGCTCGATCCAGGGGAAGCTGACCTGGGCCTCGGGGCCGGCGGCGGCGTCCCAGTTGGCCTGGAGGTCGCCGCCCAGGTCGCCGATGTCGTCGGCGCTGCCGATGTCGTCGAACGAGGGCAGGTCGCCGAACGCGTCGTCGGCCGGCGGCTTGGGCGGGGCCGGGCTCGGCGCGGGGGTCGGCACCATCGGGGTGGCCGGCTCGGGGGTCGCGGTGGGCGCGGCGGCCGGGCTGTCGGGGCTCACCGTGCCCGGGGGCGGACCGACGGCCGGGGGCGGCGGCTCGGTCTGCGCCGCCTCGACCGCCGGGGGCTGCTCCCCCTCGGCCTTCTCGTCGCCGGGATCCTCGGCGCCGGCCTTCCTCTTTCCGGGATCCTCGGCACCGGCCTTCTTCTTGCCGGGATCGCTGGCGTCGGCGGGCTGGGCCGCCGCCGGGGCCGCCAGGGCGAGGGGAGCGCAGAGCGCCAGCGCCAGGATCGTCACCGCACGGTTCACGGGTGGGCCTCCGTCATCGAATGGGCCGGCGTCGGGGGGCCGACGCGAGCGGACCGGGTAGCACGGCGCCGCGCCGGGGTCAATCGGGCTGCCCGTCACCGCCGTCGATCCGGCCGCCCGGGGCCGATGGGCGCGGGCCGGGCGGCCCGGGTCAGGTGATCGACTCGACGCCGAGGATGGTCAGCACCGCGTTGACGATGCCCATCAGGCCCTCCCCGGCGACCAGCCCCGAGGCGAGGGCGAAGTCGTACTTGCTGACCGACTCGGGGTTCTTCTTGCGCCAGATGAGCCACACCAGGGTGCCGTAGACCATCACCAGCGAGTAGTAGGCCGGGATGATGAAGGCGATGCCCATCGCCAGCCCGCTGGGCACATAGCCCTTGATCGAGTCGACCTTGCGCAGCAGCGCGCTCAGCCCGCCGATGATCGACGCGACGATCACCGCCTCGAGGGCGTGCGGCGGCAGGGCCTCGAAGCCCTTGGCGAGCAGCTCGGCCATGGCCTTCCAGGCGAAGGCGGCCGGGGCGGGCAGCTTGGTGCCGCCGACCTCGTAGGCGTCGGTGAAGATCATGTAGACCGGCACCACGAAGACCACCCCGGCGCAGATGCCGGCGAGCTGGGCCAGGAACTGCTTGCGGGGCGAGGCCCCGAGCAGGTGGCCGGTCTTGAGGTCCTGCATCATGTCGCCGGCCTGCGAGGCGCCGGCCCCGGTGACCGCGGCGGCCATCAGGTTGGTGCTCATCTGGCCCGGCGCGAGGCCCCCGTAGACGAGCTGGGTCACCTTGCCCATGCCGCCGACCGGGTTGATGTCGGTCTCGCCCACCGAGCGCACCGCCACGATCGCCAGGATGGACGACAGCGCCACGGCGACGACCGTCATCCACCACTCGATGCCGAAGACGAGGTTGCCGATGACGGTGGCCAGCACCGTGCCCGCCGCCAGCCCGCCGATCCACCACGCGTTGGGGATGCGCTCCTTGTAGCCGACCTCGCTCTCGCCGCCGCCGCCGGCCGACTTCGTCATGGTCAGCGCGTTGACGAAGGTGCGCCACGACAGGGCCAGCGAGACCATCGCCTCGGAGACCATCAGCGCCACCCCGGGCCACAGCAGCCAGCCGCGCACCCCGTCCTTATAGGACATCACCGTGCCCGGGGCCCAGCCGGCCTCCTTGGCGATCGGGCCCAGGATGGCCCACGCCCCGACCGCCCCGATGAGCAGCGAGAACGAGACCCGGGGCCCGATGAGGAAGCCGGCGCCGAAGAGGCTCGGCCCGAGGTAGAGCTTGAAGCCCCACGCGGCGGCGGTGGTCAGCGCGCCGATCTCGAGCCACTTGTGCAGCGGCGGCATCTCGATCTGGGGCACGAAGTGCGCGGTGAGGGTGAACACCCCGGCGCCGACGCCGGCGTAGACCAGCACCTTGGCCTTCTTGAGCGCCTCGCCCGCGTCGCTGAACATCGCCAGGATGGTCTCGGCGGTCGCGGTGCCGGTGGGGAACCGCAGCTTGTCGACCTCGACCACCTGCCGCCGCAGGGGCACGGCGAAGAAGACGCCGAGGAAGGCCACCGACAGGGCCCAGAAGATCAGGCCGTACCACGGGATCTCGTAGCCGAGCAGGTTCATCGCCGGGATGGCGGCGACGAGCCCGGCGGCGCTGGCCATCGACCCGGCCGCCGAGCCGGCGGTCTGGGTGATGTTGGTCTCGAGCACCGAGATGTTCCGGCCGGCGATCTTGAACGCGGCGAAGCCGAGCACCGCCGAGATGATCGAGGCGCCGAAGGTCCACCCGATCTTGAGGCCGATGTAGATGTTGGTGCACGAGACGACGCTGCCGATCAGGCAGCCGACCACCACCGCCCGCAGCGAGAGCTGGGCTTCGCCGGGGGCGGGGAAGTACTTCTGATCGCTGGGGGGCGCGGGCCCGCCTCCGTCTTTGGACAGCGATACGTCGGACATCGGCGCTCCTCCTCCACGCGTCGGGCGCGCGCAGGATGGACCGCCGGGGCGGTTTGCTCAAGAACTACAGCGGCCGGACATTGAAGATGACCAGGGCTCGCGCAGGCCGATCCGCTGAGGGCAAGGCGCGAGACGCAGACGCTGCTGGCGGCAACGGCAAGTCGAGCAACGCCGCGATCGGCGAATCGGGCCAGCGAGAACGGTCGGATTCAGTGTCTGGTCGCTGCTGTGGCAGGGGCGTGACGGGGCCGTTGATCACCGCCGCCAGAAGGAAGGCGTGAGCAGCACCAGCAAGGTGTAGATCTCGAGACGGCCCAGGATCATGAGCCCCATGCTGACCCACTTCGCCTCGGTGGCCAGCACCGCGTAGTTGTCGTAGGGGCCGACGTCGCCCAGGCCGGGGCCGATGTTGCCCAGGCTGCTCGCCGCGCAGGTGAAGGCGGTGAGCACGTCCTGGCCGTCGAGGCAGAAGAAGACGGTGCCCAGGCCGAGCAGCGCGACGTAGGCCCCGGCGAAGCCGGCGACGGCCCGGACGACGTCGTCGCTGACCGCCTTGCCCCCCAGCCGCACCGGGCGCGACGCGTGGGGGTGGCTGAGGAAGAACAGCTCCCGGATCCAGATCCGGACCACGAGCACATGGCGCACGACCTTGAAGCCCCCGCTGGTGCTGCCCGCGCTGCCGCCGACGAACATCAGCGCGACCATCGTCAGCAGCGCGACCGGGGCGAAGGTCCACATCTCGAAGTCGGCGCTGGCGTAGCCGGTGGTGCTGATGATCGACAGCGCCTGGAACGCCGCCACCCGCCACGCGTCGGCCGCCTCGACCCCCCCGCCCGCGTCGAGCAGCGACCACGCGATCGCCGCCGTCGCCGCCACGCACACCGCGGTGTACGCCCGCCACTCGGGGTCGCGCAGGTAGGCCCGCCACCGCCCGCCGAGCGCGATGAAGTGCAGGGTGAAGTTCATGCCGGCGAACCACATGAACAGGGTGATGACCCACTCCACGTAGCCGCTGCCGAAGCCGGCCACCGACAGCGCCCGGGTGCTGAACCCGCCGGTGGCCATGGTGGCCATGGTGTGGCAGATGGACTCGAACGCGCTCATGCCGCCGGCCGACAGCAGCACGAAGAGCACCGCCGAGAGCAGCAGGTAGACCTTCCACAACAGCGCGGCGGTCTCGCCGATGCGGGGGGCGAGCTTGTCCGTCGTCGGCCCCGGGGCCTCGGCCCGGAAGAGCTGCATGCCGCCGACGCCCAGCAGCGGCAATATGGCCACCCCCAGCACGATGATGCCCATGCCGCCCAGGTAGTGGGTCATCGAGCGCCACAGCAATATGCCCCGGGGCAGCCCCGGCCGCCCGTCGGGGGTCAGCCGGGCGACGTCGCCCCACAGGCCGTCGTTGATGATGCTGGCCCCGGTCGTCGTGAACCCGCTGATCGACTCGAAGGCGGCCGCGGTGAAGGTGCAGAAGTCCGAGCCCACCTCGACAATGCCCGGCGCGCACAGGGCCCCCGGCGCGGTGTGGGCGTACAGCCAGTAGGGCAGCGCCCCGATGAGCCCGCTGGCCCACCAGCCGACCCCCACGATCAAGAACCCCTCCCGGTGCCCGACCCGGGTCCGCCGGGCCCAGCGCCGGGTCAGCACGAAGAGCAGCAGCCCGGCCCCCGCCGAGATGCCCGCGGCCCAGACGTGCCCCCACAGGTCGGGGGCCTGGTCGAAGAGCGCCACCGCCGCCGAGGGCAGCATCGCCAGGGCCAGCAGCACCATCAGGCCGCCGGTGAGGTTGGCCAGCAGCCCCAGCCGCAGGAGCCAGCTCGTGCGCCTACGCATGGCTCACCGGTCGACCCGCCGCTGCAAGACCCGCTCGACCTCGGCGATGGCCGAGGTGCGGGCGACGACCAGGACGTGGTCGCCCTCCTCGATGACCGTCTGCCCCCGGGGCACCAGCACCATCTCGCCCCGCACCAGCCCGGCGATGACCACCCCCTGGGGCAGCTTGAGGTCGCGCAGCGCGGTGCCCACCGCGTCGCTGGTGAGCTGGGCCTCGAACTCCAGCGCCTCGGCCTGCTGGTCGTCGCCCAGGGCCCGCACCGCCACCACCCGCCCGTGGCGGATGAAGTGCATGATCGAGCTGACCGCCAGCAGCCGGGGGCTGATGCACACGTCGAAGCCGATGGCCTTGATGAGCGGCTGGTAGTCGCTGCGGTTGGTGGTCGCGATGATGCGCCCGGCCCCCATCCGGCGGGCGAGCAGGGCCGACATCACGTTGACCTCCTCGTCCCGCCCGCAGGCCACCACCGCCTGCATCTCGCCGACGTTCTCCTCTTGCAAGAGCTCGGCGTCGGTCGGGTTGCCCTGCACCACCACCACCTGGGGGAGCTGCTCGGCCAGCCACCGGGCCAGCCGGGGGTCGGGCTCGAACAGCTTGGGCTTGATGCCCCGGGCGCACAGATCGGCCGCCAGGAACCGCCCCACCTTGCTGCCGCCGAAGATCGCCACCCGGTTGACCGGCTGCACCCGGATGCCGCAGGTCGCCAGCACCTTGCCGATCTCGTCGGTCGGCGCGGTGAGGTACACGTCGTCCCCCGGCAGGATGACGTCGGTGCCCCGGGGGATGATGATGCGGTCCTCGCGGCGGATGGCGGCGACGAGCACCTCGGCCTCGAGGCTGCGGTCGGGCAGGTCGAGCAGCCGCAGCCCGGCCAGGGGCGAGGTGGGCCCGATCTCGACCCCGATGAGCTGCACCCGCCCCTCGGCGAACTCGGCCATCTCGATGACCGCCGGATAGCGCAGGATGCCCAGGATCTTGTCCGCGCTGAGCCGCTCGGGGTTGATCGCCAGATCGATGGCCACCCGCTCGTCGCCGAAGATGCGGGGGTCGAGGTAGCTCTGGTCGCGCACCCGGGCGATCTTGATGACGTCCGCCCGACCCAGGATCGCCGCGTTGAGGCAGGCGACCATGTTGACCTCGTCGCTGTCGGTGACCGCCACGAGCATGTCGGCCTCGGCGATGCCGGCCTCCTCGAGCACCCGGGGCCGGGCCCCGTGCCCCCGCAGCCCCTGGATGTCGAGGCTCTCGGTCGCCCGGATCAGGGCCTGCTCGTTGCGCTCGACGAGCACCACGTCGTGCCCCTCGTTGACCAGCCGGGCGGCGATGTTGAAGCCGACCTCGCCGGCGCCGGCCACTACGATCTTCACGGCACCCTCCTCCACCGGAGACGGTGCCAGCGGTTTACCAGATCCGGGCCGCCCGCGCCGCAGGCGCGCATCATGCCGGGCATCGCGACGCGCTCGCGTTGACACGATGCCCGCCGACCGACTACAGCGGACATCCCAGCCGGGGAACCCGCGTGCAGTCGATCAGACGCTTCATCGAAACCATCGGACAGGGGGTCATCGACCTCATCGAAGGCCTCGGGCGGTCGGCGATGCTGCTCGGCCAGACCCTGCTGTGGATCCCGCGGCCGCCCTACCGGCTCAAGCAGCTCTTCCAGGCGATGGAGTTCATCGGCGTCGGCAGCCTCTTCATCGTGCTGCTCACCGGCCTGTTCACCGGGGCCGTCTTCGCGCTCCAGGGGGCCGGCGCCTTCCGCATGTTCAACGCCGAGAGCCTCGTCGGCTCGACCGTCGCCATCTCGCTCGCCCGCGAGCTCTCGCCGGTGCTGACCGGGCTGATGGTCACCGGCCGGGCGGGCAGCGGCATCGCCACCGAGCTGGGCACCATGCGGGTCACCGAGCAGATCGACGCGCTGTACACGATGGCGGTCAACCCGGTGCAGTACCTGATCGTGCCCCGGTTCATCGCCGGGCTGATCATGGTGCCCTGCCTCAGCGCGCTGTTCACCCTCATCGGCATGGGCGGGTGCTACTTCGTGGCGGTGGTGCTGCTCGACATCGACCAGGGCACCTTCATCTCGCAGACCAACTGGTTCGTCGACCCCGAAGACCTCACCAGCGGGGTGATCAAGGCCTGCGTCTTCGGCGGCATCCTGACGATGGTCGGCTGCTACAAGGGCTTCTACGCCAGCGGCGGCGCCCGGGGGGTGGGGCTGGCGACGACCCAGTCGGTGGTCGTCTCGAGCGTCATGATCCTCATCAGCGACTACTTCCTGACCGCGTTGATGTTCGAGTAGCCGGGGATGGGTTAGCGTGAGCGCGTGAAGGACATCATCACCCCGTTCAAGGTCGGCGTCGTCGTGCTCGTCGCCGTCGGCGCGTTCATCTGGATGTTCGGCCAGGTCGAAGAGGGCATCGGAGACGACGCCTCGGGCTACCGGGTCTACGCGCTGTTCGACGACGCCTCGGGCCTCAACCCCAAGACCCGGGTGACGATCGCCGGCATCGACGTCGGCGAGATCGACAAGATCGAGCTGGCCGGGACCGAGGCCCGGGTCTGGATCCGGGTCAACACCCCGCTGCGGTCGGACGCGATCATCGCCAAGAAGCAGACCAGCCTGCTCGGGGAGTACGCCCTCCAGCTCAGCCCGGGCTACACCGGCGAGCCGTTGCAGGACGGCGACCAGATCAAGAACATCCGCACCGACGTCAGCCCGGCCGACCTCATGGGCGACCTCAAGAAGATCACCGCCAACGTCACCGACATCACCCAGAGCCTCAAGTCGGTCATCGGGGGCGGCGAGGGCGAGCAGAAGCTCATCACCATCCTCGAGAACATCAACCGGACCGTCGCCGACCTGCAGAAGGCCGTCGCCGAGAACGCGCCCAAGGTCGACGTCGTGGTCGACAACGTCGTGCGGGTGACCGAAGAGGCCCGCCGGCTGACCAACGAGTTCCGGGCCGGGGCCGGGCGCATCCTGGACGACGCCGAGGCGGTCACCCGCAACGTGCGGGACATCGTCGGGGACAACACCGGGGTGGTGCAGGAGGGCTTCGACGGGGTCAAGGGCGCCGTGCGGCGCTTGCAGGACGCGCTCGACAAGCTCGACGGCACCCTGGACGCGGCCAAGTCGATCGCGGTCAAGATCGACGAGGGCCAGGGCACCATCGGCCGGCTGGTCAACGACGACCGGCTCATCGACAGCGTCAACGACCTCGTCGACGAGTCGGGCTCGTTCGTGCGCCAGATCACCCGATTGCAGACCATCGTGGCCATGCGGGCCGACTACTACGTCTCGCGGGGGGCGGTGCGCAACGCCGTCGACCTCAAGCTCCAGCCGCGGCCCGACAAGTACTACATGATCTCGCTCGTCGACGACCCCCGGGGCTCGACCAGCGTCACCGAGACCATCACCAACACCAGCGACTCGAGCGAAGACCCGATCATCCGCGAGCAGCGCACGACCACCGAGGACCGCTTCCGGCTCTCGCTGCAGTTCGCCAAGCGGATCTACATGTTCACCGGGCGCATCGGCATCATCGAGAACACCGGCGGGGTGGGCCTCGACGCGCAGTTCTTCGACGACTCGCTCAAGATCTCGGCCGACCTCTTCGCCTTCGACGCCAACGTCTGGCCCCGGCTCCGGCTGGACGCGATGTACACCTTCTTCACCCACCTGTTCATCGCCGCGGGCATCGACGAGGTGCTCAACAGCGAGGTCACCGACGCCTTCGTCTCGATCGGGCTGACGTTCAACGACGAAGACCTCAAGGCCATCCTGACCACGGCCCCGACGCCGTCGCTCTGACGGTCAGCCGCGGACGGCGCCCCGTCCGGCGAGGTCAGGGGTCGGCGCAGCAGCGGAAGCCGGTCGAGTAGTCCCAGTGCTGCCGGTTGTGGGCGGTCGTGCGGTAGAGGCAGCCGGGGCCGTTGCGCTCGGTGTCGACGTAGAAGCCGCCGCGGAAGGTGCCCTCGGGGTCGGCGGTCCACTCGTGCAGGTTGCCCATCATGTCGTAGAGGCCCTCCTCGGTGACGCAGCCCGGGTGGGCGCCGGTGGGGGCGAGGCCGTCGGGGAGCTGGTTGATGCACGCGTCCTGGATGAAGGCGAAGGGGTTCGGGGCATCGGGGAACAGCTCGACGGCCGGGTGCAGGCGGCGGGCGTCGTTGCAGACGCCGGGGTCGCGATCGGGGCCGTAGGGGAAGACGCGGCCGTCGGTCCACTGGCAGGCGCGCAGCCACTCGCGGTCGGTGCACAGGCGCTTGCCGGCCGCCTCGCAGGCCCCGGCGGCGCGTACGCCGTCGATGTAGCCCTGGGGGATCGCGTCGGGGGCCGAGATGGCGTAGACGTCGGCCGCGCCCGGGTTGTGGTACGGGGACCAGGGCAGCTCGAAGCCGTCGGGGGTGACCTCGATCAGCGAGGCCTCCCAGCGGTCGATGCAATAGGCGCCGAAGTCATCCGGGGCGATGCGCCGCATGCCATCGGGGCAGCCGTCGAGGCCCGGGGGCGGGCTGAGGCCGGCGTTGGGCTGGGGGTGGGCGTCGGGGTCGCAGTCGAAGGGCGCCGGCTCGGGGGGCTCTTCGGCGGTGCAGCACTGGACGTCGGCCGGGCCGGGGCACAGGCCGGCGGTCGTGAAGCCCTCGCAGGCGTCGGCCGGGATGCAGTCGCCCGGGACGCCGTCGACGGCGCACGGGCCCCAGTCCATGGGGTCGGGGTCGGGGTCGGGGTCGGGCGGCTCTTCGTCGGTGCAACACTGGATGTCGGCCGGGCCGGGGCACAGGCCCGGGGTGGTCTCGCCGCCGCAGGTGTCGGCCGGGATGCAGGTGCCGGGCACGCCGTCGACGGCGCACGGGCCCCAGTCCATGGGGTCGGGGTCGGGCGGCTCTTCGTCGGTGCAGCACTGGATGTCGGCCGGGCCGGGGCACAGGCCGGGGGTGGTGATGCCCCGACACTCGGCGGTGGGCCGGCACTCGCCGGGCACGCCGTCGACGGCGCAGAGGCCCCACTCGGGCGGCTCGGGCTCGGGGTCCGGCTCGGGCTCGGGATCGGGGGCGCCGTCCAGGTCGAAGCCGACGTCGGGCTCGGGGTCGAGGGCCCCGTCGAGGTCGAGATCCGCGTCGGGCTCGGGGTCGAGGGCCGCGTCGAGGTCGAAGCCGGCGTCGGGCTCGGGCTCGGGGTCCGGCTCGGGCTCGGGCTCCGGCGCGGGGGCCATGTCGTCGGACTTCGGGCCCCGGTCGGTCGGATCGATCCACTCGGCGACCTCGTCGGGCGTGGCGCAGCCGACGAGCAGGAGCAGGGCGAGCGCGGCGCAGCGGCGGGCGGCCATCAGACGTCCGCTTCGGGGTCGCAGCGGGCGATGGCGTCGCCGAGCGTCACGCTGCGGAAGTGCACCGTCATCTCGGGGTGCGCGCGCAGGGCCTTCAGCGCGGGCAGCAGGGCCGGCGCGCCGAGCAGGCCGGCGGCCTCGACGGCCAGCGGGTCGAGGCCGGCGGACAGCGCCCGGGCGACGTGGTCCACGATGGCGTCGACCCCCCGCTCGGCGAGGCCCACCAGCGCCTCGCCCCGGATCTCGGCGTCGAGCGCGTCGTCGTCCAGCCGGGCCATCAGCGCCGCCCGCAGCGCGGGGGTGTCGACCTCGGTCTGCGAGCCCAGCGCGAAGGTGGCCCAGCTCCGCACGTCGGGCTCGGGGTCGGCGCTGAGCGCGATGAGCGCGTCGATCGCCCGGGGGTCGTCGTGGCCCATCAGCCCGCGCACCGCGCCGTAGCGCACGTCGGGGTCGGGGTGATCGGCCAGGGGCAGCACCGCGCCCACCGCGCCCGGCTGCTCGAGCCCGCCGAGGTTGTGGGCCAGCGCGGCGAGCACCGCGGGGTGCTCCTCCCGGCGCAGGCGGTCGGTGAGGGCGGCGAAGCACGCCTCGGGCAGCGTGCGCTCGGGCACCCCGAGCTGCCCCAGGACGTCGGCGGCCAGCGCCCGGGCGGGGGGCTCGTCGGCGTCGAGCAGGGCTCGGGCGGCCTCGAAGGTGGCCCGGTCGCCCCGCCGGTGCAGGGCCATCACCGCCTCCTGGTAGTCGTCGCCGCCCGGCTCGGCGGCGCGGGCATGGGCGATCCAGTGATCGGCCTCGGCGCGGTCTTCGGCGGTGGGCTGCGTATCGGTCTGCTGAGCCACGGGGGCCTCCCTGGCGTCGGATTGGGACGGGTCGCGCATGATAGCGGCGCGGCGCGCAGGTGCAAGCCCGGGAATCGCATCCGCCGCCCGTGCATCTCTCTCGGGTCACCCCGCAGGAGTCGCCGTGGCCGACAGACCCGCCCGGATCGATCTGACCCGGGGCCCGGTGGGCCCCGCCCTGGCCCGGCTGACCCTGCCGATGGTGGCCGGGGTCATCGCGGTGACCCTGTTCAACATCGTCGACACCTGGTTCATCGGGCAGCTCGGGGCCGGCCCGCTGGCGGCGATGGCGTTCACGTTCCCGGTCACCTACGTCGTCACCAACATCACCATGGGCATCGGGGTCGGGGCCTCGGCGGTCATCGCCCGGGCCATCGGCGAGCAGCACCCCGAGCGGGTGCGGCGGCTGACGACCCACGCGCTCTTCCTGGCGGTGGCCCTGGTCACGACGCTGTCGGGCATCGGGCTGCTGACGATCGAGCCGCTCTTCCTGGCGCTGGGCGCCGACCCCGAGATGGTGCCGCTCATCGCCGAGTACATGCGCCCGATCTACTTCGGGCTGGGCTTCCTGGTGGTGCCGATGGTGGGCAACGCCGCGATCCGGGCCACCGGCGATACGAAGACCCCCAGCCTCATCATGATCTGCGCCGGCGGGGTGAACCTGATCCTCGACCCGCTCCTGATCTTCGGCCTGGGGCCCTTCCCCCGCCTGGGGCTCTTCGGCGGGGCGCTGGCGACGGTGCTCGCCTGGATCACGACCTTCTGCGCCGCGCTGTGGGTGCTGCATCGGCGGGAGCGCATGCTGGCGTTCGAGTGGCCCCGCGTGGCCCGGGTGTGGGCCTCGTGGAAGGCCATCCTCTACGTGGGGCTGCCGGCGGCGGGCACCTTCCTGCTGGTGCCGGTGGCCAACGGCATCCTGACCCGCATGGTCTCGGGCCACGGCCCGGAGGCGGTCGCCGGCTTCGGCGTCGGCGGGCGGGTCGAGGCCCTGGCGATGGTGGCCGTCTTCGCCCTGGGCTCGGGCATGGCCCCGTTCGTGGGGCAGAACTTCGGGGCGAAGGCCTGCGGCCGCATCCGGGAGGCGGTGTACCTCTCGCTGCGCTTCTGCCTGCTCTACGGGCTGGCGGTGGCCGGGCTGCTGGCGATCGGCGCCTCGACCATCGGCGGCTTCTTCGCCGACGACCCCCGGGTGGTCGACGTGACCCGCCACTACCTGTGGCTGGTGCCGGTGAGCTACGGCGCCTTCGGGGTGGCGATCATGGCCAACACCACCTTCAACGCGCTCAACCGCCCGCTGCACTCGGCGGCGGTCATCGTGACCCGGCTGTTCGTGCTCGCCCTGCCGCTGGCCCTGATCGGCGAGGCGCTGTTCGGGGTCGAAGGCATCTTCGGCGGGCTGGCCGTGGGCAACCTGATCGCGGGCGGCGTCGCCTGGTGGATGGTCCGGGGGGTCGTGGGGCCCGACAGCGACCTGGAGGCCGAGGCGGCGGTGGCCGACCCCGAGCCGGAGCCGCCGGCCTCGCCGATGCCGACGAGCTGAGGCGGGCGGGCCAGCGCGGCCGGCGGCCCGACGCCCCCCGACGCCCTACGGTGGTTGACACCCACCCCGACACCCTACAACGTCTCGCATCGACCCGCCTCGTGAGGGGCGGCGCAGCACCACAGGGTCGATGAGTGGACCTCCATGTCGCGACCAGCCTCGAACTCGGATTCGAATCCCTGGGAGGCAGCGACGCCCTCGAGGGGCAGACCAGGCTGGCCGCGCTCCTCCACGACGGCCTCGCCGGCAGCCCGTATGCCCACCAGCCCGCCTTCGCGTCGGTCGACGCCATACTCGGCGGCGACATCCACGCGCTGGTCTCGGCGGGGAAGCGCGGTGGACCCGTGCTCCTGTGGGCCACCATCGGGGGCGCCCTCGCGGGCGCTTTCTGGGGCTACCCCCTCGGCGCGGCCTCGGAGAACCTGCGGCTCGGGCTGCGCGATGAAGCCGCGGCGGCGGTCCGGGCCCGAGAGCGGGCGAGCGGCCTCGGCCTCAGCGACGCGGCCCGCGCCAGCGCGGAAGAGGTCGAGTGCCTGCTGCGCCGCCTGGAGCAACCCGCCCCGCGGCTCTTCTACGCGGATTGGATCGTCGTCACCCCCCGCCACCGACGCTCGGGGCTGGCGCGGCTCCTCTGGACCTCGGGGCTGAGCGCGGCGCTCGAGGCCGGGCCGCTCGACGGCTACGTCGCGCGGACCGTCGGGGCCCACGCCGATCTCCTCGAGCACTTCTACTGCCGCGACGTCGGGGGGCGGGCGTATTTCGACTGGATGGATGGAGACGTCCGCCGCGTCGCCTTCGGGGGCACCGATCGGGGCCCCATCGACGCCGCGCTCGACCGCGCCCGACGGGGGCGGGACCCGGTTCGGCTCACCCGCCACGACGACGGTCCCGCGCGTTGAAGCGGGGGGTGGAGTCTGATACGCGTGGACGCCTCGCCGAGGGAGGATGTCGATGACGAAGGCCGAAGCGTCGCTGCCGTCGAATCAGGCAGAGATCGAGGGGGAGCGCACGCGGATGGGGCAGCACCCCTTCCTGCTCTCGTTCCGGGATGGCACGTTCTCGCTGGGGTTCGCCAGGCAGGTCGCGGCGATGCAGGTGGGATACAACCTCAATGTCATCGTCGGGCTCACGCAGATGCGGAGGGGTCTCGTCGATCACCCGGCGTTCATCTGTGAGTTCCTCGACCCCCTGCTCGCGACGGAGTTCGGCGCCGATCTGGACGCCGTCGGCCTCGAGCAGCAGGGCACGACGCACATCAAGATGATCTTCGACCTCGTCCGCTCCCTGGACATGAGCGCCGAGGACTGCCGGGCGTGGGGGGAGGCCGCGTCGCGCTTCTTCGACGAGGCGCTGCTCGGTTTGCTCGGCGGCGACAGCCCGGCGGCGGCCATGGGGGCGCTCTTCGCCAACGAGGTCTTCGCCACGGCGTGGTACCCGGTCTACCATGAAGGCTTCCGTCGCTTCTCCCTGAAGCATGGGATCCCGGTCGATCTGGTGTTCTTGAAGTCCCATGGCAGCGAGATCGAGCTCGCCCACGTCGAGCATGTCTTCCAGCTCCTGGCCTACCGTGAGGCATTCCAATACGAGCTGGATGCCTTCGCTGATGGCTACCTGAGGTTCTCCGCCGCGCTGGAGCGGAAGTTCGCGTCCCTTCATGCGCGCCTCGTCGACGATATCGAGGGGCAGCGCAGGCACCGGCCACCGGTGTGACTTCGGCCGGGCGGCAGCACCTCGGCAGCACCGCACCTCGGCAGCACCTCGGCAGCACCGCACCTCGGCAGCACCTCGGCAGGCCATGGCGCACGAACGCAGCGCCCGGGGGACGATCAGCGCCGTTACAGCCCCCCGGCCCCGTCCGGGGCTCATTCTCGCCCGGCCCGCCGGAAAAAATGCCGGCGCCGGTCCACTTCGGTGACG
The DNA here is from genome assembly GCA_030426085.1 of bacterium. Taxonomy (GTDB): domain Bacteria; phylum Myxococcota_A; class Bradymonadia; order UBA7976; family UBA1532; genus JACKDM01. The sequence continues at coordinate 104,140 of JAUHYW010000013.1, read as the reverse complement.
GCTTTGCCCCACAAGTGCCGGCGGCGCGACGCTCGGGCGGGGCGAATGGCGCGGGCGGGCCACCCGCCGGGCCGATTCGGCGGGCCTTTGCCCCCGTCGAGCCACCCCCAGGCCGCCCCTCGGCCAGGCCTTTGCCCCGCCGAGCCCGCGCGAGGGCCCCCCGCGCCATCCGATCCGGGCGCCCTGACCTCGCGACAGCGCCCGGGTGAATGGCGCCGGGGGGTCCTCGCGAGGCCTCCCGGGCGCAAAGCACTGGCGATCCACCCCCCTGTCGGCGGTTCGGAGCCGCCATCGCTTCGCCAGAATCAGGCCACCGCCCGGTCTTGGACGGGCGGCGCGTCTGCCGAAAGGGGCCTTGGGGGTGGCTCGACGGGCGCAAGGCGTCTGAAAATCGGGGCCTCGGCCGGCACTTCTGGGGCAAAGCCGTCACGAAAGTAGACCGGCGGCGGCATTTTCTCCGGCGCGCCGGCCGAAAATCCGCCGGGCGCCGTCATTCTCGGGCCATCGCCCCCGCGATCGAGCCCGCGCCCGGGGCTCGCGGGCCATCGATATGGCCGTCGGGCGCCACGCCCCTGGGGTAAGGGCCCGAGAGAGCTGCCCGATCCAGGTGCCCGGATCCAGATCCAGGTGCCCAGATCCAGGTGCCAGGCACCCCCGATCCAGATCCAGGTGCCTGGCACCCCCGATCCGGGCACCGGCCACCGGTGTGACTTCGGCCGGGAGAGGCCGATCTGGTCAGAACCCGTCCTCGAACTCGCCGAGCTCCTGGATCCGCCGGAGCCGCTCGACCGCGTCGGTCCGCAGCTCGACGACGTATTGCCGGGTCTTGTCGCCCCAGATGTCGGGCATCGTGACCTGATCGGGTGGGATCAACGTGTCCTGCCGGGGCGTCATCAGCGACCGGTGGTGCTCCATGAAGTCGATCGGCCGGTCATCCATCACCGACATCTGCATCCGCTCTTCGTTGGAGACCACCGGCTCGTCGTCGTGGTCGACCTCGGCGAGGTGCTCGGCCTCGATGAAGGCGACGACGTCGGTCATGAGATCGTCGACGTGGGGCCAGACTTCGTCGGCCTGGACGATGGGGGCGTGCGGAGCGAGGAGGCCTCGCCTCGCGGACTTGTGTGAGTCCCGCAGGCTGTCGTGGATCGCGTCCTTGACGTCGTGGTCGTCGAGAGCCCGCCTCACCTTGCCCCACGCGTCGTGGCTCAGCACGCCGAGCCCGATGTCGAGCAGCGACGCCTTGGCCCAGACCCCGCGCACGTCCTTCACCCGGCTCGCATACAGCCGGCAGAATTTCTGGAATCTGGCCTGATCGAGGTCGGGCGCGATCAGGTGCTCCCGCCGCGCCTCGATCGCCGGGACCGCCATCTGCCCGGCGATCGTGCGCGCCAGCGTCCGCAGGAACGCCGACAGCGCCGGGTCGTCCTCCCCGCGCAGCGGCACCCGCCTGAGCGCGCGCCGCGCCGCCAGGGCGACGGCCGGGCCCCGAGAGACGAAGGCGATGTCCCGCGGCTTGACCGTGCGCCTCCAGAACGCCCTGGCCGAGTTGAGCCGCTCGAGCAGATCGTGGAAGCCCGTGTCGATGCGGTCGGCCACCTCGGAGACGTCGGCCGCCAATCGGGCGACGTCGAACGACATCACCAGCGGCCGGCGGAGCACCTCCGGGTCGATGGCGTCCACCGAACTCAGGATGTCGTCCTTGGCCGCGGTGGCCTCGTCCTCGAACGCAGCCCGCTTGCGGGGGCGGTTGTCGAGCACGGTCGCGGCCTTGGCGTGGAACGCCTCTTCGAGGCCCTCGGCCTGACCCTCCAGCGTCTCCTTGTGAGCCTCTATCCGCTCGGCGACCCGCGCGCGGAGGTCGGCGTCCTCATCGTGATCACGGCCCATCGTGTTCTCGACGAGCGTGGCGAAGACCGCATCTTCGAGGTCGGTGAACTCGCGGATGATCTCGTCATCCGAGAGGCGGTCGCCGCGGAACCCCTGATTGAGCAGCGCGTCGCCCGATGCGTCGGTCGCGATGTTGACGTGCGTCGCGATCCCCTCGGCGCCGCTCTCCGCCTCTGGCCTCGCCTTCTTGAGCGTCTCGAGACGGATGCGCTCCATCGTCTCCCGGGCCACCGGCTCATCTCCCCCAACCGGCCGGAGAGCCATGTCGATGCCATTCGATCGCAGCGACGTCACCACCTGCCCGATCGTGGGTTCCCCGTCGACGAGGCGGCCGAGCGTGCGCTGGAACAGCCCGATGACCCCGTCGACCGCGTCGGCGCGCGGCAGCAGCCGATCGCCGAAGGTCGGCAGCCAGAACGGCGGCGTCACCAGCTCGAGCGCGTCGCCCGCGTCGGTCTCGAGCACGAACGGGAGCGGCGGCCGGTCCATCCTGGACGACTCGCCGATCTCGACGTGCGTCCGACCGTGCAGCGGCCCGGCGTCCGTCATCTTGGCGAACTCGAATTCGAAGCCGACCGTCGTGTGCCCCTCGCGCTCCTCGTCGGTGAGCTGCCGCTGCTTGTCGACGAACTTGTGCAGCTTGCTGCGGCGCTGCACCGCCGGGCCCCCGCCCCCGCCGCCGAGGATGGGCGGCAGCCGCTTGCCCGCCACGACGGCCTCGGCGACCGCGTCGGCGTTCTCCTCGTAGCGATCACCCACCCGCCCGACGCCGCCCGCGAGCTGCACCCCCTGCCGCTGCTGGAGGACGTGCGCCGTCTCGTGCGCGGCGGTGAACAGGCTCGGCCGCGGCTCGGCGAACGCCACCCGGTCGCCGAACGCGTACGCTTCGGCCCCCAGCGCCCGCGACGCCGCCGCCGCGCGGGGCCCCACGTGAGATCGGATCCCGCTCAGATCGTGCCCGGCGAACGCGCGCTTCAGCGTCGACCGGTGCGGCAGCGACCCCCCCATCCCCTGCACGCCCGCCGCCGCGACCGACTCGGCCGAGCCGGCGACCCGGGGCCCCCGCGCCTTCCGCTGGACCACCGGCTGCGGCGCGCTCGGGTCGCCTCCGGCCATGGCGGCGAGCAGGCGCAGCATCGCCCTGTTGCCGAAGGCCGACCGCGGATCCCGCCGGCCCGCGCCGCGGGTCGTCGGCGCGCCGCTCTTCGCCTCCCGCGCCGCGTTCGACGGGCTGCGCGCGACTCTTCGGCTCATCGCCCCCCTCCCCCCGGCGCACCCCCACCGGGCGGCCGATCACGAGCGTGAGTCATCGCCGGGTGGTCTGTCCAGGCGAGCGGGTGCCCGCCTTCTGTCCCGGGTTCTTTCACATCTCGTCGCATGGCTCCTGGGGCGCGAGGCAGACGCCGTTGCAGGCGGGGGTCTGCAACGCGCTGACCACGCAGATGAACCGGAACTCGAGCTCGTGGGTGTCGTGGAAGCCCTGCGCGTCGAGCACCCGGATGCGGAACGTACGCCGGGTGCCGCCGCGGTCGAAGTGGAACGGCTCGAGCTCGTTGGCCTGGCGCCAGGTCAGCGTGTAGTCGAAGCCGCGCTGGTTGAAGGTCTCGAAGGTGCCGATGACCTGCCCGTCCATCGCCTCGAGGTCGACCCGCTCCAGGTCGCCGTCGGGGTCGGCGGCGATGACGGTCAGTTGGACGCCGGACCGCTGGTCGATGGCCGCCTGCGAGGCGAAGAGGTGCTCGATGACCGGGGGCTGGCCGGGCACGCACTGCCCGTCGTCGCAGACGGTGCCGGCGCCGCATTCGCCGCACGACGCGAAGCAGACGAAGTCCCGCCCGCAGACGCGGTCGCCGCAGTCGGGGGTGCAGGCGCAGACGCCGTCGGCGCCGCAGGTCTCCATGAGGTCGCATACCCCGCACGAGACGCCGCAGACCGGGTCAAGCCCGCACTCGCGGTCGGCGCAGTCGGGCGCGCACCCGCCCCCGTCGTCTTCGCCCATGTCGGCGCCCTCCCCATCGCCTGCGTCGCCCGCGTCGCCTGCCCCCGCGTCGCCGCAGCGACACGGGCCGTACGCGCCGGTCGCGTCGCAGCGGCGGCGGCTCTCCACGCCATCCGGGCACTCGCACAGCCGCAGGTCGCCCGGCTGGCACGCCGCCGACCCGCCGCCCCCGCCACCGCCGGCGGGCACGCAGCCCCACGCGAGCACCACCGCCAGCGCCGCCTGTGTCCCGAGGATCCTCATGCTCGCCTTCCTCTCCGTCGCCCCGTCGGCCGTCGATGGCCGGGCGGACGTCGCCTCCCGAGGGGATCCGATCATCCCGGCTCGCCGCCTGCGCCGTCCAGCCCTTCGGGTGACGCGCCCGGCCCTCGGCGCGGCCCCGAGGCCGGGTGATCCGGCACGCGCGCCTTGTCAGGTGCGCGGCGGTGTGTGAAACCGGTGCGGTGCTGCACCTGACGTACTCCAACCGGCTCGACGTGCTCGTCGCCCCGCTCGCCGCCCGCATCGAGGCCGCGCAGGAGGCCGACCCCCTCACGCCCGTCGAGCTGGTGGTGCCCAACCGGGCGGTGGAGCAGTTCGTGCGGTTCCGGGTGGCCGAGCAGCTCGGGGTGGCAGCCAACCTGCGGTTCTCGCTGCTCCGGGGGTTCCTGGCCGAGCGCTGCCTGCGGGCCGACCGTCGGGTGCGCATCCTCGACCGGGATGCCCTGCACCTGCTGCTGTTCAAGCGGCTGCGCGACCCGGCCTTCGTGCGCGACGAGCGGCTCGACGCGGTGCAGAGCTACCTCGAGGTGGCCCACGATCCGGTCGAGCACGACCTGCGGGCGGTGCAGCTCGCCGGCGAGGTGGCCCGGCTGTTCGAGGAGTACAGCTTCTCCCGCCGGCCGCTCTTGCGGCGGTGGCGCGATGGGCCGGGGCTGGCGGGCACCGAGTACGCCCGGGCCGAGCGCTGGCAGCGGCGGCTGTGGTGGGCGCTGTTCGACGAGAGGGCCCGGGCCCGGGTGGCGCCGGTGGCGCCGAGCGACCCGCTGCACGCCGACGTGGGGCAGATGTCGCTGTTCGCCGCGCCGCCGCCGACGACCCGCTGGATGATGCTGGTCGACGCGGTCTACGCGCTCCAGCATCGGCTCGACCTGCCGGCGCATCTGCACGTCTTCGGGCTGAGCTACGTGGCGCCGGCCTTCGCCGAGGTCTTCGGGCTGCTCGCCGAGCGCACCGATCTGTGCGTCTATGCCATCAACCCCTGCCTCGAGTTCTGGGAGGACGTGGACGCCACCGGCCTGCGCGCGCTGCGCGACGGCTGGGCCCGGCGGGGCGAGAAGGCGGGGGTGCGGGCGGGCGAGGCCGCGGGCGGCGAGGGCGAGGACGCGCTGGCGGGGCCCGATCCGTTCGACCTCGACCGCAGCGGCGACACCCCGGCGCTGCGGCTGTGGGGCCGGCCGGGGCGGGCGTTCATCCGGCTGCTCAACGAGCTGGCGAAGTGCGAGTTCGCCGCCGGCTTCGTCGACCCGGCCCCGGGGCCCGAGCGCAGCCTGCTGGGGCAGATGCAGCGGGACATCCTGGTGCGGGCCCCCGAGCGGCCCCGCTCGGCGGACGGCGCGGCGGACGACAGCGTGCGCTTCATCGCCGCGCCCAATCTGCGGCGGGAGGTCGAGATCTGCGCCGATCTGATCTGGCGGCTGGTGCACCGCGACGATCAGGCGGGTGATCCGGCGGCGCCGCTGCGCTTCCACCACATCGCGGTCATGGTCACCGACAAGGACCGCGAGGCCTACCTGACCCACATCGAGAGCATCTTCCGCGAGCGGCATCGGCTGCCGTTCAACATCATCGACCGCAGCCTCGCCGGGCAGAGCCGGGTGGTCGAGGCCATCGAGCGGCTGCTCGATCTGCCGCTGGGCGAGTTCGGCTTCGACGAGGTGATGGGGGTGCTGACCCACCCGGCCATCGGGGGCGCGGTCGCCGAGGACGTGCAGCGCTGGCGGGGCTGGTGCGAGCGGCTGGGCATCGTCTTCGGCGCCGACCGCTCCGATCTGGCGGAGACCTACATCCAGGAGGACGTCTACAACTGGGATCAGGCCCTGCGGCGGCTGGTCCTGGGCGCGTTCTGCACCGGCGAGCGCAGCGGCGACGACCGCATCTTCGCGGCCGAGGGCGGGGCGTGGCTGCCGCTCGAGACGCCGGCCGACGGGCTGGCCGACGTGGCCCGGCTGACGGCGCTGGTCCGGCGGCTGGTGGCCGACGCCCGGGCGAGCGCGGCGGCCGAGATGAGCCTGACCGACTGGGCGATCTACCTGCACCGGCTGGTGACGACCTACGTGCGGGCCGACGGGGTGGGCGACGAGGTGGCGCTGGGGGCCTGCCTGCGGGCGTTCGAGACGCTGCGGGCGGCCGACCTCGAGGGGCAGGTGGTCGGCTTCGCGGTGGCCCGGGAGATGGCCCGGCAGCAGCTCCGGGCGCTGGAGGGCTGGCGGGGGCAGCATCAGGCCGACGGGGTGGTGGTCTCGTCGCTGCTGCCGATGCGGGCGATCCCGTTCGAGGTGGTGTTCGTGCTGGGGCTGGGCGAGGGGCAGTTCCCCGCGCCGGAGCGGCAGAACCCGCTCGACCTGCGCCGGGCCCGGCGGCGGGCGGGGGATGTCTCGCCCCCGGCGCGCGATCGCTACCTCTTCCTGGAGACGCTGCTCGCCGCCCGGCGGCACCTCTTCTTGTCGTACGTGGCCCGGGACGGGGCCACCGGCGAGCCGCTGGAGCCCTCGCCGGTCGTGCGCGAGCTGCAATACATACTGCGGGGCTACGTGGGCCCCGAGGCGCTGCGCCAGATGACCCGGCGCTACCCGCTGGCGGCCTACGACCCGTCGGCGGCCGAGGTCGACAGCGACATCACCACCGAGCCGCTGGCCCCCATCGGCCTCGAGGCCCGGCGGGCGGCCCGCATCCGGGCGCTGCGGGCCCACCTGCAAGAGCACACCGGGGGCACCCTGCCCGACCTGAGCGCGCTGCGGGCCTCGCTCGACCCCCAGACCGGGGAGGCGCTGTCCCAGGTGCTGGCGGTGGCCGACGGCTCGGAGGAGGCGAGCACCGACGCGCTGCGGCTGCCGCTGTACGCGGTGCAGCGGTTCCTGGAGTCGCCGTTGCAGGCCTGGGCCCGCTTCGTGCTGGGGCTGGCCGAGAACCCGACCCCCGATCTGGAGGAGGCCCCCGACGAGCCGCTGTCGATGGACCGCCGGGCCCGGGCCGATCTGTTGCAGCAGGCGTTCTGGCAGGGGGTCGGCGACCCCGAGGCGACGGCGGCGGCCTACGACGAGGGCTTCCACCGGCGGGCGCTGGCCGGGCAGGCCCCGGTGGGCATCTTCGCCGACGTGCGCCGGGCCCGCGATCGGGAGGTGCTCGAGACGTGGCGGGCCAACCTCGATCCGCTGGAGCTGCCGCCGCTGGGCGAGTGGCGGGTGGTGCGCCTGGGGCGGGGCGGGGAGTTCGCCGACATCGACGACGCGCTGCCCCCCATCCGGCTGGACGTGCCGCTCGCCGGCGGGCGGCGGCGGGCGGTGGAGCTGCACGGCACGCTGCCCCACCTCGCGCCCGACCGGCGCACCTCGCTGCGCTGCCTGGAGGTGGCCCGGCCCGACGAGAAGCACTTCCTGCCGGGGTTCCTGGGCGCGGTGGCGCTGTCGGCGGTGGGCGTGCCGCCGGGCGAGGTGGTCCGGGCGGTGGTCACCGGGCGCACCCGCGACGCGGCGCCCCGGCTCGAGCGGTGGTACTTCGTGCCGCCGCCCCGGGTGGCCCGGGAGTGGTTCACGTCGGTCGTCGCCGAGCTGCTCGACGCCCGCCACGACTACCAGCTCCCGATCGAGGCGGTGCTGCGCTGGCGGGACGATCGGGCCCACAACCCGGGGGCCAACCTGTGGTGGCCGCCCCGCGACCGCACCGCCGATCGCTTCGGGCCGGTGCGCGATCCGACGAGCCTGCCGGTGCCCGACGATCGGGAGGCGAGCGCGATGGTCGACCGGCGCTTCGGGTTGTGGTTCTATGCTGGCCGCGGCGCGCGGAGACGGGCTCGATCGTGACACTGCATCCGGGCGCCGGTCGGAATGTCACCATCAGTGCAAAGTTTTGACCGGGATGAACGAATCGATCCATCTTCGGACCGTGCGACCTCTCACCCGATGGCTGTCGTGCCTCGCCCTGCTGGTCGGGCTCGGCGGCTGCGACTCCGATGACGATCAGTCGGCCGACATGAGCCCGCCGCCCGAGGTGGGGGTGGGTGACGCGACCCTCTGCGAAGGCGACGGGGTGCCGTGCCGGGTCGACGGGGGCTGCCAGGGCACCCGGGCCTGCGTCGACGGTGTGCCGGGCCCTTGCGTCCTGCCGGCGGAGGAGTGCAACGGGGTCGACGACGACTGTGACGGCGTCGACGACGAGAACGTGCCCCAGGTCGGCGAGGTGTGCCCCTTCAGCCGGGGCGGCTGCGAGGCGCCGGGGGTCCTGGTGTGCGACTCGGCGGCCCGCCGCCTGGACTGCGTCCTGCCCGACGATCTGGCGCCGGAAGAGGTGTGCAACGGGGTCGACGACGACTGCGACGGGGCCACCGACGAGCGGGTGCCGCCGGGCGCGTGCATCGAGGGCACCGGGGCCTGCCGGGTCGAGGGGCAGTCGTTCTGCCGGGGCGGGGTGATGGTCTGCGAGGCCGAGCCGGGCGCGCCGGTCGACGAGCTGTGCAACGGGGTCGACGACGACTGCGACGGGCGCGCGGACGAGGATCCGGTCGACGCGGGGCGGCCGTGCGGCACCGAGCTGCCCGGCATCTGCGCGGCGGGGGTCCGGGTGTGCGATGGCGGCGCGGCGCGCTGCGTGCCCGAGGCCGAGCCGGGGGACGAGGTCTGCGACGGGCTCGACGACGACTGCGACGGCGCGATCGACGAGGGCTTCGGGGTCGGCGAGGCGTGCGTGGTGGGCGTCGGCGCCTGCACCGCGACCGGGGTGTTCCGCTGCGCGGACGGCGGGGCGGCGTGCGGCGCGGTGGCGGGCCCGCCGGCCGATGAGGTGTGCAACGGGGTCGACGACGACTGCGACGGGGTGATCGACGAGCAGCCGCCGGCCCCCGAGGTGTGCAATGGGGTCGACGACGACTGCGATGGCACCGTCGACGAGGGCTTCGGCCTGGGTGCGCCGTGCGTCGTGGGTCAGGGGGCCTGCGCCAGCGACGGCGAGGTGGTCTGTGATCCGGCGGGCGGCACCCGCTGCGGCGCGGTGGCGGGTGATCCCGAGGACGAGGTGTGCAACGCGCGGGACGACGACTGCGACGGCGCCACCGACGAGGGGCTGGGCTACGGCGATCCGTGCGAGGAGGGCGTCGGGGCCTGCGCGGCGGTGGGCGAGGGCGTGTGCAGCGACGCGGGCGCGGTCGTGTGCTTCGCGACGCCGGGCGAGCCCGAACGGGAGCGGTGCAACGACATCGACGACGACTGCGACGGCTCGACCGACGAGGGCTTCCCGCTCGGCGAGCCGTGCGCGGCGGGGGTGGGCGCGTGCCGGTCGGAGGGGCGGCGGGTCTGCGCCGACGGGGGCGTGGCCTGCGACGCGGTGGAGGGCGCGCCGGTCGACGAGGTGTGCAACGGGGCCGACGACGACTGCGACGGCTCGACCGATGAGGGCTTCCCGCTCGGGGCGGCGTGCGAGGTGGGCGTCGGCGCCTGCCGGGCCCGAGGGGGCTTCGCCTGCGCCGCGGGCGGCGGCCTGCGCTGCGACGCCGAGCGGGGCACGCCGGCCGACGAGCTGTGCAACGACATCGACGACGACTGCGACGGCTCGACCGATGAGGGCCTGGGGCTCGACCGGGGCTGCGCGGTGGGGCTGGGGGTCTGCGCCCGGGACGGCGAGCGGGCCTGCGGCGAAGGCGGCGCGGTGGTCTGCATCGGCGAGCCGGGCCCGCCCGGCGAGGAGCGCTGCACCGGGCTGGACGACGACTGCGACGGCGAGGTGGACGAGGGCTACGCCGTGGGCGCCGCCTGCGCGGTGGGCCAGGGGGCCTGCGGCCGGGACGGGGTCCGGGTCTGCGCCGACGGCGAGGCGGTGTGCGACGCCGAGCCGGGGGCGCCGGCGGCCGAGCGGTGCAACGAGCTCGACGACGACTGCGACGGCGCGGTGGACGAGGTGGCCTCGTGCGAGGCCTTCGAGAGCTGCGAGCACGTCCGGCAGGCGGGCGGGGGCAGCGGCACCTACCTGATCACGGGGTCGGGCGGGGTCGAGCAGTCGATCTATTGCGATCAGGAGGCCGACGGCGGCGGCTGGGCGCTGGTCTCCAACAGCCTCGGCGCGCCGCCGGTCGACCAGCGCACGCTGTGGGGCCCCGACCTCCAGGGGCCCACGCCGACCGGCTACTACGAGGGCGTCTGGCCCGGCCTGCGGCGGATCGACGGCGATCACGACGTGCGCTTCGTCTGCGGGCGGGGGGCCGACGGGCCGGCGGTGGTCGACATCGCGTTCTACGACGTGCCCTGGTACCGCACGATCACGACCGGCACCGATCTGGATAGCTGCTTCAGCGCCGACGACGGCCAGCGGGCGCTGCCGATGGCCGCCACCCGCCGCGACCTGCTCGGGGGCGAGGTCCGGGCCGAGGGCCAGGGGCGGCTGCACGCCGACGGGGACTGGCTCGAGGGCGAGGACGACTGCGGCGCGGCGGACGACTTCGCGGTCGACTTCGACGGGCGGGGTCTGGGGGCGCCGGCCACCGCGACGTCGTGGGGCCTCTTCGACGGCCTGCCCCGCTGCGGGGACGAAGCGATGCCCGGGGCCGCTGAGGGCGGGGCCCCGTTCCGGTGGCAGATCTGGGCCCGCCCGGCCCGGGCGGCGCCGCTGGGCCGGGTCGGCCTGCTCGGCCCGACCGGGCTGGCGGCCGGGCTGGCGGGCAGCGGCTTCGCGGTCGAGGTCATCGACGCCGACCCGCTGCCCGACCTGTCGCCGTACACCGTCATCTTCTTCGGGCGCTGGGCCCAGGCGTGGGACACCCTGCCGGTCAATACCCGCGAGGCGCTCGAGGCCTACGTGCGCGGCGGCGGCGCGCTGGTGACCGAGTGGGACGGCGCCTCGCTGCTCGGCTCGGGCTGGGGGCCGGACTACGAGTACCGGGCGGGCGCGCCCGACCCCTGGGGCTGGCTGCCGATGACCGTCGACGGCGGCGGCTTCGAGGGGGGGCTGCTCGATCTGGAGGTCGAGCCGGCGGCGGCGGCCGATCCCATCCTGCGCAGCCTGCCCGATCGCATCGCGGGCCAGCGGGGCCCGGCGCTCTTCGTGCGCCCCACCTTCGACGGCGCGCCCCCCGGGCGGGTGGTGACCACCAGCGTCAGCCCGACCGCGGGGCGCTTCGTGAGCGTCCTGCGCTTCGCCCGCTGCGGGGGGGTCGTGATCATGGTGACCGGCAACTACGACGAGGCGGCGGGCGAGGCGGTCATGGGCCAGCTCGTGCGCAACCTCGCCGGGGCCGCGGCCTCGCCCCACCCGGAGGACGTGGACGACATCTGCCCCGACTGAGGGGTCACGGGCGGCCCGTGAAATACCCGTGAAATGGTCGTGTAATAGCCGGCTGCGCCTCGACGGGGAACGCTCGGGAGAGTCCCCACCCTCTCGAGGAAGCGCCATGTTTCTCCAATTCCCCGTCCGCCGTCACCTGCCCCGATGCGCCGACGCTCCACGCCCATCAGCCCTCGCCGCCGTGCTCGCCCTGGCCCTGACGGCGGCCTGCACCCCCCAGGGCAGCGACGGCGGCCCGTCCGACGGCGGCCCGCTCGACCGGGGCCTCGAGGCGGGGCAGCTCGGCGGGGTCGACGCCGAGTCACCCGAAGCCGGCCCCGACGCGACGCCCGACGCCGCGCCCGACGCGGGCCCGGCCGTCGACCGGGGCTCGCCCGATCGGGACCTGCCCGACATGCGCCCGCCGAGGCCGCCCGAGTGCGGCGACTTCCGGGACAACGACGGCGACGGCCGCCGCGACCTGCTCGACCCCGGCTGCGTATCCGCCACCGACGACGACGAGCGGGACCCCGACCCGCTGCCCGCCTGCGGCGACGGCCTGGACAACGACGGCGACGGCGACACCGACTACCCCGACGACGACGCGTGCGAGGCCGCCGGGGGCACGTTCGAGGGCTCGCCCTGCGCCGAGGGGCTGCGCATCGTCGAGCTCGGCCCCGAAGGCGGCCGGGCAGAGGTCATCCCCGAGGACGGCGGCGCGCTGGCCATCGCCTCGTGCGGCGAAGGCATCGGGCGGGAGTCGGTGATCGCGATCACCCTCGACGAGCCGTCTCGCATGGAGGTCGCCGTCACCGGCCCGCTGCCCGACATCGACGTGCTGGTCTACGTGCGCAGCGCCTGCCGCAGCCGGGTCAGCGAGGTGGCCTGCGCGGCGCCGGGCGCGGCCCCGCCGCTGCGGGTCGGGCCTCAGCCGGCGGGCACCTACTTCGTCTTCGTGCAGTGGGCCGCGCCGGGCGTCGTGCCGACCCCGCTGGACGTCGAGGTGACGGTGCGCAGCGCGCTGACCCAGTGCAACGACGGCCGGGACAACGACGGCGACGGCCTCACCGACCTGCTCGACCCCGGCTGCCGCCGACCCGACGACGACAACGAGCGCCAGATCGCCGACGCGAACCCCCAGTGCAGCAACGGGCTCGACGACGACGGCGACGGGCGGGTGGACTACCCCGCCGACGGCCAGTGCCTGGCGGCGGGCGACCCCAGCGAGGCGCCGCTGTGCCCCGGGTTCGCCGACGAGATCGAAGAGTTCGGCGCCGGCTTCCACATCATCCGCGATCGCATCGACCCCGACGAGCGCGGCCGCGCGTCGGGGTCGTGCGGGGGCTACGACGGCGAGCGGGTGTACGCGCTGGTCGTCGACGCGCCGTCGCTGCTGGCGTTCGAGCCCGACCAGGGCCCGCAGCGGCCGGACGCGGTCTACCTGCGGGCGGACTGCGACGACCGTGGCAGCGAGGTGGAGTGCTACCGCTTCCCCAGCGGCCAGCAGCGCATCGAGCGGCTCGATCCGGGCACGTACTTCCTGTTCGTGGAGGGTGATCCGTTCGACCCGGTGGAGTTCGAGATCTGGCTCGAGCTGTCGGTGCTGCCGCCGCCGGTCTGCGACGACGGGGTCGACAACGACGGCGACGGGGCGCTCGACCTCGACGACCCCGGCTGCGAGGGCCCCGGCGACCAGACCGAGGCCCCCGATCGCCCCGGGCAGTGCGCCGACGGGGTCGACAACGACGGCGACGGCGACGTCGACTACCCCGACGACGCCCACTGCGCTGCGGCGGGTGATCCGATCGAGGCCCTGCGCTGCCTCGACCGCCCGACCATCGAGATGGGGGCGGCGGGGGGCAGCGTCTTCGTCGAGAGCGACGGCCCCTCCACCGACGCCGGCACCTGCGGCGGGCGCACCTTCCCCGAGGCGATCATCGCGCTCACCCTCGACGAGCCGTCGGCGGTGCGGGTGAGCAGCAACGACTTCAGCGACTACGTCTACATCCGCGGGGCCTGCGACGCGCCGGCGACCCAGGTGAGCTGCGGCCGGGAGACGACCACCGCCGAGCGGCTCGAGCCGGGCACCTGGTTCGTCTTCGTCGAGCTCGACGACTTCGGCGGGGCGGCCTCGCAGGTCGACATCGAGGTCTTCGGGCTGCTGCGGGCGTGCAGCGACGGGGTCGACAACGACGGCGACGGGCTGATCGACGCGCTCGACCCCGGCTGCGCCCGGGCCGGCGACGACGACGAGGACGACCCGGCGATCCCGGCCCCCTGCGCCAACGGGGCCGACGACGACGGCGACGGCCGGGTCGACCACCCCGACGACCCCGAGTGCGACTACGCCGGGGGCGACACCGAGACCGACCACTGCGTCGACGACTGGCCGGTCTTCGCGCTCGGCCCCGACGGCGGCGAGATCGAGACCGCGCTCGACCTGCGGGGCGCGCTCTCGCGGGGCGACTGCGGGCCGTTCGGCGGCTCGCGGGAGTCGGCCATCGCCCTGACCCTCGACGGGCCGTCGGACGTGACGCTTTCGACGGTGGGCGACGCCCCGATGACGTTCTCCCTGCGCGCCGCCTGCGCCCGCGACGCCGCCGAGGTGGCCTGCGGCCGGGGCGACGTCACCTTCGAGCGGCTGCCGGCGGGGGTCTGGTACGTCCTGGCCCAGCCGTCGCAGCCGGGCATGACCCGGGTCCGGGTGAGCGTGCGCCCGGTGGACGCCGACTGCAACGACGGGCTCGACAACGACGGCGACGGGCGGACCGACCTCGACGACCCCGGCTGCGCGCAGCCGCTCGACGACAGCGAGCGCGATCCGATCGCGGGCGCGGCCTGCGGCAATGAGCTCGACGACGACGGGGACGGCTTCGTCGACTTCCCCGACGACCCCGGCTGCCGGGCCCGGGGAGACGACTCCGAGGTCCTGCACTGCGCCGGCCCGTGGCACACCATCGAGGTCGGGCAGGCCGGGGGGCGCTTCCCGGTGCCGGCTCAGCGCGGCGTCTCGCTGACCGGGGGCCGCTGCGACTTCGACGACGGGGGCCGGGAGGCGGTGCTGGTGCTGACCCTGGAGGAGCGCTCGCTGGTGCTGGTCTCGGTCGATGACTTCGACACGACCCTCTACGCCCGGGCCGAGTGCGACGCGCCCGACTCCGAGTTCGCCTGCGAGCGGTTCGACGACCGGCTCGAGCTGGGCGACCTGCCCCCGGGCACCCACTACCTCTTCGTCGACCCCGGCGCCCCGCGGGCGGTGACCGTCGACGTGGCCGTCTTCCCGCTCGTGCGGGACTGCGCCGACGACATCGACAACGACGGCGACGGGGCCATCGACACCGCCGATCCGGGCTGCGTCGACGCCCGGGACGACGACGAGGCCGACCCCGAGGCGCTGCCGGCCTGCGCCGACGGGCTCGACAACGACGGCGACGGGGCCATCGACTGGCCCGACGACGGCGACTGCACCGGCGCGGGGGGCGCGGTCGAGCAGGCCCGCTGCCGGGCGGCGGTGCCGGTGCTCGAGGTGGGCCCCGAGGGCGGGCTGATCGAGGTGCCCCGGCAGGTGGAGTCGGGGGTGATGGACAGCACCTGCCGGGCGAGCGGCGACGTGCTCGAGACCGTGCTGGCCCTGCGGCTCGACGAGCTGAGCCGGGTCCGGCTCGAAGTGCTCGACGGGCCGCGCACCGGGCTGTCGGCCCGGACGACGTGCGACCTGCCCAACTCCGAGCTGGCCTGCGAGGACTTCACCAACCGCCTCACCGTGCCCGAGGCCGAGGCGGGCGTGCTGTACCTGATCGTCGAGCCCGAAGAGGAGGCCCCGGTGCAGGTGCAGGTGACCGTGGAGAGCCTCGTGCGCGACTGTGGGGACGGGGTCGACAACGACGCCGACGGCGCGATCGACGCCGACGACCTCGGCTGCCGCGATCGCTTCGACGACGAGGAGGCCGACGACCCCGACCCGCCTCCGGCCTGCGGGGACGGGATCGACAACGACGACGACGGGCGCATCGACTGGCCGGCCGACCCCGACTGCGCCGCCGCCGGCGGCCCGGTCGAGCTCGCCCGCTGCGCGGCCGAGGTGCCGGTGATCGAGATCGGCGGCGAGGGCGCGGTGCTCGACCTGCCGCCGGTCCTCGGGGCGGGGGTCTTCGCGCCCGGCTGCCGCAACATCCTGAGCAGCAAGGAGACCGTGCTGGCGGTGACCGTCGACGAGCTGAGCCGGATCGAGGTCGAGGTCGACGAGCCGAACGTGACCCTGCACGCCCGGTCGAGCTGCGACGCGCCCGAGTCCGAGCTGGCCTGCGAGGGCTTCGACGGCCGACTGCGCCTGCCCGCCCAGCCGGCAGGCACCGTCTTCGTGGTCGTCGACCCGGTCGGCGAGGGCCCGATCACCGCCCGGGTGGAGGTCGAGAGCCTCATCCGGGCCTGCAACGACGGGCTCGACACCGACGGCGACGGGCTGATCGACCTCGACGACCCCGGCTGCGTCGACGGCAGCGACGACGACGAGCAGGACCCGCCCGACCCCCCGATCTGCGCCGATGGGCTCGACAACGACGGGGACGGAGACGTCGACTACCCCGACGACCCCGGCTGCCTGGCGGCGGGCGACTTCGACGAGGCCATCCTGTGCGACGTGGCCCCGGTGGTGGCGGTGCTCGTCGACGCGGGCGGCGACGTCGAGACCGACACCGACGGCCTGGTCGACAGCATCCAACTCGGCTGCGCCGGCGGGCAGGCCGGGGAGAACGTGATCGTGATCCGGCTGACCGCGCCGGCGCGGCTCGACGCCGAGGTGATCGCGGCCGACTACGACACCGCGCTCGAGCTGCGCCGGGCCTGCGACGATCCCCAGGCGGTGGTGCAATGCGACGACGACGGCGGGGTGAACCTGCTCTCGCGCATCACCGAGCCGGTCCTGGAGGCGGGCACCTACTTCCTCATCGTCGACGGCTTCAGCTTCAACAGCGGCACCGCGACGGTCTCGGTGGATATCCAGCCGCTCTGATCACGCCCCGAAGCGTCGCCGGGCCGCGACGATCAGCACCAGCATGAGCAAAGCCGAGGGGTGCTCGGGCCCCGACGGGGCCACCGCGCAGCCCCCGTTCGTCGAGCTGGCCTCCACCGGAGGCTCGGCGCCTGGCGGGCCGGCGTCGCCAGTCCGGTTGCACACGCACCCGAGCTGGTGTAGCTGCAACCAGCGCAACCACTACAACCGAGCAAGGAGATCAGCTAGATGCCGCGCTTCAGCTTCGTACTATCAGGCACGATGGAAGACGCACATGGTGAGACCCTGACCAAGGCAGAGCTGGAGGGCATTCTCGCGTCGATGCCCGCAACGGCGGTTCTGCACCACCATCACGACATGAGCTTGCCGGTTGTCGGGAAGTGGGCGAACGCACGTCTCGAACCCGACGCGGATAACCCCGGGCACTGGGTGCTAGTTGCCGATGGCGAAGTTCCTGAGGGGGTCGACCCGTCAGAGCTCGGCAAGGGGTTCAGCATCGCCTTCACCGCAGGCATGACGCGCAACTCAGACCGCCCCACCCTGGCCCTCTACCTGCCCTTTCCTGCCTACAACGATCAGGAACTGATCGACGAGTTGGTCAATGAGTTCCCTGATGTCGCAGTGGGGAAGTTCGTCAAGAAAGAGGTCAATCTCGCCCTGGTTGGGCTCATTGTCGCCAGCGTCCATTTCGTCCTGCGTCCTCTCTGGCAACATACCTACGATGAGCTGATTCGCCCACACTGGCAGAGGGTTCTCGATGGGGCCAAGGCGTTCGGACGCCGAGGCCTGCGCAACGATGTTCGCTCCCACGTACAACTGCCGGGTCGTGACGAAGTAAGAGTCCACCTGATACCAGAGCGAGGCAACGAGCTCGCGACCTTGGAGCACGACCTCTGGCAACGACTGCTGCAAGATCTCGAAGCACAATTGACTGCTCACGAGGCCGGTGGCGGACGTTGGCCAGAGCGCGTCATTGCCGTCTACGACCCGAAGCGAACCGGCTACCACATCTGCCAAATGACCTTCGAGGACGGTGAGAGCCTCTTCCTGGGCTAGCCGGGACTCCTTCCGCTCCGCCTTGTGCCCCAGACTCCGCCTCGACTACCGTCGAATCATGCACGCCTCCACCACCCCCCAACTCAAGCCCCGCATCGGCCTCGACGATACGCCGCCCGAGATCCGCAAGGTCATGATCGAGGGCTACCGCCGCATGTCGCCGGCCGCGAAGGCGAAGCGCATGGTGCAGCTCACCCAGGGCGTGCAGCAGATGGCGCTGATGGGCCTGCGGGCCCGGCACCCCGACGCCTCTCCCCGTGAGCTCCGGCTGCGCCTGGCCGCGCTGTGGATCGACCCCGAGACGATGCGCAAGGCCTTCGGCTGGGACCCCGAAGAGGCGCGATGAACGACCTCACCGAGCCGCTCGCCGTCGCGGTTCGGGTCGGCGCGACGCTCGACGCCCTCGGCATCGACTGGCTGGTCGGCGGCTCCGTCGCCAGTTCGATCCACGGCATCCCCCGCGCGACCCAGGACATCGACATCGTCGCCGACCTCAGCCCGAGCCACGTCCAGCCGCTGGTCGACGCGCTCGAGGAGGAGTTCTACATCGACGCCGACCAGATCCGGCAGGCGGTCATGCGGCGGGGGTCGTGCAACCTCATCGACCTCGGCACGATGACCAAGGTCGACGTCTTCGTGATGCGCCGCGACCCGGCCTCGAGGGTCGAGATGCTGCGGCGGAAGCGCTACCCGATCGGCGCCGACGGGCAAACGCTGCCGCTGGCGACCCCCGAGGACATCATTCTCAACAAGCTGAGCTGGTATCGGCAGAGCGGCGAGCGGTCGGAGCGGCAGTGGCGCGACGTGCTCGGGGTCATCGAGGTCAACGCGGGCCAGCTCGACCGGGCCTACCTCGAGCGGCAGGCCGGCATCCTCGATCTGGGCGATCTGCTCGACGAGGTCCTGAAGGTCATCGACGGGTGACGAAGGCCCGGCCACGGTGCACGGGGGCTGTCCCTGTTTGTTCCTGAATCCGGCCCCGAATGGCGCACCGGGGCCGCCCGAAACCCGCAGAACGGCGCCGTTTTGCCGTCATCCGCAAAAGGTCACCTTGCCGTCGCGGTGCTCGGTCGCGACGTAGTTGCCGAAGCCGCCCCCATCGGCGCAGTCCCCCGACTGGCAGCGGTTGAATTCGCCGTCGTGGCTGCGCACCACCCGCCCCGGCGCGGCGGCGACCACGTCCCGGCCCTCGTCCTGGGCCTGGAACCGCCCGATGATGGCGATATCGGTGCGGCGGCGAGCACCCGACCCTCGGCGACCCAGCCCTCGGCCCCCGCCCGCCACAGCGTGCGGGGCGGCGGCGCCTCGTGCGGCGGCGGGTCGGGATGCCCCGCGAAGCCCGTGTCAATCGAAGCCGCCGCGCCCGGCTGGCCGGCGCTGTTCGATTTTGCTCGGCGGGCATTGATTTGTGCCCGCCCGTCGACCATTTTGGCATCCACGACACCCTCTATCGGGTATCCGTCACCTGCAAAGGAGCCTCACCCATGTCACGCCTGTCGCTCGCCGCCGTCGTCGCCCTGGTGGCCCTCGCCCTGCCCGCCACCGCCTGGAGCTTCAAGCTCGAGAAGCCCGAGCGCACCGACGCCGGCACCATCACCTTCACCGGCGCGCTGGACTTCAGCTCGCTGACCACCGAGATCGAGGACGTCGACGGGGACTCCGACGTGACCCTCTTCGGGGTCGGGCTCGGCGTCGGCTACCTGGTCATGAACAGCCTCGAGATCGGGGGCAACCTGGGCGTGGGCACCGCCTCGGGCGACGATGACTCGAGCACCCTCGGCTTCAACATCGGCGCCTTCGCCGCGTTCTACGCCCAGTGGCTCAAGGGCAACGCGCTGTTCCCCTACGCCCAGCTCTCGGTCGACTACAACTCGACCAGCACCGAGAACGAGATCGGCGAGGAGACCGTCGAGACCACCACCAGCGGCCCCACCATCCGGGGGGCGGCGGGCATCATGCTGGCCATCGGCGGCCGCACCGGCGGCTTCATGAAGGTCGACATCGGCTACGAGTACTACTCGTGGACCATCGAGAGCGACGCCGACGGCGCCGAGGACATCGAGGGCACCACCTCGGGCCCCAGCGCGATGCTCGGCTTCGGGCTCTACATCCACTGAGCCGCCCCGCCGCGCTCTGCCCCGCCCCACCGCGCCCTGCCCCGCCCGCCGCTCAGCGGCCGATCCAGCCCCGCTCGTAGACTCCGTCCGACCGCACGTCCTCCGGGGCCATGCGGTAGAAGCGGTCGATGAAGTCCCCGATCTCGTCCGGCTGCACGCACTCGGCGGTGTAGACCCACTCCCAGGCCAGCACCGCGATCGCTGAGGGCAGCTCGGGGTACGGGGTCAGGATCCAGCGGAAGGCGCCCGTGTCGTCGTCCGGCCGGGCCCGGGCCAGCGCGCGCAGGGCGTCGACCGCCGCGTCCTCGGCGCACGGGTGGTACAAGAACACGATGCCCCCGTGCTCGAGGTTGTGCAGGTAGCGCTGCGGCGGCATGTAGGTGTACTCGCCCCACCGCCCCCAGCGGCTGCGGTGGTCGCCGCTGGCCGGCGGGCTCTCGGCGTACTCGATCGGGATCTCTTCGGCGATGTGCCCCGCCCCGGCGTTCTCCTGCCGCCGGCCCTCGCCCGGCAGGCACATGCCCGGCATCCAGCCGGGGTCCTCGCAGGCCACCTCGACCCAGTCCAGATCGACCCCCCCGTCGGGCAGCGGCTCGACGACGTGCCGCGCGTCGGGCGCGCTGTCGGCCGGGCCGAGATCGAGCGGCCCGAGGTCGGCCGGATCGAGGTCGGGGTCGAGCCCCGCGTCGAGCGGCGGGCCGTCCGGTGACAGCCCCTCGTCGAGCGGCGGCCCGTCCGGCAGCAGCTCCGCGTCGAGCGGGGCGCCATCGGGCGGCGGGGCGAGGTCGGGGGCGGCGTCGGCCGGGGGCCCGACGTCGGGGTCGGTCGGGGTCATGTCGACCCCGGCGTCGGGCGTCGCGGCGTCGATCGGCGCGACCGGATCGGCGTCGCAGCCGAGCGCGCAGACGGCCGCCGTCAGCAGGGCGGATGGGAGCAGGTTTCGCATCCTCGCACCATGCCCCGAGCGCCACGGGCGATGCAAAGCAGGCCACGGAGATCACCCGCCGCCGTTGACCGCCGGGTGTCAGGAGGGTGACCATCGAAGCAGACAGAGGAGGAGACATGCGCACGGATCGCTCCACACCTCGCCGGCTGCCGCTCGCGGCGCTGGCCATCGCCGCCGCGCTGCTCGCGGCCCCCGCCGGCCCCGCAGCGGCCAACGACAACGCCCTGTGGCAGAAGTCGACCCTCAACCAGATCATCAAGCGCGGCGTGCTGCGGGTCGGCCTCGAGCCGGGCTACGTGCCGTTCGAGATGCGGGACGACGAGGGCGAGATCGTCGGCTTCGACGTCGACATCGCCCGCGAGATGGCCGCCGCGATGGGGGTCGAGCTGCGGGTCGTGGCCCTCGACTGGAACGGCATCATGCCCGCGCTCTTGACCGACCAGTACGACATCATCATGTCGGGCATGACCATCACCCCCGAGCGCAACCTGTGGGTGAACTTCGCCGACGCCTACATGACCGTGGGGCAGACCATCCTGCTGCGCAAGGCGCTGGCCGGCGACGTCAAGAGCTACAAGGACCTCGACGCGGCGCGCTACACCGTGGTCACCAAGCCGGGCACCACCGCCCACGAGGCGGTCAAGAAGTTCATGCCCACCGCCCGGGTGCAGCTCTTCGAGAGCGAGGCCGGCGCGGTCAACGAGGTCACCGCCGGCCGGGCCGACGCCTTCGTCTACGACCTGCCGTTCAACGCCATCTACTTCGCCCGCAACAAGGGCAAGCTGGTCTTCCTCGACACCCCGTTCACCCACGAGCGCCTCGGCTGGGCGGTGCGCAAGGGCGACCCCGACTTCCTCAACTGGTTGAACAACTTCCTGGCCCAGATCAAGGGCGACGGGCGCTACGACGCGATCTACCAGCGCTGGTTCAAGGACGGGGCCTGGCTCGGGGCGAAGAAGGCGAAGAAGGCGAAGGCGAAGTGAGCCGGGCGGCGCTCAGCGGATCGACTCCGGGGGGTTGACCCGCGCCAGCCCCAGGCCGGCGTTGGCCTCGTCGGTGCCCCGCCGCCACTGGCGCCACACCGCGCCCGCCGCCCGGCGCAGGTCGGGCAGCGGATCGGCCGGGTCGACGTCGACCACGTCGGGCCAGAGCTGCCCCCGGGCCCGCCACACCCGCCCCCAGCCGAAACGCCGCCCGAGCTGGACCACCGCCTGGGTCGACTGGGGGAAGAGGAACCCGAAGCGCAGCCCCACCCGGTAGGGCGGGAACCGGCGCACCGGCCGCCCGAGCACCAGATCGCGGATGAGGGCCGGAAAGCTCAGCCCGGCGGCGATGGACAGCGGCAGCGTGCCCCACAGCTTGGGGTTGATCTCGATGAGCTTGTAGGTCCGGTCGCGGGGGTCGTACTTGAACTCGACCTGGGCCGGCCCGTGCCAGTCGAGGGACTCCAGCACCTCGATCGCCCGCCGGCGCAGGGCCGGGGCGTCGGTGGTCCGGTTGATCGCGCCCACCCCGCCGTAGATCGGGGACATCACCTGCCGCACCTGGGTCAGCGCGGCGACCACCTCGCCCCGCCAGCTCACGGTGCACGCGTCGTGGATGTGCCCCGGCACGAACTCCTGGATCAGCGGCGCCGAGAAGTCCCGGACCCCGGCCCGCCCCGACCGCTCGACCATCGCGCCGTGGATCCGACGCAGCGCCTCGGGCCCCTCGGCGTAGCGCAGCGCCTCGGAGACCCCCGACCCGCTGCGGGCCTTGACCACCACCGGGAACCGCGCCGCCCGGCACACCGCGTCCAGATCGGCCTCGCCCACCCCGGAGAACACCCGGGGCACCGGCACCCCGATCGCCGCGCAGTGACGGGCGGTCGCGAGCTTGTCGTTGGCCAGGGCGAAGCGGCCGTAGGGCGGGGCGGCGAAGCCGACGTGGGGCGCCAGCCGGTCGGCGTGGCGGGCGACGGCGTGGCACGCGTCGAGCCCGAACGGCAGCAGCACGTCGAAGCCGCCGCCCGCGACCAGCCCCCGCACGCCCTCCACGAAGCCCGCCGGATCGTCGATCGCCGACGGCACCGGGTGCCACGCCCGCAGGGAACGGCTCATCGCCAGCCGGTCGAGGCGCCCCCGGGGCCAGGCCAGCGCGCAGTGGTCGCCGTCCCGGGCCAGCGCCCGGGCCCCGGCGATGACCTGCCCCCCCGGGTAGTCGGCGATGAGCACCCGGGCCATCAGTACATCATCTCGGGGTCGGGGTAGTGCTTGAACTCGAGCAGGTTGTTGCTCGGATCGCGCAGCATGAAGCTCGAGTGGGCCTCCCGCCGGCCGCGGAACCGGGTGAACGGCTCGGCGAAGAACGGCAGCCCCGCCGCCCGGGCGTGAGCCAGCAGCGCGTCGTAGTCGGCCGCCGCCCGGAAGGTGATCCCGAAGTGGCGGGGGTACATCTTCGGGTCGCTCTCACACGCCTCGGGGTCGAGGTGGCACACCACCTGATCGCCGAAGAAGTCGAGCGTGATCCGATCGGCGTAGCGCCGGGCCACCCGGCAGCCGAGCGCGGTGTAGAAGGCGCGCGCCGCGTCCAGGTCGTGGGTCGGGATGGCCAGATGGAAGGTGTTCTCCGGCGGGCGCACGTCAGACCGCCGCCTTCAGCAGCGCCCGGGTGCGCTCGTCGATGTCCCCGTCGGCCAGGATGTCCCCGTGGGCCGGCACCACCACCCCCGGCGGGTGGGCCTCGACGTCCTCCAGCAGCAGCCGCAGGGCGCCCTTGGCGTCCTTCACCATGAACTTCAGCGCCAGGTTGAACACCCGGTAGCCCGGCGCGCTGCCGGTCAGCTTGAACAGCAGCCGGAAGAGCAAGCCCGGCGGCAGCCCCCGCATGTTGGCCAGCACGTCCGACATGTACCACGCGTAGCGCGGCGGCCCGTCGCCCGACAGCTTCGCCCAGAACCAGCTCTCGCCGCAGCGGCTGGCGGGCACGTCGCGCAGGCCCACCCCCTCGCCCAGCAGCGGCGCCAGCGCCGAGAGCGGCTCGAAGTCCAGGGGATACCGGCTCTTCTTCGCGATGCGCGCGATGGCCTTCGGCGGGGCGAAGCAGCGGGCCTCGGGGAACCGCGCCCGCCACGCCTTCTGCCCCAGGTAGTGGAAGCCGTTGTTGGCCACCAGCGCGCCCACCTCGCCGAAGTCGGCCAGCTCGGCGGCGGCCGCGTCGTCGAGGGCCTTGCTGGGGCTGACGACCATCAGCCGCCCGTCGGCCAGCGGCGCGACGAAGCTGAACGAGGTCTCCGAACCCCGGAAGCGATAGTTCAGCGCGAGCACCCGGGCCTCGCGGTCGAGGACGGTCCAGCCGCCGGGGGTGGTCTTCATGGGGGCTCCTGACGTCAGGGTCGATCGGGGGACGGGGCCTCGGGCGAAGGCGCGGCGAAGTGGCGCCGCACCGCCGGCAGCCACAGCGCGATCAGGGACAGCAGGCCCAGCCCGAGCACCGGCCAGGCGACGCTCAGGTAGGCCCGGGCGTAAGGCGACTTGGGGTAGTACACCCCCTCGATGTCGCGGATGGCCTGATCGCCGAGCCACAGCAGCGGGGGCAGAGCCAGCATCGGCAGCATCGCCAGCCAGCGGGCCCACGGCCGGGCCCGCCACAGCCCGCGCAGGGTGAAGGCCCCGTAGACTGCGCACAGCAGCATCCCGACGCCGATACCGACGTAGAACTCCGAGCGCAGGTTGGGGATGACCCGGAACGCCTCGCCGAAGGTCAGCTCTTCGACCGGGGTGCGCACGATCTCGTAGCGCAGGGCGGCGAGCCCCACGCCCAGGGCGCCGACGGTGATCAGGCCCATCCAGACGAGGGTGAGCCACAGCGGGCGGGGGCGAGACATCGGCATCCTCCTCCGGGCTGCAAGGCACGTATCACGGTCGGCCGGCGGGCGACAGGGGCGCGACGAGCACGGGCGGACGCCAGGGGACGGCCTCCGACCGTCACGTTCATGTGACGACTCCTCGGAGCAGGGCGCGCCCGCTGTCGGGCCGTCACATCGCATGATACCGTTTGCGACATATGAGTCTGCACCACGAACCCGACCGCGCGCCCGGCGCGGCGGGGGCCCGCCTGCGGGGGTGGCGGGCCGTCGAATCCCACTGGCGCGCCGCCGGCCGCCGGCCGCGCTATCGCCGGCTGCTGGCCCGCTTCGGGGTCGATCCCGACGCCTGCGAGGCCCTGGGCACCGCCGACCACCCCCGCCTGATGTACGCCGAGCAGGCCGGCTGCTGGCTCATGCTGCGCGACCGGGCCCGGGTGGCCTTCACCCGCCGGCTCGCCGCGCGGCTGGGCGCGCCCGATCGGTGGCGGGTCTGCGCCCTGGGGGCCGACGCCATGTCGGATGGGGCCAAGTCGGTGCTGGTCGAGGTCTGGCTGCACCCCGGCTTCGGCCGGCTGCGGCTGCTGCCGAGCATGGTCATGCGCCGTCACCGCCGCACGAGCTACCGGGCGCTGCCGCTCGACGGCCGACCCCGCCAACGCCTGAAGGACGCCTTCGCCGGGATGGGGCGGCTGGGCGCGGCCATCGCCCGCGGCCCGGGCGCCTTCGCCGCGACCATGGCCGAGGGGCTGCGGGCCGGCGCCGCGCCCGGCCTGCGGGCGCTCCTGCCCCGGGAGAACCGCCCGGCGGCGCTGCGCCGGCTGGGGCAGGCGCTGCGCGACATCGACGCCCGGGCCCTGGTCGAGCTCGCGGACCACGGCGCGCGGCAGGCGGCCGAGGCGCCCGGCTGGGCCGAGCTGTGGGCCGCGATCAACGGCCGCTTCCTCGGGGCGCCGGTGCGCGCGCTCGACCCGCTCTTCGACCGCTTCGTCGGCTGCCTTGTCGACCCCGATCGCGCCGGCCGGGCCCTGGCCGGGCTCCAGCCCGACCCGACCCGCGGGGTGCCGCTGGTGGGCATCATCGACCCCGGCGACCGCTACCGGATCGTGTACTGGACCCCCGACGGTCTTTTCTGGCGCGGCAAAGGCGAGCGGCGACCCATCGAGTGGTCCGCGGTGCAGGCCCTGGCCGCCGAGGGGCGCAGCGGCGGGCCGGCCGGCGTGCTGGAGTATCTGATGCTGGCCGCCACCGGGCGCTACCTGGTGGTCGACACCTGCGACCCGGTGGCTCGCTTCCAGCGGGTCGCGGCCGACGTGCACCGCCGGTGGCTCGACCTCGACTTCCCCTGCGTGGCCTTCGACATGGCCGACGCCGCCGACGGCCACCCCCCGGACGGCGCGTGGCTGCTCGACGCGCTGCACCCCACGGCCGAGCTGCGCATCGAGCGGGCGGTGCAGTGTTCGATGGCCGGTATGGCCGGGGCGACGCCGTGAGCCCGGCGCGCTGGCTGCGGGCCGACATGGCCCACCGGGCGGGCTGCATCTTCGATCGGGTCGAGGCCATCGACGGAGCCCTCGTCGGCACGACCGACGCCGACCGCGACCCCCAGGCCAACTTCGCCCAGGTCGTCGAGCCGCCCGCGCCCGCGGGCTGGCCGGCCCTGCTCGCCGCGGCCGCCGAGGCCCTCGCCCGCCGGGGCCGCCCGCCGGTGGTCTCGGCGGTCGACGCCCCGGCCGAGCGCCTCGCGGCCCTCGGCTGGCGCCCGCTGCACCGCTACGCCTGGCATCGGGTGCCGCTCGATCCCGCCCGCTCGGGCGCTGCCCCTTCGGGCGCTGCCCCGTCGGACGCGGCCCCGTCGGACGCGGCCCCGTCGGACGCGGCCCCGTCGGATGTCGACCTCGTCACCGTCACCGGCGACGCCGAGCGGCGGGCCTTCCTCGCGATCTACGCCGAGGTCTTCGCTCCAGGCGCGGCCGATCGGGCGTGGCGCGAAGGCATTGCGCGGACTCTGGGGCCGCCCCGCTCAGCGCTGCGTTGGATCCACGCCCTGGCGCTGCTCGGGGGTGAGCCGGTCGGTATCGCCGCTGTGGCCCACGACGGGCACACCGCGGGCCTGCACGCGCTGGCGGTGCGACCCGCCGCCCGGGGTCGAGGGATCGGGCGGCGCCTGACGCGGTGGCGGATCGCGCAGGCGGCGGCCGCGGGGTGCCGCGAGGGGTTCTTGCAGACCGAGGAGGATCGGGTGCGGGGGTGGCAGGCGCGGGCGGGGGTCGAGGTGGCGTTCGAGACGGTGTTCTGGACCACGGGGCGGGGTCTCGGAGGGTTCGCGGCCGGGTGACAGGCGCGTGGGTGCAGCGGCGGCGTCCGCCAGCCCTGCTTCGCGGCCCGAGGAGCTTCGCCCCCGCCCCGACCCCTGATACATTGCGTGGCATGAGCGCACACGACTCCACCGAGATGGCCGGGCCCGACCTCGATGACGGCTCACTCTTCGTCAACCGCGAGCTGAGCCTGCTCGAGTTCTTCCGCCGGGTGCTCGCGATGGGCCGCGACCCGTCGATCCCGCTGCTCGAGCGGCTGCGGTTCCTGACGATCACCAGCACCATCACCGACGAGTTCTTCGAGATCCGGGTCGCCGGGCTCAAGCAGCGGATCCAGCTCGGCATCGCCCGCCCCGGGGCCGACGGGCTGTCGTCGATGGAGGTCTACCGCGAGATCGCCCACCGGGCGCGGGCGATGATCGCCGAGCAGTACCGCATCCTCAACGAGGACGTGCTGCCCGCGCTCGAAGAGGAGGGCATCCGCCTGCTCAAGCGGGCCCGGTGGAGCGAGGCCCAGCGGGGCTGGGTCCGGGAATACTTCGAGACCCAGGTGGCCCCGGTGCTCACCCCGGTGGGGCTCGACCCGGCCCACCCCTTCCCCCGGGTGCTCAACAAGAGCCTCAACATGATCGTGTCGCTCGAAGGGGCCGACGCTTTCGGCCGCAACAGCGACTACGCGGTGGTGCCGGTCCCCCGCTGCCTGCCCCGGGTCATCCGCCTGCCGGATGAGGTCAGCGACGCGCCCCACGACTTCGTGCTGCTCTCGTCGGTGGTGCACGCCCACGTCGAGCAGGTCTTCCCGGGCATGATGATCACCGGCTGCCACCAGTTCCGGGTGACCCGCAACGCCGACCTGTGGGTCGACGAGGAGGAGGTCGAGGATCTGCTCGACGCGCTCAAGGGTCAGCTGCCCCGGCGGCGCTACGGCGACGCGGTGCGGCTCGAGGTCGCCGACAACTGCCCCGACGTGATGCAGGCGCTCCTGCGGGCCCAGTTCGGGCTCGGCGAGGACGACGTCTTCCGAGTCGACGGCCCGGTGAACCTGCACCGGCTCGACACCATCCACGCGCTCGTCGACCGCCCCGACCTCAAGTTCGCCCCGTTCGTGCCCTCGCTGAACCACACCAGCACCGGCAGCGACATGTTCGAGGTGCTCAGCCGGGGCGACCTGGTGCTGCACCACCCCTTCGAATCGTTCACCCCGGTCGTCGACCTCGTGCGCCAGGCCGCCCGCGACCCGGACGTGCTCGCCATCAAGCAGACGGTGTATCGCACCGGCTCCCGCTCGCCGATGGTCGAGTCGCTGCTCAAGGCGGCCCGCTCGGGCAAGGAGGTCACCGCCGTCGTCGAGCTGCGGGCCCGGTTCGACGAGGCGGCCAACATCGACCTCGCCACCAAGCTGCAGGACGCCGGGGCGCATGTGGTCTACGGCGTCGTGGGGCACAAGACCCACGCCAAGATGCTGCTCATCGTGCGCCGGGAGGGCGGCCGGCTGAAGCGCTACGGGCACCTGGGCACCGGCAACTACCACACCGGCACCGCCCGGGCGTACACCGACTTCAGCTACATGACCAGCCGGGAGGACATCACCGGCGACATGCACCGGGTCTTCATGCAGCTCACCGGCCTCGGGCGGGCCAAGCGCCTCGCCCGGCTGCTGCAGAGCCCGTTCACCTTGCAGAAGTGGCTCGTCGAGCGGCTGGAGTTCGAGTCGGCCGAGGCCCGCGCCGGCCGCCCGGCCCGGGTCATCGTCAAGGTCAACAGCCTCAGCGACCCGGCCATGATCCGGGCGCTGTACCGGGCCAGCCAGGACGGGGTGCAGGTCGACCTCGTCGTGCGCGGCATCTGCTGCCTGCGCCCCGGCGTGCCCGGGGTGTCCGAGAACATCCGGGTGCGCTCGGTGGTGGGGCGCTTCCTCGAGCACTCCCGGCTGTACGCCTTCCACGCCGCCGGCGAGGCGCTGCTGTACATGGCCAGCGCCGACTGGATGGGGCGCAACCTGTACCGCCGGGTCGAGACCTGCTTCCCGATCGACGACCCCGACCTGCGGGCCCGGGTCCTCGAGGAGGGCTTGCAGCGCTACATCGACGACAACGCCGGCGCCTGGGAGATGGGCCCCGACGGCACCTACGTCCGCTGCGCGCCGGCCGAGGGCGAGCCCCGCCGCAGCGCGCAGGAGCAGCTCCTCGCCCGGCTCGGCGAGACCTGATCCCGCCTCGGGCTACTGCGCCCGCAGCCGCACCCGGAACGGGCCGCCGCCCAGGCCGTTGGCCTCCATCACCAGCCCGTAGACCCCCGGCGCCAGCTCGGCCGTCACGTCGCCCAGCATCGGGTCGCTACACGCGCTGATCGCCGCGCAGCCGTCGTCGAGCACCGCCAGCCGGGCGCCGAACGCGGCCTGCTCGATGAAGGCCGAGACCCGGGCCGGCTCGTCGAGGCGGAAGCGCACGATGGCGTCGGCGCCGCCCGGCTGGCCGCCGCACGGGGCCAGATCGACCGTGTCGTCGGCGCCCGTCAGGTCGCCCTCCAGCGGCAGGTCGGCCCCCGGCGCGAGCGCGAGCACGCCGCCGCCGCAGCCGTCGGCGAAGCCGGGCAGATCGGCCGCCGGCTCCAGGGCCAGGTTGGCGGTGACCTCACCCTCGCCCTGGATGACCGCGAAGTACGCCCCCGGCTCCAGCCGGGGGGCCACCGCGGGGCCCGGGACCAGCCCGCAGCCCAGGTCGGCGTCGTCCGCGCACGCCGCCCGGATCGAGACCAGCGCCTCGGCCCCGCCGCCGTCCAGGGACAGCCGGGCGATCGCGGCCTCGGCCACGTCGATGCGCCGGACGACCGCGCCCAGGTCGGGGTCGGTGCAGGCGCCGTCGATCTGCGCCGGGCCCAGCGGCAGCCGGATCACGGTGGGCCCCGGGGCGAGGGGCTCGGGGTCGTCGCACAGCGGCGACGCGGCGGCCAGGTCGACCCGCACGGTGCCTTGGAAGGGGCCGTCGACCACCAGCCGATAGGGCCCCGCCTCGACCTGGGCGTCGACCCCGCCGGCCGCGGCCGAGCAGGCCACCGGCTCGGCGGCGCAGTCCCGGTAGAGCAGCAGCGCGCCACCCCCGCCGCGCAGATCGGCCGTCAGCCGGCCGGGGCGGGGCACGTTCAGCGCGAAGACCCGCTCGGCGCCGCCGGGCCCCCGGCAGGCGGGCGCGAAGTCGTCGCCCCCGCCGTCGACGGTGGCGTCCTGCTCGACCCCCAGCGCCAGCGGCTCGGCCCCGGCGCAGGCGGCGGCCGGATCGGCCACCGGCGTCACGCTCAGTCGGTAGTCGGCCCGGGCCAGCGCCGAGACCCGGATGGTGAGCGGGCCGTCGGCCTCCACCGGCGCCCGCTGCCCGTCGACGTCGGCCGTCGCGCCCTCGATCGCCACCCGCAGCCGGCGGTCGCCCTCGACCCGGAACCAGTCCTCGTCGCCGACGCACAGGGTGCCCTCGACGACCCCCGGCGCCACGACCCGGGCCCGGTCGCGGTCGTCATTGGGCCACGGCCGCTCGAAGCGATCGGCGGCGCAGTCGATGTCGTCTTCGAATTGGAGGCCGTAGGTCACCGACGCGCCGGGCGCCGCCCGCACCTCCACCAGGTAGTCGCCGGGGCCGGCCGCGACCCGGGCCTCGCCCGGCTGCGGGGCGGCTTCGAACAGCGGCGCGTCGGGGTCGGCGGCGGGGAACAGCCGCACCCGGGGCGGGGCCGCGTCGCGGGCGAAGCGCACCGTCACCCGCAGCGGGCCGCCCGCCGCGCCCACCCGGAACCAGTCGGCGACGCCGTCGCACGCTCGCAGCCCGGTGAAGGCCACCGGGGGCAGCAGCGGCGCCACGTCGGGGCCCGGCTGCCCGATGGGGTCGTCGTCGCAGGCGGCGAAGTCCACCTCGCACCGCCCGAAGGGGCAGCGATGGCCGGGCAGGCAGTCATCGTCGATGGCACAGGCCGCCGGGTCGTGACACACCCCGGCCTCACACACGCCGCCCCCCGGGCAGTCATCGTCGCCCAGGCAGCGCAGGCAGAGGCCGTCTTCGGCGCAATGCCAGCCGTCGGGGCAGGCCCCGCAGGGCCCCGGCGCGGCGCAGCTCCCGTCGATGCAGCCCCAGCCATCGGGGCAGTCGCAGGCCCCGGGCACCGCGTCGGCGCAGGCGAAGTCGACGCACGCCGCGGGGCAGTCGCCGCCGAGGCACGGGCCGTCGGGGCCGGCCGAGAAGCAGCGGCCCAGGCGGCAGATGCGATCGCCGGCGCAGTCGACCTCGTCGGCGCAGATCGCCGGCTCGGCGCACAGCCCGTCCGCGCCGCAGATCAGGCCCCCGGGGCAGCCGCCGCCCGGGCAGGGGTCGACGCAGATCGCGAGCGCCGGGTGGCACCGCCGCCCGCCGAGGCAGGCGTCGTCGTCGACGCAGCCCGGCCCCTCGACGCACAGCCCGCCTTCGCAGCGCTGGGCGCCGACGCAGTCCACGTCCCGGTCGCACAGGCCGCGGCACAGGCCCCCGCGGCACACCCGGTCGCCGAGGCAGTCCGGGTCGCCGTTGCACACCGCCGGCTCGACGCAGCGCCCCGCCTCGCACCGCTGGGCGCCGGCGCAGTCCGCCGCCTCTTCGCAGCCGCCGGGCACCGCGCAGCGGCCGGTCTCTGCGTCGCACACCGCGCCGTCGGGGCATGGCATCGCCGGGCAGCCGTCCACGCACATGCCATCGGCGCAGATGCGCCCCGGGCCGCAGGCCGCGTCGAAGTCACACACCGATGGCTCGACGCACATGCCTTCGCGGCACACCTGCACCCCGGGGCAATCGGCGTCTTCGCCGCAGGGGTCGGCGCAGCGCCCGTCGTCGCAGCGGCGCCCGGGGAAGCAGCCCCCGTCGTCGGCGCAGGGGTCGGCCTCGTCGCAGCGCCCGCTGCCGCCGTCGCAGATGAGGCCCCCGGTGCAGCCGACGCGCCCGCAGGGGTCGGCGCAGGCGCCGGCGGTGCACAGCCGGTCGCCGGCGCAGTCGGCGTCTCCGGCGCACACCGCCGGCTCGGCGCACTGCCCCCCGGCGCAGGTCTGGGCCCCGGCGCAGTCCGCGTCGTCTCCGCAGGGGGTCGCGCAGGCCCCGTCGAGGCAGATGCGATCGGCGATGCAGTCGAGGTCGTCGACGCAGTCGTCGGGCTCCATGCAGTCGCCGGTCGCCGGGTCGCACATCTGGCGCCCGGGGCACATGCCGTCCACGCAGGGGGCGACGCACTCGCCCTCCTCGCAGGCGCCGGTCGGGCAGTCGCCGTCGTCCATGCAGCGGTCGTCGGCGACGCACACCGCCACCTCGGGGTGGCATCGCTCGCCGTCGCCGCAGTCGCCGTCCACCAGGCACGCGGCGCGGCAGGCGTCTTCGAAGCACAGCCGCCCGGCGAGGCAGTCGTCGTCCCCGACGCAGGTCTCCGGCTCGACGCAGGCCCCCGCCGCGTCGCAGGTCTGCTGCCCGGGGCAGACGCAGCCCATGTCGGGGCCGGCGTCGGCCATCGGCTCACCGCCGCCGACGCCGCCGCTGCCCCCGGACCCGCCGCTGCCTCCGGCGCCGTCCACGGTCGCCATGGCGTCGATCGGATCGGCCGACTCGTCCCCGTCGCAGCCCGCGATGAGCCACAGCATCGCGCTCAGCCACAGCGCCCGGCGCCTGAACCCCGCCCAGATCGTGGTGCCCATTCAGTCGACCTCCTGGACCATGAGGAAGTTGCCGGTGTCGCCGTTGGGCCAGCCGGCGAGGCACTCGCTCGATGTGTTGGGGTCGGGCCGGTAGAGCTGGATGCGATAGCGGTGGTTGCCCGGGGCCAGGTTCGGCACGATCCACTCGAGGCGCATGGGGTCGATGCGCCAGCCGGCCCCGGTGCTGGTGTGGGTGTTGATGGCTCGACCGAACGCGTTGTCGTCGACCACCAGCCGCCAGCGGCAGCCCCAGCCGTGCCCCCGCATGTAATAGCCCAGGTCGTCCATGTAGGTGACCCGGATGCTCGTGCCCCCCTGCTGCTTGGCGTGGCTCACGTCCCGCTCGGGCAGATAGCTCCAGCCGTTGGGTGTGTCCCGCCGGTCGGACATGTGCCGGCGGATGGCCACGCTCTGCCGGTCCAGCTCGCGCACGCTGATGTGATTGGCGGTGTCGCCGTTGGACCAGCCGGCGAGGCACTCGCTCGTCGAGCCGGCGTCGGGGCGGTAGTTCTGGATGCGGAAGGTGTACTGCCCCCGGGGCACCCCGTCGAGCACCCAGGTCAGGTTGCGGGGGTCGATGCGCCAGCCCCCGGTCGCGCTGGTGTGGCTGCTGAAGCTGCGGTCGACCGCCGCGCCGTTCATCGTCAGCCGCCAGCGGCAGCCCCAGCTATGACCCACCTTGTGGTAGCCGAGCACGTCCTGATAGGTCACCTGGAGGTAGGTGTCGTCCCGATCCTTGTCGATGGTGATCGCCCGGCTCGGCAGGTCGGCCCAGCCGTTGGGTGTGCTGCGGGTGTCGCCGAAGTGGCGGGCGACGGCGATGTTGCCCGGCTCGATCTCTTCGACGGCGATGAAGTTGTGGGTGTCGCCGTTGGGCCAGCCGGCGAGGCAGTCGCTCGTCGAGTTGGCGTCGGGCCGGTAGAGCTGGATGCGATAGCGGTGGTTGCCGGCGGCGAGCCCCTGCACGATCCACTCCTGCTGGATGGGCTGGATGCGCCACCCCCGGGCGGTGCTGGTGTGGCTGTTGACCGACCGATCGTGCACCGCGCCGTCGATGGTCAGCCGCCAGCGGCAGCCCCAGCCGTGGCCCACCATGTGATAACCCAGCACGTCCTGCCAGGTGACCCGCAGCACGGTGTCGGCCCGCCGCTTGGCGAAGGTCACGTCGCGCCCGGGCAGGTTGTCCCACCCGTTGGGGGTGTGGCGGGTGTCGCCGAAGTGGCCGCTGACCTGCACGTTGCCCCGCCCCAGGCCGGCGTCGCCTCCGCCCGAGAGCGAGACCCAGTCGCTGCCGTCGCATCCCATGAAGGCGCCGTCGTCGATGTCATAATACAGCATGCCCCGGCTGCCGCCGTTGCACGCGCCGGGCGGGTTGTTGCCGCTGTACACCCGCAGGCTCGACGGCTGGGCGCTGGCGACGGTGCCGGTGACCGTCAGGTTGCCGTTGATCGTGACGTTGCCGTCCGACCGCAGGAACTGGGTGCTGTCGAGGCCGTCGAGGCGGTCGCTGTCGACCCCCGATCCGGCGCCGTCCACCTGGCGCAGCAGGTCGCGGACCTGGGCCGCGGTGCGCACGAACTGGGTGGAGTCGAGGCCGTCGAGGCGGTCGGCGTCGACCCCCGAGCCGGCCCCGTCGACCGTGGTGAGCAGGTCGCGCACCTGCCCGGCGTCGCGCACGAACTGGGTGGAGTCGAGGCCGTCGAGGCGGTCGGCGTCGACCCCCGAGCCGTTGCCGTCCACCTGGCGCAGCAGGTCGCGGACCTGGACCGCGGTGCGCACGAACTGGGTGGAGTCGAGGCCGTCGAGGCGGTCGGCGTCGACCCCCGAGTTGGCCCCGTCGACGGTGGTGAGCAGGTCGCGGACCTGGGCCGCGGTGCGCACGTACTGGCTGCCGTCCCGCCCGTCGAGCAGGTCGGCGTCGACCCCCGAGCCGTTGCCGTCCACCTGACGCAGCTTGTCCCGCACCTGCTGGGGGGTGTCCGGCGAGCCGTCGCCCCCCGCCGCGCCCGCCGGCCCCTGCTCGCCCTGCGGCCCCCGCGGCCCCTGGGGCCCGGCCGGACCCTGGGCCCCCGCGGCCCCCGGCGGGCCCTGCAAGCCGGTCGGATCACCCACCCAGCGGCCGCCGGCGTCGATGACGACCCGCTCGCCGACGCTCACCGTGCGGGGGTGGATGTCGCCCACCGCGTCCTGCGCCACGTCGGCCACCAGCGCCGCGGGCACCTTGGCGAAGGGCGTGCGCGGGCTCAGCTCGGCCCTGCCGTCGATCGAGACGCCGAGGTACAACGCCTCCCGGGCGAAGAGCCCCGCCGGCAGCGGCTGCTCGCTGCCGATGGCGATGGCGTAGTAGCCCTCGAAGAAGGTCACCGCGGGGTGGATCTCGTCGTAGACCGCCGCGCCGCCCCGGGCCTCGGGGTAGATCCGGACCCGCACCCGGTGCACGCCCTCGAGCGGCCGCTCACCGTCGTCGAGCACCAGCCCCTCCTGGACCAGATGATCGGGCAGCGCAAAGGCCGGCGCGGCGAGCGCGGCGGTCAGCGCGATGGACAGGGCGATCGGGATGCGCATGTGTCCCTCTGGGTATAATCCGTTCAAGGTGAAAAATATCACCATTCATGAAAATAGCGCGTCGCCCGGCGCGGATCGAACGGGATCGGCGCCCCGCCCTTCGGCCTGCCCGCGGGCCGGCAGCAATGATCGGCAGCACCCTGACGCGGGCGGCGCGCGCCGACTGACAGCAGGCGCCTCGCGAGGTCAGATCCCACCGTGCGCGGCGCGTCACCAGTGATGTGACTGCCGCAAGCGTCGCCGTCAGCAGCCGGTGAAATCCTGTCAGTATGTCGCGCGCTGCGATTGAGCTGCCGTCGGCGGACAGTCATGCTGAGCACATGTTCAGTATCGAGCAACTCCGCCAGCGGCTGCCGGTCGAGGCGCCCATCGAGCGCCCGCTGCGCTCGGGTCACCGGGCGCTCGACGACCTGCTCGGGTCGGGCGGGCTCGCCGTCGGGCAGCTCGTGGAGTGGGTCGGCGGGCCCTCGTCGGGCAAGACCGGGCTGCTGCGGGCGCTGGTGGCCGGCGCTCGCCGTCAGGGGGTCGGGGTGGCCTGGATCGACGCCGCCCGCGAGCTGTGCCCCGCCGACTGGGCCGAGGAGGCCGCCGGCCGCCTGTGGGTCCTGCGCCCGCCGAGCCCCGGGGAGGGGCTGTTCTGCGCCGAGGTGGTCCTGCGCACCCGCTGCTTCGGGCTGGTGGTGCTCGACGGGGCCCCGCCGCCGCCGCCCAAGGTCGGGCTGCGCTTGCAGCGGCTGGCCCGGCAGGCCACCGCCAGCCTGGTGGTGGTGCGGCGGCCCGATCAGAGCGCCAGCGGAGGCCGGGTCGGGCGGCGGTTCGTCTTCGATGGGCGGGTGGAGCCGGTCTTCGATCCGGTCGAGCGCCGGGGGCCGCTGACCTGGCGGGTCGCCGCCGCCCGCACCCGCGGCGGCCGCCCCGGCGAGGCCCGCCGGCTGCACCTCGTCGAGGGGTCGCCCGATCGCGTCGCCTGCCACGGGCTGGTGCCCGATCGACCCGGCGGCCGCACCCGGCCCGGCGCGAGGTATGGCCGATGACCGGCACCCGGCGCATCGCCTGCGCGATCATCCCCGACTTCGCGCTCGCCGTCGGTCTGCGGGGCATCGCCGACGAGGAGCGCGCCGCCCCGGTGGTGCTCGTCGAGCCCGACGAGCGGGCCCGGGTCCGGGCGATGAACCCCGCCGCCGAGGCCGCCGGCGCCCGGCTGGATCAGACCGCCGCCCGAGCCCGCTCGGTGGTGCCCGGCCTGCACTGCCTGCCGTGGGACGCGCAGCGCCAGGACGCCGCCGTGCAGCGGATGAGCGAGGTGCTCTACGGGGCCTCGCCGATGGTCGTGCCGCTCGATGATCTGCGCGGTGGCTGGTGGATCGACGCCCGGGGCATGCGCTGGCTCGGCGGGGAGCCGGGGCTGGCCGGGCGCCTGCGGGCGCTGGCCGCCGAGGCGGGGCACCCCGACCTGCGGGTGGGCGTCGCCGACGGGGCGACCGCGGCCCGGGCGGCGGCGATGACGACCTCCGCCGATGACCCGATCCGCGTCGTGCCGCCCGGGGGCGACGGGGCCTTCATCGGCGAGTTGCCCCTCGCGGCGCTGGCCCTCGACGGCGAGCTGCGCGCGATCCTCCACAGCCTGGGCCTGACCACGGTCGCCGAGCTGCGCGCGCTGCCCGAGCCGGCGATCATCAGCCGCTTCGGCGCCCGGGGCCGCGACGCCCTCGAGCGGGCCGGCGGCCTCGACCCCCACCGCCCCTCGGGCCGCCCGCCGCCCTCTCTGCCCGAGGCGGTGCTGGCCCTCGACACGCCGGTGAGCCAGACCGGTCACCTCGTCTTCGGCCTGCGGGGGCTGGCCGACACCGTCGCCTCCCGCTTGCTGGCCCAGGGCCTCTCGGCGACCCGGCTGGGGTTGAGCCTGCGGCTCGACGATCGCCGGGAGCACGACGAGACCTTGATCCCGGCTCGCCCGGTGCATCACCCGCACCTCGTCTTCGAATTGGTGCGCGACCGCCTCGAGCGGGGCGCGGCGGCCGATCTGTCCTCGCCGGTGGTCGAGGTGCGGCTCCAGGTCATCGAGGCGGTCCCGGCGACGGCCGAACAGGCCCACTTGGGAGCCGCCCGCTGGGATCCGAGCGCGCTGGAGGGGGCCCTCAACCGCTTGCAGGGGCGCTACGGCGAGCCGGTGGTCTTCGAGGCCGAGGCCCGCGACGACAGCCGCCCGGAGAAAGCCGGGGCCTGGCGCCCGGTGGTCGAGGTGCCCCTCGATCCACCCCTGGCCGACGCCACGCCGGCCCCGCCGACCGATCCGGCGCCGGTGCGCCGCCGGCTGGCGGTGCCCCAGGCGGTCGACGTGCGCCTGGATCGGGACGGCATGCCCCAGGCGGTGCGCTGGGACGGCGGCTGGCGCACGGTCGACGCCCGGGGGCCCGAGCGGCTGTCGGGCGGCTGGTGGACGGCCGATCCCTACGCTCGGGAGGACTACCGCCTTGCGCTGGCCGACGGGGGCATCCTGTGGGTCGGCCGCGACGCGCGGACCGAGAGCTGGTGGGTGTTGGGATGGCTGGATTAGGTATGCCGTGCTCGACTCCGGCCCCCTCGCTTCGCTCGGGCGGGATCTACGCGCCGTCGACTCATTGTCATCGAAGCCGGGGGTCCTAGCCATGGCCCGGGGGGGGAGCGAATACGCAGAACTGCATCTGAACAGCGCCTACTCGCTGCTGGACGGGGCCGCGCTGCCCGAGACCTATGTCGAGCGCGCCCGCGACATCGGCCTGCGGGCGCTGGCGCTGACCGATCACGATGACATGGGCGGGGTGGTGCGCTTCGCCGAGAAGGCCCGCGAGCTCGATGACTTCCCGGCCATCATCGGGGTCGAGCTGACCGTGGGCGACGAGGCCGATCCCACCGGCGGTGACATGCACCCCCTCACGCTGCTCGCCCGGGACGGCGCGGGCTACGCCAACCTCGGCCGGCTCGTCACCCGGTCGCGGGGCCTCGAGCCGCGGGGGCGGCCGCGGGTGTCGCTCGACGCCCTCGCGGCCCACACCGACGGCTTGTATTGCCTCTCCGGCGGGCCCCGGGGGCTCGTGCCCCGGGCGCTGGCCGCCGGCGACGCGCTCGGGGCCCGGCGGGCGGCGGGCCACCTGCGGGACATGTTCGGGGCTCACTTCGCCGTCGAGGTCATGGATCACGGCCTGCCCGAAGAGGCCCGGCTGGCGGGCGGCCTGATCCACCTCGCCCGGGAGATGGATGTACCGTGGGTGGTGACCAACAACGTGCACTATGCCACCCCCGGCGATCGCATCCTGCACGATGTGCTCACCTGCCTGCGCCATCACACCACCCTCGACGAGGCCGGGCGGCGGCTCAAGCCCAACGCCGAGTGGCACCTCAAGGCGCCCCATGTCATGGCCGAGCGCTGGCGCCACGCCCCGGAGGGCCTGCGGGCGTCGGTCGAGATCGCCGAGCAGTGCACCTTCCGCTTCGCGCAGCTCGAGCCGGCGCTGCCCTCGGTGCCTTTGCCCGATGGCTTCGAAGACGCCGACGCCTTCCTGAGCCACCTGACATGGGAGGGCGCCCGCGCCCGCTGGGGGCGAGGCATCACCGAGTGGCATCGCAAGCAGCTCGACAAAGAGTTGGATCTCATCCGCCGCAAGGGGCTGTCGGGCTACTTCCTCATCATGTGGGAGATCGTGCAGTACGCCCGCGAGGTCGAGATCCTGGTGCAGGGGCGGGGGTCGGCGGCCAACTCGGCGGTGTGTTATTGCCTGGGCATCACCGCGGTCGATCCCATCCGCTTCGATCTCTTGTTCGAGCGCTTCCTCAGCGACGCCCGGGATGGCTACCCCGACATCGACCTCGACATCGAGCACAGCCGCCGGGAAGAGATCATCCAGTTCGTCTACCGGCGCTACGGCCGGACCCACGCGGCGATGGTCTGCGCCCACAACTGCTTCCGGGGCAAGAGCGCGGTCCGGGACACCGCCCGGGTGCTCGGCTTCGGCTTCGACGAGGGCGGCCGGCTCGCCGAGCAGGCCCGGCGGGACACCGGCTTCGACGCCGACAGCGTGCGCCGGGCGGGCTTCGACCCCGATCGGCCGCGCATGAAGGCGCTGTTGAAGGTGGTCCGCGGCCTGTGGGGGCTGCCCCGGCACCGCTCGATCCACGTCGGGGGGTTCGTGCTGTCGACGACGCCCATCGCCGAGATCTGCCCCGTCGAGCCGGCGGCGATGGCCGGGCGCACGGTCATCCAGTGGGACAAGGACGACCTCGACGGCGCCGGGCTGCCCAAGTTCGACCTGCTCGGGCTCGGCATCCTCAGCGTGCTCGCCGAGGGCCTGGGGCTGGTGCGTGAGCGCCACGGGGTGCCGGCGACGCTCTACAGCCTGCCCGACCGGCAGGAGGTCTACGACATGATCGCCCGGGCCGACACCGTGGGCACGTTCCAGATCGAGAGCCGGGCACAGATGAACACCCTGCCCCGCACCCGCCCGCGCACGCTCTACGAGCTGGCGATCCAGGTGGCGCTCATCCGCCCCGGGCCGCTGCAGGGCGACATGGTGCACCCCTACATCCGCCGCAAGCGGGGCGAGGAGCCGATCGACCTCATCCACCCCTCGCTGACGAACATATTGCGCCGCACGCTGGGGGTGCCGCTGTTCCAGGAGCAGGGCATGCGGCTGGCGGTGGTGGCCGGCGGCTTCTCGCTCGACGAGGCCGAGCGGCTGCGCAAGGCGGTGGGCAGCGAGCGGCACCGGCACAAGCTCGCCCCGCTGATGGACAAGCTGCGGGCGGGCATGGCCGACAAGGGCATCGACCCCGAGGCCGGCGAGCGCATCATCAAGCAGATCGAGGCGTTCAGCACCTACGGCTTCCCCGAGAGCCACAGCACCTCGTTCGCGCTGCTGGTCTATGCCTCGTGCTGGTTGAAGTGCTTCTACCCGGCCGAGTTCCTGGTGGCGATGCTCAACGCCCAGCCGATGGGGTTCTACGCGCCGGCGACGCTGATCAAGGACGCCCAGCGCCACGGGGTGGGGGTCCGGCCGCCGTGCCTCGCGCACAGCGCGTGGGACGCCCGCATGGACGGGCACTGCGTGCGGCTGGGGCTGCGCTCGATCGTGGGGCTCGGCCCCCGCACCCGCGATCGGGTCGAGGCGGCCCGGGCCGACGGGCCGTTCCGCTCGGCGGAGGACGTCGTGCACCGGGTCGAGCTGAGCGACGGCGCGCTGCGCATCCTCGCCGAGGCCGGCGCGTTCGACGCCTTCGTGCCCGGCGGCCGGCGGGACGCGGTGTGGAAGGCGCTGCACCTCGCCCGCTCGGTGGTCGGCCCGCTGCCCCTGCGCGCGCCGCCCGACCCGCCGGTGCGCTTCGTGTCGCTCACCCCCCGCGAGGAGACCATCGCCGATCTGCGCACGATGGCCCTGACCACCGGCCCTCACCTCGTCGCGCACGTGCGCGACGCGCTCGACGCGCGCGGCGTGATCACCGCCGAGGGGCTGCGGCAGGCCCGGCATCACCAGTGGGTGAAGGTCGCCGGCATCGTCAACACCCGCCAGCGGCCGCCCACCGCCAAGGGCTTCTTCTTCCTGACCCTCGAGGACGAGACCGGCTTCGTGAACGTGATCGTGCCGCCCAAGGTGTTCGAGCGCAGCCGGCCGACGCTGACCCGGGCCCCGTTCATCGAGGTCGAGGGGCCGGTCTCGTGCGAGCAGGGCGTCTTCAACGTCAAGGGCCGCCGCTTCACCGCGTTGGACGTCAAGGGCGCGAAGCTGGCCGTCCGGGCCCAGCGCTGGGCCGGCGCGACCGGCTACGGGCACGCCGGCCGGGGCTGACGCCCTTTTCTGCCCCGCCGGGCGGCCACGCCCGTCGAAGGCTGTCCCGATCTGGGACCATCCCTATCAATGCTCACGGCAGCCGACCGCGTCCCACCCGCGATCCGGGGCTTGGTACGACAGTTGAAAAACAGGGTCGGCGCATGGGGCGGGGAGGCCCCGAACGCACTGAATCAATCACTCCCCACCGATCCGATGGAGGTTCACATGAAGTCCCTCAACCTCACGACGCTGCTCGTCGCCTGCTTCGCGATGGCTCTGCCGGCCGTGGCTTCGGCCCAGATCGAGTCCGAGCCGGTCGAGAACCCCGGCGGCGAGCTGCCGCCGCCCCAGGATGACAACGACCCCGCGCCGCCCGCCGCGCGCCCCGACGGCCCCCGGGCCGGGGTCACCCAACAGGCGGGCGTCGGCGGGACCCAGGCCTACGGCCGGGCCGGCGTGCTCGAGCTCGGCGGCGCCATCGGCTACTCGGGCGCCGAGGACTACACCCAGTTCCGGGCGACCCCCAGCATCGGCTGGTTCTTTGCCGACAACCTCCAGCTCTCGTTCCTGCCGAGCCTGCGCTACCTCGAGCTCGGCGGGGTCGACAGCCTCGCGCTCACCGCGGTGGTCGAGCCGAGCTACCACTTGCCGTTCAATGACACCACGTTCGCCTTCATGGGCGTCGGCGTGGGCGCCAGCGCCGCCGAGAACCCCGCGAACGGTGACATGGAGGCCGGCCTGCTGATCGCGCCCCGCCTCGGCATGAACTTCCTCGTCGGCCGGTCGGGCATCCTCTCGCCGTACTTCAACGTCGAGTACTCGACCTCGGAGGCGTTCAGCACCAACCAGGGCACCGTCGTGGCGGTGGACATCGCCTGGGGCGCCAACGTCGGCTACACGGTCATGTGGTGATCCGCACCGCGACCCCCGCAGGCGCGCGCCTGCGGGGGTCGATCTCTTTCGAATCACACCGAATCAGCTCACAGTTCGTCACCCATCCCATTCACAGGAGAGCCACCATGGGTCACCCCATCCGCAATCTGTGCGTCCTCGGCGCCTCGAGCCTGATGGCCGTCGCCTGCACCGCCCACGCGCCGCAGGTCGTCGACGACCGCACCCCGACGCAGTCCACCTATGTCTCGGTCAGCCTCGACGACCCGCTGCGCGAGGCGTGTCGCGACTTCGAGATGCCCGACCCCCGCTTCGAGTTCGACTCGGCGAAGGTCGACGATGACACCCGGGCGATGCTGCTCGGCTTCGCCACCTGCCTCGAAGGCCCGATGAAGTCGGTGGTGGTGCGCCTCATGGGTCAGGCCGACCCCCGGGGCAGCGAGGACTACAACCTCGAGCTGGGCCTCGACCGGGCGCAGGCCATCAAGGACGTGCTCGTCGAGCACGGCGTCGCGCCCGATCGCGTCCTGGTCACCTCGATCGGCGAGGGCGCGGCGTCGGTGCAGCGCCCGTGGTACGACGACCGCAAGGTCTCCATCGAGACCGCCGGCGGCGCGGCGTCGGCCGGGGCCGATGGCACCACGTACATCACCATCTACGGCGAGGACCCCCAGGGCGGCCTGCTGGTCTTCGAGGAGCGGGGCGACGTGGACGGTGACGGGGTCGACGAGCCGGCCCTGTACTTCCAGTCCGAGGGCGGCGAGTTCACCCCGCTGCCCGCTTTCTCCGAGTCGGGCGACGTGGACGGTGACGGGGTCGACGAGCCCCGCGAGCGCGGCTGAGCGCCCGACCGCCCCTGCCCGACGCCGGCCCCCTTCGCCGGCCCCGCCACCTCCCTGGGCGTCGCTTCGGCGGCGCCCGGCGGGGTCGGCCCTCCCCACCGCCCGGTCATCAGAAGCCCCGGAAGACCTTGGCCATGCTCTCGCCGTAGACGTCGAGCTGCCACCCGCAGAACCAGCCGAAGGGCGTCGCCTCGACGCTGTAGCCGGTGCCCCGCAGGCGCTCGGCGAGGCGCTCGACGAAGGCCCGGGCGAAGGCGGGCTCGGCGTTGTCGCCGCCGAGGTGGGCGAAGACGTGCAGCGCGATGGCGCGCAGGCCGCGCTTGTTGGCCACCCACTTGATGTGCTTGAGCGTCTTCTTGAACGCCCGCGCCTCGTCGGCGGCGTCGCTGGCTTCGACGTGCAGCCAGGCGACGACGCACTCGGTCAGCGCGCCGGGCTGCGGGTCGGTCTCGACGAGCGCGGCGTGGGTCTCGGGCAGCCCCGGGGTGTGGGGGGTCCAGGCGAAGTGGCGGGCCTGGAAGGTCAGCAGCTTCATGGCGCCGTCACCCGTCCTCGGGCGCAAAGCCCCGACGCAGGGTGTTCTCGGTGACCGTGCGGGGGTCGAGGAAGTTGATCAGGTAGTCCGGCCCGCCGGCCTTGGTGCCGCCGCCGCTCATGCGTGAGCCGCCGAAGGGCTGGCGGCCGACGACGGCCCCGGTGATGCTCCGGTTGATGTACAGGTTGCCCGCGTCGAGGGCTTCACAAGCCCGCTCGATGCGCGCCGGGGAGCGGCTGAAGAGGCCCCCGGTGAGGGCGTAGTCGGTGCCGTTGAAGATCTCGACGGCCCGCTCGAAGTCGGCGGCCCGGATGATGGCCAGCACCGGGCCGAAGAGCTCCTCCCGGGCGAGCGGGTCGCTCGGGTCGACGTCGACGAAGACGGTCGGCGGCACGAAGAAGCCCGGGCGGTCGACCGGCTCGCCGCCGACGAGCAGCCGGTTGCCCCGCTGGCGGGCGGCCTCGATGGCCCCCATCAGCCGCCGCTTGCTCTCGGCGTCGATCACCGGCCCCAGGGCGCTGGCCGGGTCGCGGGCCGGGCCGAGCACGATGCTGCGGGTGGCCTCGGCCAGCCGCTCGACGAAGGCGTCGTACTGCTCTGCGAGCACGATGACCCGGCTGGCGGCGCTGCACTTCTGCCCGGCGAAGCCGAACGCGCTGTAGACCACCCCGTGCACCGCCTCGTCGAGGTCGGCGTCGCTGTCGATGATGATCGCGTTCTTGCCCCCCATCTCGCACACGACCCGCTTGAGCCGGGCCTGCCCGGGTTCGGTCTGGCCGGCCGCCTTCCAGATGGCGAGCCCGACCGCCTTGCTGCCGGTGAACGCGATGGTCGAGACGTCCCGGTGGGCGACGAGGTGGGCCCCGACGTCCTCGCCGATGCCCGGCACGAACTGCAGCGCGCCCGACGGCACCCCGGCGGCGTAGGCCAGCTCGACCATGCGGGCGGCGATGAGCATCGACTGCTCGGCGGGCTTGGCGATCACGCAGTTGCCGGCGACGAGCGGGGCGGCGACGAGGCCGGTGAAGATGGCCAGGGGGAAGTTCCACGGGGTGATCGCGACGCAGACGCCCCGGCCGCGGTAGCTCAGGTGGTTGGTCTCGCCGGGCAGGCGCTGCATGAGCCGGGGGGGCGCGAGGCGCAGCATCTCCCGGCCGTAGTACTCGCAGAAGTCGATCGCCTCGACGACGTCGGCGTCGGCCTGCCCCCAGGGCTTGCCCACCTCCCGGACCATCAGCGCCGAGAG
The DNA here is from genome assembly GCA_030426085.1 of bacterium. Lineage (GTDB taxonomy): Bacteria > Myxococcota_A > Bradymonadia > UBA7976 > UBA1532 > JACKDM01. The sequence goes on along the minus strand of JAUHYW010000013.1, from coordinate 59,878 downwards.
GGCGTCCCGCTCGGCCCGCATCTTCGCCGCCAGCCGGAAGAGGCACCGGGCCCGCGCCCGGGCCGGGGTGTCGCGCCAGGTGGGCCAGTACGCCTTCGCCGCGGCCACCGCCCGGTCGGCCTCGGCGACCCGGGCGAGGTGCACGGCCCCGATGGGCCGCCCGTCGCTGGGGTCGAGGCTGTCGAGCGTCTTGCCGGTCTGGATCGCCTTGCCGTCGATGATCGGGGTCAGCGTCCTGCCGAGCTGCTTGTCGCTGCGCGCGACGGCCTTGGCGAAGGCGGCCCGGATGTCGGGGTCGACGAAGTCCCGCAGCGGCTCGTTGACGAAGGGCGGCGGGTCGTCGGCGGGGGTCTCGGCCGGCGGCACGGCCCGCAGCATGGGGTCGCGGCCCCGGGCCTCGGGCGCGGCGAGCAGCTCGTCCTGCGAGCGCCCCTCGGCGAAGCCCTGCCGCAGCCAGCTCTCGTTGCTGGTGTTCTCGAGCAGCCGCCGCACGAGGTAGGCCATGCCCGGGATCAGCTCGCCGATGGGGGCGTAGACCCGCACCCGGTGGCCCCGCGCGACGCAGGCGGCCTTGATCGGCTCGGCCATGCCGTAGAGGCACTGGATCTCGTAGCCCTCGATCGGCACCCGCTGCTTCTCGGCGGTGGCGATGGCGAAGGCGAGGCTGCGCACGTTGTGGCTGCCGATCGCCGAGCGGATGTGCTTGTGGTTGCCGAGCATCAGCGCGGCGCAGCGCTCGAAGCAGGCGTCGCTGTCGGCCTTGTCGAGCCACACCGGCGAGGGCCAGCCCTCCTGGGCGGCGCGCACCGTCTCGTAGTCCCAGTAGGCGCCCTTGACCAGCCGCACGGTGATCCGCCGCTTCTGCTTCTTCGCCCACTTGATGATCCGGGTCAGGTCGGCCTCGGCCTGGCGGTGGTAGGCCTGGATGACCACCCCCGCGTCGCTCCAGCGGTCGGGCTGGGCCTCGACGACCCGCTCGAACAGGGCGAGGGTGAGGTCCTTGAGCGCGTGCTGCTCCATGTCGAGGTTGAGGAAGACGCCCTTCGCGCGGGCCAGTTCGAACAGCGGGAGCAGCCGGCGGGCGGCGGCCTCGACGCTGCCTTCGAAGTCCAGCGGGTCGAACTGGCTGTACATCGCGCTGGCTTTGATCGAGACGTTGACCCGGGGGATGGGCCCGGCGTCGTCCCGGTCGAGCAGCGGGTCGGGCTTCCAGTCGCGGGTGCGCGCGGCGAGCCCGGTGATCAGGTCGCGATAGCGGGCGGCGTAGGCGTCGGCCTCGGCCTCACTGACGGTGGCCTCGCCGAGCAGGTCGACGGTGAACGCCAGCCGCTGGTCGCGCATGTCGGCCAGGGCCGCGAAGGCGTCGGCGGCCTCGGTGCCGGCGATGAAGTTCTTCGCCATGCCGGTCATGTTCTTGGCGATCTGGCCCGCCGCGACCCGCATCGCCAGCCGCCCGAGGTTGGCCCCCTTGAGCGCCATCTTGATGACCGTCGGCGGGTTGATGCCCGGCCGCAGCAGGTACTCCTGGATGTGGCGGCCGATCTCTTCGGGCCCGTCGAGCACCGGGAAGACGTCGACGAAGCGGAACATCTCGGTCTTGAACGCGGGGTCCTTCATGGCCCACTCGAGGACCTGCCCGCTCCACCACGCCTTGTCGAAGACGCCGGGGGTGTTGCCCTGCATGCCGGTGAAGAGCTCTTCACCGATGGCCCGGACCCGATCTTCGAATGCCATCGCGCACCTCCGTCTCGTGTCTGATGCGCCGCGCCCCCGCGGTGACGCACCGGCCCCCCGAAGCAGCGTAACGCCTCGGGAGGGCAGGGGATACCGGCCCGTTGAATCGACCGCCCGCCTCGCCGTCGTCGCGCCGCCCGGACCGGGCGAGTTGACTTCGCCGGCACCCGGGATCGATGCTGACGCCCCTCTGTGACCCGGTTTCGGGAGAAGGACCCCAGATCATGCAGATCCGCAAGCCGCTCGTGGCGCTCGCCGCCCTGTTTCTCTTCTTCGCCGCCCCCGCCCAGGCCGCCGATCTCGGCGACGTCAAGCTCCTGCCCGCCCAGGGCGACATCGTGGTTCAGGTCGACGTCCGGGCCCTGATGGGCACCAAGCTCGTCGAGGATCTGCTCAAGCAGGCCAAGATGAACCCCCAGACGGCCCAGGCCTTCGCCGAGATGAAGAGCCAGTTCGGGGTCGATCCCGAGAAGGACATCGAGCGGCTGACCATCATGTTCCCGGTCAAGTCGAAGAGCGGGCAGGCGCTGATGGTGGTCAACACGTCGGCCCCCTACAAGACGGTGCTCGCCGGGTTGCAGGCCGAGCAGAAGGCGAACGCGGGCAAGAAGGCCGGCATGGCCGAGAAGAAGCACGCCGGCACGACCTACCACGTCGCCGACGGGCAGGGCATCGCCCAGGTCGGCAAGCGCCTGCTCATCGGCGACGAGGGGCTGCTCAAGAAGGCGCTCGAGGCGAAGGGCACCGGCGGGCTGGCGCGCAGCCAGGGCCTCATGGGGATCGCCCGGCAGGCGTCGAAGGCCGGGGGGCAGATCTGGTTCGCCGCGGTGCTGCCCGAGGAGGTCAAGGCCCAGATGGCCACCCAGAACCCCGAGATGAAGGACATCCAGACCGTGCGCGGCGGGCTCGATCTGACCGAGGGGCTCAAGCTCCGCATCGACATGGGCACCACCAAGGGCGCGGCCGGCAAGATGGTCACCAGCATCAACACGCAGGTCGAGCAGGCCCGCAAGGAGCAGGCGGGCAACCCGATGGCCGGGGCGATGGGGCTCGCGGCGATCGTCAACGGCATCAAGGCCGCGGCCGCCGGCGATGAGGTGCAGGTCACCCTCGAGCTGACCCAGCCCCAGGTCGATCAGCTCAAGACGACCGCCATGATGATGATCGGCATGGCCGCCGCCCAGCAGGCCAAGCCCGCTCAGGCCCCCCAGAAGCTGCCGGCCCCGACCAAGAAGGCCAAGTAGCCCCGGGCCCCGTCCGCTCTCTCCCGCGCCTCCCGTTTGCCCCGAACGCCGCCCCGGCGTGACACTCGGGCCGCTTCCCGCCTCGGTGGAGGGTGCGTGACCGATATCGACCGCCGCATCGAGCCCGACGACCTCGACTTCGCCCGCCGGCTCGCCGACGGGGAGGCCGACGCCGTGCTCGGCTTCGAGGCCCGGTATCGACCGGTCGTGCGCCACGCGCTCGGCCGCGCCCTCCGCCGATGGAAGCCGGAGGCGCCGGTCGAGCCCGATGATCAGGTGCAGGATTTCGTGGGGTTCCTCCTCGGAGACGGCGGCCGCAGGGTGCGGTCCTACAAGGGCCACGCGGCCTTCGGCTCGTGGCTGTACACGGTCGCGCTGCGCTACTTCCAGCGAGCGCTCGCCCGCCGGGCCCGCGACCGCCGGGCCGATCCGGCGGTGCTGACCCGCCTGCCCGACACCGGACGCAAAAACCCCGAGACCCTCGCCGCCCTCGCCGAAGACGCCGCCCGGGTCCGGGCCGCGGTGCACGGCCTCTCGTCGACCGAGCAGCTCTACGTGCGCCTGTTCTTCGTCGAGGGGCTCAACGCCACCGAGGTGGCCCGGACGCTGGGCAAGGGGGCCTCGGCCGTGCGCATGCGCAAGATGCGCATCCTCGAGAAGCTGCGCAGAGTGCTGTCGCTGGAGGTCGAGCCGACGCCGGCTTCTCCCGACGAGCCGCCGCGCCGGGGGAGGGGCCGATGAACCCGTCCGACCTCGAGGCGCGCCTCGGCCGGCTCGACCTGCAGCTCGACGGCGGCGGGCCCCACCTGGACGACGAGCGCCTCGCCGAGCTGTCGGCGGGGGCCGAGCCGACCGAGGCCGAGGCGGGCCACCTCGCCGGCTGCGACGGCTGCCTGGAGCTGCTCGTGGTGCTCGGCGAAGGGCTGGAGGCGCTCGCCCTCGACGAGCCGGCGCTGGGCGCGTTGATGGCCGAGGCGCCCCGGCCGGTCCGACCCCGTCGGCGGTGGACGCCGCTGATGATCGTGGCGCTCGTCGGCGCGGCGGCGGCGGCCGGGTGGCTGGCCCGCGAGGCGCCGCCCGCCGAGCCGGCGGCGCCTCCGGAGCCCCCGGCCGAGGTGATCGAGGGCCCCGAGGAGGTCCCCATCCTGCCGGCCGAGACCGTGATCGGCGTCGAGGCGGAGGCCGATCCGGGCCCCAGGAGCGGCGAGCCCGGGCCGGCCTCCGCCGTCGAGCCCCCGGCCTCGGGCGACGGCGAGGCGGATCGCCGGGTCCCGCCTCGCGAGGCCGAAGCGCCGTCGCCCGCCGCGCCGAGCCCCGCGCCGCCCCGTCGAGCCGACCCGCGGCCGGCGCCGCCCCCCGAGGCTGTGCTGCCCGTCTCAGCGGGTGCCCTGGCCCGGCCCGACGGTCCCCGGCCCCTGGAACGGCGGCCGGTGGACGGCCCGCCCCGTGGCTTCGGCTGGCTCCAGCTCAACACCCGCCCGCCGGCGCGGGTCTTCGTGGACGGCAAGGCCCGGGGCTGGACGCCGATCATCGACCTCCGGCTGCCCGAGGGGCCGCATGACGTGCGGCTCGTCTTCGACAGCCCGCTGGCCGCCGAGCCCGAGCAGCGGTTTCGGGTGTTGATCGAGCCCGATCGCACCTGGCGCATGACCCGGGACAACGTGCGCCGCCAGTAGCGGCGGCGCGCTTCAGGGCTCTTCGTCCAGCGGCAGGCAGATCGACTCGAGGCGCACCGTCATCACCACCAGCGGGTCGACGACGCCGGCCACCGGCACCGCGCGGTGGGTGTCCGGGCAGGCGTCGTCGGTGTCCGTCGCCAGCCGGCAGCGCGATTCGCCGTCGATCCGGGTGCACAGCAGGCCCGCCCCGCAGCCCCGCTCGGCGTCGCATACGTCGCCCTCGGCGCCGGCGCCGTCCGGTACACACAGCGGGAAGGGCGCCTGGGGGTTGAGCCCGCAGACGCTGGCTTCGGGGCAGTCGTCGGGGTAGGCCGAGCAGGGGGCGTCCTGCTCGGCGACGCACTCGCCCCGATCGGGGCGGCACGGCAGGACGCACACCCCGATCTCGGGCCGGTCGGGCAGGACCCCGACGCAGCGGGTGAACTGCCGCAAGAGCGCCGGCCCCGCGCCGGGGGTGATCCGCCGGTTGCCGTCGGGCTCGCAGGGCTCGAAGTCCAGCGTGGGGTTGCAGAAGCGCAGGCAGCGCGAGACGCCCGCCACCCGCAGGCAGCCCAGCCCGACCCCGCAGCGCACGGCCGGCTCGACCGTCGTCGGCTCGTCCGCCAGTCGGCACAGGTCGCCCTCTTCGGCGGTGCCCGGCGCGACGCACAGCGGCGTGCCGTCCCGGTCGACCGCGCAGGTCTCCCCCGGGCACCGCTCGACCTCGCCGGGCACGCACGCCTGCTGGCTGTCGTCGTCGCACCCGGCCCATCCGGCGGCGAGGGCGAGCGCGATCACGATGGGGGAGAGGCGCCACACGGGTGTGGAGCATACCCCATGCGGCCCGCTCGGCCGCAGTCGTTCGACCCGGTCGAATCGAGCCTGCGCGTCGGCTGCGGAAGACGCTCGTCGGATCGCTTTTCCCCGAATTCGTTGAATATGGTAATCAACGCCATGGATTTCCGGCGCCGGGGCTGCTAGATCCCGCCCCGACACCGACCCCCGGGTCCCGACCCGGCCCTCACGCTTCTTCGGAGAACGCATGCTGCGCGACCGTATCGCCCCGATCCTGGCCTGCCTGATCGCCGCCCCGCTCCTCGCTTGCGACGACGACCCGACGACCGAGGTCATCCCCGCGGAGACCAACGCCGCGCTCGCGACCTACGCCGAGGTCGTGCACGCCAACTACGCCGAAAGCCTCGCCGCGGTGATGGCGCTCGACACCGCCATCGACGCCTTCCTCACCACGCCGGACGCGGCGGGCCTCGAGGCAGCGCGGCAGGCGTGGCTCGAGGCCCGCGAGCCCTACCTGCAGACCGAGGTCTTCCGCTTCTACGGTGGGCCCATCGACGACGAGGACGACGGCCCCGAGGGGCTGATCAACGCCTGGCCGCTCGACGAGGCCTACATCGACGGGGTGGCCGACGACCCGATGGCGGGCATCATCAATGACATGTCCCAGGCGATCACCGCCGAGGCCCTCGTCGGCCTCAACGAGCAGGGCGGCGAGGAGAACATCGCCACCGGCTTCCACGCGATCGAGTTCCTGCTGTGGGGTCAGGACACGTCGACCGACGGCCCCGGCGACCGGCCGCACACCGACTTCGTCGACGGCGAGGCGCCCAACGCCGACCGCCGCCGGGACTATCTGGCGATCGTCTCGGATCTGCTCGTGCAGCACGTCGGCGATGTGACCGCCGAGTGGGCCCCCGACACCGGCGACTACCGCAATGAGTTCCTCGCCGCCGAGCCGGCCGAGGGGCTGCGGCGGGTGATGACCGGCATGATCGTGCTCGCCGGCTTCGAGACCGGCGGCGAGCGATTGCAGACCGCGCTCGACAGCGGCGATCAGGAGGACGAGCACTCCTGCTTCTCGGACAATACCCACCGGGACATGGTGCAGGACGTGCGCGGGATCAAGAACGTGTGGGCCGGGCAGTACGGCGCGGTGAGCGGGACCGGCATCCGGGCGGTGGTCGAGGCCCGGGACAGCGAGCTGGCCGGGCGCATCGGGGTCCTCGTCGACGAAAGCCTGGATCTCGCCGAGGCCCTGGTGCCACCTTTCGACCGCGAAATCGCCGCCGGCAACGACGAGGGCAACGCCCGGGTGCAGGCGCTCATCGAGAGCCTGCGCACGCTGGAGGGCGCCCTCGAAGAGGCGTTCCGCCTGTTCGAGTTGACCATCCCGGTGGTCGAATAGACCGGAGTTCGAATGGCCCGCGCACTGCCCGTCCTGCTGCTCGCGCTCGCCCCGCTCGCCGGGTGCGGCGAGGAGCCCCCCCCGCCCGCCCTCGAGCCGGGTGAGCTGCTGCCCGGCGGCGCGACGACCAACACCCTGCTCGGCGGGCGCAACGCCTTCATCCGCCCCGCGGAGAACATCGTCGTTGAGCACGAGCCGTCGTTCTACACCGGCAACAGCTTCTTCAATCAGGCGTGGGTCGAGGCGCCGGCGAGCACCGGCCGCCGCGACGGGCTGGGGCCGCTGTACAACGCCCGCTCGTGCGCCGCGTGCCACCTGCGCGACGGCCGCGGGCGCCCGCCCGAGACCGAAGACGAGCCTTTCCTCGGGCTGCTCCTGCGGCTGAGCGTGCCCGGGGTGGACGCCGTGGGCGGGCCGGTGCCCGAGCCGAACTACGGGGGCCAGCTCCAGCCGTTTGCGCTGCCCGACGTGCCGATCGAGGCCGACGCTGCGGTGACCTACGAGGCCATCGAGGGCACCTACGGCGACGGCACCGCCTACACTCTGCTGCGGCCGACCTACCACCTCGACGCGCTGGCCTACGGGCCCCTCGCGGACGACGTGATGATCTCGCCCCGGGTCGCGCCCCAGGTCATCGGGCTGGGGCTGCTCGAGGCCATCCCCGAAGAAGCGCTGGAGGCGCTCGCCGATCCGGACGACGCGGACGGCGACGGCGTCCGGGGGCGCATCAACCGGGTGTGGGACGCCACCGCCGAGGCCCCCGCCGTCGGGCGCTTCGGCTGGAAGTCCGAGCAGCCGACCGTGCGCCAGCAGGTCGCCGGGGCCTTCCTGGGCGACATGGGCATCACGACCCCGGTCTTCGACGCTCAGGACTGCACCGCCGCCCAGACCGACTGCCTCGCTGCCCGGGACGGCGGCGAGGGCGGGCCCGAGATCGACGCCGAGACGTTCGAGAAGGTGGTGCTCTACAGCAGCCTGCTCGCCGTGCCCGCCCGGCGGCTGGCCGATGACGCCGAGGTCCTGCGGGGCAAGGCGCTCTTCACCGGGATGGGCTGCGCCGCGTGCCACACGCCCAGCCACCGCACGGGCGGCCACCCGCTGCCCGAGGTCGCCGATCAGCTCATCTGGCCCTACACCGACATGCTGCTGCACGACATGGGCCCCGGGCTGAGCGACGGGCGGCCGGTCTATGAGGCGGGCGGGGCCGACTGGCGCACGCCGCCGCTGTGGGGCGTCGGGCTCTTCGAGGCGGTCAACGATCACCAGCGGCTGCTGCACGACGGCCGGGCGCGGGGCGTCGCCGAGGCGATCCTGTGGCACGGCGGCGAGGGCGAGGTGGCTCGGGAGGCCTTCCGCACCGCGCCGGCGGCCGATCGGGACGCGGTCGTGCGCTTCGTGAACTCGCTGTGATGGGCCGGACTCCGGCCGTCGTCGCCCTCGCCCTCGGAGCCGCCGTCGCCGGGTTCGCCGGCTGTGAGTCCACCGACGCTCGGGAGCAGGTCGTCGCCACCTGGGTCGAGGCGCTCGCGGTGCCGGGGCATCGGGCTTTCGCCGACGCGGCCGCCGCGCTCGCCGAGCGATCCGCTGCCGCCTGCGCCGACGACGCGCCGAGAGGGGCCGACATCGACGCCGCCCGCGACGCGTGGCGCGCGGCCCGCAGCCGGTGGAAGGCGCTGGACGTCTTCGGCATCGGCCCCTACGACGCCTACCCCGACCGCCTCGGGCCGCACATCGACTTCCGCCCGTTGCGGGTCGAGCGCATCGAAGCCCGGCTCGCCGATCCGCCGACTGCGGACGACATCGACGACGTCGGCGCCGCGGAGCGGGGGCTGCCGGCCATCGAGTTCCTGCTGTGGGGCGCCGAGGCGCCCTGGCCCGGCGCGCGCTGCCAGTACCTGGTGGCGGCGACCGCCGACACCGCCCGGCTCGCCGAGGCGCTGCGCGTGGCGTGGACCGACGACTTCGCCGGGCAGCTCCTCGCCCCCGATGGGGACCCCTACGCCGACAGCGAGGCGGTCTTCGGCGCGCTGCTCAACCGGATGGGCGATCTGATCCTGGTCATCCGCGACGATCGGCTCGGCCGGCCGCTGGGCGACAAGGCCGGCGGCGTGCCTCAGCCGCAGCTCGTCGAGTCGCCGTTCAGCGACCGCAGCCTGGACGACATCCGCGACGCGCTCGACACGGTGTGGGCGATGTACGCCGGCGCGCCCGGGCGCCCGGGGCTGGCGGCGATGCCCCAGGTGCTCGCCCGGCGCGCGGTGGACGAGGCGTCGACCGTCGAGGTCAACGTCGACGCCCGCTTCCGTCGAGCCTACGCCGAGGCGCGCGTCGCGCTCGACGGCATCTCGTCGCCGCTGGCCGAGGCGGTCGTCGAGAGCCCGGCTCGGGTGCGGGCGGCCATCGCTGCGCTCGGGCAGTTGCAGACCGTGATCCAGGTCGACCTGACCGGGGTGCTCGCGGTGCAGCTCGCCTTCGGCAGCGGCGACGGAGACTGATGCCGCATTCGCTGGCCGGCCTGCGCGCGGCGCTCGGGCGACCGGTCAGCGGCGCCGGTCTGCGGGCCTTCCGGGCGCTGTTCGGTGGCTTGATGGCCATCGGCGCCGCCCGCTACTGGGCCAACGGCTGGATCGAGACCCAGCTCACCGACCCGGTGGTGCGCTTCCCCTGGCCGGGGCTCGAGTGGATCCGGCCGCTGCCCGGCTTCGGCACCCACGCGCTCTTCGGGGTCATGATCGTCGCTGCGCTCCTGGTGGCGGCCAACCGCTGGCCCCGCCCGGCGGCCGCGATCTTCGGGCTGTGCTTCACCTGGGTCGAGCTGATCGACCGCAGCAACTACCTCAACCACTACTACCTGGTCAGCCTGCTCGCCGTCCTGCTCGCCGCCGTGCCCGCCGGGCGCGTGGTGCCCGTGGGGGCCTACCACCTCCTGCGCTTCCAGTTCGCGGTGGTCTGGATCTACGCCGGGCTGGCCAAACTGAACGGCGACTGGCTGCTGCGGGCCCAGCCCCTGGCCACCTGGCTGCCGACCTACGCCGACTGGCCGGTGGTGGGCCCGCTGCTCGCCGCGCCGGTCGCCGCCTATGGGTTCTCCTGGGCTGGGGCGGCCTTCGACTTGACCATCCCGTTCATGCTGGCGTGGCGCCGGACCCGGCGGGCGGCGTTCGTCGTCGCCGTCGGCTTCCACCTCGCGGTCTGGGCGCTGTTCCCCATCGGCATCTTCTCGCCGCTGATGATCGCGGGCTGCACGCTCTTCTTCGCGCCCGACTGGCCCCGGCGCGGCCCGCCGATCGCCGAGGCCCGCCCCATCGGCCGCCTGGCGGTGCTCGCCGCCGCGCTGTGGATCACGATCCAGGTCGTCGTGCCGCTGCGGTGCCTGCTCTACCCCGGCCCGGTGAACTGGACCGAAGAGGGCTTCCGCTTCGCGTGGCGGGTGATGCTGGTCGCCAAGACCGGGCGGGTGGAGTTCCGGGTGACGCCGCCCGGCCGGGCGACGCCGGTGATCGTCCGCCGGTTCCCCGATCTGACACCGCTGCAAGCGCAGATGATGGCGACCCAGCCCGACCTCATCCACGCCTACGCGCTGCGCCTCGCCCGGCGCTACGGCGACGGCACGGCTCTGGCCGAGGTGCGGGCGGACGCCGTCGTCTCGTTCAACGGCCGCCCCGCTGCGCGCTCGATCGATCCGTCTTTCGACCTCGCGGCGGCGCCCGAGTCCTGCGCGGCGAGCCCGTTCATCGCGCCGCTGCCCGCTCCGGGGCGGCCGGCGGCCGACCTCTGATCACCGGCCGGCCCGACCGGGCTTGTCACCGCGCGCCGGGGCGATCATGCTCCCGCTTTCGATACGCGGAGGCGCCGGTGGAACTGTCCCCCACGCTCGAGGCCCGACTGGCCCGCATCCGGGGCTACCTGATCGACATGGACGGCACGCTCTACATCTCGGGCGGGGTGGCGCTGCCCGGGGCCGTGGAGTTCGTGCGGGCCCTGGACGCCGCCGGGCGGCCGCGGGTCGTGCTGACCAACAACTCCTCGAAGCGGGGCGCGGTCTACGTCGAGCGGCTGGCGAAGCTGGGCCTCTCGGTCGATCGGGCCCACGTCCTGACCTCGGGGGACGCGGCGGCAGCGTGGCTGGCCCGTAACAGCCCGCTGCGCCGGCCCTATGTGCTGGGGACCGCGGCCTTGCGCGCGGCGTGCACCCGGGTCGGCCTGAAGCCGACGGCCTACGCCGATGACCCGGATTGCGTCCTGCTGGGCTACGACCTCGAGCTGACCTACCGCCGCCTGAGCGAGGCCAGCCTGCTCGTCGCCCGGGGGCTGCCGTACTTCGCGACCCACCTCGACCGGACGTGTATCGACGCCGAGGGTCTGCTGCCCGACGCGGGGGCCATCGCGGCGGCCATCGCGACGACCAACAGCTTCATGCCGGGGGGCGGCCCGATGCCGACGGTGCTCGGCAAGCCGACGGCGGCCATGCTCGACGCCGGCCTCGCGCTGCTCGGCTGCACCCGGGACGAGACGCTGATCATCGGTGACCAGCTCGACACCGACATGACCCTCGGCGCGCAGCACGGCGTCTTGTGCGCGCTGGTGCTGACCGGGGAGACCGATCGGGCGAAGCTGGCCGCGAGCGCGGTGCGGCCCGATCTGGTCGCCCGGGATGTCGGCGAGGTGTTCGCCGCGCTCCGTCAGGCGGGCGCGCTGCCCTGATCGCGGCCCCGGGCCTCGTCCGTGTCTCGGGCGGCGAGCCGCCGCAGCGCCTCGGGGTAGTGCTCGATGAACTGCACGCTGTACTGCGCTGCGCTGATGTAGGCCCACAGCAGCCCGCCGTAGAGCCCGATCACGCCCAGCCAGAACATGATGCTGTCCACCGGCTCGGGGAAGACGTGGGCCACGTGGAAGAAGTACGCCGCGAAGCACCACCCGAAGAAGTTGGTCTTGAGCTTGCCGATGAAGCTGCTGGCGATGTTGATCTGCACGTCGGCCAGGAACCGGCGGATGGTGGTGACCCAGAACTCCCGCACGAGGTAGGCGAAGAGCACCATCGGGTGCGGGCCCTCGGGGTGGGTGACCAGCATGAGGATGCAGGCGCTTTCGAAGAAGAGGTCGCTGAACTGGTCCAGGATCTCGCCCAGTTTGGTGACCTGATTCAGCCGGCGGGCGAGGATGCCGTCGAGGTAGTCGGTCAGCCCGGCGGCGATGCCGATGATCACCCCCAGCGTGTAATGGCCGGCGAAGAACACCGCCGCGGCGACGGTGATCGCGACCATGCGGCTGAGCGACAGCATGTTGGGGATGGTGCGCAGGTCCTGGGCGAAAGAGCGGGCCACGATCAACCTCCTCGCGGGCGAGCGGGCATATCAGATCGGCGCGCCCGCGGGAAGGCGGCCCAGGCGCAGGAAAGGGGGTGGGGGCTCAGCGCCAGCGGCGGGTGAGGGCGAGGCCGGCCAGCAGCCACAGCCAGGGCGCCGGGGCCGAGGGGTCGACCGCGCAGCCGTCGTCGAGGTTGGTGACGACGCCGCCCGCGTTCTGCCCGCCTCCGTCGCGCGGCCCGCCGTCGGGCGTCGGGTCGGGCTCGGGTTCGCCCGGATCGGGCTCGGGCTCGACCGGATCGGGCTCGGGCTCACCCGGGTCGGGCATCGCGTCGGGCTCGAGGCCGAGGTCGGGCCCCAGGTCGGGCTCGGGCGGCAGCTCCCCCGGCACGCTCTCCGGGTCGCCGGGGTGGCTGCGATAGGGCTGGGCCGGCGTATCGCCCGCCACCCACGCGCACTCCGGGTCGCCCAGCTCTTCGCCGTTGGTGTAGCCGTCCTCGTCGGGATCGAGCGGGCAGTCCACCGCCCAGTCCACCTGGCGCCCCGCGTCGAAGATCACCCGCCCCCACGGGTTGAACGGGCCCAGGTTGTTCTGGTCGTTGTTGGTGTGGCAGTTCGCGCAGCCCAGGGTCTGCCCGTTCGGGATCCGGCCGACGTCGGGCGCCCGCGCCAGGGCCGGGAGCGAGACGAGAAGCGCCGACACGAGCAGCGCGGCGCGGGCGAGGCGGTGGGATGAGGGCGGTGTCACGGGGGCCTCCTGAACGGGATGGCGCATCATACCCCCACGGGCCCCGTCAGCGCAGCAGCGCGAAGCCCACGATGGCCAGCGCGCCGGCGATGATCAGGGCCCAGGCCCACAGCGGCGGGCCCGTCCGGGGGACCACGATCGGCAGATCGTCTTCGACCGGCGTCGGCCGGGGCAGCGGGGGCAGCGAGACCTCACGCGAGGGCCGTGGCGGGCGGGTCGTGGGGGCCAGTCGGGTGGCGATCCGGTCGAGCACCGTCAGCACCACCTCGGCGTTCGCCGGGCGGTCCTCGGGCTTCTTGGCGAGCAGCATCATCACGAGCTGTTCCAGCTCGGGGTCCAGTTCACCGGGGCTGGTCACCTCGGCGATCGGGATCGCGTCCTGGTAGAGGTGGGCCAGGCACAGCCCCTGGGAGCTCTCGTCGTCGAACGGCCGGTGCCCCACGAGCATCTCGTAGAGCATCACCCCCACCGAGTAGAGGTCGGCCCGGTGGTCGATGGGCCGGGCGAAGGCCTGCTCCGGGGGGATGTAGGCCGGGGTGCCCAGGCGGGTGCCGGGCACCGTCTGCACCGGCTGGAGCCGGAAGCCTTTGCGCCCGCCGCCGTACTCGCCCTCCTTGCGGGCCGCGGCGGCGTCGTCCACGACATCCGACTGCCCCAGCAAGGGGTCGAAGCGGGCCAGCCCGAAGTCGGCGACCCGCACCACGAAGTCCTCGCCGGCGACCTCGTCGAACAGCACGTTCTGCGGCTTGAGGTCGCGGTGGATGACCCCTCGGGTGTGGGCCTCGGCCAGCGAGGCGACGATCTGACGGGTGATCTTGACCGCTGCCCGCTGCTCGACCCGCCCCTTGGCCAGCAGCGCCGCGAGGTCGCCCCCGTGCAGGTACTCCATCGCGATGAAGAGCCGGCCCCCGTCGAGGTGGCCGAAGTCGATCAACGAGACGGTGTTGGGGTGGCGCAGCTCGCCGAGGATCCGGGCCTCGTTCATGAACCGCTGCAGCTTGAGGTCGTCGTCGACCAGCGTCGGCAGCAGCACCTTGAGGGCGACCCGCTTGCCGAGCGGCTCGAGGCGGGCCTCGTACACGGTGCCCATGCCGCCGGCGCCGATACGGCGGACGATGTGATAGCGGCCGCCGACGGTCTGTCCGATGAGAGGGTCGGGCGGCTCGGCGCCGTCGGGCGCGGTCAATGGCACGGCGGTCACGGGCATGGGGGGCAGTATCTCAAACGGGTCCGGCCCATGCCACCGACAATCGAAGCGTTCGGATACACGTCACCGGCCCGTCGCCGGGCAGCGGCCCGGGCCGCGCCGGCGCCGCGGCCGGCAGACCCGGTCGTCACCCGGTCTCAGAACGATCCGCAGAACCCGGGCTGATCGCCGATCTGGATGCAGGTGCCGCCCGGCTGACACGGGATCCGGTGCTCCTCGTTCGGTTCGCCGAAGTCGTTCGGGTCGCGGCGGGCGCAGGTGCAGACGTTCTCCATCGGGTTGAACGGGTTGGGGATGCAGTCGCTGCCCGGGTGGCAGACCGCCGTCGCGCCGTCGGCGTCGCACTGCTGATCCTGCCGATAGCACTGCCCGGTCGCCGGGTTGCACAGCCGATCGTCGCCGGGGCACTCCGCGTCGGCGGCGCAGCCGGGCAGCCCGTCGGGCCCGACGCAGACCCCGTCGGCGCAGGCCGCGCCGTCCTGGCAGGTCACCCGGTCGCAGGGGTCGGCCTCGGCGCAGGCCCCGTCGACACAGGCCGCGCCCACGTCGCAGTCGGCGTCGTTGCGGCAGGCGACGCAGAGCTGCTCCTCCTCCACGCAATACGGCCGGGCCTCCTCCCGGCAATCGAGCCCGCTGAGGCACTCGACCCCCGGCGGGGGCTCGACGCAGGTGCCCGCGTCGCAGATCGTGCCCTCGGGGCAGGGGGTGCCGGCGGTGCATTGCACGCACTCCGCGGTGAAGAAGTCACACACCGGCCGCTCACCGACGCAGCCTCCGCCGCACGGATCGCAGAACCCGGCCGCCGGCACGCACGCTCCATCGGTGCAGTCGAAGCCCTCGGGGCAGCCGTCCCCACACGGCTCGAGGCAGTTGCGGCTGAAGCCCACCGGGGCGCAGCTCAGTCCCGGGGCGCAGTCCACGTCCTCCCGGCAGTTCCCGCAGCGCCCGGCGCGATCGGCGCACTGACCGGTGAGCTGGTTGCACCGCTGATCGCCGGGGCAGCCCACCACCACGCAGCTGTCGCAGCGGGCCCCGCCCGGCGTGCAGCGGCTCTCGAGACAGTAGTAGCCCGCGGGGCAGTCGTCGTTCTCGGCGCAGCCGGGCAGGCAGCCCCGCCCGTCGAGCAGCTCGGCGCATTGGGCCTCGGCGCCGAGGGCCCGGCAGTCGGGGTGGTCGTCGCACGGTTCGCAGAAGCCCTCGGTGGGATCGGGCCCCACGTCGGGCGGATCGAGCGCCGCGTCGGGCTCGGGGTCGGGGTCGGGGCCCATGTCGGGACCCGGCTCGGGGTCGGGCGCGAAGGCGTCGGGGTTGAGCGCCGCGTCGGGGTCGGGCCCCACGTCGGGATCCGGCTCGGGGTCCGGCTCGGCGTCGGGCGCGGCGTCCGCCTCGGGCTGCGCCATATCGGGCTGCGGTTCGGGGTCGGTCGTCGCGTCGGGCTGCGGCTCGGGGTCGGGCATCGCGTCCTCCCCGGGGCCCTCGTCCTCCCCGCCGCCCGGCATGTCGCTCTCCGACATCATGTCGCTCGGATCGACGCCCGAACCGGGATCCGTGCCGTCATCGCAGCCCAGGATCAACACCAGCGCTCCGACGAACCACGCTGCACGACGCATCCACACCCTCCTCGATCGACCGGGCGCATCGTGATCCACCGCCGCCGCGAGAGCAAGTCCCGGGCGCGGTAGAGCGCGTCGTACCGCGGGTTCGAGCGCTCATTCGCAGATCCACCCATCGGGTCGGCGAGAAACTTGTTGAAAATGATGGTCAGGCGCAGGCTAAACTCCTTCAGACAGATGAGAACGAACATCAATTCAATGAAATCGACCCGGGTCGGCCCCGGCGGGTCGATTCATCCTCTCGACCCGATTCCCCTGCGCCCGGCGGGTGGGGCTCCCATGCCTCATACCCTCACCCGCCGGGCCATTTTCATCGCGCTGCTCCTGCCGCCGACGGCTTGGGCTCAGCCCGAGCAGGACGACGTCGGCGAGCCGGCCGACGAGACGATCATCGTCTACGGCCAGCGGGACGACAGCCGGCTGGTCGACGGCGCCGTGAGCACCGAGGTCATCGACCGGGCCGCGATCGACCGCTCCGGGGGGCGCACGCTGGCCGATGTCCTCGAAGGCGTCAGCGGGGTCAGCATCGAGCGGGGCTTCGGCGGGGCCGGCATCTCGCTGTTGGGCCTCGACCCGCGCTACACGCTCGTGCTCGTCGACGGCGAGCGGGTCATCGGCCAGCTCGACGGCACCTTCGACCTCGACCGCATCCCGGTCGAGCACATCGAGCGCATCGAGATCATCCGCGGCGCAGCCTCGGCGGCGTATGGCGCCGACGGGGTCGGCGGCGTCATCGACATCATCACCCGCCGGCCGACCGACACCTTCACCGCCTCGGGCCGGCTGGGCGCCGCGACCGACCGGAGCCTCGCCTTCGACGCCTCGCTCGGCGGCGGCCTGGGGCCGGTGAAGCTGCGCGGCTCGGGCGGCTTCGATCACACCCCGGCCTACGACCTCGACCCCGCCGATCCGGCGACCACCGGCAGCGCCGAGCTGCGCGGTCGGGCGCGGATCCGGGCGGCGGGCGAGCCGGCGCGGCGCCTGCGCCTGCACGGCGTCTTCGACTACGAGCTGCGCGACCGGGACGGCGTCGACAGCTCGAGCGTCGCGGTCTACGACCGTCGGCAGTCCACCGAGTCGGTCGGCGGCGGGCTGGGGCTCAACTGGTTCGCCATGGGCGCCGGCTCGGCCCGGCTGCGCGTCGACCGCCTGCGCGACCAATACCTGCTCGACCAGCGGGGTGGCTCGTCCGAGGACGACGATCAGGACACCCGCCTGCTGCGCTTCGGGCTCGACCTGCGCCACGGCTGGGAGCTCGGCGACGACCACCGGCTCAGCGCGGGCGTCGACGGCGAGATCGAAGACGCCACCTCGCCCCGCCTCGACGGCGGCGAGGGGCAGATGCTGCGGGGCGCGGTCTTCATCGAAGACGCGTGGCAGGTGCTCGAAGACGCGCCGCTCGACCTGAGCCTCGTCGGCGGCCTGCGCCTGGACGCCGACGGCGACGGCCGCTGGCTGCTCTGCCCTCGGCTGGCCGTCCGGCTCGACCCGCTCGACGGGCTCGCGCTGCGGGCGTCGGCCGGGATCGGGCGCCGATCCCCCGACTTCAAGGAGCGGCTGCTGCGCTTCGAGAACCCGGCGGTGGGTTATGTCGTCGAGGGCAACCCCGACCTCGTGGCCGAAGAGGCCTACACGGTGCAACTCGGGGTGACCTGGCGGCCGACCCCGCTCTTCGAAGTCTACGCTGAGGGCGCTCGGGCCCACATCGACGATCAGATCGTCATCGCCAACGCGGTCCAGGACGGCGATCGGGTCCGCTATCGCTACGTCAACGTCGCCGAAGCCCTGACCCACTCGGTCGAGTCCGGGGCGCGGGCGAAGCTGGGCGTTCACCGGATCGGGCTGGGCTATCGCTTCACCGACGCCCGCGATCTGGCGACCGATCTGCCCCTCGAGGGGCGCGAGGCCCATCGGGGCCACGTCGAGTACGGTGTGCACCACCGGGGCACCGGCCTGGGGCTCGACGCCCGGCTGCTCTGGGTCGGCGAGCGCCCCATCTTCGACGACGACACGGACCCCGAGCCGCGTTACGCGACCCCTTACGCCGATCTGAACGCCCGCGCCGAATGGCGCGCCACCGACGCCCTGGCCCTGTTCGCGCTGGGCGAGAACCTGCTCGACGCCGGCGATCACGTCGACCTGCCGCTGCGTCCGCGCCGGCTCACGGTCGGCGTGACCGGCCGCCTGTAGACCGAGGAGACGCCCGATGACACGCCTCTGGCCCCTGCTCGCCGCGCTGCTGGCTCTGTTCGCCGCCGGCTGCGCCGAAGACCTCGAAGCGGAAGACGACGGACCGCCGCCGACCCCGACCGGGATCGAGACCCGGGGCGACGGCACCTTCGGGGTGGTGATCGACGCCACCGACGAGGCCGAGTGGGTCTACCTGCGCTTCGACGAGGGCCTCGTCGACGACGACGCCACCTGGGATCTGGCGATCCGGCGGTTCACCATCGCGATCAACGGCGGGGTGAGCGGCGCCGGCGCGGGGCTCGCCGCCCGGGACACCGCCGGCAGCCTCGCCGACGCCGCCCGGGCGCCCGACGACGGCTGGATGGCCGACGGGCCCGACGGCGACGACATGGGCGAAGAGCCCGATCGGGTCTTCGACACCTGGTACGCCTACGATGAGACGACCCATGTGCTGACCCCCGAGCCGGGCATCTACTACGTGCGCAGCGGGGACGGCGAGCGGTACTACGCGGTGGCCGTCGAGGGTTACTACGACGCCGCCGGATCGTCGGGCCACGTCGCGCTGGGCTTCGCCCCGGTCGACGCGCCGGAGGACCCGCCGCCGATCGACGACGGCACGCCCGAGCCGGAGGCGATGCCCGACCCCGAGCCCGAAGCGATGCCCGACCCCGAGCCGGAGGCGCCCCTGGGCGTCGAGATCGACGCCACCGACCGCGAGGCGTGGGCCTACGTGCAGGTGGACGCCGACGGGGCGCTGGTGACCGGCACCGAGGGCGCGTGGGACATCGCGATCCAGCGCAGCGTGATCCGGCTCAACGGCGGCGAGAGCGGCGATGGATACGCCGCCGCCCGGCTCGGGCCCGACGGCGCCGATTACGACGCGATCGAGTCGGCCCCGACCACCGGCTATGTCGCCGACGCCGAGACGCCGGCCCCCGGCCCGCCCGGCGCCGGCACCCTCGTCGCCAACCCGCTGCTCTCGGCGTGGTACGACTACGACCCGTCGACTCACCAGCTCTCGCCGGCCGACCGCAACTACCTGCTGCGCACGGCCGACGGGCGCTACGGGCGGCTGCGCATCACCGCCTACGCCGACGGCCTGTATCGCGTCCGCTTCGACCTGGTGCCCGCCGCCCCCGAGACCGTCCGCCTCACCGCCGAGTCCGTCGACGACTGGACCGCCTTCGATCTGGCCGCCGGCGCCGCAGCCGCGCCGGACGCCGCCTGGGATCTGGGCCTCTACGGCGTGCGCCTGCGCACCGACGGCGGCACCAGCGGGGACGGCATGGGCGCCGCGCAGGGCGTCGACGGCGAGTCGCTCGACGCCCTCACCGCGCCCGACCCCGACGCGTGGCAGGTGGACGCCATGCTGCCCGAACCCGGGCCGCCCGGCAGCGGCGAGTACTCGGGCAACCCGGCGCTGGGCGAGTGGTACGACTACGACCCCATGCGCCACACCGTCAGCCCCCGGGCCCGGGTGTACGCCATCCGGCTGCACGACGGCGGCCTCGCCCGCATGCGCATCCTCGAGTTCGCCGACGACCGCATCACCCTCGAGTACCAGTACGCCGGCGCTGGCCGGGAGGCGTTCTGATGCGGCCGCTGCTCATGTTCGGGGTCGGTGCGCTCCTGCTGGTGCTCGCCGCGCTGCCCGCCCTGGCCGCCGAGCCGGGGCGCATCGTCGCCCTCGGCGGCGGGGTCACCGCGACGCTCGATGCGCTGGGCCTCGGCGGCGCCATCGTCGCGGTCGACGCGTCGAGCCACCCCCCCGCGAAGAACCCCGGGGTGCCTCGAGTGGGCTACTACCGCCAGCTCTCGGCCGAGGGCGTCCTGGCGCTGCGCCCGACCCACATCATCGGGCCGGTCGGCGCCGGCCCCGCCGCGGCGATCGAGCAGCTCGAGGCCTCCGGCGCCCGGGTCGACCTGCTGCCGCCGGTGAAGTCGGTGGACGGCGCCCGAGCGCGCATCGAAGCCATCGGCCGCCTCGTCGACCGCGCCGCGCAGGCCGCCGGGGTCCTCGAGGCCTTCGACGGGGAGCTGGCCCGGGCGAAGGCCGTCGCCGCCGGCAGCGGGAGGTCCCCCCGGGTGCTCTTCGTCTTCGTGCACGGCGGGGCCAGCCTCCAGGTCGCCGGGCGGGGCACCGCGGCCCACGCCATGGTCACCGCCGCCGGGGCCACCCTCGCCGGCGATCACGAAGGCTACCGCCCGCTGACCGCCGAAGGGGTCGTCGTCGCCCGCCCCGACGTCATTCTGGCCACCCCTCGCAGCCTGGCCGGCGTCGGCGGCGAAGACGCGCTGTGGAAGAACCCGGGCCTCGCCGCCACGCCCGCCGGCCAGAAGAAGCGCCTGGTGGTCGTCGACGACGTGCGGCTGCTCGGCTTCGGCCCCGAGACCGGCGCCGTCGCGCGCGAGCTGGCGGAGGCCTTCCACCGGTGAACGCCGCCGCCCTGCCGCTGCCCCTCGGCCGCCGCCCGTCCCGTATGGGCCTGCTGGCCGGCCTGAGCCTGCTCGCGGCGCTGATCGCGCTGGCCGTCGGCGCCTTCCCGCTGCCGCCCGCGGCGCTGATCTCGGCGCTGCTCGAGCCGCTGGGCATCGACCTGGGCCGGCACGCCGCCGACCAGAGCTTCGTGCTGTGGCACATCCGCCTGCCGCGGGTGCTACTCGCGGCGCTGGTCGGCGGCGCGCTGGGCATCTCGGGGGCGCTGAGCCAGGGGCTCTTCCGCAACCCGCTGGCCGAGCCGGCCCTCATCGGCGTCGCCAGCGGCGCGGCCATCGGCGCCGCCTCGGTCATCGTCTTCGCCGGGTCGTGGCTCGCCGCGCTGCCGGCGTGGGCCGGCGCCGCCGCGCTGCCCGTCGCCGCGTTCGTCGGCGGCGGCCTGTGCACCGCGCTCGTGCACCGCCTCGCCCGGGTCGACGGCCGCACCGCGGTCGACACCATGCTGCTGGCCGGGGTGGCCATCAACGCCCTCGGGTTCGCCGCCATCGGGCTGCTCCAGGTGATCGCCGACGACGAGCAGCTCCGGGGCCTGACGTTCTGGCTGCTCGGCAGCCTGGGCGGAGCGACGTGGTCCGCGCTGGCCGTGGGCGCCCCGCTGATGTTGCTCGTGCTCGCGCTCGGCCCGCTGCTCGCCCGGCAGCTCGACGCCCTGCTGCTCGGCGAGAGCGAGGCCGGCCACCTCGGGGTCGACGTGCAGCGCCTCGAGCGACGCTGCGTGGCCTTGATCGCGCTGGCCGTCGGCGCCGCCGTCGCGCTGTGCGGGGTCATCGGCTTCGTGGGCCTCGTCGTGCCCCACATCGCCCGCCGACTGGGCACCGTGAGTCACCGCTGGACGCTGCCGGCCTCCGCGCTGCTCGGCGCCGGCCTGCTGGTGATCGCCGACGCGCTCGGGCGCACGCTGACCGCGCCGGCCGAGCTGCCGGTCGGGGCCATCACCAGCCTCGCCGGGGCCCCCTTCTTCCTGGTCCTGCTCCAGCGCCGGAGCGCCCGCCGATGAGCCTCTCCGCCCGTGAACTCGTGCTGCGCCGGGGCGCGCGGGTGGTGCTCGACGGGGTCGACCTCGCCGTCGGACCCGGCGAGTTCGTGGCGCTCGTCGGCCCCAACGGCGCCGGAAAAAGCTCACTGCTGGCCGCGATGGCCGGCGACCTGCGGCCCGCCGCGGGACAGATTCTGCTCGACGGCCGCCCACTCGCCGACTGGTCTCCCGGTGAGCGGGCGCGCCGTCGGGCAGTCCTCCCCCAAGCGTCGACCCTCGACTTCCCGTTCTCGGTGATCGAGGTCGTCGCCATGGGGCGGACGCCCTACGGACACCCCGGGCGCAGCGACGCCGCCATCGCCCGCCGAGCCCTGGCGCTCGTCGGCCTCGCGGCGCTGGCCGGGCGCCCCTACACCCGCCTCTCGGGCGGCGAGCGCCAGCGGGTGCACCTCGCCCGGGTGCTGAGCCAGGTCTGGACCCCCGCGCTCGACGGCCAGGGCGGGACCCGGGGCCCGGCGAGCTACCTGCTGCTCGACGAGCCCACCGCCAGCCAGGACCTCGGCTCGCAGCGCGCCGTGCTCGACAGCGCCCGCCGCTTCGCCGACGCCGGCGGCGGCGTGCTGTGTGTCCTGCACGCGCTCGACCAGGCCGCCCGCTACGCCGACCGACTGTGCCTGCTCGCCGACCAGCGCATCATCGCCTCCGGATCGGCCCACGACGTCCTCACCGCCGACGCCCTCGAAGCCGCCTTCGGCATCCCGGTGCGCATCCACCGCGCCCCCGACCTGCAACACCCGCTCGTCATCCCCCGATGAACGGGCCCCCCACGACCCCACGGAGCCACCCATGAACGCCGCCGCCGTCGAAGACACCTGGGACTTCGCCGCCGAAGCCCGCCAGCGCCTGCTCGGGGCGACCCACGGCACCCTGTGCACCCTCGCCGCCCAGCGGGAGATCGCCGGCCACCCCTTCGGATCGATCGTGCCCTACGCCCTCGACCCCGCCGGCCGGCCGGTGGTGCTGCTCGCCCGCATCGCGGCCCACACCGCCAACCTGCTCGCCGACCCCCGGGCCACGCTGTTCGTCACCGACGACGCGCCCCACGGCGACGGCGACCCCCAGGCCACCTGGCGGATCGGGATCATGGGCCGCATGGTGCCGCTGTGCGCGCCGTCGCGGGCCCACAAGCCGCTGCCCGGGGCGGTGGTCGTCGACGACCCCACGCTCGCCGACCTCATGGCTCGCTACCGGGCCCGGGTGCCCGGCGCCGAAGACTACGAAGATACCCATCGCTTCGACTACTGGCTCATGCAGGACGTGACCCGGGGCCGTTATATCGGTGGCTTCGGCAAGATCCGCTGGATCGAGGCCGACGACATGCTGCGCGATCCCATGGGGGACGGCATCGCCGACGCGGCCCCCGGTGCCATCGAACACATGAACGAAGACCACGGGCACAACCTGATCGAGCTCGTCGAGGGCCTGCACGGCTTCACCCCGACCGAAGCCCGGATGGTGGCCCTCGACCGCGCCGGCTTCGACGTCGAGACCGACCAGCGGCGGGTACACTTCGAGTTCGGCCGTGAGATCACCGCCGAGACGCTGAGGCCATCGGTCATCGAAGTCTTGAAGCGAGCCCGGGCGCGCAAGGCGCGGCTCGCCGGCTGAGGGCCTGCGCGCCCCGGCCGATCACTCCTCGGCGGGGCACACGATGGGACCGCCTCGGGTCTCGAAGCGATCGCCCCGGATGGTCGCGAAGGTATAACCCCCCGGCCCGCCATGGGTCGCCGCGAAGCGCTCGCCGGCCGGCATGACATCGAAGACATCGGTCAGCGGCCCGCCCCGATCGAGCAGCCGGCCGCGGACGACCTCGCCCCCGTCGAGCCCCACCGCCTGCCAGAACAGAGCCCAGATGGACTCATTGCGCAGGAGCTGAAGCCCGTGCACCCCCTGCTGCCCTTCGGCGATCAGATCCTCACCGGCCACCTGCCCCGCGCCGCGGATGATGCGCACGATGCGGACCGACTCACCGTCGGTCCAGGCGACAGCGTAGGTGTCGATGTAATAGTCGGCCATCACGGCCGCCTCGGTGGCGACCGCGTCGGGCACCGCCTCGAAGGCGGCGATGGCCTCCCCGCTGTTGTCCATTCGGGCGAACCACACCGGCGCCGGCGCGTCACCCTCGCCGATCCGCCACGCCGCCGCGAAGCCATCCTCGCCGTTGTTGGCCACCGACAGCCCCACCGCGCCCGCCGGACCGCCGAGCGGCATCGCGTCGAAGCGGGGGTCGCCCGTCGCCGGGTCGATCACGAGCCCCATCGGCTGGCCATCGGCGACCCAGGCCACCAGCGTCGAGCGGGTCTCGCCGGCCAGCCGCAGCTCCGAGGCGCGGACCGCCTCCGGCCCGACCGGGCGCGGCTCTAGGCCCGCCTCGGCCCAGCCCGACAGCCCGAACATCAGCGCGCCGCTGCGCTCGACCCAGGCCATCGTCAGCCCCACCGGGCTCGCCGCGAGATCGATGGTCAGCGGCACCCGCCCGATCAAATCACTGCGCCAGAGGGTGCCATCCGCCGCGAAGCGCACCAGCCAGTTGGGATAGCCCGGCATCGACGCCGCGTAGGCCCGGCCGGTCCACACGAGCCGATCGGGCCCCCGCACCACCGGCGCCTGAAAGCCGGCCACCGGCGAGAGGATCGGCGCCTCGTCCACCGCCCCGTCGCAGTCCTCGTCGGTCCCATCGCACGACTCGTCGCCCGGACCCACGGCGCCGACGCACGGCCCCCACGCCCCGTCGAGGCAGGCTCGGAGGCCGGGCACGCAGGCCCCCTCCGCCGACCCGCAGGGCTCGACGAGGCCCTCGTCGACGGCGCCGTCGCCGTCCTCGTCCATGCCATCGCACCGCTCGGCGATGGCATCGGGCTCGCCCCCATCGCAGGGACCCCAATGACCGTGCACGCAGACCTGGATCCCGACCCCGCCGGGGCAGGGCCGGGTCTCGTCCCCCGCGCACGCCGGCGCCGCGTCGACCGGCTCGGCGTCGGCCGCCCCCGGCTCGACCCCCTCGCCGTCGTCACACGCCGCGAGCGCCGAAGCGACGCCGAGCGCCAACAGCCATCGGACCCCGGCCATGCTCAGCCCCCGGTGTAGCAGCTCGCCAGGGCCGCGCAGCCCTCGGCCGCCGCCGCGCACTCCGCCTGGGGCACGTCGTCGGGGGTCGAGATGGGCACGCAGGCGGCGAGGCAGGCGTCGGTGCTGGCCAGCACGCTGCTGTCGGGCGCGCAGGCCACCGTATTCTCGCAGACCGTATCGCACGTCCCGGCGGGCAGCGTCTCGCCGTTGGCGCACAGATCCTCGAGCGCCAGGATGAACACCCGCTGATCGCCGTTGTTGCGCAGCGCTTGGACGCGCTCGGCGATGCCCGGGTCGTCGCAGGGGGTCGCGGCGGTGATCATGCCCGCCTGCTCCTCGGTCAGATCCCCCGCCGCCACCGCCCGCTCGCAGCCCAGCGCCAGCAGCTCGGTGACCCCGGACGCGATGGGCGCCGAGTTGGCGCAGTCCTCGACCAGGCACTCGGCGATGCGGGCCGCGTTCACCCCGCACGACTCGACTGCGGGGGGGCCGGGCAGCCCGTTCTGGCAGATCGCGGCGAAGTCGGGATCCTCGACGAGCACGTCCCGCACCGCGCCGCAGTCGCCCAGCTCGGCGGCGACCCGGGCGCCGAAGTCCTCCTCGGCCATGCAGCGGCCGATGCAGGCGCCGACGATGGACTGGAGCTCGACGAACCACAGACCGGGGCAGATGTCCTCCGGCTCCTGCTGCGCAGCGCAGAAGCCCGCGCCGAAGCAGACCTGGCGGCAGTCGGGCGCTTCGCCCTCGCCCTCTCCTTCACCCTCGCCCTCGCCCTCGCCCTCGCCCTCGCCCTCGCCTTCCCCTTCACCCTCTCCTTCGCCCTCGCCCTCGCCTTCACCCTCTCCTTCGCCCTCGCCCTCGCCCTCGCCTTCACCCTCTCCTTCGCCCTCGCCTTCCCCTTCACCCTCTCCTTCGCCCTCACCCTCGCCTTCCCCTTCACCCTCTCCTTCGCCTTCACCCTCGGCGCCCATGTCGGGCGTCGGGCCCGCGTCGATGTACTTGCCGCCCTCGTCGTCGTCACAACCGGCCAGGATGGCCGCCATGCCGAACAACAACCCCCAGATGATCTCTCGCCGCATCGTCGTCTTCTCCCCGTCAGTCGAGTCCGCGATGGCATCAGAAGCGGACCCGCCGCGCCAACCGGCAGATCTGCCCATCTGATGCTCGACCAGCCGCCATCCAAGTGAGAGCGAAGCGATATAGGAGAATCTACCCAATGCCTCTCCTCGGACTCCCGAGTACGGTTCGCTTCGGTCCGGCCACGGCGGCCGGCGTTCCACGAAGAGATGGGGAGACCATGCGGACGACCTGGACGAGCACGCTGATCATCGCCTTGTGCCTCGCAGCCTGGGGCTGTGAGGGGGACGACCCCGAAGAGACGCCTACCCCCGACATGGGCGCCGAGGGTGAAGGCGAAGGAGAGGGCGAAGGAGAGGGTGAAGGCGAGGGCGAAGGGGAAGGCGAGGGCGAGGGCGAGGGCGAGGGCGAGGGCGAAGGGGAAGGCGAGGGCGAGGGCGAGGGCGAAGGGGAAGGCGAGGGCGAAGGCGAGGGCGAGGGCGAGGGTGACCTCCTGGCCGGCTGCGAAGCCCACCCCGACGACTACCCTGGCGACAACTGGGGCGCCTGCATCAGCGACGACGGCCAGTACAACCCGGTCAACCCCGACAGCATCTCGTCGATCGCCCGCACCGCGTCGTTCGAGACCATCGGCGACCTGCTGTGGAACGCCGACTCGGCCCCCGACTCCCAGGCGTTCATCGACGCCCGGATCGAGTACGGCCTCGAGCAGGGCATCGACAGCCGGGTGCAGCGCCGCTACGACGCCCACTACCCGGCCCCCGAGGACGGCAGCTCGTGCCGCGACGAGGGCGTGCCCGAGCAGTACCCCGACTACTGCGTCGGCCCGTCGACGATCCTGCCGATCGTCGTCGAGGCCTTCGCGGCGGGCTCGATGGGCGAGGAGCCCTGGGTGAACGCCGCCCGGGTCGAAGCCGGTCTGCTGTGGTTCTTCTACGCCTCGACCTACAAGGAGGCCTTCAGCTGCGCCAGCGCGTCCCAGGACTGCGACTCGTCGTGGGCCTACTACGGCGGCGGCGTGCAGCCCGGCGAGACCCCCATCAGCCTCGGGGGCTACATCTACGCCGCCGAGCCCCAGACCCACCGCCGCGTCTTCGCCGGCCACCTCGCCGTGCGCTGCTGGCGTGACCTGGACTCGGCCGAGACCGCGATGGACGAGGCGATGCACATGCAGGCCCTCCGCCAGCTCGACGCCGCCGTCGACCGGGGCCTCGCGGTCGTCCTGATGGAGCGCCTGCGCACCTGGGACACCGCCGAGGGCGCCGCCAAGGACGCCGCCTGGGCCTTCCTCGAGGTCCTCGGCCCGGCCATCGACCGCGCCGCCCGCGAGATCGACGCCGGCGCCGCCGATCGCCTGCTCGCCGCCTGGGGCGACGCCGGCTCGGCCGACGCCGACGCCCTGATCGCCGACCTCGAGATGCTGTTCCCCTGTAACTGATGCCCTCGGGCGCTCGGCCAGGGCTCGTCCTCGGCCCCCGCGCCCGAGCAACTCTCACCAACCTGCGCGAACGCCGGCCCGGTGTGGCCCCGCGGCGCCTCCACTGGCCGCCGGGGGTCAGGTCGGCGTCCTGCCCCGCCGCCGCACGCTGCCGGGCCCGGCGCCTGACCCTGACGGCGACCCGTCCGCACATCCACCGGCCGTGACCGCCCCCTCGACGCTCGACATCTCACCCCCGTCGGCCTAACGTCATCCGGTCGAGCAGCGGAGATCCAAAACATGAAGAAGAAGATCCTCATCGGGCTGGCCGTGGTCCTGGGGCTGATGGTGGTGGGGGTGATCGTCCTCATCGCCTCGTTCGACCTCGACGAGACCGTGCAGACCCAGACCGAGCAGTACCTGCCCGAAGTCGAGAAGGCCCTCGGGCGGGAGGTGACGGTCGGCCAGATCCGGACGACCATCCTGCCGGTGCTCGGGGCCGAGGTGCGGGACGTGGTGATCGCCGGCGCCACCCCCGACGCCGAGCCGCTGCTGCGCATCGAACAGATCCGGTTCGGGGTCGAGCTGTGGACCGCCATCAAGTCCGGCGGCGACGAGATCCGGCTCAAGGAGCTGGTCATCGACGGCATGGCGGTCGAGGTCGTGCGCAACGCCGATGGCACGCTCTCCACCGACGAGGTCATCGCCCGGCTCACCGAGGGCCCACCGAAGGAGGAGGAGCCGCCGAAGCCGCTGAGCCCCGAGGCGAAGCGGTTCATCCGCAACCTCGAGCTGCAACGCATCGCCGTCGAGAACAGCCGGGTGCGGCTCGTCGATCGGCAGGCCGACACCACGGCCACCATCGACGATCTGCTCGTCGAGCTGACCGATGTGCGGCTGGACAGCGCCTTCGAGGTCCGCGTCGCCGCCGCGGTGCTGGCCGCCGAGCGCAACTTCGACCTGCGGGTCGCCCTGGGCCCGATCCCGGTCGGTGACCCCGAGGCGAAGCTGCCGGTGGACCACATCAGCCTCGAAGCCGACGGGGTCGATCTCGCCGCGCTGGTGCCCTACATGGGCGGGGCGGGGGCGACGTTGAAGTCGGCGGCGCTGCACGCCGACCTGCGCATCGACGACCCGCTCGGCGCGGCCGGGGCGACGACCGCCAAGGGCTCCCTCGCGCTGAAGAACCTGAGCGTGGGCCACCCGACCCCGGGCGAGGTCTTCGACCTCGTGATCGAGCCCAACGTCGCGTTCTCGATGGCCAGCGAGACCCTCGACCTGACCGGCTTCTCGGTGGCGATGGCCGAGATGAAGCTGGTCGCCGACGGCCGCATCACCGGCCTGCTCGGCGGGCGGCCGACCTTCCACGGGCTGAAGCTGCGCACCGAGCAGTTCGACTTCGGCCGCCTCTTCGCGCTGCTGCCCGACGCGAAGGCCGCGCTGCCTCCCGGCATGAAGCTCGACGGCCCGCTGGCGCTGGACGTGACCGCCGACGGCGATCCGCAGGCGCAGACGGTGCGGTTGAACCTCGACCTGAAGGGGGCCGAGGTGGTGGTGCCCGACGCGCTGGCCAAGCCCCGGGGCACGAAGCTGGGCGCGGCGCTGCACGCCGATCTGACGCAGACCGACCTCGACCTGAAGGCGCTGTCGGTGGATGTCGGCCCGCTGGCGCTGTCGCTGAAGGGCACCGTGAAGAACTTCGATGACCCCACCTTCGACCTCGACGGCGGCATCGCGCCGACCCCGATCCAGGGCATCGCCCGGCTGCTGCCCCCGGTGAAGGCCGCCGTGCCGCCCGACGTGCAGATCGACGGTCGGATCGCGATGGATCTGAAGGCCAAGGGCACCCGCCAGACGTTCTCCGGCAAGGTCGGCCTGCGCGTCTCCGACGCCGATCTGGCCGCGCCGGGGGCCACGCTGAAGGGCAGCGGCCGGCTGGAGTTGCTGGCCCAGGGCGCGGCGAGCGGCGCGGTGACCGCCAGCCTCAACAGCGACCTGAACGCCCTCGAAGTGGTCGCCGGCGACGCCCTGCGCAAGCCGGCCGGCACCCCGCTGGCGCTCTCGGGGCAGGCGGCCCTGGCGGCCGACGGGGGGCTCGACCTGCCCCGGCTCAAGCTCATCATCGGCCCGCTGACCGCGCTGGCCTCGGGCAGCCGCTCGGCGGCCGGCGACCTCTCGGGGCAGCTCGACGTGCAGACCTTCGCGGTGGGCGAGCTGGCCCGCATCCTGCCCGGGCTGGCCGACAACCCCTACGCCGCCGCTCGCATCGGGCTGGCCGGCAAGGTGAAGGGCAACCCGGCCCAGCCGGCGACGGTCGAGGCCGAGCTGTCGAAGTTCGAGTTCGCCATGGGCCGGAGCAGCCTCAGCGGCACCATGACCGTGCGCAACCCCGAGGCGCCCTACATCCGCTTCGACTTCGCCTCGCCCTATATGGACCTCGACGCGCTGCTGCCCGGCGGCGGCGAAGAGGCGCCCGAGGAGGGCGGCCCGCCGCCCGAGATCCCCGAGATCGTGAAGGTCATGGACGCCGCCGGCGGCCTGCGGGTGGCCCGGGGGCGCTTCGCCGACATCGACTTCACCGACTTCGTCGCCCGGCTGACGCTCGAGGACGGCCGGCTGACCTTCGAGAGCCTCGACTTCGACGCCTACGACGGCCACTTCACCGGCGCCCGGACCACGGTCGACCTCAAGCAGCGGGACCCGAAGTTCGCCATGCGCATGAAGCTGACCGACATCAGCGCCGACGCGATCCTGACCCAGCAGGCGGACATGCCCAACACGCTGACCGGGCGCATGTCCACCGAGATGGACCTCGGCGGCAAGGGCCTGGAGTGGCCGACCATCCGCGACAGCCTCAGCGGCAACCTGGGCCTGGGCATCGCCAACGGCCGCTTCGAGAAGCTGGCTCTGGGCAACGCGGTGTTGCAGGGCGTGGTCGATCAGGTGCCCGGGCTGAACCTGGACCGCTCGGTCAAGACCGGGCTGAAGGATCTGGCGGGGCAGTTCGAGGTCGAGGACGGGCGCATGAACCTCATCCGGCCGATGTCGGTGGAGACCGGGGAGGGCCCGATGCTGCTGACCGGCTCCATCGGGCTGGACAAGACGCTCGACCTGGAGGGCACGCTTCAGCTCCAGCCGGCGACGGTGTCCCGCCTGAGCAGCGGCCGCATCAAGCTCGACAAGGCGATCCCGGTGGGCCTGAAGCTGGGCGGCACGCTGACCGACCCCAAGGTGTCGGGGGTCGACGCCAAGACGCTGGGCGCGGCGCTGCTGGGCGCGGCGGCGATGGCGCTGGGAGCCGACAAGGCGGTGGACGCGGCGAAGAAGGCGGCGGCCGAGGCCGAGGCGAAGGCCCGGGCGGCGGCGGCGAAGGCCGAGGCCGAGGCCCGCCGGCAGGCGGCGGCGGCGAAGGCGGCGGCGGCGAAGAAGAAGAAGGAGCTGGAGGAGAAGGCCCGCCGCGAGGCCGAGAAGGCGAAGAAGGCCGCCGAGAAGAAGGCCAAGGACGAGGCGAAGAAGCGGCTGAAGGGCCTGTTCTGAGGCGCGGCGCCCGGCAGGCGACCGCGCGCATGCCGCCATCGCCCACCCCTCCGCCTCACCCACCCACCGGTACCCTCCACTTTCCCCAGACCGGATCCACCATCGGACCGGTCTCATCCCTCACCCTCGATCCATGAGCAAGCGCACCCCCGACGAGCGGACCGCCTGGGACATCCTCGACGCCTGCCCGGTCCTGCATCTGGCTTGGATCGACCCCGACGGCCGCCCCGACCTGCGCCCCCTGCACGCCGCCCGCGTCGGTCGGGCGGTCTACCTGCACGGCGCCCCGGTCGGGGAGAAGACCGGCGCCCTCGATCAGCCGGTGACCCTCGCCGGGCACGAGGTCGTCGCCCGCATCCCGAGCCACTTCATCGACGCCGAGCGGGCCTGCCCGGCGACCACCTGGTACCGCAGTGTGCACCTGCGGGGCACCCTGCGCGTCGAGACCGACCCCGCCCGCCGGGCCGCCGGCCTCGACGCGCTCATGCGGGCGCTGCAACCCGAGGGCGGCTACCGCCCGCTGCGGGCCGACGACCCGCTCTACGCCGGCCAGCTCGCCAAGATGCTCGTCGCCCGGGTCGACGTGCAGCACATCCAGGGCAAAGTCACCCTCGGCCAGCACCGACCGAGCCGGGTCGCGCCGGTGCTCGCCGGCCTCTGGCGTCGGGGCGACCCCGACGACCTGCCCGCCATCGAGCGCATCCGCGCCGCCTGCGACCCGCCCGACGCCGCGCTGCCCGCGGCCCTGCGCGCGCCGCTCGACGGCGTCAGCCTGCGCGTGCACCCGTCCCCCACCGACCGCGCGGCGGCCCTGGCGCTGCTGACCCCGGCCTACTGGAACACCCACCTGCCGCCCGAGCCCGTCGCCCGCGGCTTCGACGGCGCCCGCGCCTGGATCGGCGCCCGCGACGCCACCGGCCACCTGATCGCCACTGCCGGCGCCATGAGCGACGGCCGCCGCGGCTGGATCTCGGACGTCATCGTCGACCCCGCGTGGCGTGGGCGGGGCCTCGGCGCGGCGCTCATGCGGGCCCTGCTCGACCACCCCCGGCTGCGGGGCTGCCTCTCCATCGGCCTGCGCACCCGCGACGGCCAGCCGTTCTACCGCCGCTTCGGCTTCACCGCCGACCCGCTCCCCCGCCCGTTCTCCGTCGCCGAGATGTGGTTGAATCGGAGGCCATGAGCGACTGGACCCTCGAGATCGCGGTGCGCCGGGGCGACGGCCCGCTGCACCGCCAGCTCGGCGCCGCGCTGCGCCACGCCATCGCCGACGGCCGCCTGCTCCCCGGCGCCCGCCTGCTCGGCACCCGGGCGCTCGCCCGCCGCCTCGGGATCCACCGCAACACCGTGCTGCGGGCCTTCGCCGATCTGACCGCCGACGGCTGGCTCGAGACCGTCGAGTCCTCGGGCACCTTCGTGGCCGCCGACCTGCCCCGCCGCTCGCCGACGGCCGCCGCCGGCCCCAGCTACCCTCTGCCGCCCGCGCCCCCGCCCGACGACCGCCGCCCGCCCGATGACCCCGACGTCCTCGCGTTCACCTCGCTGCCCGACGTCACCGGCATCCCCCAGGCGGCCTGGGCCCGCGCGTGGCGCCGCGTCCTGCGGCTGCACGGCCGGCGGGCCCTGGACTACGCCGACCCCCGGGGCGCCGCCGGCCTGCGCGCCGCGCTGGCCCACATGCTGGCCACGACCCGGGGCCTGGGCATCGGCCCCGACGACGTGCTCGTCACCCGGGGCAGCCAGATGGCGCTGTACCTCGTCGGCGCCGCGCTGCTCGGCCCGGGGGACGTCGTCGCCGTCGAGCGCCTGGGCTACGCCCCCGCCTGGCGGGCCCTCGCGGCGGGCGGCGCGCGTATCGCCCCGGTGCCCGTCGACCGCGCCGGCCTCGATATCGACGCGCTGGCCGCGCTCTGCCGCCGGGCGCCGGTCCGGGCGGTCTACGTCACCCCACACCACCAGTACCCGACCACCGTCGCGCTGACCCCCGCCCGCCGCCTGCGCCTGCTGGACCTCGCCGCAGAGCACCGCTTCGCGATCATCGAAGACGACTACGACCACGAGTTCCGCTTCGACGGCCCCCCGCTCTTCCCGCTGGCCAGCGTCGACCGCCGCCCGGTCATCTACATCGGCACGCTCTCCAAGGTGCTCGCCCCCGGCCTGCGCACCGGCTTCGTCGTCGCCCCGCCCCCGGTGCTCGACCGCCTCGTCGCCTGCCGCCTGACCATCGATCGCCAGGGCGACGGGGTCGGCGAGCGGGCGTTGGCCGAGCTGTTCGCCGACGGCGAGGTCCAGCGCCACGTCCAGCGCATGCGCCGGCTGTACCACCGCCGCCGGGATCACCTCGCCGCGCTGCTGAGCGCCCACCTCGCCGACGCGGTCGACTTCGACCTGCCCGCCGGCGGCATGGCCATCTGGGCCCGGGTGAAGCCGGCGGTCGATCTGGCCCGGTGGTCCGCCGCGGCGCTCGAGCGCGAGGTGTGGCTGATGGCCCCCGCCGCGATGACCGCCGACGCCGACCCCCCGCCCGGCCTGCGCCTGGGTTACGCCCGGCTCGACGGCGAGGCGCTCACCCGGGCGGTCGAAGCGCTGGCCGCGGCGCGGGCCGCGATCTGACGTCAGATCGGGATGACCGTGCGCGGCCGGCTGCCCACCGAGCGCCGCAGCCCGTCGACGTACAGGGTCACCTCACCGATGGTCTGGGTGCCGGCCAGGTGCTCGATGAAGAGGTGCGTATCGACCACCGGATCCAGGTCGAAGAACCACAGCATGTTCAGCAGCGGCCAGCGCCAGCGATCCGGCCCCGCGTCGCCGAACGCGCCGCCCATCGCCGCCCGGACCTCGCTGTGGATGTGGCTGCGCTTCACCCCCGACTGGCCCGCGAAGACCCGCTCCAGCGCGTCGAGGTAGCCCCGCCCGGCGGCCATCGAGCCGAGCAGCGCCGAGACGCCGAGGAACCCGCCCGCCGCGGTCAACCCGGCGACGCGCTCCAGCACCTGGGCGTGCGCGATCCCGTCCCGCTGCTCGGCGCCGAAGCCGACGCACATCAGCAGGCGGTGGGCCACCGGCGCGTGGCGCACCGCCAGCATCGAGCAGAGGTCCTCCTCCGGCGTGCCCAGGTTCGTCTCGTCGCCCCGCAGCAGGCTGTCGACGCCCCCGTCGACCAGCACGATCGCGTCGAGGTCCAGCCTCTCGGCGAGGTGGGCATAGATCGCCCGCAGGGGCGCGACGCCGGCCTTGGGCATCGCGTACACGACCCGCCGCTGCCCCGAGCGTCTGGACCACCAATCGGCCAGCCACGCCTCGGGGCAGTAGCGGTCGGAGACGGCGCTGTCCGCCGAGACCGCGAACAGCCCCGGCCGGACCCGCTCGACGCCGCCGAGGGCGTCCAGCCGGGTGAAGCTGAGGCTGGCCAGGTGCACCGCGCAGCCCTGCGCCTCCAACTCGACCAGCAGCGGCACCGCGCCCATCACGTCGTAGCCCCCGCCCGCGCCGGTGAGCAGCACCCGGCTGCCCGGCTCCAGGATCGGCGCCAGCGGCGCGCATGCGATGAGCGGTTGCATGGTGCGTGGCTGCATGGGGCCATCTTGACCGTTCGCGGTGGCCCGCACAACGCGCGGCCCCCCGGCCTGTCCCCCGCGCCCCGGGTGCGGTAGAACGGCCGCAATCACGCCCGGAGGCTCGCCCATGCCCTCACCCGACGCCGCCGCCCACGCCGCGCTGCTGAAACACTTCGCCGCGATCGGCCCCCGCCACCTGCGCGACCTCTTCGCCGACGACCCGAAGCGGGCCGAGCGGTGCGTCGTGCGGCTGGGCGACCTGCGCTACGACTACAGCCGCCACCGGGTGACCCCCGAGACCGTGAAGCGGCTCGCCGCGCTGGCCCGGGCCCGGGGGGTCGAGGCCTTCCGCGACGCGCTGTTCGCCGGCGAGCCAATCAACCTCACCGAGGGCCGGGCCGTGCTGCACATGGCGCTGCGCGACCCCGACGGGGCCCTGACCCCGCCCGCGGCCGCCGCCGAGGCCCGCGCCGAGCGGGCGAAGATGGCCGCCCTCGTCGAGCGGGTGCACACCGGCGACTGGCGGGGGCACACCGGGCGGGTGATCACCGACGTCGTCAACATCGGCATCGGCGGCAGCGACCTGGGCCCGGCGATGGTCGTCCAGGCGCTGACCCCCGACCACCGCCTCGGCCTGCGGGCCCACTTCGTCAGCAACGTCGACGGGGCCCACCTGCACCAGACCCTGGCCCGGCTCGAGCCCGACACGACGCTGTTCATCGTCGCCAGCAAGTCGTTCACCACCCAGGAGACCCTGCGCAACGCGCACACGGCCCGCCGGTGGCTGGTCGAGGCCATGGGGGCCGAGGCCGCCGTCGCCCGGCACTTCGTGGCGCTGTCGACGAACATCGACGCGGTGAAAGCCTTCGGCGTCGACCCGGCCAACACCCTGCGCTTCTGGGATTGGGTCGGCGGCCGCTTCTCGCTGTGGTCGTCCATCGGCCTCTCGATCGCGCTGGCCACCTCGATGGAGACCTTCGACCGGCTCTGCGCCGGGGCCCACGCCATGGACCGCCACTTCGTCGAGGCCCCGCTCGAGGCCAACATCCCGGCGCTGATGGCGCTCATCGGCTGGTGGTACGTCGAGCTCTTCGGCTTCGCGGCCCACGCGGTGCTGCCCTACGACCAGAACCTCGCCCGGCTGCCGGCCTATCTCCAGCAAGCCGAGATGGAGTCCAACGGCAAGCGGGTCCGGCGGGACGGCGCCCCGATCGAAGGCATGACCTGCCCCGTCCTGTTCGGCGAGCCGGGCACCAACGGGCAGCACGCCTTCTATCAGCTCTTGCATCAAGGCACCCACGTCGTGCCGGCCGACTTCCTCATCGCCGCCGAGGCCCGCCACCCGCTCGACGATCACCACCGGCTGCTGCTCGCCAACTGCTTCGCCCAGGCCGAGGCGCTGGCGATGGGCCGCACCGAGGGCGAGGTCCGGGCGCAGATGGCATCCGATGGCATCGCGCCGGATGATATCGACCGCCTCGCGCCTCATCGGACCTTCCCCGGCAACCGACCCAGCGCGACCTTCCTGTATCGCCGATTGGATGCCTTCACCCTGGGATCGATCATCGCGGCCTACGAGCACAAGATCGCGGTGCAGGGCGCCTTGTGGGGGGTCAACAGCTTCGACCAGTGGGGCGTCGAGCTGGGCAAGGTGCTCGCGAAGGGCATCGCGCCCGACCTGGAGCCCGGGGCCCTGGTCACCGCGGCCGATCCGGCCACCGCCGCCACGATCCGGGCGGCCCGTGCGTTGCGCGGTGAGTCCCGATGACCGCGCTGCTGGCCCTCGCCGCTCTGCTCGCTCCGCCGACCGACGCCGCCCGGCTGGTCGACGACCTCGCCGCGCTGCGCTTCGACCGCCTGGGGCACCCCGCGGTGCGCTGGGACGCCCTGCCTCCGGTGCAGGCCCCGGCCGACGACCCCCACCGGCTGCTGGTGGTGCTCGTCGACTTCCCCGACCGCCGCTTCGACCGCTTCGCCGACGCGCCCGACCAGGGGCGGAAGCTCGCCGCGTGGTACCAGGCGCAGCTCTTCGACCCCGACTATCGGCGGCATGGCACCCTGAGCCACTACTACCGCGACCAGAGCATGGGCCTGTATCACATGCAGGGGCGGGTGCTGCCCCCGGTGACCCTGCCGAAGCCCCGGGCGGCCTACGGCGCCCCCACGCGGCCGGCGGGCGGCGACTGGCGCAGCGACGCCGACGCCGAAGGCATGGTGGTCGACGCGCTGAAGGGTCTGATCGCGGCCCACCCCGAGCTGGACCTGGGTCCCTTCGACCGCTGGGATCCGCACGACATGGACGGCGACGGCCTGCGGGCCGAGGCCGATGGCTACCTGGATCACTTCGTCCTGGTCTACGCCGGCGGGGGGCAGGCGTCGTGCCACGGGCTGTACCACCTGGGGCGGGTCTTCACCCCCGACGCGCAGCCCGACGTGCTCGACACCCTCGACGAGAAGGCCCGCCGCTGCGCCGAGCGGCTGTGGCCCCACCGGTTCGTGGTGCAGCGGGGCGAAGGGCAGGGGCCGGTGGTCGAGGGGCGGCGGTTCCCCCGGGGCGGGGTCGAGCTGCGGCCGGGGCTGTGGGTCCGGGACTACAACATGCAGTCGGAGTACATCGACCGCTCGACCTTCGCCCACGAGTTCGCCCACGGGCTGGGGCTGCCCGACGTCTACGCCCGCAGCACCTCCAACTCGACCGGGCCGTGGTCGGTGATGAGCGCCACCCGCGACCCCGACCCCCAGAACCTCACCGCCTGGAGCCGGATCCAGCTCGGCTGGCTCCAGCCGGCGATCGTGCGCCCGCCGGGGTTCGGGGGCCAGCCGCTGCGCTCGATCTACCTGCGGCGGCTGGGCGATCCGGTCGACCCGCCGGACCGGGCCCGCGCGCTCCAGGCGGCCGGGGTCTGGCGGGCGGCGCTGGTCATCCTGCCGCCCAAGCGCCGGATCATCGAGCTGGCCCCGCCGCCGGGCGGTGAGAGCGGCCTCTACTCGGGCCAGGGCAACGACCTGAACCGCAGCGCCGAGCTGCGGCTCGACCTGACCGGGGCCTCGAAGTCGGTGCGCCTGGCCTTCGACGGGTGGTGGCAGATCGAGGCCGGGTGGGACTTCGCCTACCTCGAGACCAGCGTCGACGGCGGCCGCACCTGGACCCGCCGCCTGCCCACCGACCGCCGCGTGATGCCCGCCCGCCACGGGCACGACGGCCCCGGCACCCGGCCGGGCTTCACCGGGGTCTCGGGCGATCTGGACGGGGACGGGCGCAACGAGAGCCACCCGAAGTGCGACCCGAAGGCGAAGCGCAAACACGGCGAGGATCGGGTCGGCGCGGGCGACGACCCCTGCGCCGCCTCGACCTGGGTCCCGGTGGCCTTCGACCTCGACGACCTCGCCGGCACACGGGCCCGGATCCGGCTGCGCTACGTGACCGACATGGCCGCGGTGCAGCGGGGCATCTTCATCGACCGGGTGCGGCTCGACGTCGACGGCGCCGCCCGCCTGCGGGAGAGCTTCGAGGCCGAGCTGAACCCCGAGTGGCGGCTGGACGGCTTCCTCGCCGGCCCCGGGCGGCACGTCCTGGCGGTGCCCCACTACTACGTCATCGAGTACCGCGACCCCTACGCCGCCGACGCGGGCTACGACCGGGCGCTGGCCGACAACAGCCTGCGCTTCTACCAGACGCCGGGCGACCCCGAGGGCCTGCGCGCGGTCCGGATCCGCCCCCGGCCGGGCGTGCTGGCGTGGTACGTCGACGGCGGCGTCTCGTGGAGCGAGAACGACCCCGCCGATCTGGGCCCGGGGCGGGGCTTTCTGCTGGCGGTGGACGCGGTGCCCAACGAGCTGCCGCTGCCCGGCCTCGAGGCGCTGTATCAGGGCGACCCGGCGGCCTTCGACACCCGCTACGAGGTGAAGGACGAGGCGGCGCAGTCCACGCTGGAGCAGGCGTGGCGGGCGACCTTGTGCGGGGTCCGGGGGGCGGCGTGGCGGCCGATTGATCTGAAGTGCGATCGCGAGGCGTCGGCGCTGGACGGCCTGCTCGACGGCGACCGCCCGCTGCTCTTCGGCTACGCCCGGGGCAACGCCTGGCTGCCGGTCGACCGGGAGCGCTTCGCCCCGGCCGGCGAGCTGCTCGACCACCGCCCGGTGGGCCGGCCCCGCTACCGCCTGCGCGACCGCAGCCTGCGCTACATCCACACCCTCGACGCCCCGTTCGCGCTGACCCCGTTCCCCGACGGCGTCGAGCACTTCCGCATCCGCGACGGCGCTTTGGTGAAGGTCGGCGCGGCCCCCCACCCGGCGGTGACCCGCTTCGCCGACGCCGACCGTCGCCGCTGGCAGAACCCGCACCTGCCCTTCGGCGGCGTCGCGGTGCCCCCGGTGGGCTTCGGCTTCGAGCTGACCGCCCCCAAGCCCTCCGCCCCGGCGCCGGCCCGGGTCAAGCTGTGGCTGACGTTCGACCGGTAGGGCGCGCCCGTCACCGCCCGAGCGGTACGACCTCGAGATCGACGTCGACATTGGGCTCGGCGCCCCGGCCGTCGAGATCGACCCGGGCGCCGTGGGGGTTGTGCACGAAGAGGCGGCCGGTCACGTCGCGCAGCGCCTTGGTGCCGTCGGCCCGGGGCAGGACGTGCACCGCGGGGCGGTCGACGTCGTCGTAGATCGCGCAGTCGACGACGCGCACCCCGCCGACGTAGCGGTCGACGTAGGCCTTGGTGAAGAAGACCGGGGCGGTGGGGGTGTCGACGATGTCGCCCGCGTCGCTGCGCTGGGGCCAGGCCGGGCGGCGGGCGGTGTCGCGCAGGACGCAGTCTTCGAGGGTCACCCGGGCGGTGGCGGCGTTCTTGCCCGAGAAGAAGAGCCCGTAGAAGTCGACGTCGTGGATGCGCAGCCCGCGGAAGTAGAGGTCGGCCACCCGGCCGTCGTCGAAGTTGTGGATCCTGACCCCATCCGACCCGCCGGCCGCGCCCGAGATCTCGACGTCGAGCACCGCCACCTCGATCGGCGCGTCGCTGCGGAAGTGGCCCATCGCGAAGCCGATGCCCGCCCGCCCGTTGTCGATGAAGCGGCTGTCGCGGATGACGACGTCCCGGGTGGCGCCGAAGGGGGTGTTGGGCTCGAAGTCGATGCCCCAGCTCGGCGGGGTGCCCCGGGTGTCGCGGAAGACCGATCCCTCGACCCGCAGGCCCCAGACGCCGGTGACGGTCATGCCCTGGCGGTAGTTGTCGGCGCACTCGACCCGACGCAGCGTCACCCGCTGGTTGAGGACGTGGATCTGGGGCTCTTCGGGGTGGTTGACCCAGGCGTCGCCCAGGTAGATGCCGTCGCCGCCGCTCTCGACGAAGCGCAGGTCCTGCACGAGCACGTCCCGGCTGCGAAAGACGCGCAGGACGTGGCGGCTCTCGCTGGGGGTGTAGGCCGGGTCGTGGGTCGGCGAGGCGGGGTCGTAGAGGTCGCGCCGCATGCGCAGGGTGGCCGGCTCGACGACGCCGTCGCCGTCGCTGTCGACCGTGGCCAGCCGCAGGCCGCGCATCTCGTCGACGCTGAGCAGCTTGGCGCTGTCGTCGTGGAAGTAGAGCGCGTCGGCCGCTTCGAAGACGAGGCCCTCGTCGAAGAGCAGCTCGAGGTCGTCGGGGGCGTCGACGCCGTAGGCCTTGATGATCGGGATCTGGTTGTCGACCCGCCACGGCTGCCCGGGGTCGGGCGGGGCCTGGATCAGGATGCGGGTCGCGCCGCTGCGCAGCGCGGCGACGATGTTGCTCCGGTTCTCGCCGGGGTCGGGGGTCCAGGCCACGATCAGGGCGCCGTCGGCGGTCGGGGTGTACGGGGGGTGGTAGTCGGCGTCCCAGGCGTACTGCTCGTCCACCCCGTCGCCGTCGAAGTCGGCCGCGTAGCGCCAGCCGGTCCACGGGCGCAGCGGCGGGGTGTCGGGGCGGGGGCAGCGGACGGGGGCCCGCAGGCCCGCGGCGGGCAGCTCGAGCGTGACGGCGCCGGCTTCGAGCAGGCGGCCGAGCCCGGGGATGCCGCCGACCGCGGGGTCGAGGTCGGCGTCGGTGAGCAGCGGGTCGGCGAGGGCCGCGATGGCCGGGCCGTCTTCGCCGGGGTGGGCCCACAGCAGCCGGGCGTCGGCCGGGTCGGGGCCGTCGGGGTCGAGCCGGTGGGCGAGGTGGGCCGGGTGCAGTTCGAAGGTCGCGTCGCCCGCGGCGAACGCGGCGACGCAGGTGAGCCGGATCGGGCCGAGGTCCATGTCGGGGGGCGCGGCGTCGAGGGCTACATCGGGCGCGGCGTCGAGGGCTACATCGGGCGCGGTGTCGAGGGCTACGTCGGGCGCGGCGTCGAGGGCTACATCGGGCGCGGCGTCGGGCAGGGGCGGGGCCAGATCCCGGGCGCCGTCGGCCCGCGCCACATCACCCGCCGCGTCGACCCCGTCCACCGAGCGGTCCCCGTCGCAGGCGACGAGCAGCGCCCCGAGCAGCAGCATGCGAACCATCGCGCCCCCCATGGCCGTCCGAAGACAGGTCGAGGCCGAGTGTAGCGCGCCCGGGCCCCCCGGCGCCGGGGCATGTCCCCCGGGTGACAGCAGGTGACGCCGAGCCCGCCGGGGTGGTATGGATCGCGCCATGAGCACCCGCCCCGATTTCCGCCCCGGACAGCGCGTGGGCGGTCGGTATGTCATCGTCCGGCCGGTCGGGCGGTGGCAGATCGGGACGGCCTACGCCGCCACCGAGGGCCGGGCCGAGACGCCGCGGCTGATCCTGGCGATGGATCTGCAACGGGGCGCGCTGTCGCAGTACCTGCGCTGGGTGCGCACCGAGGCCGATCAGGCCCGGGTGCTGCCCGAGGGGCTGTGGGTGCCGCTCGGCGGGGGTCACATCTTCGGCGACCGGGTCTACATGGCCCTGCCCGAGCTGCGCGGCCGCTCGCTGACCCGCCTGGTGAGCGACGAGGGCTCGCTGGACGAAGAGAAGGCCACCCGCATCGCCGAGCAGATCTGCCGGCTCGTCGGCCGGGCCCACGCCGAGGGGGTGTGCCTCGGCTGCCTGCGCCCGTCGAACGTCTTCCTGATGCCCGGCGGCCCCATCCGCCCGGCGGTGTTCGACGTGGGGCTCGCCCGGGGCCTCAGCCGGCTGCTCGCCCGGCCCCCGCGGCCCTCGGCGAGCTACACCCCGCCCGATGCGAAGCCCGAGATGCCGGTGGCCACCGACGACGTCTTCGCGATGGGCGGGCTGCTGTACTACATGCTCACCGCCCGCAAGCCGCCGGCGTCGGACGCCAACGGCCTGCGGGTGCCGGCCCCGCCCTCGTGGCGCCGGCGGTCGTCCGAGCTGGCGACCTACGTCGACCCGATCGTGATGAAGGCGATGGCCCCGCTGGCCCGCGATCGCTTCGACTACGCCGAGGAGCTCGCCGACGCGCTCCAGGCGCTGGTCGAGGTGTTCCGGCTGTCGCCCGACGCCCGGGCGGTGCTGGGGCTGCCCGGCTCGCCGGACACCGAGCGGCCGGCCCGGCACACCCACCCCCACTACCTGCACGATCTGCTCGGCATCCCCGCCGAGCCGACCACCGAGATCGCCGCCATCGACGATCCGCTCGAGACCGACGGCTGAGCGCCGAGGACGACCCCCAGCAATGGCCGACCCCCGCGATGTTCTGAAGGACCCGCCCAGCCGGTTCTTCGCCGCCCTCGGCGCCTTCACCGTGCGCTTCCGGACGCCGATCATCCTCGCCACGCTCGCCCTGTGCGCGGCCTCGGTCTGGATCACCCTGACCACGACCCGGATCGACACCAGCGTCGAGAAGTTCGCCGACAAGGACGACGCCGCCCACGACGTGCTGAACACCTACCGCGACGAGTTCGGGCGGGACGAGATGTTCTTCATCGTGGCGGTGGGCGACGTGTTCTCCCGGCCGTTCGTCGAGCGGCTGGCCGCGCTGCACGAGGAGGCGGCGGCCCTCGACCTCGAGCTGGGCTCGCTCGGCCAGCGGGGGCGGCAGGGCGGCCTCATCCGGGAGCGGCTCTTCGGGCCCGACTCGCCCGTCGCCGACTGGTTCCGGGACGACGCGCCGCCCGAGGCCGCGCCCCCGCCCGACGCCGGCCCGCCGGACGCCGCGCCGGCCGCGGGCGACGATGGCTTCGAAGACGGCTTCGGCGACGGAGGCGACGACGGCTTCGACTTCGACAGCAGCGGCACCGACGCGGGCTGGGGCGACGAGGCCGGCGGCACGGTGGTCGAGCAGGCCATCTCGCTGATCAACGCCCGCCGGACGCGGGCCACGCCGGGCGGCATCGAGGTCGGCCAGCTCATGGATCCGCTGCCGACCGCCGCAGCGCTGGCGGCGATGAAGGCCGAGGTGCTCGCCGACGAGACGCTGGTGGGGCAGGTCGTCGGCGAGGGCGGGCGGCACGCGGCCATCGCGCTGCGCACCGCGTTCATGTCGGAGGCCGACTCGGCCCGGGTCTACGAGGCGCTGCTCGCGCTGATCGAGCGCCACCGGGCCGAGGGCTTCGAGCTGCACGTCTCGGGCGTGCCGGCCCTCAACGCCGGGCTGACCGACCTCTTGATGGACGACCTGATCACGCTGGTGCAGCTCTCGGCGCTGGCGATGTTCCTGATCATGGCCTACCTCTTCCGCCACCCGATCGCGGTGCTGGCCCCGCTGTTCGTCGTCGCGCTCTCGTCCATCGTCACCGCCGCCGGCATGGGCCTCTTCGGGCTGCCGCTGACGATGATGAGCAACGTGCTGCCGGCCTTCCTCTTCTGCGTCGGCATCGGCCACTCGGTGCACATCATCTCGGTCTACCGCGACGCGCTGCGGGCGGGGCTCGAGTCGGACGACGCCATCCGCTACGCCGTCGCCAGCACCGGGCGGCCGGTGCTGTACACCTCGCTGACGACCATGGTCGGGCTGGCCAGCTTCGTCTTCGCCAGCCTGGAGGTCATCGGCGAGATGGGCGTCTCGGGCGCCTTCGGGGTCTTCGTCGCGTTCGTGCTCTCGGTGACCTTCCTGCCGGCGTGCCTGACCTTCAACCGCAAGGGCCACCCGATGGGGGCCAGCCCGCTGGGCGAAGAGGACGGCATCGACCGGTTCCTCGCCCGCTGCCTGGCGCTCTCCGGCCTGCGGGACGACCCGGGGATCGGCGCCGAGGCGGCCGTCGCCCGGACCCGCCGCCGGCGCAGCCTGGGGGTCATGCTGCTGCTCATCGCGGTCGCGGTGGGCGGGGCCTCGCTGATGCGCATGTACCACAACCC
The DNA here is from genome assembly GCA_030426085.1 of bacterium. Classification (GTDB taxonomy): domain Bacteria; phylum Myxococcota_A; class Bradymonadia; order UBA7976; family UBA1532; genus JACKDM01. The sequence goes on along the minus strand of JAUHYW010000013.1, from coordinate 16,543 downwards.
GCTGGTGTGGCTGCCGGCCGACACCCCGATGCGGGTCGCCTTCGACCTGATGGACGAGGAGGTCGGCGGCACCGGCAACGTGCAGCTCCTCATCGACGGCACGCCGGACAACGGCATCAAGGACATCGAGCTGATGCGGGGCCTCGAGGCGCTGCGGGCCCACATCGAGGCGTTCGAGCACCCCGAGTACGGGCGCATCGTGGGCAGCGCGGTGGGCGTGCTCGACGTCGTCAAGGAGACCCACCGGGCGCTGCGCGGCGGGGCGCAGTCCGAGTACCGGCTGCCCGACAGCGATCGGGCGGTCAGCGACCTGCTCTTCATGTTCGAGAACGCCGGCCCCGACGAGCTGCGCCGGCTGGCGACGACCGACTTGCAGCGGGCCCAGGAGACCATCCGGGTCCCGTGGCTCGAGGCGACCCGCTACCAGCCGCTCGTCGACCACATCGCCGAGGGGGTCGAGCGCCACATCCCCGACGACGCCCGGGTGCAGGCCACCGGCTCGATCTACACCCTGGTCAGCACCGTGGGGCACCTGCTGCGCGACCTGGTCGCCAGCTTCGGGGCGGCGTTCGCGGTCATCACGGTCATCATGATGCTGCTGCTCGGCAGCGTGCGGCTGGGGCTCATCGCGATGGTGCCCAACCTGATGCCCATCGTGATGATCGGGGGCGTGATGGGCTTCGGCGGGATCCCGATCGACATGAACAACCTGCTCATCGCCTCGATCAGCATCGGCGTGGCCGTAGACGACACCATCCACCTGCTGCACCACTGGCGGGTCAACATGCAGCGCACCGGCAACGTCGAAGAGTCGCTGCGCCGCGCCATGCGCCACTCGGGGCGGGCCATGGTCAGCACCAGCCTCATCCTGCTCATCGGGTTCTCGGTCTACCTCGGGGCGACGATGTACAACATCCAGCGCTTCGGCCTTCTGGTGGGCCTGACCGCGGTGATGGCGCTGCTCATCGACCTGATCTTCGCCCCGGCCCTGCTGCGCACGTTCTACCCTCGAATCGCCGACAAGGAGGCTCCCTCATGATCCGCGCCACCCTCGCGACGCTCGCCCTCGCCCTCGCGCTGCCCGCCGCCGCCCAGATCGCGCCCGACTCCACCGACGCCGACGCCATCATGAAGGCCGTCGAGAGCCGGGGCGAAGGGGATCGGGTCACCGGGCGGCTGGCGATGACCCTCATCGACAAGTCCGGCCGCCAGCGGCAGCGGGTCGTGCGCTCGTGGGCCATGGAGTTCGACGGCGGCTCGAAGCAGCTCATGATCTTCGAGAGCCCGGCCGACGTGGCCAACACCGGCCTCTTGTCGGTCGACTACGACGAGGGCGGCAAGGACGACGACCAGTGGCTGTATCTGCCCAGCCTGCACAAGTCGACCCGCATCTCGAGCGGCGAGAAGTCGGGCTCGTTCATGGGCACCGACCTCAGCTTCGCCGATATGACCCGGGCCGACCCGGCCCACTACGCCTACACGATGGTCGACCCGGCGGTGAAGGTCGACGGGGAGGACGCCTGGCTCATCGAGAGCCGGCCGACGACCGACCGGGCCAAGGAGGAGACCGGCTACCTCAAGACCCACATCTGGGTCAGCAAGAGCAAGCTGGTGCCGCTTCAGGTCAAGGCGTGGATCATCAAGGGCAAGCGGCTGAAGTACATCAAGTTCGAGGACTTCGAGAAGATGGGCGAGGCGTGGGTGCCCAAGAAGATCAGCGCCCGCACGGTCAAGGGCAAGACGCCCCAGTCGACGACCGTGCTCCAGTTCACCGAGATCGCGCACGACGACCCGTCGGTGAAGCCCGAGCTGTTCACCCAGCGCCGGCTCGAGCAGGGCATCTGAGCCGATGCCCCGCCCCGCCCCCATCTGCGCCGCGCTCTGCGCGCTGCTCGCCGGAACCGCCGCCGCCCAGGACGAGGCGGCGGATACGACGGACGAGGCCGGCTGGGGCGACGAGGGCGGCGACGAGGGCGGCGACGACGGCTGGGGCGACGGCGGCGGCTTCGACGACCTCGGCGCGCTGCCCGAGATCGAGGTCGACCCCCCGCCCCCGCCGCGCAACGCCTCGCTGACCGGGTTTCTGCGCTACGACCTGGGCCTCTGGGCCACCCGCACCGAGAGCCGCCCCTTCGCCAAGGACCGGGTGAGCCTCGACCTGAACTTCCGCTATCGGGACGACCGGTGGCGCATCGTCGCCGAGATCCACGGCGAGTACGACGCGGCCTACCTCGCCGACCGCGAGCGCTTCGACCAGCCGACGCTGGACGTCTACGAGGCCCGGATCCTCAGCGGCGAGCAGTACATCGCCACCAGCCTCGACGCCTTCGAGATCACCGTCGGCCGCCAGATCGTCGTCTGGGGCGAGGGCGACGCGCTCTCGCCGGTGGACGTCGTCAACCCCCGCGACCTGCGCGAGCCGGGGCTGGCCGACCTCGACGACCTGCGCCTGGGCGTGCTCGCCACCCGCGTCGGCTGGTTCCACGAGGGCCACCGGGTCGAGGCGATGGCGGTGCACGAGGCCTACTTCGGCGAGCGCCCCCCGCCGCTGGGCGAGTTCAGCCCGCTGCGGGCCTTCGTGCTGGACAACGAGCTCGCCGCCGACCTGCTGGTCGACAAGACCCTCGACTGGCACCACGAGCAGGACCGCTTCGACCCGGCGCACACCCAGGCGTTTCTGCGCTGGAGCCACAAAGGCTCGGGCCTCGACGCGGCGCTCTACGGCGCTTGGGCCCTCGACCAGCAGGGGGTGGTGAAGCTGCCCCCGCTGGGCGCGCTGGTGCAGGATGACATCGAGCTGGAGCTGGACCACGGCCGCTACTGGCTGGCCGGCCACTCGGGCGCGACGACGATCGACGCCTGGATCGTGAAGTGGGAGCTGGCGGCCACGCTGGACAAGGCCTACAACACCGGCGACCCCGAGGGCGGCCTGACCCCCGACGCGCTGGGCGACGCCACGGCGCACCTCATCAGCGGCATGGTGGGCATCACCTGGAGCGGGCTGGCCGACACCACCCTCGGCCTCGAGCTGCAAGCCGGCCGCTTCCTCGACCGCCCGGCCGATCTGCTCTTCCCGGCCGACGCCCCGGTGATCTCGGCCCGGGTGGTGCGGCAGGCGATGCGGGAGAAGCTGCGCCTGCTGGCCACCGCCACGGTCTTCGGCGCCACCGCCGAGCACGGCTGGCTGCTGCGGGCCGAGGCGATGTACGCGCTGAGCGACGCCGGCTCGATCACCGCCGGCTTTGTGCACTACGGCGCGGGCGACGCGGGCGAGTTCGGTCCGTTCTACGGGTTGGACGAGCACGACCGGGCGTTCCTGCGGCTGCGGTGGGACTTCGACCTGTATTGAGAGCGGCGTCGCCGGGCTACCCCGGCTCGACGCCGTAGAGCGCCGCCACCGCGGCCTCGATGGCGTCGGCCAGGGCCGGGGTCGGGTCGCGCTGCATGGCCTCGGCCCGCTCGGCGAGGGGTCGCCAGCGGGGGTCGGTGGGCGGCGCGGGGGGCAGGGGCAGGGCCCGCAGCTCGCCCACCTTGAGCTGGGGGAAGTGGGTCCGATGGGTCTGGTGGCGGGTGCGCACCAGGGTCGCGATCAGATCGCTGTTGACGCAGGCCAGCAAGGCATACGGCGGGTAGGGGCAGTCGGGGCGGACGCGGGCGATGTAGACCGACTGATCGCAGTAGGCGTCGTGCTCGACGAAGACCCCGCACAGGGTCCGGGCGAGGATCTTGCGGACGAGCAGGCGGGGGCCGGTGAAGAAGCGGGGGGCCCGGGGCTCCTTGAGCCAGGGGCCGTAGTGGATCCAGTGATCGCCCTTCCAGTCGAGGCGGTAGGCGTCGGCGATGTCCCGGCCGCGCAGCTCGGGGGACCAGTCGGGGGTCACCTGGCGATCGCTGTGATGGACGCGCTCGGCGATGGCTTCCGGTGAGTGGGTGGTGTGATGGTAGGGGTTGATGCCCCGGTTGATCTCGGTGACGTCGCCCAGGGCGGTGGTCCAGGCGCGGGCGGCGCGCAGGAGCGCGGCGGCGCGGGGGCTCCGGCTGAGCGGCAGCGGGGCCTGGGGGCGCGCGGGGTCGGGGTGCACGGTGGCGACTCGAGCCCCGCCGAGGTCCCGCACCGGTACGTCGGCTGCGGTCGGGCCGGCGTCGATGGTGAAGACAGCCACGGCGGTCTCGACGGCGGCGTCGAACGCGTCGTCGGGGACCTCCACGACGGCGTCGAGCCGGTGGCGGGTCAGCAGCCACCCTCGCAGGCGGCGGGCGCGGTGGTTGCTCATCCAGGTGGTCGGCACCAGCAGCGCCATGCGCCGGCGGGCGAGGCGGGCGGCCCGGTCGAGGAAGAGCGCGAACGGGTCGAGCTGGTACTCGGCGGTGGGGCAGACGGCGCGCAGGCGGGCGGCGTCGAGCTTCGCGAGGCGGCCGGCGCGGTAGGGGGGGTTGCCCAGCACGACGTCGAAGCCATCCGGGGCGTGGCGATGCCAGTGGATGGCATCTGGCGGGGCGGCGCGCCGGGTGGGGGATACGGGCCCGGCGATGGCATCCCCCCGCAGGAAGTGCTCCGCGGGTGGGGGCTGGCCGGCGAAGTCGGCGAGGACCGCCCGGGCCAGGGCCAGCGCGCCGGGGTCGAGGTCGGCGGCCCACAGGTTGGCGACGGCGTGGCGCCGAGGGTCCTGGACGCCGAGGCGATCGAGGCGCTCGGCGATGCGGCGGGCGGCGGCGACCAGGAAGCGGCCCGGCCCGGCGGCGGGGTCGCAGATGCGCAGGGCGCGCAGCCCGGCGGCGTCGAGGGTGTCGAGCAGCGGGTCGAGCGCGGCGTCGAGCGCGGCCTCGACGACGGCCGGCGGGGTGTACCAGCTCCCCCGGCGCTTGCGGGTCTGGCGGTCGGCCTCGAGCCGCAGCCGGCCATCGCGCGCGACCGGGCGGGTGGCCGAGAGGGCCTCGTAGGCCGCGATCCAGGCGTCGGGGCCGGCCCGGCGCAGGGTCGCCAGCGGGCCGTCGGTGGCCTCGACGAGCCGCTCGATGGCGCGCGCCCGCAGCCCGGGCAGGCGGGGGATGACATCCGCGTCGGGCATGGTATCGGCCATGGCTTCGATGGCATCGGCGAGCGGGCGGGCCTCGGGTCTCATGCGGTGGGCGTCTCCCGGTCGTCGCGATGTGCGATGACGGCGGCGAGGGACGCGTAGAGCGCGAACAGCGTCCAGTCGGTCAGCCGCAGGCCGCCCCGCACCAGCAGCGATGTCATGTGATAGACCGCCAGCGCCTGCACCACGGCCACCAGCCACACGAGGCGGGGGCCGGCGTCGGGCGGGGCCCGCAGGCGGCGGAGCTGCCAGCCGACGAACCCGAGCAGGCAGGCCAGCGCCGGCAGGCCGGTCGAGGCGGCGACCCCGAGGTAGAAGTTGTGCGACCCGCGCCCGGCCTGATCGGTGACGCCGACGACCCGGTCCAGATCCCGGAACTGGCCGAAGCCGACCCCGAGCAGCGGGCGCTCGATCACGACCCGCCCGGCGTTGCGGGCGACGACCCCCCGGTTGGTCACGCTGGAGTCGTCGAAGTCGAGCCGCTGCTGGATGCGGGCGGCGCGCTCCTCGGCGAAGCGCTCGATGCCGACCCAGGTGGAGAGCCCGGCGAGGGCCACGACGAGGGCCAGCTTCGGCGAGCGGCGCATCCACCACACGAAGGCGGCGGTCAGCGCGAGGTAGGTGCCCCGGCTGATGGTCAGCGCGACGGCGACGAGCATCAGCCCCAGCGCGAGGCCCCACAGCGCCCGCGCCGCGCCCCGCGATCGCTGCCACAGCGCGGCGGCGGGCAGGGCCCCCAGGGCGATGCGCACCCCGAGGATGTTGGGCTGGTCGGCGAGGCCCATCAGCCGCCGGGCGTCGCCGGGGTCGACCAGGGCGACGACGGCGTGGGCCAGCCCGCACAGGGCCATGAGCCGGATCAGGCCGTCGAGCACGTCCTCGGTGCGCACGAGGTCGACGACGGCGAGCAGCGCGGCGGCGTAGGTCAGCAGCCGGGCGTAGTTGCCTCGGGCGGTGTGGGGGGCGACGCCGAGCATCAGGCTGGCGAAGGCCAGGGCGAGGTAGATCCACAGCAGCGGGTGGCCGCCGGGAAGGCGCAGGTCGCGGGGGGCGAGCAGGCGCCGGGCGAGCCAGGCCGGGATGAGGCCGAAGGCGGCGAGGTCGGCGGCGCCGAGCAGGGCGAAGCCGGCCGGGATGTGCAGCTCGTCGAAGAAGGTGCCCCCGACGAGGGCGTAGACCCCGAGGGTCGGGCGGCGCGCGAGCACGACGGCGGCGACGAGCCCCAGGGCGGCGGCGAGCGGCCACGGGCCGAAGCGCACGACGAGCAGGCCGAGCAGCGGGGCGGCGAGCAGACCGGCGAGGGCGACGAGGCGGGCCGGGGCGTCCATCGGGGCCCCGGGGGCGGGCAGGGGGCGCTTCACCGCCGGGTGGCCCGCAGCACGAACATGGCGTTGGTGGCGAAGGCGATCAGCCGGTGGCGTCCGATGGCCCGGGGCAGGCGCGCCAGCCGGCGGGGGGTCACCCCGCGGATGTGCATGTCGCCGAAGCCCGCCTCTCGGGCCAGATCGGCCCAGGTGCCGGGCGCCTGATGCAGATCGTAGGCGATGCCCCGGGTGAACAGCCGGGGCAGGCCCACGCGTGAGGTGTAGCGCTCGAGGCAGCGGCGGTCGAGCTCGTTGATCAGCAGCGCCCCGCCGGGCAGCAGCCCGTCGCGCAGGCGGGCGAAGACGGCCCGGAAGGCGGCGGTGGCGGCGGGGTCGTCGGGCAGCGCGGCCCGGGTCTCGTGCAGGTGGTTGATCGAGTTGAGCAGGACGACGGCGTCGAACGGGGCGTCGGGGGTGTAGCGCTGGAAAGTCTGCTCGACGAGGGTCACCCGGTGGTCGTCGATGGCCGCCAGCCGGCGGCGCATGCGATCGGTGATGTCGTCGTGGCCCCCGACCCCGGCCGAGGGCTCGAGCGCGACGACCTCCCGGGCGCCGAGGACCCGGGTCAGGTACAGGGCGTAGGTCCCGATGCCGGCGCCCACGTCGAGCACCCGCCGGCCGCGCACGTCGAGGCCGTCGAAGACCTCCCGGGCCCGGTGGCGCACGGGGGCCCAGCGGTCGGGGGTGAGGTCGAGGGCCCGGCGCAGGGCCTCTTCGCGGCGGCGGGTCTCGGGGTCGGGGCGCATACGGCTCAGCGGGTCAGCAGGAGGGCGAAGTTGCCGTAGAGCCGCTGCAAGCCGAGGCGGTCGAGGGCCGCCCGCTCGGCGCGGAAGAGCCGGGCGGCGGTGCGCGGGCGGGGGGCGAGGTTCAGCGCCCGGGCGGCGAAGACGACCCCGTAGCGCAGCGGGCCGCCGCTGGCGTAGACCTCGGCCCCGGCGAAGTGGCGCCCGGCGAGCGCGCGCAGGGCGTCGAGGTCGAGCGGGTGGTCGTGGGTGCCCTCCTCATCGCCGCAGAAGCGGGCCCGGCGGCCGGCGAGGCCGGTCCAGGCGCGGTAGATCGGGTTCTGAAGCGGGTCGACGAAGGCCGCCCGGCCCTCGGGGGCCAGCACCCGGGCCAGCGCGGGCACGCTGTGCTCGATGGCGGTGTGGTGCAGGCAGCCGCCGCCGTAGACCCGGTCGAGGGCGCCGTCGGCCAACGGGATCAGCTCGCCGATGGCGACGACCCCGAAGAAGCGGTGGCCCACCCCGAAGCTGTCGGCCAGCGCCCGGCCGAGCTGCACCTCTTCGAATGACGGGGTGAGCACCCCGGCGCACTCGGCGCCGGCGAGCAGGGCCTTGACCGCGTGCGATCCCGAGCCGCCGAGCTGCAGGAACCGGGTCTCGGTCAGCGGGGCGAGGTGGCGGTAGGCGGCCTCCTGGGTGTCGGCGCTGCCCACCGAGTCGACCCAGACCCCGGGCGGGTCGGGGAAGGGGCCGGGCAGCGCGCCCCGCCGGGCGAGCTGGTCCAGGCGGCGGCCGAGCAGGCGGCGGCGGGCGTGGGTGATGCGGGCCCGGTCGGCGGCGGCGAGGCGGTCGTAGATGTCGACCTCCTCCCGGATCTCTTCGTGGCGGCCGGCCTCGACCGGGGACGGGGGCACGGCGCGGCCCCGGGCGGCCTCGACGGTGAGGATGGGGACCCCGTCGACGACCGGGTAGCCGATGGGGTCGGGGCCCTCGGTGACGAGCAGCGCGTCGGCGGCCGGGGGCCACGAGAGGCCGGGCATCGCCGCGGGCGGCGCCGGCGCGAGCGGGCGGCCGGTCAGCGGACAGGTCCAGGGCAGCTCGGTGAACATGGCGCCAGCGTGCGCGAGGCGGGCCGGCGATTCAACCGCGACACCGTCGGCCGCCCGTCAGTTGCTGCTGCGGCGCACCCGGCGGTAGGGCTCGAGGAAGTTGGCCAGCGCCGGCGCGTTGCGGGTCTGCACGAAGACGGTGCCCTGCCCGTGGAACTCGGCGATGAGCCCCTCGCCGGAGAAGAACAGCCCCTTGAACCCGCCGAACTTGCGCACCCGGTAGTCCAGCCCCTCGGTGAACGCGACGATGTGCCCCGTGTCGACGGTGTAGCCCTCGGGCCCGACCTCGACCGCGTGCAAGGCCCCGTAGCTGTTGAAGAACAGCTCGCCGGGCCCGGTGCACTTGAGCATGAAGAAGCCCACCCCGCCGAAGAACGACTTGGCCCCGCCCCACTTGGTGTCGAGCACCATCTCGCCGGTGTGGGCCATGTAGTTGCCGCTCTGGAGGAACATCACGTCCCCCTTGGGGATCGTGGCGTGGGTCAGGTCGCCCTCGGGCCCCGGCGCGAGCAGGACGTGCTGGCCGGGGCCGGTGGCGGTGAACGTGTTCTGGAACATGCTCTCGCCGCCGAGCACCCGCCGCTTGAGGGCCTGACCGAGCCCGCCGCGCATGTTGGTGCTCATCTCGACCTCGGCGCTGCGGGACACCATGGCCCCCGCCTCGGCGACGACCTGCTCGCCGGCTGCTTCGAAGGTCACCCGCAGCAGGCCGAAGTCGGGCGCGTCGATGATCTCGTATTGCATCGGACTACTCCTGGCGGGGGGGCAGCGCCCGGCCGACGAGGCGGCCGTACTCGCTGGGGTTGCGGGTCTGGAGGTACAGCCGGCCGGTGCCCCGCATGCGCAGCACGAAGCCCTCGCCGCTGAGGTAGCTCGAGATCCAGCCGCCGCCGGCCTTGGTGACCTCGTAGCTCAGGCCCTCGGTGAAGGCGACGAGGTGCCCGGTGTCGACGATCAGCTCGCCGTCGAGGTCGACGATGTCGATGGCCCCGAAGGCGTTGATGATGACCGGGCCGTGGCCGGTGGCCTCGAGGAAGAACAGGCTCTCCCCGCTGAAGAAGCCCTTCATGCCCTGCCACTTGGTGTTCAGGTGCACGCTGTCGGGCGCGGCGACGTAGCTCGAGCCCTGGATGTAGAGCTTCTCGCCCCCGTCGAGCGCGTGGATCGCCATGTCGCCGCACAGGGTGGGGGCCAGGGTGACCTCGCCCCCCCGACCGCCGGCCTCGAAGGTGTTGGTGAAGAAGGTCTCCCCGCCGAGGAAGGCCCGGCCGAGGTTCTTGAGGAACCCGCCCCGCTTGCGGCTCATCGGGCCGTCGGTGGTCAGCGTCAGCCCGTTGGACATGCTGACCATCGCCGAGGACTCGGCGGTGATGCTCTCTCCGGGCGCCAGCCGCACAACGGCGAGGCTGTGGGCCGGGCGGTACTCGATGTCGATGTCCATGTCGCCCTCCTCAGCGCAGGTAGGGGGTGAGCCAGCCGACCAGCCCCCCGACGTTGCGCGACTGCACGTAGACCGTGCCCCGCCCGGTGAACCGGCACACGAGCCCCTCGCCGCTGAGGAACAGCGCCTTGAAGCCCTTGCCGGCGCTCTTGATCTCGAAGTCCAGCGTCTCGTCGAAGGCGACGATGTGCCCGGTGTCGACGACGTAGGCCCCGTCGACCTCGATCGGGGTGATGCCGCCGTAGCTGTTGAGGAAGAGGTCGCCGGGGCCGGTGCAGTGCACGAAGAACAGGCCCTCGCCGCCGAAGAGGCCCCGCAGGCCGGCCCACTTGAGCTTCGTGCCGACCTTCTCCGAGCTGGCGAGGTAGCTGCCCGACTGCACCAGGATGCCCTGCCCGGCGTCGAGCGGGCGGTGCTCGATGTGGCCCGAGAGGCCCGGCGAGAGCACGACCTCGCCCCCCGAGGGGCCCTTGAAGTCGTTGACGAACATCGTCTCGCCGCCGGCGAACTTGCGGACGAGGGCGACGAAGAAGGCGATGAACTTCTGGAAGAAGCCCGCCCGCTTGCCGGCGTTGAGCCGGGTCTCCATCTCGAGGGCCGGGCTGCGGGTGACCATCGCGCCGGCCTCGGCCTCGATCTCCTCGCCCGGGTCGAGCTGCACCCGCAGCCAGGCGAAGGCCGGGCCGTATTCGATGCTGTGTTTCATGGGGCTCCTCTGGGGGGACGCTGGCCCGAAATACAGCCCGATCCGGCGCGGCTTCGCAAGGATCAGTCGCCCAGCCAGCGCAGCACCCGCACGTCCCCGTCGGCCGGGGTGGGCCACGGGGCGACCGGGCCGGGGGTGTCGTCGGTGAGGGCCAGCCCCACCCGGCCGTCGACGATGCGCTGGTGCAGCAGCACGTCGCCCAGCGGGCTCCAGGCGACCGGGCGCAGGGCCTCGGCGGCGAGGTCGACGGCCGGGCCGCCCTCCCGGTCGAGGCGGTAGGGGCGGCAGTCGAGGCAGACCCAGGGGTTGCCCCCGCGCTCGGCCAGCGCGGTGAGCGGCCGCGCGGAGTCCAGCGGGCCCAGGGCGGCCCGGGCCCCGGGCAGGTCGTAGGCGGTCGCGTCGCCCACCAGCCGGGCGTGGTGCAGCGCGCCGCCCAGTTCGAACGCCAGCCCCAGCTCGGCCGGGCCGTGCAGCCGGGCCGGGGCCCCGCCGGTCGCCACCGTCGCCCAGCCGCCCTGCCCGTCGACCGAGATCCGGCGCACCTCGAACCGGCCCAGGCCGGCGCCGCGCAGGTAGTAGAGCTGACCCCCGACGACGTGCACCGTGCGGCCCCACACCGGGAAGAGCAGCCCCGGATCGGCCCCGATGAGCGGGGCGAAGAACGGGGTGCCGTCGAGCAGATCGACCCGGCCGAGGCCCAGGCCGTCGCACTCCAGCTCGCCGATGCACAGGCCGACCAGCAGGCTGTCGCCGTCGAGCCAGGCGAGGGGGAACAGGCCGGTGCCCTCCGAGACGACCCAGGTGGCCTCATCGGGCGCGGGGCGGTCGAGGTCGATGATCGGGAAGCCGCCCGAGGGGCCGGGGTCGAGGGCCACCGCCAGCCGGGCGCCGGCGGGGGCCATCAGCACCGGGTAGGCCCGGGAGCGCAGCAGCTCGATGCCGTCGGGGAAGTTCGAGCCGTCGGTGCGGGCCCCGCGCAGGGCGCCGACGACCGCGTCGCCCGCCCGCCAGACGACCCACCGCCCGTCGGCGGTGACCCCCCCGATGGACCACCGGGTGCCGGTGCGCAGGCGGGCGGCGGCGACCGGCTCGGCGGCGGGGTCGCTCAGGTCGAGGGCGGTCAGCGGGCCGTCCTCCTCGGCGATGAAGGCCGCGGTGTCGCCGCCGAGGCGGACCCAGTCCACCGGATCGACGAGCGTGCGCGGCTCGGGGGTCCAGACGGTCGACAGGGCGACCTCGCCGTCGGCGTCCAGGCGGCTGAGGCGCATCGGCGCGGCGGCGGCGCTGCGGATCCAGAGCGCGCCGTCGACCACGCCCAGCGGCGCGCCGAACGGGCCGTCGAGCGTGACGCGGGCGCCGGTGACGACGTCGATCGCCTCGACGTGGTCGCCGTCGGCGAAGAGCGCGGCGTCGCCGAGGAAGCCGGCGAAGGCGCCGACGGGGTTCGGCAGCGGCGCCGGCTCGGCGTCGGGGGCGAGCATCCACAGGCCGTCGGGGGTGCGGGCCAGCCCCCGCCCGCCGTCGATCAGGGCCGCCTCGGGGGGCAGCGTGCCCAGCTCGACCGGCTCGGCGGGCGCGGCGTCGAGCGCGATCCACCACGCGCTGCCCTCGGCGTCGAGCGCGAAGAGGCCGCCGTCGACGAAGACCCGGTCGGTCCAGGTGACCGGGGTGGGGTAGACGCTCGGCGGCCAGTCGGTGGGGTCGAGCAGGCTGTCCCCGGCGGCCTGGGCCAGCCAGCCGGCGCCGGCCACCAGCGGGCCGTCGACCTCGATCAGCGTCTGCCGCTCGCCGGCGATGTCGAGCGCCAGCAAGCCCCCGTCGCGGGGCAGCAGCCCCAAGCCGACGAGCACCTGACCGGCCTCGACCGTGGCCGCCTCTTCGATGATCCACGGGGCCCCCGGCGCGGCGCCCAGCGCCCGGCCGACGAGCTGGCCGTCGACGACGCCCAGGAAGGCGGAGCCGTCGGCGATCCCCGGCCCAAGCGGGGTGGCCCGGCCGTCGGCGTCGAGGTGCACCACCGGGCTCTCGGGCGGGCCGACGAGCACGATCGAGCCGCCGGCGCCGGCCAGCGCCCGGGCGTCGGCGACCCGCGGCGCCCGGGCGACCTCGGTGAAGCCGCCGGGGTCGGCGCGCAGGACGACGGTGCGGGCCAGATCGTCGAGGGGGCGGGTGAGCCACGGGGCCGCGAACCGGCCGCGGGGCGCGTCGAAGCCGGCCGGCTCGGCGCGCAGGGCGTCGCCGTCGAGCACGACCCGCTCGACGGGCGCGGTGGGCCGGCCAGGGGCGCCGGCCAGGGGCGCGTCGCCGATCAGGGCCAGCAGCGGGGGCAGGGGCTCGCCGGCGCAGACGTCGCCCGCGCAGCGGTCGCCGGTGGTGCGGGGGTCGCCGTCGTCGCAGGGGTCGACGCAGGCCGGGCCGACGTCCGGCGGGGGTCCGACGTCCGGCGGGGGCCCCGCGTCGGGTGGAGCTGCGTCGGGCAGGCCCTCGTCGGGCAGCGGGCCGCCGTCGTCACCGGGGATCACGATGGGCGGCGGATCGGCCGGCTCGTCGCAGCCGGCCAGGGCGCTCAGGGCGACCGCGGCGACCAGGGCGGGCAGGGGCAGGCGGGGGTGGGCCATGAGGACTCCGGTGGGCGGCCGACAGCCGCCCGGTCGAGTTCGGCGCGCGCCTGCCCGGCGAGTCGGGCGCCGTCGCGTGATCGTCTCGCTCGAAATACTGTGTCCCCCGGGGGTCGCCGGATCAACCGCCCTCGGGGCGGGGCATCTACTCGTCGGCGACCGCGTCGAGCAGCCAGCCCACCGCCGCCGCGGCGAACGCGCCGTCGAACTGCGGGACGTGCCCCGAGCCGACCATGCGCCACGCCTCGACCGGCGCGGTGCAGGCGCTCCACCGGCGGACCTCGGTCTCGGGGCCGTCCACCGCGGTGTCGAGGTCGAGCGGGTCCATGGCCTCGGGGTCGCCGCAGCCGTTGGCGTCGGCCCAGCGCTGCGCGCTCTCCTCGGCGCCGAGGTGCCACGGCGCGCCGTCGTAGAGCACCGTGTCGTCGGCGTCGCCGTGCACGTTGAGCACCGCGACGTCGGCCCCGGGGCAGGGGTCGCCCGCGGCCCCGACGCTGCCCGCCAGCGAGACGATGCCGTCGACCGCATCGGCGGCGAGGCAGGCCAGCTCGTGGGCCATGAAGCCCCCGTTGGAGTGCCCCACCGCGAAGACCGGGCCGACGTTCCACCGGGCGCGGGCCTCGGCGATCAGCCCGGTGATGTAGGCCAGATCGTCCACCGGCTCGCCGCCGGTGCCGCAGCACGCCCGCGCCTGCCAGTGCCGCTGCCCGGTGCCGTCGATCGTGCCGTCGGGCAGCGCGAGCAGGACCCCGTCGGCGTCGACCCGATCGAACAGCCGCAGGTAGCCCGCCTGCACCCGCCCGTTGGCTCCGTAGCCGTGCAGCACGACCACCAGCGGCCACGGGCGCCCGGCGTCGTAATCGGCGGGCACCAGCACCTCGGCCGGGCGGTCGCCGCCGATGATCTCGCCCTCGGGCTGCTCGACCTCGCCCGCGCAGCCGCCGGGGGCCGGGTCGGGCCAGGGCGCGGCGCCGAACGTGCTCTCGGTCAGCTCGGCCATCAGCAGCGGCACGGCGCCCCGCACGTCGCCGCACCACGAGGCCTCGTCGACGACGCGCCCCTCGACGCGCAGGGTCACCTGGACCGGGATGCCCGCCGGGTTGTACGGCCCGGGCACGGTGATGTCGCCGAAGTCCATGACGAAGCGGCCCTCGCCGTCGATGGCCACGTCGGTCACCTCGCCGACCACCTCGCTGACCATGTCCGCCGCGTCGACGCCGCGCAGGGTGACCCGCTCGAAGACGGTCCGCTCGTCGTCGAGCCACGCCTCGAGCTGCACCCCGAGCGACAGGCCGGCGACCTCGGCGATGGCGATGGTCACCCGCCACAGCTCGCCGGGGTCGGCGGTGGCCGGATCGGCGTCGGGGGCGGCGTCGGGCGCAGCGTCGGGCGCGGCGGCGTCGGGCTCGCCATCGACGGCCGGATCGGCGTCGCTCCCGTCGTCACAGGCGGGCAGCGCGAGGGTCAGGGCGAGCAGCAGGGGCCAGCGGTGAGTCATCGGGATCTCCGGAGAGTCGAGTGTCGGCACGATAGCGGAATCGGCCGGGCCGCCTCGCCCGTCCGGGGGCATCGACCTCATCGCGCCGGTTCGCGGGCGCCCGGCGCCGACCCTCGGCAGCGCGTGCAACTCGGTGATGCACGCGACGGCCGCGAACGCCTAGCAGCACCCGGGGAAGCGGCGTAGTGGGCTGCACCAGTGACGCCCGGAGCCCGCATTGGGAAGTCCGCATGCGGTCATCATGAGGACGAATCCACACAAGCGGGCGCAGCTTCCCCGGCCGCCGCGTCCACTGCGCCGTATTCGGTTGTCGATAGCGGCTCCGATTCAGACCTGAGCGGCGGCCCCCTGCGCGAGCCTTGCGGCGAGCAGTCCCAGGTTGTTGATCGCCGCGATGCAGTGGGCCTGGAACCGAGCGAAGGCGATGCCCCAGGCCTTGGCGCAGCGGCCACCGAGTTGGACCATCCGTCCGACGAGGCGCTCGAACTCACCCCGCCGCCGGTACTTGCGCTTGACGGAAGCCTGCTCCCACAGCTCCCGCGACTCACGAAGCGCACGCTCATGTGGATGGAGTCGCAGGACCTGAGTGCGGCGCGTGCCCTTGAGACATCTTTCCCGAAGCGGGCATGCGTCGCAGACCGCCCGAGGCCAGACGAACGCGGCGACGTGTCGCTCGCCGCTCTTGCGCCAGACTTTGTCGGCAGAGACGACCCCGGCCGGGCAAGTGGCCGTGTCGGCGTCGAAGTCGATGTCGAAGTCGCGCTTGGTCAGCCGATCGCCAGCGGTGGGCGGAGCCGCGTCGCTCGGCGGCGAGACCAACGTGACGCCGAGCTGCCGTCGAACCCGCTCGCGCTTCTCGGCGAAGCCATAGGCCGAGTCACCGAGCAGCTCGTCGATGCCATCGACGAGAGCAGCCGCGCGGGCGATGAGCGGAAGGATGGCGTCCTGGTCGTGCTGGTTGCCCGGGGTGACCGCCACCGAGGTGATGAGCCCGCTGACGAGGTCTCCGACGAGGCTCAGTTTGAAGCCCTTGAAACGCTTGCTCTTCGACTTGACGCCATTGCGCGCCTGCCGATCGGTGAAGCTGACGAGGCGCCCTTCGGTGACCTTGCGAGCGATGACGAGCCGCCCGTCGACGTCGGTCTCGAGGTCGTTGGCCACGATGCCGGCCAGCCCCCGGCACAGCAGCAGAGCGCGCTTGCGGAACCGGCGCCGGATGCTTCCGACCCGCCGTCGGACCTCACCGACGATACGCACCACGGCCTTGGCGAGGGCATCGACGGCCCTGGCCCGCTGCTCTCGATCCTTCCAGTCGATGTCGAAGCCGCCCTTGGTGCTCGGCGCCAGCAGGAAGGCGGCGTCCCAGCTCGCCGCGACCCGAGCGAAGCTCTCACCCGTCGCTCTGGCCCACCACCGCGCCAGGTGGCGCAGCCCGGTCCCCATCAGCCGCACGGTGTCGATGCACGCACCGAAGCACCACATCGGCGTGCTGTCGATGCCCCAGATCGCGCCCTCGCCGCCTATGCCCCGGTCGAGGCAGAGCCGCACGATGTGCTCGTGGAGCAGGACGTAGCGATGCACGCCGATGTCGGGATGTCGCTCGCGCAGGAAACGCTCGAAGTCCCGCACGGTACGGTCGCTGGGGACTTTCACGTCGGCCGGCAGCCCCATCGCGGCGCGCCAGCCCAGATCGGTCGAGGCGCGACGGATGGCCGTCTCGCGGGGCAGGTTCTCCGACCACCGCAGCAGGACGAGCGCCATCAGCAACTGCGCCGGCCAGGCCTTGCGCCCGATACGGCCCTGGCCCCGCCATCCGCGCAGCAACCACGCCGGGCAGACCAGTTCGCGGTGCTCGGCGAGCAGCCAGGGCAAGCCGCCGGTGGGTATGCAACCGGGCGAGACGAAGGTCGGCGAGAAGAACGAGTCGCCGGCGAAGCTCAGGGTCGGCACGGGGTTCCTTTCGAGCCCCGTCGCGATCGGCTTGCGGTCGGCGCGTCAGTGACCGAT
>JAUHYW010000097.1 GCA_030426085.1 bacterium | reverse complement strand
CCGAACATGTCGCCCGTACCACCCCGGGCGCCGGCCGCGCGGGGCTTCGGTGGGGGATGGCTCCGGGCGGGGGGCGTGGCGGCCGTCGACCGGCGCTCGCCCGCCGCGCCTCGCGTATCTGGTGCGGGCGCGAAGGATGGGCGATGGGGGTGGGATGGGTGAGGGCGGGATGGCTGGGCGGGGCGCTCAGAGCGTCGGTCGTTCGCCGGTCGACGTCCTGTGCCACGCGCTCTGATTCGGGGGTGGAGCCGGTCGGGGTTTGCCATCACGGGCGTCGATTGTGATCGGGCGTTGGTTGGTCGAGCGTCGAGTCGGCGATCGTCGATCATCCAGGCGGTCGCTTTGCCCAGCCGATGCCACCCAGGCGGCTACCGTCCACCCGATGCCCACCCAGAGCCCACCCAGGCGGTCGCCGTGTCCACCCGATGCCCACCCAGACGGACATCCTGCCGACCCGTAGCCCACCCAGGCGGTCGCCTCGTCCACCCGATGCCCACCCAGACCGCCATCAAGGGAGGTCGAGCGCGCAGCGCGAGACGCGAGCGACGTTGTCTCTGCAGATACCATCGCTCTCCCAGCGCGTGGGCCCAGCGCACAAGATCCCACCCAGAACGCGCGAGCACGCGAGCGGAGCGAGCCGCCGAGCGTAGCGCAGGTGTCCGGCTACGCCGGACGGGTCGGAGCGGGGCCAAGCCCTCGACCTGACGGGGCGTAGGTCCGCTGCGTCCGGATCTGTGGGAGCCCCGGGAGGGCGACCTCCCGGGGCCACCCGACCCTTGATCAGGCACCTTGATCAGCATCCACGTCTCGGCGGCGACTGAGGCATGCGGACGTGGACCGACGTCCAGCGAGGCGATGCAGGAGACCCACCGCGACTCGGGCCGCCCTCGCGCCGCATGTTCCGCGGTCCGTGGGGAGAAGCCCACGGCGGATGTGGGACGTCGGCCCCGATCCGCCACGGGCAGGCGCGACGCGGCGGCGCGTTCGAGGCGTTGGCCCGGGTCCTGCTTATGATGTGGTCCGACGCGCAGGCCGGTTCGCGATGCGGGCGATTCGACCCGCTCTACGGCCTGCCTCGTCACCACACGACACGCTGGGCGTCACCGACAGGCCAGCACCACTACGGGAGGAAAGATGCAGACCACCATCCGTTCACTCACCGCCACGCTCGCCCTCGCCCTCTTCGGGCTGACCACCCTGACCGCGTCCTCGGCGCTGGCAGCCAAGCCGATCCCGGCCACGTTCAAGTGCTCCAAGGCCGACATTGCCAAGACCAAGTGTGCGGGCCCCAACGACTGCCTCTACCCCCATCCGACCGACAAGACCGCATTCATCCACTGCTCCGTGAACCCCGACGGCGAGACCGGGACGCCGGCGCTCAAGACCTGCCCCGACAGCCTCGTCTGGAACGACAACATCAAGCGGTGCGACTTTCGGGACTGACTGTTGACATGCACCGTGATCGAGGTGCCCACGGCCTGAATCGGCCCGTACTGCCCCATCCCGGCCGTCGGCACTCTCGGCAGGGGCCTACCCACGCGTGAGCGGGGCAGCCATCCCCACCCGGCTGCTGATCAGGTGCTGCTGATCAGGTGCCGGGCACCTTGTTCCAGGGCAGCCATCCCCACCCGGCTGCTGATCAGGTGCCGGGCACCTTGTTCCGGCGCGAGACGCGAGCGACGTTGTCTCTGGAGATATCATCGCTCTCCCAACGCGTGGGCCCAGCGCACAAGATCCCACCCAGAACGCGCGAGCACGCGAGTGGAGCGAGCCGCCGAGCGCAGCGCAGGTGTCCGGCTACGCCGGACGGGTCGGAGCGGGGCCAAGCCCTCGGCCTGACGGGGCGTAGGTCCGCTGCGAAGCAGCGCAGGTCGAGCGCAGCGAGACCGAGGAGGAGAGGAGATCCCGCCCCCGCGCAGCGGGGCGGCCAAGCCCTCGACCTGACGGGGCGTAGGCCGGGCCCGCAGGGCCGGAGTCGAGCACGGCAACGAGACGCTGTTGGCGCGTCCCGACCCACCGAGAGCGGGCCCGCCTCGCCCTCCCGCAGCGTTGCCCAGACCTGTGTGACACCTACCCTCAGCGTTGCCCAGACCTCTGTGATGCCTATCTGTCAAGAGGCGCCCCTTCGAGTCATCACCGGTGCGGCCAAACGGATCGGCCACGCACCGTCGGACCTCTCCAGCGGCGCGAACGCCGGCCGGATCGCCGCCCCACCCGACCACCGCGGCGCCGACAGCCCCGATCTCGAAGCCCGACCCGATCGCCGCAGCGCCGACAGCCTTGATCTCGAAGCCCCACCCGACCACCGCAGCGCCGACAGCCTCGATTTCGAAGCCCCACCCGATCGCTGCGGCGCCGACAGGCCCGATTTCGAAGCCCGACCCGATCGCCGCGGCGCCGACAGCCCCGATTTCGAAGCCCCACCCGATCGGCGGACCGCCGACAGCCCCGATTTCGAAGCCCCACCCGATCGGCGGACCGCCGACAGCGTCATTTTGGACGGGGCCCGCGCCTCCGGGCGGCCCCACAGCCCGATTTCGGACGGGCCACGCGCGTCCAGCCCGCGCCATAGCCCCGCGATCGACCGCGCGGACCGACGGCTACGCAGCGGCACAGGGCGAGCGGCGGCCTTCGAAGCCGTCGACGGGCCTGTACCACGGCGTGAGCGCGGCCTTCGAAGCCGTCGACGGGCTGTGCCACAGCGCGAAAGCGGCCGTCGAAGGCGCCTCCATCGAGCACGATCGCCCGCGCCGCGGCCTCCGAAGCCGCCCGCGGGCCGTGGCACACGACGGCGGACGCCCCGGGCGCGCGCGCTCGGCCCTGTCTCATTCGGCGCGGACCCCTGAGGCGCCCGATCGCGGCGTGTGCCGGGGTGCCGATGTCGGCCGGGTCGTCCGAAATGGGCCAGTCGGCGGTCCGCCGATCGGGTGGGGCTTCGAAATCGGGCCAGTCGGCGGCCCGCCGATCGGGTGGGGCTTCGAAATCGGGCCAGTCGGCGGCCCGCCGATCGGGTGGGGCTTCGAAATCCGGGCAGTCGGCGCCGCGGAGGGCGGTCGAGGGACGCGATCACGGGCTGTGGCACAGGGTGTCGGGAGGTCGAGGCGCGCGGTCACAGAGCGGAAGGCGGCCTCTGAAGGGCGGCCCCGGGCAGTGGCACAGGGTGGATCCGCCCTTCGAAGCCCACCGCACGCAGCGGCGCCGGCGACCGCGCTACTCCACCAGCCGGCACGGCCCCATGCACGGCGGGTCGATGACCCCCGACTCGACGAACCCGGCGATCGTCTCCAGCGCCTCGGGGGCGACCGGCACCGCGCCGTGGCCGCCGTCGTCCTCCAGGGGCGAGACGTTGCCCGTTGGCGGCAGCCGATCGCCGACGTCCATCGCAATGTAGGCCGACCCCTCGACCGGCGGATCGCGCACCTCGACCGCCCACGGGACATGGGTGCTGCTCGAGACCACCGGCCAGCCGGCCTGCCGCGCCGCCCGGTGGGATGAGAGGTTGGGCACCTGGGCGTCGTTCTCGGCGAGCAGGTAGAGCACCTGCCGCCCCTCGGCCGGGTCGCCGAGCATGTCCAGCCAGGGGCCCGACTCGCCGCGATCCCAGACGTGCTGGCTCAGGGCCATCAGCAGCGCGGTGTCGATGCGCCGGGGGTAGTTGGGGCCGAGCAGCAGCTCGAAGCGGCTGTCGAAGTGGATGCTGCGCTCGATCATGAACGAGAAGTCGCTGCCGCCCACCGCCAGCACGCCCCGGGTGATGTCGGGGTGCAGCGCCATCACCGCCCCGCCCAGGATCGAGCCCTGGCTGACGCCGAAGAAGGCCGGGTCGTCGGTGTGGAAGGCCGGGCGGCCGTCGACCGCGAAGTCGGGGTCGTCGCGGCAGACGCCGAGCATCGTGCGGGCCAGCGCGATCTGGTTGATCACGCCCTGTTGCAGCATCTCGCCCAGGTACCAGAAGCGGGAGACGTCGGTCAGCGCGGTGGCCAGAAAGGCCAGGTCCGAGGTCGACATGCCGGCCCAGTCGGTGCCCACGATGACCGCGCCCAGCGCGTTCGCCGCCCGGCGCAGGCCGCCGTTGTCCAGGGTGTCGGCGGCGTTGCCGAACAGGCCGTGGCCGAAGTGCACCAGCCGCACCGGGCCGTCGGCGGCGACCCGGGGCACGAGGGCGGTGAACTCGACCTCCCGGGTCTCGACGAACTGCGGCTGCCCGTCGGCGTCGGTGACGATGGCCGCCGGCTGGCGGGGGCCGTCGAGGTACCACGGGGTGGTGACGGTGCCCGAGATGCGCCGCAGGATGTGCGCGTCGTCGTCCTCTTCGACGTCGGTGATGGTGCAGCCGAGCCCGCCGGGGCCCAGGCGCTCGACCGCGTCGTCCCGCATGGCGAGCAGGGTGCCCCGCATGGACTGCTCCGACTCGGTGTGGAAGCGCCACGCCATCTGGAGGGTGTCCCGCTCGAAGCCGGCGGCGTCCAGCGCGGTGAAGAGCTCTTCGAAGCCCGCCCGGCGGTCTTCGAAGGCGGGCACCTCGGAGGGCAGGTCGCCGTCCCGCAGGATCGCGAAGCCGTCGGGCGCGGGCAGCGGCGCGCCGTCGGCGTCGCGCAGGCCGCGGATGGCCACGCCGTAGCTGCGATCCGGCGCGAGGCGGCTGGCGGGGCGGATGAAGAGGGCGGTCTCGTCGTCGGCGTCGGCCCGGGCGTCGTTCTCGATCCAGTGGGGCACCTTCTCGCCGGTCTCGAGGTCGAGCACGACGGTGGGGAAGTCATCGCCGGTGGATGCCTCGACGCCATCCGGGCCGGCGATGTCGGTGAGGTCGGCGGCCCGGGGGAAGAGCGTCAGGAGCTGGCTGCCCGGGCTGAAGCCGTCCCGCCGGGCGTAGGGCGCGGGGTCGATGGTCTGGCCGAGGGTGTTGGCCGGCATGGTCTCGCCGATGTAGGTCAGCCGGTAGCCGGTGGCGGTGTCGGGGTCGGGGGTCAGCCAGCGGTCGCTGGGCCAGGGGTAGGCGCAGTGGGTGTCGGTGAGGTTCTCGCAGATCGGGTCGTAGGGGATGCGGGGCTCGGCGTCGGGCGGGTCGAAGGCGTCCGGCATGGCGTCCGGCATGGCATCGGGCGTGGCATCCGGGCCGCCGTCGGGGTCGACCGCGGCGTCGGCCGGGCCCGGCGGGGTCGGGGCGGCGTCTTCGAGGGGCGCGGCGAAGAGGGGGGATCCGTCGTCGCAGGCGCACAGGCCGCAGGCGAGCAGGGCGAGGGGGAGCCAGCGGGTTCGGCCGAGCATGGTGGGGCACCGGGGGTCGTGGGGGTGGCGCCACTGTGCCGGGCGGGCGCGGTCGGATCAATCGGCGCGCGCCGTCCTTGCGGGCCGGGCCGGGCGGTCCGTAGCCTGGAACCTGAAGACCGAATGGGGGTGAGTCATGCCGAAGCGCGCGGCGCCGCAGAGCAGGGGGCAGGGTCGAGGCGAGGGGCGGATCCGGGGCGGCGGTGAGCGGCCGGCGCGGGCGCCGGGCAACCGGGCCCGGGGGCGCATGCTGGCCGGCGGGCGGTCCGGCGACGCGGTTGGCGGCGGCCTGGGCAACCGGGCGATGGGGCGGCTCTTCGATCGCGAGGGCGGCGGCGGCGAGCGGCTCGATCGGGGCCTGCGCGCGCAGATGGAGAAGGCGTTCGACGCCGACTTCTCCGGGGTGCGGCTCATCCGGGGCTCGTCGGCGGCCCGGGGCCTGGGCGCCGAGGCGGTGACCCGCGGCGAGCGGGTGCACCTCGCGCCGGGGCGCTATGCGCCGGGCACGTTCAGCGGCAAGGCGCTCATCGGGCACGAGCTGGCCCACGTGGTCCAGCAGCGTAAGGGCGTGGTGCGGGCGACAGCTCAGGCCAAGGGCGTGCACATCAACCAGGATCGGGGGCTCGAGGCCGAGGCCGATCGGGCGGGCGAGCGCGCGGCGCGGGGCATGAAGGCCCGCGTCGCCGGCGGGGCCCGGGTGGGCGGCGGCCCGCCGGTGGCGCAGTGCAAGGTGGGCATGGAGTTCCAGGCGACGAGCGGCGGCGGCACCGGGGTCAAGAAGAAGAACGGCCTTCGCTGGGAGGCGCCGCGTCACGCCGAGATCATCTCGAAGCAGGCGGGCTTCACCGTCGAGACCGACGGCACCGACATCGAGTACGTGCTCTCGGCGGTCGACGAGCGGAGCGACGAGGGGGTGCGGGCGCTGGTCGGCGCGGCGACCGCGGCGGCGGCCATCCACAAGAAGATCACCGACACCAAGGATCTCGCCGAAGGCGACCTGGACGTCGCCGAATTCGACGCGTGGAGCAAGTGGTACGAGGTCAAGGCCAAGAAGTCCGACACCCTCTATCGGCTGTACAAGGGCGGACACCCCAACGCCCACCCCCAGGCCACGGTGGGCATCAAGCTGACGAAGATCACCGACTTCATGGATCTGGTCGGTCAGACGTCGACGAGCGTCGATCCCGACTGGCAGCGGGTCGGCTACGGGCGCAAGGCCAAGCGCCGCACCGACGAGCAGGCGATGCTGCGCGAGACGGTGGCCCGGGTGCGGGCCCAGATCACGGCGCTGGAGACCGGCTGGCAGTCGCAGGGCCTCACGCTCTCCGAGGCCTCCGGGGGCTTCCTGGCGATGCTCGTGCAGTACGTGCGGGGCACGACGACCCTGGGCACGCCGAAGACGGCGAACGCCAAGAACGCCTACTCGCTGATGGGCCGCACGTCGCTGCGGGCGATGTACCTGATGTTGCCCGACTTCGATCGCACGGTCATCGACGCGATCCTGGGCGACGGGCACGTCGCCTATCAGGGGGTGCGCAACTACCTGTTCGGCTCGACCGATCCCGACGAGATCATCATCGCGTCCGAGGCGCTGGGCATGGGCACCTCGCAGGTCAAGCTCTCGGACCTCGAGAAGAGCTTCGCCGCCAAGGAGGTCGATCCGATGTCGCGGTTCAGCGGCATCTCGGAGCTGGGGGTGGGGGCCGGCAAGCTGGCGACCTACGGCATGAGTCGGCCCACCGACATCGGCCACGACACCGAAGACACCCGGGTGGAGGGGGCGGTCATGGAGATGCGGGCGCTGGGGCGCAACGTGGAGCCCGACCGGTGGGCCGAGGTCACCGCGTCGGTGCTGGCCATCATCCGGGGGATCAACGCGTAGGCGGGGCAGGTCGGGCCGGGGCGCGCGGGCCGCGGCTTCAGCGGGTCATCAGCTCGGCGACCCGCTTCGCGAAGGCGGCCGGATCGGGCAGCGGCGAGCCCTCGGCGATGAGCGCCTGGCCGTGCAGCAGGTGGGCGTAGTCGGCGAGGACCGGGTCCTCGGCGCTCGCCTCGAACAGCCCCTGCATCTTGCCCAGGATCGGGTGATCGGGGTTGAGCTCGAGGATGCGCTTCTGCTTCTCGGTGGCCTGCCCGCTCTGCTCGAGCAGCCGCTGCAGGCCGGGGGTCATGTCGAACTCCTCGCCGACGAGGCACACCGGGCTCGACTTGAGCCGGCTCGACAGGCGGACCTCCTTGACGTGCGCGTCGAGCGTCTTCTGGATGAGCTCGAGCAGCGAGGCGTGGGCCTCCTCCTTCTCCTTGCGGGCGTCCTCGGCGAGCTTGCGCTCCTCTTCGGTGCCCAGCTCGACGGTGCCTTTGCCCACCGACTGGAGCTTCTTCTCCTCGAACTCGGTGATGTGGCCGGCGATGATCTCGTCGATGGGCTCGTCGAGGAAGAGCACCTCGTAGCCCTTGTCGAGGAAGGCCTCGATGTGCGGCGACCGCTCGCAGGCGGCCCGGCTGTCGCCGGTGATGTAGTAGATCGCCTCCTGCTCTTCGGGCATGCGCTCGACGTACTCGGCGAGGGTCGTCGGGTTCTCGTCGTCGGCGCTCGAGGCGAACATCAGCAGCGGCAGCACCCGGTCCTTCGACTGGAAGTCGGTGACCCCCTCCTTGATGACCCGGCCGAACTTCTCCCAGAAGCCGAGGTAGCGCGCGCGGTCCTCCTTCTGGATGGCTTCGAGCGTGTCGCACGTCTTGCGCACGATCTTCTTCTTGATGGAGTTGACCCGGCGGTCGTTCTGCAGGATCTCGCGGCTGACGTTGAGCGAGAGGTCGGGGCTGTCGACGACGCCCTTGAGGAACCGCAGCCAGTCGGGCAGCAGCTCGTCGGCCTTGTCCTTGACGAGCACCCGGTTGACGTAGAGCTGAAGGCCCCACTTCTGGTCCCGGTAGAACAGGTCGAACGGCGCCCGGCCGGGCACGAAGACCAGCGCCTGATAGGCGAACATGCCCTCGGCCTTGAAGGCGATGGTCTCGAACGGGGCCTCCCAGTCGCCGGCGACGTGCTTGTAGAACTCGGCGTACTCCTCGTCGGAGACGTCGCTCTTGTTGCGGGACCAGATGGCCTTCATCGAGTTGAGCGTCTGCCACTCGACGATGGTCTCGGCCTCGGCGCCTTCGATCTCTTCGCCGTCGTCGTCGGTGGGGGTCTCGGTGCGCTCGGTGCGCAGCTCGATGGGGTACTGCACGAAGTCGCTGTACTTCTTGACCGTCTGGCGGACGACCCACTCGGCGGTGAAGTCCTGGAGGCCGTTGTCGGGGTCGGCCTCGCGCAGGTGCAGGGTGATGGTGGTGCCGTGGGTGTCGCGCTGGACGTCCTCGACGCTGAAGGTGCCGTCGCCGGTCGAGATCCAGCGGGTGGCCTGCTCTTCGCCGGCCTTGCGGGTGACGACGACGACCCGGTCGGCGGCCATGAAGCTGGAGTAGAAGCCGACCCCGAACTGGCCGATGAGCGACTCCACGTCGGCCCCGGCGGCGGGGGCCTCGGCGGCCTCGGCCTCGGCGGGCTCCGGGGCTTCGGCGGCCTCGCCCTCGGCGTCGCGGGCCTCGGCCATGCGGGCGGCGAACTCCTTGGTGCCCGAGCGGGCGATGGTGCCGAGGTTGGCGATGACCTCGTCCCGGCTCATGCCGATGCCGTTGTCTTCGATGTGCAGCCGGCGGCCTTCGTCCCCGGTCTCGGCCCACAGCTTGATCTTCAGCGGGCTGTCGTCTCGCAGGCCGGGGTTGGTCAGGGCTTCGAAGCGCAGCTTGTCGAGCGCGTCCGAGCTGTTGGAGATCAGCTCCCGCAGGAAGATCTCCTTGTTGGAGTAGAGCGAGTGGATCATCAGATCCAGGAGCTGGCGGGCCTCGGACTTGAACTGGAAGACTTCCGGCTGGGCGGACACGGGCGGGCCTCCTGTGTGGTCGGTTGAGCGCGGCGACCTTAAGAACGGCTCGCCCGGGCGCAAGGGGGGGGCCCGAGACTTTTTGCGGCGCCGCGCATCGAAGGCGCGTAGTCTCGCGGGGCGAGAGCGACAGGGAGGCGCGATGATCGAGCCGTTCGATGGCACTCACCCTCAGCTCGCCGAGGGCGCCTGGGTGCACCCGGCGGCGGTCGTGATCGGGCGGGTGACGCTGGGGGCCGACGTGAGCGTCTGGCCCAACGCGACCCTGCGGGGGGACGAGGGGCGCATCGTCATCGGCGGCGGCAGCAACATCCAGGACGGCACGACGGTGCACATGACCGGCGGCCGCTCGGAGACGATCGTCGGGGCCCGGGTCACCGTGGGGCACAACTGCATCCTGCACGGCTGCGTGATCGAGGACGACGTGCTGATCGGCATGGGCGCGATCGTGCTGGACAACGCCCGGGTCGGCCGGGGCAGCTACATCGGGGCCGGCACCCTGATCACCGGGGACAAGGTCATCCCCCCCGGCAGCCTCGTCTTCGGCAACCCGATGCGGATCGTGCGGCCCTGCGGGGCCCGCGAGGCGGAGTGGATCGACTACGCCTGGCGCCACTACATCGACAACGCCCGCAAGCACGCGGCCGGGGGATCGAAGGCCGATCCCGCCGCGCCCGGGATCTGATAGCATCGTGCCGATGAGCGAATCCGAACCCGCCCGCCCGCCGATCTCCGACGTCCGCCTGACCCGGCTGCCGATCTTCCCGCTGCCGAGCGCGCAGCTCTTCCCCGACGCGGTCCTGCCGCTGCACGTCTTCGAGCCCCGCTATCGGGCGCTGGTCGAGCACGCGCTGGAGCACGGGCAGAACGCGATGGCGGTGGCGACGCTCAAGTCGGGCTACGAGGACGATTACGAGGGCCGCCCGGCGGTGCATCCGATCATGGGCGCGGGGGTGATCCTGGCGGCCGAGCGGCAGGGCGACGGGCGGTGGAACGTGCTGGTGCGGGGCACCGATCGGGTGCAGATGCTCGAGGAGCTGCCCCCCCGCAACCTGTTCCGCGAGGTGCGCGCCGCCCGCCTCATGGAGCGCCCCACCGCGCCCGATCACCCGCTCGAAGAGCGCCTGCGGGCGCTGATCGGCCAGCTCGCCGATCACGCGGCCGAGGCGGCCCGGGCGCTGCATCTCATCGCCAGTCAGGCCAGGGACGGGGCGATGCTGAGCAACCTCATCGGGGCCCACGCCTGCTCCGACCCCCGCCTGCGGCGCAAGCTGCTGGAGTGCACCGACGTCGAGAAGCGGCTGGAGATGGCCTGCGGGCACCTCGGCCGGCTGCTGCTCGAGGTGGCCGAACCCCCGACCGGCGGGACCGGGACGCTGCACTGAACGGCCCCTGTCACCGGCGCGCCGCAAAAGACCTCGCAACCGCGGCGCGATTCCGGTATCGATCTCGCACTCTCGATGACGCGCCGCGGCAATGAACACGGATCTGTCGCCGCGGCCCCGGCCCCCCGAGCAGGCGATGCAGATCTACAAGGCCCCGATCACCGATATGCGCTTCGCGTTCGAGACCTTCGGCTACGACGCGGTCATGAAGCTGAAGCGCTTCGCGGACTACGACCTCGACACCGTCGAGGCGCTGCTCGGCGAGGCCGGCAAGTTCTGCACCAACGAGATGCTGCCCCTCAACCGGGTCGGTGATCAGGTCGGCCTGAAGTGGGATCCGGAGAGCGGCGAGGTCGTCCTGCCCGACGGCTTCAAGAAGCTCTACGCCGACTACGTGGCCAGCGGGCTGGTGGGCATCGCCCAGCCGGTCGCGTACGGCGGCGGCGGCGCGCCCCACGCGGTGTCGGTCGGCCTGTCCGAGCTGGCCACCGCGACCAACAAGAGCTTCTCGATGTGCCCCGGCCTCAACCACGGGCTCATCGAGGCGCTGCACCACCACGGCACCGACCAGCAGAAGAAGGACTGGCTGCCCAAGCTCGTCAGCGGCGAGTGGACCGGCACCATGTGCCTCACCGAGCCGCAGTGCGGCACCGATCTGGGGCTCATCACCACCCGCGCCGAGCCCCGGGACGACGGCGGCTACTCGCTGACCGGCACCAAGATCTGGATCACCTTCGGCGAGCACGATCTCACCGACAACATCGTGCACCTCGTGCTCGCCCGGCTGCCCGACGCCCCCGAGGGCATCAAGGGCATCAGCGCGTTCCTGGTGCCGAAGTTCCTGCTCGACGGCACCCGCAACGGCATCAAGTGCGGCGGGCTCGAGCACAAGATGGGCATCCACGCCTCGCCGACCTGCGTGATGAACATGGAGGACGCCACCGGCTACCTCGTCGGTACGCCCCACAAGGGCATGCGCTCGATGTTCGTGATGATGAACGCCGCCCGGCTGCATGTGGGCATCGAGGGCATCGCCCTGGGCGAGATCGCCTACCAGACGGCGGTCGCGTTCTGCCACGACCGGCGGCAGGGGCGCTCGCTCAACCCCGAGCGCAACGAGGGCGGGGCCAAGGCGGACAACATCCTGGTGCACCCCGACGTGCGGCGGCAGCTCCTCAACTGCAAGTCGACCAACGAGGGGCTGCGGGGGCTGTCGGCCTGGATCGCCAACCTCATCGATCGGTCGCACTACGCCGAGGATCCCGACGAGCGGCAGGAGGCCGATGATCTGGTCGCCCTGCTGACCCCGATCATCAAGGCGTACGGCACCGAGCGCGGGTTCCGCAACATCAACGACGCGCTCCAGGTGACCGGCGGGGCGGGCTATACGACCGATTGGTCCATCGAGCAGTACCTGCGCGACTCGCGCATCGCCCTGATCTACGAGGGCACCAACCACGTGCAGGCGCTCGACCTCGTCGGCCGCAAGCTGCCCCGGGCCGGCGGCCGGCTGTACAAGGTGTTCAGCAAGCACGTGCACCGCTTCTGCAAGGCCCACGAGGAGGCCGGCACCCACGCCGAGTTCGTCGGGCCGACCCGCAAGGCGATCGACACCCTCAACGAGGTGACGATGGCGCTGGCGATGAAGGGCATGAGCGACGGCGAGGCGGCGGCGGCGGCGGCGAGCAACTACCTGACGCTGTTCGGGCTGACGACGCTGGCCTACATCTGGGCCGCCGAGGCGGTCGCCGCGTCGGAGAAGGACGGCAAGTTCTACCGCACGAAGCTCAAGACGGCCCGCTTCTTCTTCGAGCACGTCCTGCCCGAGACCGACTCGCTCGTGCGCATGGTCGACGCCAGCAAGGACTCGATGATGGCGTTCGACGAGGACGAGTTCTGAGGGCGCGGCTCAGCGCGCCGCCTTCGCCGGCTCGAGCGGCCCGATCTCGGCCCCGAGCGTCTCGGCGAGCTTCAACGCTTCGATGACCCGGGGCGCGAGGCTCTCCCCGATGGGGGTGCGGTCGGGCGCGGCCATGTAGCGGGTGAAGACCCCCGAGGTCGACGGGCCCACCATCAGGCTGCCGTCCGCCGTCTCGCCCTCTTCGGCGACGCGGAAGGCGTCCCCCGTCCATACGATGTCGTGGGTCACCGAGTCATCCCGGTGGCCGGCGGTCGGGCACCAGCCGCCGCCGCGGCGGTGGGTGTCGGCGGCCTCGACGATCAACGACTCGAACGCGTCGGCCTTCCACTCGACCGGCGCGCCGCTGCGGGCGAGCAGATCGAGCATGAGCAGCGGCAGGCCCCGGAGCGACATCGCCTGGACGCTGCTGCCCGCGCCGAAGCGGGGGTTGAGCTCGGTGGGGCGGAAGCCATCGGCGGTCATGACGCCGTCCAGGGTGAACATGCCTCGATAGCCGTAGAGCCGGCGCAGCCCCTCGGCCACCCGCCGGGCGGTGCTCCGCATGGCCTCCCGGTCGGCGGGGGGCGGATCCCAGAAGGTGGAGACGCCGGCGTAGCGGAACCGGCTGTCGTTCACCTGGCGCATCACCACCATCTCGCACGGGCGCAGGGCGATGATGTCATCCCCCAGGATCATGCCGTGGATGCTGCACGGGATGCCTTCGAGGAATGGCATCACCCGCACCCGGTCGGCCCGGGGGGTGTAGAAGGCGAGCGCTTCGTCGAACAGCGACGGATCCCGGATCCAGCGGGTGCCGGCCGCGCCGCCGTTGAAGCCGTCCCGGGCGTCGGCGGCCCAGACGGTGCCCTGCCCGGCGTCCAGCGCGTGATGGGCGGCGGGCGCCTCGGCGACCGGCACGACCCGGCTGGGCACCCGGGGCACGCCGAGCCGATCCCAGAGGGCGTCGATGACCGTCTTGTCTTCCAGCGCGATCCAGGCCGGCTGGCGGGGCGCGATGTTCGGCCGGCCGTCGATGGCGTCGACGTCGGTCGCCAGCCCGGGGATGACGAGGGCCCGCCCCTCGGGGTCGAACGCCCGCACCGCGTCCCGCACGGCGGGCGGCAGATCGTTCAGGGCCCGGTTGTAGAGGTTGACCTCTTCGCTCATCGTCAGGCCGTCGGGCACCTCGCAGACGACGTGCCACTCGGCCTGCTCGGGGTCGGGCAGCGCGCCGGCGCCGATGCCATAGGCCAGCAGGCAGAACGGGCCCCCGCCCAGCGCGGCGAGCTGCTTCACGGCGCCGACCATGCCGGCGACGACCCCCTGGCACAAGATGATCGGCCGGCCCTCGACCCGGGCCCGTACGATGTCGCGATAGTACTCGACGCGGGGGTCGAACCCCGCCTCGCCCTGCTGCTTCATGGCGCCTCCTCGTCGGGGATCGGGTGTTCGCCCGGGGACAGCGCGCCGCCGTCCGCCTCGATCACCGCCAGCCGCCCGGCCTCGCCGCCCGATGCCACGCTCAGCCCGCCGATGCCCTGGCCATCGCCCCGGCGGGCCCGGATGGCGTCCAGCGCGCGCTGAGCCGCGGCCTTGACGTCGCCCCCGGTGAGCAGCCCCTCGGTCAGCGGCAGCAGCGCCTCGATCGAGCGGCCGGTGCCGACCCGGGCCAGCGCCTCGGCCGCCGGAACGCGCAGGGCGGGGGTGTCGAGCAGCGGCAGCAGGGCGACCTCGAGCGTGGGGTCGCGGGCGTCGCCCAGCTTGCCGACGGCGACGGCGCACTCGGCGCGAGCCCCCACGTCGCCCCGGCTCAGGTGGGCCCGCAGCGCGGGCAGGGCCTCGGCGCGCCCGGTGCGGGCCAGCCGGCTCGCGGCGCCGCCGCCCAGGGCGTCGTCGGCGAGCAGCTCCACGAGCAGCGGGCTCGCCCGGCGGGGGCCGAAGCGGTCGATGTAGAGGTCCAGCGCGTCCTCCCGGACGCGGCGGTCGACCGCGGCGTCGGCGGCCAGCGCGCGCAGCGGGGCCTCGGCGGCGCCGTCGGGATCGCGGTCGGCGTCGAGGTGGCGGGCGGCGCTCAGCCGCAGGGCGGGGTCGCGATCGCGCAGCGCGGCGTCGAGCGCGGCGGTGGTCTGGGGCGCGTCGGGCAGGCGGGCCAGCAGCAGGTCGAGCGCCCGCCGCCGCACGTCGGGCAGGGGGTCGCGGCGCACCCGCTCGGCGAGGCGGTCGGGGATCTGCGCCGGGTCGATCGACAGCGCCCGGCAGGCCCGCACCAGGGCCCGGACGGTCTCGGCGAGCACCCGCCCGCGCACCCGCCGGCCCCGCAGCCGCAGCTCGCCGCCGTCGAGCACGACCCCTTCGGCGACCAGCCGCCGCACGAGCCGCCGGTTGGCCGGGTCGAGCGCCGCCAGCACCAGCGGCGGATCGCCGATCATCATCACCGCGTCGTCGAAGCGGCGGTCGCCGGTGGTGACGTCGGCCCCGGTGACGGCCTTGAGCACCGACTGCACCCAGCCCTCGGGCCCGAACGCGAGGCCGGCCGGCAGCGGCGCCTCGGGGCGCACGATCACCTCGGCGTTGCCCTGGCTGTCGGCCCCGCTGCGGGCCACGACCCGGCAGCCGTCGAACTGCCCGTCGAGCGACAGCGACTCGGGCCCTCGCGCCAGGCCCAGCGCGTCCGCCGCCCGCCGCCAGCCGCGGGCCTCGCGCCGGCTGAGCCACCACACGACCGCGGCGAAGCCCAGGCCGAGCAGCGTCGAGCCGATGGTGAACGGGTCCATCACCGCCCCCCGCTGGCGGGCTTCACAGCACCCGCACGACGGGCTCGCGCTCCATCAGCAGGCGGCCGGTCTTGAGATCCTTGGCGGTGGCGATGAGCCACCGGTTGTCGTCGACCCCGAACGCGATCTCGAGCCGCGGGGTGCGATCGCCCGGCTCGTGGGGCGGGTCGAGGTAGCCCAGGGCGGGGTTGCTCTCGTTGAGCGGCACGATGATCGGCTCGGCCGCCCCCCCCTCGCCGAGCTGACGCACGTTGCCCGCGGCGTCCCACGCGAAGCGCCGGTCGTGGCCCCGGCCGGCGATCTCGCAGACGACCAGCTTGAAGACCCGCTCCGGCTCGCCGAGCGCGCAGGTGGGCACGAGCTGGCGCTTCCAGAGGTCGGTCGGGGTGGGGAAGCGGGTGCCCTGGGGCACGATGGTCCGATACTGCTTGTCGTGGGTCTTGGGGTCGTAGGTGACGAACGCGTACTCGTGCACCAGGAAGTCGCTCTGCCCGTAGCGCCCCGCGGCGTAGGCGCTCGCCCCGAAGGCCACCGCCTCGAACGGCTGCCACGCCCGCACCCGATCCCGGCCGTAGCGCTTCTCGAAGACCGGGAAGACCCGCGGCAGCAGCGTCGAGCCGCCCACCATCAGCACGTCGTCGATGTCGTCTTCGGACATGCCCCGGCGCACGAGCTGCCGCTCGATGCCGTCGGCGCAGTCATCGAGCATGGCATACAGCTCGCGGCTCTCGAGCAGCGAGATCACGTCGTCCCGGGTCACGTCGAGGAACTGCGCGTGCGGGCCGAGGCGGGCGGCGATGCTGCGCAGCTCGGCCGGCGGAGCCAGGGTGAAGGTGGCCTTGTCGGTGAAGTAGACCGCCTCCTTCACCCGCCGGGACTCATCCAGCATCAGCCGATGCCACAGCTCGACCTCTTCGGCGTCGCCCTTGGGGTCGAGCGGCACGCCCAGCCGGCGGGCGAAGCGCTGCATCAGCCACCCGTCGACCGTATTGCCCCCGATGGGGCGGCCCTCCTTGGCCAGGACCCGGCAGCCCCCGACCTCGGTCTCGCGGGGGGTCAGGTCGACCAGCGCCAGGTCGAGCGTGCCCCCGCCGAAGTCGACGACGAGCACCTTGCGCGAGCTGCGCAGCCCGAGGCCGTAGCCGATGGCGGCGGCGACCGGCTCGTCGAGGAACCGCACCCGGGTGACGCCGAGCGCCTTGCACATCTGGGCCAGCTCGGCCCGGTAGGCGTCGTACGACTCCACCGGCACGGTCACCACCAGATCGCGGATGCGGCGGCCGGTGGTGCGCTTGACCTCGGCGAGCAGCTCCCGCATGAACGTGCGGGCGACCTCCCGCGCGCTGTGGGTCTGCCCGCGCAGCCGGGCCATCGTCTTGTTCGGAGCCCGCCCCAGCGCGGGCTTGAAGGCGGTGGCGAACTGGGGGTGGGCCCAGCCCTGGTTCAGCTCGAGCGCCGGGCGGCCGATCTCGGCGTGCCGGCCCCAGAAGGCCCGCTTGAGCATGAACCGGGTGCGGCCGATCTTGTCGACGAGGCCCGTCGGGGGCAGCAGGTGCACCGCCGAGGGGATCAGCCGGGGCGCCTCGAGCGGCTCGACCCGGCCCGGGCGGCGGCAGATCGCGGGCAGCTCGACCATGCGCGCCCGGTCGGCGTCCAGATCCCAGCGGGCGAGACCGGTGTTGGTCGTCCCGAAGTCGATGGCCCATCCGCTCATGGCCCGTTTTATACACCGCTCGGCGGGCCGTGTCGCGGGGCTGGTGCGCCGACCGGCCTCGAGCGGGGGAGGGTGTTGACCGAATGGTGTAATCCGGTCGCAATCACTGTGTAATCCATGGGTAATGGAGTATCGCGATGGCTGCTGGCACCTTGGGTTCACTTCCAACGCACCGCCGGACGGTGCACACAACAGAGAGGTGAGTGATGAAGCATTCCTCCAACGACAACCCCCTCGGTGGCATCGCCCCCGGCCGCACCCTCGAGATCCCGGGTGACATCGACGGCTGGATCCTGGTGGTCGGCGGCACCGAGGAGGGCAAGGTCGAGATCGACAGCGGCGAGATCCGGTTCCGCTGGTCGTCCTCGGGGGCCGCCTGGCCCTCGGACTTCACGATCGAGAAGCCGAGCGGGCACACCGTGCCCACCCTCAACTACCAGGACAAGTACCAGCACAACGCCTTCTCGGGCAGCGCCTCGAGCCACGACGTCAGCGGCTGCGACTACAAGATCATCAACGATGGCAACACCATCGGCTGGATGAAGCTCAACGCCAGCAGCACCGACTGGTACGGATCGCCGTCGTACGTCACGGGCGGCTACCTCGACATCGACGGCAGCTCGGTCGAGTTCGCGGCCAACGACACCTCGGGCTCGGTGAGCGCCTACAAGGTCACCGACGCCGAGCTGTGATCTCCGCCCGCGCGTGGCTCATACGGGCCATGCGCGGACGAGCCGCACCCCCACCTGGAACGCCGCCGTCTTCGGCGGGCTCGCGAAGCGGCTGGCGGCCCGGCAGATGCTCGGGCTCGACGCCCAGCCCCCGCCCCGGATCATGCGATGACTCTCCTCGATCGGCGGGGTCGCCAGTGATGGCGGCCCGTGCTCGGTCGGCGGGATGTATTTGCGGTAGCCGTTGAGGCACCAGTCCCTGACATTGCCCATCAGACCCCGGATGCCATACGGGCTGACATCGGTGGGGCACGCGCCCACCCCTGTCAGCCGGGGCTCGCCGGGGCGGCTGCCGTGCACGTTGGCCCACGTCGGATCCATGAAGTCGCCCCACGGGCGCAGGCGGCCGTCGACGCCCCGGGCGGCCTTCTCCCGCTCGAGGTCGTGGGGCAGGCGCCAGGGGCGATCGGCCCCCTCGGCGCGGCACCGGGCCCAGGCGCAGGCAGCGAACCAGTCCATCTGCACCACCGGCCAGTCGAGCACGTCGACGTCCGCCCGCTCGGGCACGACGCGGAAGCCGTCGGCGTCGCACTCGATGCGCAGGAAGGGCAGCTTGCGGCCCTCGGTGAGCCGGGCGGCGATGTCGGCGGCCCGGCCTCGCTGCTCGGTGCGCCACAGCGCCCCCAGATCGCGGACCAGTTCGCGATAGGTCAGCGGGTCGCGGCGCATCACGAAGCCGTCGAGCCAGATCCAGCGCCGGGAGAGCCCGTCCATCGCCAGCGGGTCGCCCCCCGCCTGGAACCAGCCGGCGGGCACGTAGCGCTCGTCGTCGCCCAGCTCGCCCAGCCGGGGCAGGCGGATGGGGCGGGGTTCGGTCTCGCCCGGGGGGACGCCGCGCCACGCCTCGCCCCGATCGATCTGCACCGGATAGAGGGTCTCGGTGTAACCCGGGTGGGCCAGCCGCAAGCGCCAGCTCCCCCGGGCGAGCGGCACGCCGCGCAGGGGCGTGTGGCCCAGGAGGCGCTCCTCGCCGGGCACGAGCCGCCGATCGCGCAGCACGTAGGGCGCGCACCAGACCTCGGCCCCGGGGGGATCGGTCACCAGGGTCAGCGCGCCGACGCCGGAGAGGAACTCGGCGTGCGCCCCGTCATCGAGCTCGCCCAGCCGGACCTCGTACTCCTCGGCCACCTCCGGCTCGCGGGCCCGCTCGGCCTCGACCACCCGCTCGCGGTAGTAGTCGGCCAGCGCCCGGCGGGCCTCGGGCAGATCCTCCGCCCGGCGGCGGGCCTCCTGCAACTGCCGCTCGTACTCCAGCCGCCCGCTGCGGATGCGGCGGCGCATGGCCCGGGCCTCGTCCTGCCGCCGCCAGGCGGGCAGCTTCTCCTCGGCCGGAGCGTGATCCGCCACCCCGTCGAGCAGGGCCGCGGCCTCGGTCTCCAGAGCGTCGGCCTCGAGCCCGAGCGCGTCGGTCTCCGCCTTGAGCTGCAGCGCCTCGTCCACCAGCGCGCGGCCCTCGGCCCGGCGGCGGGCGCTGTCGAGCCAGCCGGTCAGCTCATCGGCCAGAGCCTGCGCGGTCGCCGGGCGCATGTCGGGCTGGATCCGGGTCGCCCGCCCGGCCAGCCGCCGCAGCCGCGCGTCGTCGGACCCGCCGGGCAGGCGATCGAGGATGCGCTCCAGGATGCGGCCGAGGGCGTAGACGTCCATCCGGGGGTCGAGCGGCGCGCCGTCGGTCTGCTCCGGCGGGGCGTAGCCCACGGTGCCCGAGCGCCCCAGCCGCTCGCCGGCCGGACCGGCGATGCCCCAGTCGAGCACCACCACCTCGCCGAAGTCGCCCAGCCGGATGTTGCCCGGCTTGAGGTCGCGGTGCACCACGCCCCGGTCGTGCACGAAGGCCATCGTCTCGCACAGCCGCCGGAAGAGCTCGAGCAGCCGCCGGCGGGGCCAGGCGGGGTCGTCGGCCACCGCCCGGTCGAGCGCGTCGTACAGGTCGAGGCCGGTGATCTCGGGCATCTCGAGCCACACCCGGCCGTCGTCGAACCGGCCCACCTCGTAGACCGGCACCACCCCCGGGTGCTGGAGCCCGGCGGCGATGCGGGCCTCGTCGACCGCGGCCTCGGCGTCCGTACCGGCGGGCAGCAGCTTCATCGCCACCGAGCGCTCGAGCACCCCATCCCACATGCGGTGCACCACCGACATGCCGCCCTTGCCGATCTCGCCCAGATCCCTGAACCGCTTGTCGAACGGCATCCGCTCGATCGGCAGCGCGAGCGGGGTGCCCTTGGGCCCCCCGGTGTCGGGCCGCTGGGTGCCGAGGAGCGCACCGGGAGGCTGGGAGTCGGTCGGCTTCATGACACGTTTGTTTCTTACTGTTTCTGAACAGGGCTGCGCAAGCCTTGCGGTCCGCGGCCATCGGGGCGCATTGTCGGGATCGAGGGGGCGGGAGGCAATGCGGAGAGGAACATGGGCTGGATCGAAGAGAAGAAGAGCGGCGGGCGCCGCCGGCTGGCGCCGCGGGTGCTGGTGGGCCGGTCGCGGCAGGCGGATCTGTGTCTGCCGGGCAGCTGGGTGTCGGGCGAGCACGCGGTCATCGCGTGGGACGGCGCCGAGTGGAAGATCCGCGACCTGGGCAGCCGCAACGGCACGACAGTGGACGGGCGACCACTGGAGAGCCGCAGCGACCGGGTGATGCGGCGGGGCGCGGTCGTGGCCTTCGGGCAGGCCGAGGAGCAGTGGGTGCTGGCCGACACCTCACCTCCGATCCCGATGGGGGTCGCCGACGATCAGTGTGTGCAGGCGATCGACCGGGTGCTGACCCTGCCCGACGACGAGCACCCCCAGGTGACGGTGTACCGCGACGGCGACCGCTGGCTGGCCGAGAAGGGCGACGACGAGCAGGAGGAGGTCACCGACCGCGACGCCCTCGTCGTCGACGGCCGGATCTGGCGGCTGCGGCTGCCCGAGGCCCGCGAGATCACCAAGGCCCACATCGGCAGCCGGCGGCTGGCCGACTTCCGCCTCGAGCTGGCCATCAGCCGGGACGAAGAGGTCGTGCAGGTGCGGCTGCTCGGCGACTCGCACCGGATCATCCTCGAGCCGCGCACCCATCACTACCTGCTGGTGGTGCTCGCCC
Organism: bacterium; assembly: GCA_030426085.1. Taxonomy (GTDB): domain Bacteria; phylum Myxococcota_A; class Bradymonadia; order UBA7976; family UBA1532; genus JACKDM01. The sequence goes on along the minus strand of JAUHYW010000097.1, from coordinate 9,749 downwards.
GGCACGCCCTCGACCAGCGGGCGGCGGGCCTGTCGATGGCCGAGGCCGGCTGGCTCGACCCCGAGGAGCTGTCGCGCATGCTGCGCCTGGGGCGGACGTCGATCAACGTCTACATCCACCGCATCCGGGGGCAGGTGGCCGACGTGGGCATCTTCGACGGCAAGAACATCATCGAGCGGCAGCCGGGCACCTTCGCCCTGCGCGTCGCGCCCATCGAGATCACGATCGTGTCCCTCTGATCGGGTGACCCCGGGGTGAGCCGCGGCGCGCTCAGCCCCGGGCCAGCCCCACCATGGCTTTATCGATGACCGCGCGCCCGCGCGCGAGGACATCGGCCCGCCAGCGGGGGTCGGGGCGCTCGAACGCCGCCCGCAGCGCCCGCTTGGCCGCCCGCCCCTCGGCCGTCTGCACCGCGCCCCGGGCGGTGAGCCACGTCTCGGCCCGCAGCGCCTGCAACACCTCGAGCATCGGCGCGGTGCCGTACTCCAGCGTGATGCGGGTCACCTCGCCCTTCACCCCGTCGAACGCGGTCGGCATCTCGCCGTCGAGCGGGGGCGAGATCGCCTCGCCCAGCCGCTCGATCTCGACCTCGTCGGCGCCCCACCACGCCTGAGCCCGAGCGCACTCGGCCCCCCCGGGCTCACCCGAGAACAGCAGCGCCCCATGCCCCGACGGCCCCAGCCCGGTGTGGATGTCGACGACCCCCAGCCGGGGCACCCCGCTCAGCCGGGCGGCGATGAGCCCCCGCAGCACGCCGTTGGACCACGCCGGGCCCCGACCGCCGTAATACAGCCCGTCGGGGTGGCTGTACTGGCCGGTCGTGATGGCCGACTGCACCGCCTTGGGCCCCAGCTCGGCGACCTTGGCCATCAGCCCCGCGTCGGCCGCGTCCCGGACCGCCCCGTGCCACGCCTCGGGCAGCAGCAGCGGGTGCAGCGCCCGGTAGTCGGCGTCGTCGGGCGGGTGGGCGTGATCGATGAAGTTGCGGTTGAGGTCGATGTTGTCCTCGTTGCTGCGCCGGATCCACGCGAAGCCGTACGGGTTGAGCGCGTGCACCAGCATCAGCCCCACCGGCGGGGTGTGCTCGGCGAGGTGATCGAGCAGGGCGAGCTGCACCGCCGAGCCGGCGAAGCCCTCCACCCCGTGGGTGCCCGAGACGACCACCAGGACCCCCTCGGCCGCGCGCGGGCCGAGGAACGCCACGTCGATGGACAGCGCCTCGGCCGCCGGCCCCCGCACCTCGGGGTGGATGTGGCGCTCGACCTCGGCCCCCGCCCGGCGGGCGCGGTCGACGAAGCGCTCCCGGGCCACGGCGTAGGTCGGCGAGAACAGCGGATGATCGGCGTCGAAGGGGGTCTGCATCATGGGGCCATGGTGCGCCCTGCGGTCGCCCGGGGGCAAGTCGAGGCGTCGCGGGCGCCGCCCTCGAAGCCGCGGGGCGCGCCCCACGATGCCCGTGGGCCACGCCCCCGGGGCGGGCTGCCTCGGTGCCGCCGGGGGGTGGGTCCCATCGCCCCGCCCGGGTGTATCCCATCGAATCGGGCGGGGAACGGCTGAGATCAATGTGCGAAAATCGGGTCTCAGATGGGGGCCGTGCGGAGTCGTTCGTATCGGTTGTCACCCATTCCGGGCGAACCGCGGGCAGCCACGAGGCATGGCACGGGGGGTGCACATGAGGCGCTGCGAATCGAACGCAGGTCACTGTGCTCGCCGTCGGCGAGGGGTCGTCGAGGGACGACCGAGCCTGCGCTCGCATGCCATCCGTAGCCATACCCGAATCGGACAGGAGAATCCCATGACCCGTCATCTGCTTCACAACGGCGCGCTGTGCGCCGCCGGCCTCGCGCTCGCATCCCTCACCGGCTGCGGCGTCACCGAACTCGGCGGCCGCCTCGACCTCGACGACGGCAACCAGTCGGTCGGCGCCGGCGTCGTCGGGGGGTCGGTCGTCGAGGCCGACACCGTCGAGCTGCGCAACGTCCGCGGCGACCTGCTCGCCTCCGCCGAGGTGGCCGCCGACGGCTCCTTCTCGTTCGCGAACATCGACCCCATGCCCGCGCCCTACATCGTCGAGACCCGGGTCGACGGCGCCCTGACCGGGCGCGCCCTGGGGGCGGTCGACCTGTTCGCCGACCAGCGGACCCTCATCGCGCCGGTGAGCGCCGAGACCAGCGCCGAGGCCGAGGTCTTCCTGCGCCTCGCCGCCGAGCACGGTGAAGAGAACGTCGATCCCATCGGGGTGGTGCTCAACGTCAGCAGCGAGCTGGCGGCCACCGCCGACATCGACGCGATGGCCCGCGGCGCCTGGCAGGCGCAGGCGGCGTGGCAGGCGTCGGTCGAAGCCCAGACGGGCATGGAGCCGAGCGTCGAGCAGATGCACCAGGCCCGCCTGCTGGCCTTCGCCGACCTGCTCGCCAACCTCGACGCCGCCGCCGACGCCGAGGGCGAGCGCGCCGCGTGGGCCGAGTTCCACACCCTCAGCCGGGGCACCCTCAGCGTCCGGCTGGGCCTCGACAACGAGCAGCAGGCCAACGCCGCCGCCGCCGCCGCCCTGAGCCTGGCCGCGGCCTACGACGGCGAGGACGGGGGCCACTTCGCCCTGGCCCTCGCCGCCGATCTGGCCGCCCGCTCGTCGTTCGAGGCGGTCGCCGAGGACGCCGAGGCCGAGGCCGAGGCCAACGGCGAAGCCCGCGACGAGGCCCGCGGTCGGGTCGCCGCCGCGTTCGGGCTGTTCTTCGAAGCCGTCGCCGAGTCCCGCGAGGAGGGCGACATCGAGCAGGCCCGCCTCGACCTCGAAGCGGCGCTGACCGGCGAGGGCGAGTCGCTGCTGGCCGGCATGCTCGACCGCGAGGGCGAAGGCATCTTCGACGGCCTCTTCGACCTGCTGGTCGACCTGGCCGTGGCCATCGGGGTGGACGTCGAGGCGTTCGCCGAGTCCGGCGACGGCGAAGGCGCCGCCCGGGGGGCCCTCGATCTGCGGGCCAGCGTCGACGCCGAGGTGTCGAGCGCGCTGTCCGGCGAAGCGTCGGACGAGGCCGGTGAATTCGCCGTCGAGTCGCAGTTCGCCCTGTCGGTGCAGCTCGGCCTGAGCCTGTCGACCGACGCCCGCGGCGAGGGCGGCGAGGACGGCCGCACGGTCGGCGGCGTCGTGCTCGACGGCGTGCTGGGGCTGCACATCGGCGCCTCGGGCGTGGCCGACGGCGAGGCCTCCATCGAGGGCGACTCGGTGGCGGTCGTGCGGGTCGACAGCGACGGCAGCATCACGCTGATCGGCGAGGGGCTGCTGGAAGGGCTGGGCCAGTTCGGGCTGGAGATCGACCGCGAAGAGTTCGAGGGCGAAGACGCCGCCATGTTCGTGCTGGAGGTGCTCGCCGAGGGTGAGATCGTCGGCGCGGTCATCCTCGAAGAGGGCGAGATCGAAGAGGGCGGCGACATCGAGTCGGCCCCCATCACGCTGGAGTCGACCCTCGAGGCGCTGATCGCGCTGGAGCTGGCCGGTGAAGGCCAGGTGGTCGACCGGGCGACGCTCGACGCGATGATCGACGACGCCGTCGCCGGCACCGAGGACGGCACCGAGGCCAGCCTCGACGCGATGGCCGAGGCCGTGCTGGCGGCCCAGGTCGCCTTCTCGTCGGCCCTGGACACCACCGCCGAAGAGATGAACGCCGCGACCGCCGAGGCCCGCGCCGAGCTGGCCGCCGCCCTGTCGGCCTCGGCCGACGCCGCCGGCGAGGCCCGCGACGAGTTCGAGAGCGACGTGAGCGCCGCCATCCAGGCCGCGCTGGGCGTCTCGGCCGACGCCGTGGGCGAGGCCCGCATCCAGGCCGCCGTCGCCTTCTCGGCGGTGGTCGAGGCGCAGTCGATGGCGATGGACGAGGGCGCCCGGGCCGCCGCGTCGGCCCGCGCCGGGCTGGACGCCGCCGCCGCCGTGGCCGCCCGCATCGAGGACGACCTCGAGGGTGAAGCGCAGAGCCGGCTGGACGCCGCGCTGACCGTGTTCGCCGAGGCGATGGCCGAGGCCGCGTCGGGCGAAGAGGTCGAAGAGGCCCAGAGCGAGCTGCGCGCCGCGCTCATCGGCCAGGGCGAGGCCAGCGTCATGGCCGCGCTGACCGCCAGCGCCAACTTCATCGAAGAGGGCGACATCGACCGGGCCGCCGCCGCCGTCGCCGAGGCCGAGACCCGGCTGCGGGCCCAGATCGCCGCCGCCGGCGAGCTGGCCGGCCAGGCCGACGGCGCGCTCGCCGGCCAGGCCATCTCGCAGGCCTACGCCGAGTTCGGGCTGGAGGCCAACGCCGCCGTGGCGACCCTGGTGGCCTTCGACGGGCTGAGCGCGGTGGACGGCGAGGCCGTCGCCGAGGTGCTCATCGCCGCGTCGGCCGGCGTGTTCGGCGAGATGGGCGCCCGCTGAGGCACCCACCGCGATGACATGATGGCCCCCCGCCATCGGGTCATCGCCCGAGACCCGAAGACCCCGTCGCGCCCGCGGCGGGGTCTTCCCGTTTCGAAGGCGCCGCGCGCCGCAGGCGATGCGAGCCGACCGGCAATGCGAGCCGGCGGTTGACTTCCGCCGCCGGGCGATGCAGCGTCCGGCCGTCCGACCCCTGACCCGATTCATCCGAGGAGGCCTGCTATGAAGAAGGTCGCGATCGTCCTGGTGCTCGTCGCGGCGGTGGCCGTGGCGCTCTTCTTCGCCCTGCGCGGCGGCGGCGACCGGCCGGCGGTGGCCGAGGCGCTGTCGGCCGAGCAGACCGCCGGCCTCGGCGGGGGCGCGCAGCTCGACGCGCTCGCCCGCCGCTGGATGCCCATCGTGCAGCTCATCGAGCCCTCGCTCGACACCGGCAAGGTCGTGGCCACGCTGGGCTTCGACCCGACCACCGCCGAGGGCTGGACCGGCATCGGCATCGACCCCGCCGAGGGCGTCGGCCTCGCGTTCGACGCCCGGGTGCGCACCGAGGGCGAGCCCATCCCGATGGCCGTGATGCGGGTGGTCGACCTCGAGAAGCTCAAGACCTGGATCGGCGCCCGATCCCAGGAGGCGGTGACCGTCGAGGGCGACGGCCCGGTGCGCACCCTGGTCGTCGGCGATCAGAAGGCCCTCTTCGGCGAGCGCGACGGGTGGACCGCGGTGCTGCTCGCCGACCGCCCGAGCCAGCAGCAGGCCGCCCGGGCCGGCTTCGAGCAGTACATCGGCGACTCGGGCGACGCGCTGGCCTCGGCCCCGCGCTACGCCGACGCCTTCGCCGGGGCCGAGTCGCCCCTGATCTACGCCTGGGGCGGGGCCACCGCGACCGGCTCGATGCTGGCCGGCTTCGGCGTGCCCGAGCAGGTGACCTCGACGGTGGACTTCTACGCCGCGCTCTTCCCCGCCAGCGCGATGTGGATCGGCGAGCAGGGCGGCGGCGCCCGGCTGCTGGCCACCGAGAAGGGCGTCGCGCTGGTGCGCAAGCTCTTCGTGCCCCAGCGCCGCCCGCCCGAGGCCGCCCGCTTCGTCGGGGCCTCGGGCTGGGCCGCGGTCCGGGTCAGCCTCAACCTGGCCCAGGTGCTCGACGGCGTCGGCGAGGCGATGCCCCCCGCGGCGGCGCAGGCGAAGTCGATGGTCGGCATGGTGCGCATGATGCTGCCGATGGCCGCGGGCGTGAACTGGGACGACATCTCGGCCGGGCTGTCGGGGCACGCGGTCTTCGCGGCCGACGTCATGTCGCTGGCGGAGGTCGACCGGGGCGGCGTGCCCCAGGGCTTCGCGATGCTGGGGGTCAACGACGAGGCCAAGGCCGACGCCCTCATCGAGAAGCTCATCGCCCGGGGCAAGGGGCAGGTGCCCGGGCTGAGCGTCACCGAGGTCGAGCTGGGCGGGGCCAAGGGGCGCACCATCGCGATGGGCCCGATGCAGATCACCGTGCTGCGCATGGACGACGTCATCCTCGCCGGCACCGCCGAAGCGGTGAAGGCCGCGGTGGCCCGGGCCGACGGCGAGCACCTCGACGGCCCGCTGGCCGACGCGCTGGACGGCGACGGCATGTGGGCCGCGGTGGCCGATCTGAAGCCGGTCGTGGCCGAGATCAGCCGACTCTCGAAGCAGGACCCCAACGCCCGCGACCCCTTCGAGAGCCCGGCGATGGCCCCGTTCAAGGAAGACCCCCGGGTCGCGCTGACGGTCGAGCTGGACGGCAAGGGCCTGCTGTGGAGCGGCCGGGGCGCGGTGCCGGCCGACATCCTGGCGGTGGCGCTCGGGGCCTTCATGTGGGTCGCCCGGGTCGAGGCGACGGGCCCGATCGAGATGCCCGCCCCGCCGCCGGCGGCCATCCCGCCCGGCGCCGGCCCGGGGGGCGTGCCGCCCGGCGCCCGCCCGAACCCCGCCGGGGCCCCGCCCCCCGCGCCGCAGTGACACCTGCCCGGCTCGTCAATCCGCCGCGGGGCTCAGGAAGGCCCGGGCGGCGCTGACGAACGCCGGCGCCTGCCCGGCGAAGACCGGCACATGCCCCCCGCCGGGCACCACCCACAGCGACGCCTTCGGGATCCCCCGGAACAGCGCCAGCCCCAGCTCCACCGGATACAGCGGGTCGCGGTCGCCGTAGACCACGAGCGTGCGGGCGCTGATCCGCCCCAGCGACGGCGGGGTGAAGCACAGGTCGTCGTGGCTCTCGGCGAACCCCCGCTGGACGTCGAACAGCGCCTCGATCTGCGCCTCGCCCCGGGGGTGGGACGCCTTCAAGCGGCCCTGCTCGGCCGGCGGCAGCGCGGCCCGATCGGTCGCCCGCATGATCGCGCGGGCCTGCGCGGGGAAGTACGGCGTCCCGCTCACCACCGCCATCGCCGCGATCCGCTCGGGCTGCATCGTCGCCATGTGCAGCAGCGTATTGCCCCCCAGGCTCAGCCCGATGGCCCGGCAGCGCGCGACGCCCAGCGCGTCGAGCAGCGCCAGGGTGTCCCCGGCGCACAGCCGGTGATCGAAGTCGCCGCCGGGGTTGGTCGACCGCCCGTGCCCCCGGGCGTCGGGCACGATCAGCCGATGCCCCGGCGCCAGCGCGCTCCGCCCGGCGTGCTGCCAGTCGGCGCCGCAGCCGGTGAAGCCGTGCAGCAGCAGCAGCGGCTCGCCTGCGCCCTGTAGCTCGACGTGCATTGAGATGCCGTTCACCTCGATCGTGCGCTGCTCGATGTCATGTGTCTCGCGCGTGGCCATGGGGCCCTCCGCTGTCGTCGGCGGCCTCCGTGACCGCCCACCCGTCATGCCCGGGGCGCGGGGGGGTTGACAGCTATCGATCGAGCCGTGTATCAGCTTCGCTGTGCCTGGGATGGAACGGACCGGGCATGCGGGCATGCTCTCGGGTTGGGGAGTTCATCGACTACCCATCGACGTTCGGTGGTGAGGCCAGCCGTGAAGTTGAAGGACGGCACCACCGCGATCCTGCGCGTGGTCCACATCGACAATCTGGCGATCTGTCTGGATCGGGGCGCCCTCCACGCGCCATCTCGCTGGCCGGCCGACGGGCGCCGGTGGCGCACGACGCATCGACACGACGTGCAAGCCCGGCGTGCGCAGCGCGTGGTGCCCTGCGGCCCGGGGGGGGACGCTGCTCGACTATGTGCCCTTCTACTTCGGCCCGCGCAGCCCGATGCTGTATCAACTCGAGACGGGCTGGGTGCCGGGCTACAGCGAGGGGCATCTGCCGATGGTCTATCTCGTGGCCTCGGCCCATGACATCGCGGCAGCGGGGATCGGCTTCGTCTTCTTCGATGGGCACGCGCTCACCGAGATGTCCCTCGGCTTCGACACGCTCGACGACCTCCCGCGGGTCGATTGGAGCGCCGTGCACGCGCGCCGGTGGGCCGGCCCGGGGATCGATCCCGATCTCCAGCGGCGCAAGCAGGCCGAGTTCCTGGTTCATCGCGAGATGCCATGGACCGCGATCCGCGGGCTCATCGTGCTCGACGACGGTATGAAACGGCGAATCGAAGCCCTCCTCGCCCGGCATGATCCATCGACTCACCGGCCGATCGAGATCCGGCCGGCGTGGTACTACTGAGGCCATGGCGATCCACACCGGGACCGGAAACCTGCTCGAAGCGCCGACCGACGCCCTGGTCAACACCGTCAACTGTGTCGGGGTCATGGGCAAGGGCATCGCGCTGCAGTTCAAGAAGGCCTGGCCGGCGATGTTCGAGGCCTACCGTCGAGCGGCGAAGGCCGGTGAAGTCGCGCCCGGCCGGATGCATGTCTTCGAGACGAGGGCGCCGAACGGACCTCGGCTGATCATCAACTTTCCGACCAAACGTCACTGGCGGCAGAAGTCGCATATGGAGGACATCGAGGCCGGCCTGACCGATCTGGTGGCGGTGCTCCGCGCCCACGGCGTGCGCTCGGTGGCGATTCCGCCCCTCGGTGCCGGCCTCGGGGGCCTCGACTGGCCGGCGGTGCGGGCGCGCATCGTCCTGGCGTTCGAGGCGGTCGACGATGTGGACGTGTGGCTGTGGGAGCCGGGCTACGCCCCGCTGGCGAGCGAGCGGCCGGTGAACGCCCCGAGGCCGGGCATGACCGGGCCGCGGGCGATGGTCCTGGCGCTGATGGATCGGTTCCGGGTGATGGACCACGACGTGACCCACCTGGATGTGCAGAAGCTCGCGTACTTCCTGCAACTGGCCGGCGCGCCGCTCTCGATGCGCTTCACCCCGCAGCGCTATGGGCCCTACGCGGACGGCTTGTATCACATGCTTCAACACCTCGAAGGGCACCACATCAGCGGCCTGATCGATCGCCGCCCGTTCGCGCCGCTCAGGCTGCTGCCCGGCGCGTTGGAGGAGGCCGAGAGTTTCCTCGACGCCGAGGAGGCGAGCCGCGCGCCGTTCGAGCGCGTGGCGCGGCTGATCGAGGGCTTCGAGACACCCTATGGCATGGAGCTTCTGGGCACGGTGCATTGGGTGGCGAGCGTGCATGCCGACGCTGCGCGGGGCTGCGATGCGTGCGTCGCGCGCGTGCATCGGTGGAGCGCGCGCAAGGCCGGGTTGCTGCAAGAGCGGCATGTCCGGTTGGCGTGGCATCGCTTGCGGGCGCAGGATTGGATCGACGATCGCGTCGCGACGGAGGGGGCTGCGTAGCCCGACCCCCGCAGAGCGTCTGCGGCGCAGGTGGCTGTAGCCGCGATGTGTCCGGCGCTCCACCGGGTCTGCATCGCGTGGGGTGGTCATACACTGAGGGTGGGACGCTCGGCGCTCGGAGGCGGCGCTCCGCGCTCGCGCGGATCTACCGATGTCATGGGTGCACGCCGGGCCGGAGCGAGGGGAGATCGCGCGGGATGTGGGCCCAGGGCATGCCGGGCGCGGGCGGATCGACGGACGTGGTGGGCGATGGCCGGCTCGGGCCGAGGGGGGCGTCGCTCGGGGTATGGGACGATGCCGCGCCGGGCGCGGGCGGATCGACGGGCATGGTGGGCGATGGTCGGCTCGGGCCGGGGGTGGCGTCGCTCGGGGTATGGGACGATGCCGCGCCGGGCGCGGGCGGATCGATGGGTGTGGTGGGCGATGGCCGGCTCGGGCTGAGGGTGGTGTCGCTCGGAGTATGGGACGATGCCGCGCCGGGCGCGCAGCGGTCCACCGCCAAAGCGGCCGGTCGGCGGCTCGGACCGAGGGTGACGTCGCTCGGGGTATGGATCGACGCCGGCTCGGGCGGGCAGCGGTCCACCGCCAAAGCGGCCGGTCGGCGGCTCGGACCGAGGGTGACGTCGCTCGGGGTATGGATCGAAGCCGGCTCGGGC
>JAUHYW010000012.1 GCA_030426085.1 bacterium | reverse complement strand
CCCGGGCCCCCGTCCGCCGCCGGGACGTCGCCGCCGCTGCCGCCGCCGCCGCCACCACCCCCGGCGGGCACGCAGCCGAACGACAGGCCGGCCAACATCGCGATCGTGAACGCCGCACGCTTCATCGGGCTCCCTCCGCAGTCGCGTGCGCCTGTATAGCGCATCCGACCCGGGCGGAACATCCGCAGCCGGGTCGGTTCCCGCCGGCGGCGCGCTTCGGGTACGCTGCCGCCCGTGGCCAGCCCGACCCTCGCCCTGCTGATCGCGCTGGGGAGCCCGCCCCCCGCGGTCGACATCGCCGCCGATCGGCTCGAGGCGACCCCCGAGGGCTGGTCGGCCGACGGGCTGCGGCTGACGCTGGACGGCGATCGGGTCACCGCCGCCGCCGCCCGCGGGCAGCCCACCGCCGCCTGCGCCGAGGGCCAGGTCTCGCTGCGCGACGCCCGCATCACCCGGGGGCGGCAGTCCGGCGAGGCCGCCGACGCCCGCCTGTGCCTGCCCGGCGGCGCCCTCGAGGCCGACCGCCTGACCCTGACCGGCCCCCGCCTGCGCGCCGCCGCCGAGCACGCCCGCTGGCAGCGGGGCGAGGTCCGGGCCGACGCGCTGTGGATGAGCCCCTGTGGCTGCGACGACCCCCCGTGGCGGGTGTCCGCCAGCCGGGCGACGCTCACCCCCGGCGAGGGCGCCTGGCTGACGTGGCCCGTCCTGCGGCTGGGCGAGCTGCCGGTGCTCGCCGCGCCGGTGGCCTACGTGCCGTTCTCCCGCCGACGGACCGGCTTCCTGCTGCCCCGCCTCGGCTGGGACGGCGCCGACGGGCTCTACGGCGCGCTGCCCTTCTTCTGGGCCCCGACCGAGGTCCTGGATCTGACCCTGAGCCCCGGCTGGCGCCAGTCGCCGGGCCTCACCGTCGACGGGCGGCTGCGGTGGGCGGCGGGCCCGGCCGAGGGCGGCGCGATCGAGGCCACCACGGCGCCGCTGGTCGGCGAGGCGGTCGTGCACGGCGGCGGATCGGTCCCCATCGGGCCCCTGCGGCTGGCGGCGGACGGGCAGTGGGCCGACGGGGCGCCGAGCTGGCGCCGCCATCGGCGGGGGGTCTTCGAGCGCAGCCGGCGCCACCTGCACGCCGACCTGGGTGCGGCGACCACATCGAGCGAGCTGGGCCTGGGCCTGCGGTTCAGCCGGCTCGCCCGCCTGCGCGCGCCGGGCGACGACGACGACCGCGAGGTCGGCGCGCCCGCGGCCTGGATGCGGGTCGGCGCCGGCGTGGGGCCGCTGCGGGTCGCGCTCGACGCCGTGGCCGCCCAGGCGCTGCGCCCGGGCCCCGACGGCGAGGTCTTCGATCTGGCCCTGCGCGCCGAGTCCATTCACTGGCTGGGGCCGGTGAGGCTGCGCCCGGTGCTCGCCGGGCGGACCCGGATCCACCCGGCGACCGACGTCGACGCCGCCGCCCAGAGCCTGGCCGGCATGGCGGGCCTCGAGGCCGAGGTCGCCGTGCAGCGGCGCTTCGCGTTGGGGCTGCACCGGCTCGCGCTGACCCTCGACGGCCGGTGGGCGGTCGCCGACGCGCCGGGCGGCCGGATCCTGGACCACGCCGACCGCCCGCTCGACGCCCGGGACGCGGGGCTGACGCTCTCGACCGATCTGATCGGCCGCCGCTGGCTGGGGCGCCTCGCCCTCCGGGCGGCGTACGACGGCCTCGCCGGCGATCGGGGGCCGCTGTCGGTCCGGGCCCGGCTCACCGGTCCGTGGGTGGCGCTGGAGGCCGACGGCGCGCTCGTCCGGGACGGCGCCGGCGCCTGGATCGAGGCCCGCGTGGGCCCGGCGGACGGCCTGCGGGTGCACCTGGGCGCCCAGATGCTCGACGCCGCGCTCGACCTGCCGTGGCTGCGCGCGACGGGCCCCGTCCTGCCGACCCAGCGGCTGCCCGGCCCGCTCTCCGGAGCGGGGTTCGGGCTGCAACCGGGCGCGACGGCGCCCATCGGGCCGCTCACGCTGAGCTGGCGCGCCGCGGTCGATATCACCGGCGACGCCGCGCTGGTCGGCCAGATCGCGACCGCCGACTGGCGCGGTCGCTGCGATTGCTGGTCGGCGGGGCTGTGGGTCGGCCACGAGCGCGGTCGCCCGACGCCGGACGTGATGCTCAGCGTGACCCTGGGCGGGATCTGATCGGGTCGTAGTCGACGCTGCGGCTGCGCTCGGCGATCGACTCCCCCGGCGGCCCCCCGCCCCGCTCGAGGATCATCACCTCGCTGGCCCCACACCCGAGCCCCGCCGCGAGCACCGCGTGGGCCGCCCGGGGGTCGACGCCGGCGCCGGTGAACACGTCCGCCGCCGCATAGCCCCGCGCGGGCCGGGTGTGCAGCGCGAGGTGCGCGCCGACGGCGGAGATCACGACCGTCACCCCCTGCGCCTCGCTGCGATGTCCGACGACGTGCAGCGCCGTGGCGCCGACCGCTTCGGCGGCGGCCCGCATCACGTCCCGCAGCCGGCCCTCGTCATCGAGCGCGCGCCGGTCGCAGTGGTGATACTCGGCGATGAGGTGGGTGGGGGCTATGACGTCCTCCTCGCGCGGCGCGACGCGGCGCTCGATCGATCACCGCGTCGGGGATCCATCAGTTCGAAGGCCTCCATGGCAAGCTCACGGGCTCGCGCGTGCCAGCCGGTCCGACTCGACGGGGCCCCCTCGGTTGCCTCCCCGCCCGACGCGCCGAGCGGGACGCCGAGCAGATCGAAGCAGCGCCCCACGGTCAAACCCGGCGGAAGCCGGTGCAGGTAGCTCAACCCGACGCCAGCGATCAAGCGCCCCGACAGGTGCAGCTCGATGGCCCGGGCCTTCTCCTCGGCGTCGGCCAGCGCCTCGGGATCGTACTGATGGCTCGCGAGGCGGAAGAAGGGCGCCTCGAAACCCCACCGACGCAGCATCTCGGGGCCCACGTGGATCTGCTGCTCGGCGATGATCTCCAGCACCTCGCCCATGTCCCATCCAGCGGCGGGCTCGGCCTCGGCATACTGCTTGAGCAGGAAGAGCTCACCGACCTTGTGCAGCAGGCCGTGCAGGCAGCTCTCCTCGCCGGCATTCCACGCCTGCTCGGCCCCGAGACCGGCCCGCTCTGCGCGGGCTCGGGTCAGCTCCCGCGCCAGGCTGGACAGCTTGAAGTGCGTCCCCCACATGCGCCCGAAGATCCGCCGGAAGTCCCCCTCGGGAAACGAGAAGAGCGTCTCGATGGCATGAGCGATCACGAGGTTGTAGATCGCGCTGTTGCCCAGCCGCTTGACGGCGCCGGCCAGGGTGCGGGCGCGCGCACGGCCGGCGTAGGTCGCCCGATTGGAGAGGTTGAGGACCCGCGCTGCCAGGGCCGGATCCTGCTCGAGCAGATGCACGGCCGTCCTGGCGTCCATGGCGCGGTTCTCGCGATAGGCTTCCTGGTAGGCCAGCACCGCCCGGGGAAACGACGGCACCCCCACCTCGCCAGCGTCGATGCGGGCGATGATGTCCTCGATCCATCGCCTGAGCTCGTCGAGCTGCCCGGTCCGGGCCAGCGCTCGGCGACGCCAGCGACTGGCCCGAATCAGCCGCAACAGCGATCCCTTGACGCTCTCTCTGCTCAGCGTATCGAGCCAGTCCACCCCCCCGTGACGCAGCGCGAAGAGGCTGTGCGCCGGCGTCCGCTGCGCGCCCATCACCGCCACCGGCAGGCCGGGACCCTCGTAGATCGCCTCCATCAGCGCCCGGGCGTCGAGCCGATCGTCGTCGAAGCGAAGCAGGAGCCCGTCGAAGGCCGGCTGCGGCTCGAGCCAGGCCCGCACATCATCGGCGCTCTTCGCCCGCAGGGGCGGCTGCCCGAGCAGGCGCCGCACGACATCCGCCAGCGGGCCGTAGCGGGTGTCGTCGGGCTCGACGATGAGGACGGTGTATCTCGGCAACGGCGCCTCCCACGACGAGCAGCAGGGGTCAGCATCGGACGAACGACCCGGAAAGACAACGCGCCTTCAGCGCACCCAGCGGCCGAGCGCCAGCTTGAAGCCGATGGGCCCCAAGAATGTCGTCAGCACCACGGTGACCAACAACACATTCAGCAAGGTCTCGTCGAACAACCCCAGGGCGAAGCCGATGTTGACCACGACCAGCGCGACCTCGCCCCGAGGCACCATTGCCGGCCCCACCACCAGGCTGGCTTTGATCAGGCGGGCCCGGAAGCCGTCGCCGCCCAGCCGCAGGACCTCGCCGAACAGCGCGCCGAGCAAGCTGCCCAGCCACTTGGTCAGCACCGCGAGCGCGGTCAGGATCACGATGTCGCCGAAGTGCGCGGCGACCAGCTCGGCGCTGACCATCATGCCGCTCAGCGCGAAGTAGAGCGGCAGCAGCAGCCCCGAGACCTGGCTGACCTCGGCCCGCAGCAACGCCATCTGGGGCCGATCCTCGGCGGTCGACAGCCAGCTCATCAGGTAGCCGAAGAGGTAGGCCGCCACCAACCCCGAGACCCGCAGATGCTCCGAGCCGGCGACCACCAGGAACAGCAGCGCCACCATGCCCCGGGTCGACCAGTCGCTCAGCGGCAGCAGCCGCTGGGTCTCGTGGTGCCGGACCACCATGTCGCTGGCGAAGCGCACCGGCCGCAGCCGTCGCGCGACGAGCACCAGGGTCACCCCGACGGTGATCATGGCCACCACCACCCCGGTACGACTGGCGAAGTTCTGCCCGATCTCCCACAAGCTGGCCTCTGCTTCGCTGGCGTAGGACATCACGACGAGCAGCATCAACAAGCCAAGGAAGTCGTCGAGCACCGCCGCCTGCAGGATCTCCTGGCGCAGCTCGTCCAGCCGGCCCATGGCCCGGCTCGGGCCCTCGTCGTCCCGGGCGAAGCGCTGCCGCTCGCTCTCCAGGATCTTGGCCGACGCGGCGATCGAGGTGGCGGTCAGGCTGACCCCGATGAGCAGCGCCGCCGGCGAGGTCGGATCGAGGTCCAGCATGAACGCGCAGAAGGCCAGACCGACCCCCAGCGGCGCCAGCAGCCCGAAGATGGCGATCGACCAGACCTGAGCCGTGCGAAAGCGGGTCCGACTCGGCCGGATCCCACCGGACGGCGCCCCGTGCAGCCCCTCCCGAAAGAGGTACAGATAGATCCCCAGGTTGCCCAGGAACAGCACGAAGTCGCCGGTGGGGGTGTAGCCGCCCTCGAAGGTCCCGATCAGCTCGCCGAAGCCGGGCAGCCCCCAGAACGGCTCCCAGGCGAACGTGCGCAGCAAGAACCCGAAGAGCATCGGCCACCAGATGGGGGCCAGCCAGCGGCGGGGCAGCTCGCCGAGCACGATGCTGCCCAGCATCAGCACCCCGACCGCCAGCAGCATCTGCACGAACTCGTAGGGGTCGAGGATCATCGGCCGAGGCCTCCACCCCGTCGGCGCGGCAGGCCCTGATCCTCCGACACCCCCCGGCCGGCCGCCTCGTCGGCCCGCAGCGCGTCCTCGGTGGTCAGGACCGCCACCTCGTGCGGCCCGAAGCCCTCGAAGGCCATCGCGAAGAACCGCCCCCCGAACACGAGGGTCGAGGCCAGATCGCCCGCGACGAAGGCCAGCACGAAGACGCCGGCCACCTCGACCGACACCAGCCCCCCGAGGAAGGCCAGCCCGAGGATGGTCAGCGAGATGTCGGAGAACGCCAGCGGCAGGAGCTGGCGAAGCGCCGTCGCCGAGCCCAGATCGCGCTCGATCTCCTTGCCCGGCTCCCGGTGCAGGTTGGCCAGGAACCGGCCCAGGCGCCTCAGCCGACGGGCCATGGGCTTGTCGTCCGCGCCCTCTCTCGGCCGCCACCCCTCGATCCGCTCGCCGAGCCAGACGACCCCATCCAAGGCCAGGTTCACCAGGGGCTCGGCGGCGACCGGGCTGACGAGCAGCACGGCGCAGTAGATCGCGACCGGCCACCAGGGCACGGCGTCGAGCCGACCGGCCACCTCCGACCCGAGCACGTAGAAGAAGACCGGCGCGGTCAGCCCGGCCAGCGCCCGCAGCCCGCTCGCCACCCCGTCCCGCAGGTCGGCTTCCCGGGCCAGCGTGGCGATGATCGGGGCGATGCTCAGCGGCACGAACCACCACGTGTGGCGCAGGTTCGCCGGCTCGAGCAGCACCAGCAGGCTGACCAGACCCAGGCTGAGGGCGGCGGCAACATACAGCGGGATGTCATCGGCCGAGGCCCGCTCGAAGCGATCCAGGGAGCCGCCGAGCAGCGACCCCGACGTATGCCGGACCCGGCGGGTCAGCAGCCAGGCCCCCGACGCCACGAAGAGCAGCAGCAGGTGAGGCATCAGGCGATCGAGCTGACGGTGCACCTCGCCGATGCGGGTCTGGCCCACGACCAGGTTGTGCTCGATGAGCAGGAGCGCTGGCGCGACGAGCAGCAACCAGCTCGTGCGCACCTCGGCCAGCGCCTGGCGAACCGCGACCAGCCGGCGGTGGGCCTGCTCGTGGGGGTGCACGAAGCGCACCTCGGCCGACGCGCGGGCGGTCGACGAACCCTGCCCGCCCGGAGACCACCGCCGACCGCCCACCACGGCCCGCGGCACCTCGGGCAGACCCGAAGAGCCGCGCAGCTCGATGGCGGTCAGCAGGTACGCCAGGTCGAGCTTGATGACATGCCGCGCGCTGCCCGGGGTCAGCAGCAGGGCCAGCATCAGGTGCACCGGGCCCAGCCGCCGCTCCATAGGCAGCATCAACCACGTCACCAGCAGCATCAGCCCGAAGCGCACCCCCGCGTTGGGCAGGACGAGCAGCAGATCCTGCCACCACCCCTGCCACTGATCGCGCCGCTGGCGAGGCACCTCGCCGACCGGCTCCACCGGCGTCAGCACGTAGCTCGACAGCGCGCTCGAGAGCAGCCAGGCGAAGGCGCCCGAAGCGGCGAACAGGCCCAGCGTGCCCCCGACGACGAACGCGCCGTGGGCCGGGTGCTCGTCGCCGAACGCCTCGCTGACCGTCTCTTCGAAGAGGCCCGGCAGGTGGGGCCCCAGCAGCAGGCCGGCCAGCAGCCAGCATGCCGGCCCATCGAGCAGCAGGTAGCGATAGCCGATGCGCTGCGCGACCTGGGTCGCGAGCATGATCAGGCCGATCACCGCCAGCGGGCCGGCGTGGGTCAGCTCCATGGCATCACCGATTGCCCCTCGCCGAACGCTCTTTCATCGCCCTGATCCTCAGATGGCACCGCCGGTTCATGGCTCATCGCCCGGCTTTTCCTCGCCCTTCTGCTCGGGCGTCCGGGCGGTCGAGAGATCCATGCCTTCGGCGGCGAGCACCCGCATGACCTCGCCGATGTCGCTGATGATGGGCACCATGTTGTCCAGATCGGGGGTGACGATGACCCGGTCGATGCCCGCCGCGAGGTGCCGGGCGACCTCGATCTGGGTGTAGGCGCTGTCCTTGCCCCCGTGGGCGCTGACCAGCATCTTGCGGGCGTTGGCCTCGGCCACCCCCCGCTTCTCGATGCCCTCGGCCTCGAGCTTGGCCTTCTGCAGCGCCGCCTCGGCCTCGATCTTGACCTTGTCGGCCTCGATCAGCGCCTTCTGCAGCTCGATCCGCTTGCGGATGACGACGTTCTCCAACTCCTGCTCGAGCCGCCGCTTCTCGATCAACAGCTCCTCGCGGGCCTCCTCCCGCAGGTGTTTCTGGCGGATGCGCTTGGCGAACTCGCGGTCGACGATGCGCACGTCGAGGATCACCACCTCGCGGAACTCGAAGAGCCCGCCCGCCGGGCCATGCCCCGGCTCGCAGCGCGCTCCCTTCGAGGACGCGTCGGGCTCGGACTCGCAGCGCTTCATCTCTCCCTTCTCGCCCCATCGGATGGCGCCCGCCCGCACGCAGTTGACGGTGTCGTCCCGCACGAGTTCGTAGGGGATGGGATCCTCGGTCGAGACCCGCGAATCGGTGACCTCGATGAGGAACGGGACCCGATCCCGCTCGCCACGGGCCAGCGGCGCGATGAGCGGAGGATAGAAGAGCGGGTCGGCTTGGGGGAGCAGGTGGTCGGCGCGCCTGCGGACGTCTTCCGAGATCACCCCGGGCGCCGCTTCGGGGACCAGATGCTGCCGGGTCGAGTCATCATCGGGCCGCTTCGTCCGTCCGCCGTCCGCCCCGGCGGTGGCCTCGGCCCCCGGCCCGACCCCCGGCTTGGCTCCCGGCTTGAGTCGGGCGCTCGTGCCGCACTTCAGGGCCTGGAGGATCAGCGCCTGGATCAGGCTGCGCGAGTCGGACGAGTACACCTGATTGAGGTAGTAGCGGTTGACGTTGTCCCGCACCGCCCGCTGCACCAGCGGGTCGATCCACCGCTGCTGCCACTCCGAGCGGAACCGCTGGGGCGGCGACAGCTCGGTCGCCCGATCGCCCTGCGTTGCGTCGTCGGCGTCGGCGTCGGCCTCCGAGTAATACGTCTTTGCGGC
Organism: bacterium; assembly: GCA_030426085.1. Lineage (GTDB taxonomy): Bacteria > Myxococcota_A > Bradymonadia > UBA7976 > UBA1532 > JACKDM01. The sequence continues at coordinate 152,189 of JAUHYW010000012.1, read as the reverse complement.
CTCCTCGCATGCCTTCTGGTCAGGTAGCCGATCGGATAGCCGAGCGGCGAAGTCGGGGAACATACGATAGACCACCGCCACGTCCAGCTCGATCTCGTGCCCGTTGCGGGTCTCGGTCCGGATGGGCGGGGCGCTTCCGCCCTCGGAGAACTCCAGCCGCTGGAAGCCGATGGGATAGTCATACACCCGGTCGACCATCGGCAGGACCGCCTGCAGCCGAGGTCCACACTGGATCTCGCGGCCCTGAAGCGCGGAGCGCTCGCCGAGGTGGGAGTGCACATAGCGGATGGTGCCCGAGGGCACGTAGGGGCTGGCGCTGAACCCGTACAGCAACGCGACCAGGACCACCCACGCCAACCGGAATAGCGGGTTATCCCATATGGCGTTCCCCTTCTTCCCGGCCCCCTGATCCTGGTTCTGATTCGCGGCGCCCCCCTTCTTCCCGGCCCCCTGATCCTGGCTCTGATCCGCGGCGTCGGCGTACGGGTTCGCCGCCCAGACCAGCCAGTGAAGCAGGATCCCGGAGAACAGGATGACATCGGCCCAACCGATCACCTCCTCCCAGAAGCGCGTCGCGACGACGTAGGTGAGGATCAGCAGGCCGTTGCACAGCACGATGCGCACGAGGCGCTGCCCCCGCTTCTGTTCCATGGATTTCCACCGGTCTCGGAGGAGGAGCCGCCTCACCGGCCAGCTGACCCACCCGAACCATTTCTCCGTCCAATCGCCCAGACTCTTCCATTGACCGGTCGCCTCTTTCGGGGAGATGTGCACCCGAAAGGCAAACTCCCGATAGACGAGCACCGCGGCCAGGACCATCAGGGTGGCCAGAACCAGTCTGGCTTCCCACTCCATCTCACTCATGGTCGTCCTCTCCATACCTTTGGCGCGTGCTGCGTCGTCTCATCGACGCCTCTTCCGCGGGGGCGGCAGAGGCCACCGCACCGCGTCCGCGAACAGGTCCCGCAGGGTGATGTAGGTGCTCGGGCCGCTGCGCCGCAGGGCGTCGGCGACCAGGGACGCGGCGGTCGGCGGCTCGGCCGGCGCGGCCTCGGCCGCCCCCTCCTGCTCGGACGGGTCGAGGACGCGGCGCAAGGCTCCGGCGAGCTCGGCCGCCAGCGCGTCGAGCTCTTCGTGCCATCGGCGGACGAAGCCCCGGACCCAGTCGGCGACGCCGTCTTCGGGGTCCGGGAGATCCCTCTTCGCCCGGAGCGCCCGGACATCGCCCGGCGTCAGCCTCAGGGGCGCGAGGGCCATGCCAGTCAACGCGCGCAGCCGCATGTCGAGCCCTCGTCGCCCGCCGAGGTGGGCCCGGGCGGTGATCGTGAACCGGTCGTAGTGCTCGACCCGCCCGAGCAGCCGCGCCGGCACCGCGAGGTCCGGCTCGGGGCGCGCCGGGCGCAGGTACAGCGACGCGAGCAGGAAGATCTCGAGCTGCTCGACCACGCGCCGGACCTCATGGCGGTCGACCGCGCTCGGGTCACGCTGCGCGTGCGCGTGCGCGTGCGCGTTCAGCGCCATGTCCCACAGTCGGACCAGCAGGCCGCTCAGCCAGGCGCAGCTCTCTCGGGCGCGCCGATGGCGCCCGTCGGTGTGATAGGTGCGCAGGGCGTCGGCGGTCAGAACCCCGCAGGTTCGACCCTTGGCCCGATTCATCAGCCGCTCGACAGCCTCCACGGGGCGGTGGTCGGCGCCGGGGTCGAACAGTTCTTCGAGGACCGCCTGCCACGCCTTGTGCATGAGGCGCAGGGTGTCGCACCACATCAGGTGGGGCACCGGCGTGAGCATAAGCGCGAGCCGCGCCTCGAGCTGCGCCCGGCGGTCGTCGGCGCCAGGCCCGGCGACGTTCTTCAGCAGGCGGGGCAGCGCGCGCAGCCCTCGAGCCCAAAGCTGGTCGAGCGGCCCATGACGCTGCGAGCCGAGGCGCACGAACCATCGGATCCGGCGGTTCCACAGCGCGAGCCACGGATCGGGTGGCTCGTTCTCCTGCGCCGAGCCGGCCGGCGGGTCGTCGTCGCGCGACTTGCGCACATGGTAGCTCACCAGATCCCACCCCAGCCCGAGCACCTGACGGCCGAGCCGGGCGAGCCGGACGACCTGGGCCGCCGCCGCTGCGAGCCGGTACGGGTTGCGGGCGACCTGGGCGTCGCTGGGCAGCAACGCGACCGCGCCGCTCTGCATATAGTCGAGGAACTCCCGGAGCGGCGCCGCGTCGAGGGTGCGCTTGATGGGGAACAGCGGCACCAGCATCACCGAGTCGATGTCCTCCGACCCACGCTTGCGGTTGAAGACGAGCCGGAACGTCACCGGCAGGGGCACGCCGCCCTGCATCTCGTCCCGGTCGGTCCACAGGGCGTTGGACTCGTCGGACCAGATGGCCGGCCACAGCCGGGTCCAACCGAACTGGTGGTGCTCGAGGTGCTCGTCGTCGCCCACCTCGTCCCGGGGCTCGCCGTCGTCGAGCCGACGGGCGACGAGCGACGCCCGATAGACCCGATGGTAGTGGGAGACGACCTCCGAGAAGCCGGCCACGACCGTCTGGAGGTGGTGCTTCACATAGGCCTGGTGCTCGTCTTCGAAGCGATCGCGTGGCGCGAGGTTGTCCTGCACCAGCGTGTAGATCCGCTCCATCGGCAGCGGCTCGGGGCAGCGCTCGATCAGCTCGGTGAAGATGCAGTGCAGGACCCGCCGGTCGATGATCGCCAGCCGCCCCAGGCTCCACGGGTTGACGTTGTCGCACTCGTCGAACTCGCGGAAGGTCCAGACGGCCACCGAGCGGATCCGCTTGAGCTGGTCGAGCTCGACCGGCGAGCGGGCGGCCTTGGGGCGCGTCCGGCCGTCCCGCCAGGGCACGCCGGGGAAGAGCAGCCGGAAGGCGAGTTCGCGACGGGTGGCCGCCTGGCGGTCGGTGGGCGACCCCGAAGAGCCGACCGTGGGCTGCGGCGCCGCCTCGATAGCGGACTTGACACCCATCATGGTGTCATAGAGATGCAGAGGCAGCCGGGGGTGAAGTGGGGCCCTCAGGTCGAGCCAGTCGCGTGCCACGTCCTCGAACGCACCCGCGACGTCCGTATGACCGGGCTCCTCGTCGAGGTCGGCGGTGAGCGGAGGCGGGCGGGGGACGGCGCGCACCCTGTTGGCGAGGTGCTCGATCTCGACCTGGGGCCTGCCCAACGCCCAGAGCCAGAGGTGTACGCACTGGAGGCGAAACCGGCGAGCGCAGGTCGCGAGTTCAGCGTCTGCCACGCCGTGCTCGAGCAACCGCTTCGCGGCGGCCTCCATCTCGGCGAAGGCTTCGAGGCACGGCGGGATCTCGTGGGCCAGCTCTTCGGCGACGTAGCCCCCGGCCCCCTCCATCTGGCGCCGGTGGTCGAGGTCGACCAGCAGTTGATAGCAACGCACGAAGCGCCGGGCCGCCATCTCGTAGGCCGGCCGCGCCTCACCCCGAAACCGCGCCCCGACCCAGTTCAACCCCTTGTGGCTGCCACGCTGCTCCAGATCGCGCAGCGTGTGTTCGATGCTGCCGTCCCGCCACCGCTGATAGGACAGCTCCATCTGGGAGAAGCCGGTCACCAGGGTCCGGTTGGCCGAGCGGTGATGCTCGTGCAGGTCAGCGGCGAGCTCCCGATCGAGGCACTCGACCAGCCGCCGCTTGCCCTCGGCGAGCAGCGTCTGCTCGAGGTAGCGGCTGTAGGAGGTGCTCTGGTCGAAGGCGGACAGCGGCGCGGCGACGGCGTCGAGCACCGCGTCGGCGATGCGCCGGCCGGTCGATCGCTCAGCGGCGGATGCGGCGGACATGGGTATCGAGCCTCACGAGGGCTGTGGTGATCGACTTGCAGTTGCGGAGACCGAGGGCGGGGTCGGCGGCCGGCGGTGACCCGGGGTGGGGCGAGGCGCCGCTCGAACCCGGGACGTGGGCCCCGCCCCCGTCCGCGTCGGCGAGGGCTGCGGTCTCGGCGACGAGTTCCGGATCCCCGGGCTGCGGCGGTGGAGGCTCGTCGGTCACCTCTTCGCCCTCGGGCGAGTCGTCGCCAGGGGTCTGTGTGTCATCGGGCGGGCTCTGTCGGTCGAGGGTGCGGAGCAGACTCAAGATCTCGTTCTCCAGGAAGTGGATGCCCGACAGCGACAGGTTGTGCTTGCGCGCCGCTTCGAGCATGCCGGGCAGGTCGCTCGCCGTTCGGGCCTTGGCCCACAGGCCACGCAGAAACAGCAGACCGAAGCCATCGTCCCGCAGGGCGGCGGTCCGGGTGGTCATCCAGGCCTGGCCGAGGATGTGCCACGCGATGACCAGCCGGGCCGCGGCCCGGAGTCGGCTCTCGCCCTCGAGCGGCTCGAGAGGGATATCACGATCGCCGAGGATGGCCTGCTCCGCGTCCCGCACGTAGGAGAAGACCATCAGCTTGTTGATGATACGCCGCAGGAAACGGGCCGAGCGCAGCTCCTCGTAATCCGAGACGAGCTGGACCAGCAGCTCGAGGTAGGTGTCGCGCTGGGGGTCCCCGTCGCCCACGGGCCGGGTGAGGTAGGTCTTGACGTCGGGGTGCCGCGACTCCACAAGCCCCCGGACGAGCCCCTGCACGTCGTCGTTGGAGACCCGGGGCAGGCTGATGCGCAGGTCGAAGATCTTGTCGAGGTAGCGGGCATAGTCCGCCGTGGGCGTCGCGCTCTCCGGCTCGTTGACCGCCCGGATGAGCGTCTGGTGGTCGATGGCGAAGACGAAGACCACGTCGAGCCCGGCCATGGCCCGCCGGTCGGGGCGGGTGGCCCCGATGAGGTTGACCTTGACCAGCTCGAGCAGCTTGCGCATGACCTTCGGCTGGCACCGGTCGAGGTCGTCGAGGAAGATCACGACCCGCTGGTAGCCCTTGTCGAGGATGGCCCTGACGTACTCCACGAACTGCCGCCGCACCCGCGCCGAGAGGTGCTCCTGCGGCTTGTCGTGGAAGGGCAGCATCCGGCGCGCCATGGCTCGCGGGCGACGCAGGGGGAAGACGTGCTTGAATCGCTCTCGCAGCGTGTGGGGATGCACGGTGCCGCCGGGCAGCAAGTGCTGGAACTCGTCGGGCACGAGCATCCATACGAGCTCAGCGAGCAGGCTCTTCTCCTGGGCGCTGTACTGACCCCGCCGGTCGTCGTCGTCCTGGTAGGCGACCTCCCGCAGGCGGCTGAGGAAGGGCACGATGATATTGGGCGCGTCTTCGTGCTCCCAGGGGTCGAACCAGACGGTGGCGCTGCGACGCATGTGCCGCCCCGCGGGATTGCTGGTGTGGATGTGGCGAACCAGCGCCCGCAGGAAGCTCGTCTTGCCCGCACCCCAGGGGCCGTTGATCATCACGGTGAGCGGGGTGCGCTCCGACTGCAGGATGCCGGCGACCTCTTCCACGAGCGGGTCGTGGTCGAGCAGATCTCGCTCGTGGGGCGTGGCTTCGTTGAAGAGATCTCGACGGACGGCGGGCATAGCACCTTCGACGCAGTCATCATCACATGCGCACACAGGGGTGTTCGGCCGTCACCCAGCGCGGCTCGACTCAAGCATGCATCGCCATGGCATCACACACCGCGCCGTCGAACACAGCGCTGCGCGCGGTGGGTGAGCCCCCCTGCGATATGTCACAACAGGATTGTCACGAATCCGAGCGAATCGCAACCGGCCGATGGCTCATGTAATGCTGTTGTTATGCCTGCGGGCGATGGCCCGAGGGCGTCACTCCCCCTGCGGCGGGTCGGGCTGGGCCGGGGGCAGGTCGACCCGGGGCGCGGGCGGGGCGCCGGGGCAGTCGGCGGTGGCGAGGCAGGGGTCGGCGGCGGTGTCGCCGGTGGCGAAGAAGCGGGCGATCAGCTCGATGAGCGCCGTATTGTCGCCCGGGCCGTGGGCGCCCAACGGGTCGAGGTGGGCGATGCGCAAGGCGCTCTCGCCCCGCTCGCCGGCGGCGAGGGTGTGGCGCAGGGGCGGATCCCAGACCCGCTCGCCGAGCGTCGTGCCCGGGAGCAGGTCGACGTCGAGCAGCGGCGCGCGGTCGGGCAGGCCCTCGACCACGCCGGCTTCGAGCAGCAGCGTGTCGACCGCTCCGCCCACCGGCCACAGCCCGGCCGCCCGGCCGAGGGACAGCGCGCCGGCGATGGGCATCAGCGGGTCGCCGGCGGTGGCGAGCAAGAGCAGGTCGGCCCCCGGGGCCCCGCCGCCGACGGCGCCGGTCGGCTCGGTGAACAGGCGCCGGGCGTAGTTGAGGGGGTCGGCCGGCTCGAGCACGGTCTGCAGGATCTGGGTGAACCGGCGGAAGGCGGGGCTCTGGCGGTCGACGGCCCAGCCGCTGCCGAGCGCGACGAGCGGCGACTGCGGGGGGTAGAGCGCGCTCATCAGCTCGACGGCGTAGTCGAAGCTGACCTGGGTCGGCGGGTCGAGGCCGGGCAGCTCGAGCCGGATGCGGTCGCCGAGGCCGGTGGTCGACAGGCCGGCGGCGAGGTGGGCGAGGCGGTCGCTGCCGAGCAGGGCGTCGGTGCCGATCGCGAGCCGGAATCCACCGTCGGGCGCGGCCCGGGTCACGATGCGCTGGCCGGTGTCGACGTTGGTCAGCACCACGGTCTGGCCCGCGGCGAGCGGGGGGAGCTGCAGCACCGGGATGCCCAGCCGCGCTTCGGGGTCGGCGTGGGCGACGCGGTCGAGCGCGGGGGTCCACACCGAGACGAGCGTGCCCCGGCGGTCCTGGCCCCCGGGGCCGATCTCGGGCAGGCCGACGACGAGCGGGCCGAGCGTCGGCAGGATGACCCCGGCGGTGATCGAGAGGTGCGCGCTGCGGATGAAGGTGTCGGTGAGCCCGGCGGCGGGCGAGACCGGGGCCACCGAGGTGATGGCCGGCTCGAGGCCGGCGACGATGGCCGCGAGCGTGCCGCCGTAGCCCACGCCGCCCATGTGGAACGCGGCGTCCGGCCCGCCGAGGTCGACCTCGCCGTCGTCGTCGAAGTCGCCGGCGATGCCGCTGCGCACCGCCGGTCGGGTGCGCCAGGTGCGGCCGTCGAAGCTGCGCAGCACCCGGATGAGCTGGAGCCAGTCGAGCGCGCTCTGGCGGATGACGTCCCGAGTGTGCAGCGCGTCGGCGGTGAAGGTGTCGACCCCCGGGTCCGCCACCCCGTCGCCGTCGAGGTCCCGGGCCCGGTGGCGGGCGAGCACCGCGTCGAACGGCTCGACCCCCAGCGGCTCGACCCCGACCGCGCCGTGGCCCACCGCGTCGAGCGCGCAGGTGGCCAGCCCCCAGCGGGCGAAGCGCCCGGCGTAGCGCAGCGCGTCGAGCCGGGAGCCGCCCACGTCGTGGGCCCACAGCACCACCGGCGCGGGGGTCGTCGCGTCGCCCCGGCGGGGCACGGTGCACCAGAACGGCACCTCGGCCAGCACCGCCGAGAGCGTGCCCCGATCGACGTCCACCCGCCAGGTCTCGTCGTCGTCCCCCGGCACCCGGCGCAGGCCGCTGCGGATGTCGCCCAGGCGTTGCAGGCAGCCGGCGTCGTCCAGCCGCACCGCGCCCAGCGCCGCCAGTCGGGTCGGGCCACCCTGGTCCCGGTCGTCGAGCAGGTAGGGCACCCCGACGCTGCCGGCGACGAGCTGGCCCACCGCCCGCCAGTCGGCCTCGATGCGGGCGGCGTCGACCACGTCGTCGCCCACCCGGGCCCCGATGCCCGCCAGCGCCTCGCCGGGCAGCACGAGCACGTCGGGGTCGCTGGACTCGATGAGCCCGTCGGGCACGCAGCGGCTCAGCCAGTCGAACGGCCCCCAGCCGTAGAGCCCGGCCCGCAGCGCCTCGAGGTCGCGGGTCGCGTTCTGGGTGGTGAAGGCCCACACGTAGCCCACATCGTTCAGCGCGACGCCGTGGGGGGTGAGCGCCTCGGGCAGCCGGGCGAGCGCGTCGGCGTGCTGGATGTGGTGGATGAAGGGGAACGGCGAGCGCACCGGCGCCCCGTCGAGGCCGACCACCCGATCGGTGAGCACGACCGCGTAGCGCCGCCCGGGGCGCAGCGGCACGATGGGGCGCAACAGCAAGGTGTTCGTCGCCCGCTCGTAGAAGGTCATCGGGCGGCCGTCGGGGCTCAGGTTCGAGCGGTCGAGCACCCCGTCGCCGTCGGTGTCTTCGCCGGGGTCGAGCACCCCGTCGCCGTCGAGGTCCTCGTCGACCGTCTCGAAGACGAGGTTGCCCGCCTCGGCCCGGGGGTCGCGGGCGAAGGCGACCGTCGAGGGGTCGGCGTGCTCCACCGGGAAGTGCCCTCGCCCGAGGTCGAGCGGGATGCGCTCGCCGAAGGTGGGGCCCTCGCTCACGTCGACGACCAGGATCGGATCGTCCGCCGGGTCGCGCCCCACGCCCGAGAGGGCCACGAGGTCGAGCGGCGCGTCGAAGCGCACGTGGATCGTCCCCGAGGTGCCGAAGCCGTCGAGGTCGAGGGCCGCCTGCCGCAGCCGGCGCTCGGCCGTCGAGGGGGCGAGCACCGCGAGGTTGAGCCGCAGGCCGGTGGGCGAGTCGGGGTCGGGGCGGGCGAGCAGGTCGTTGGGGAACGGGATGTCGGGCAGCGGCCGGGTGTCGAGCTGGAAGATGACCCGCGGCCCGCTGCCGCCGGGCGACGGGCGCAGGCCCCGGGGCGCTTCGTCGGGCAGGCAGCCGACGAGCAGCGCGGCGATCGACAGGACCAGCGGGAGCAGCGGGCGACGGGGCATGGCGGGAGGATACCGGCCCGGCGGACCGAGCGCGAGCGGGTGCAGATCGGGCGGGATCCGCCGGGCTCAGCGGGCCTCGGCCGCGCGGCCTTCGTCCTCGACGGTGATGCACGGGATCGCCCGCGCCCGACCGGAGGTGTCAGCGCAGGCGCAGCAGCGTGCGCACCCGGCGCAGTTCGCGGGCGTCGAAGCGCTCGGCGAGCAGGGCGTCGCGGCGGGCCTCGAGGTCGGCGCCCGGCGCCAGCCCGGCGATGGCCGCCCCGGCCTCGGCGACCCGGGCGTCCCACGCGGCGCGCTCGGCGTCCAGCCGGGCCAGGCGCTCGGCGGCGGCCGGACCGACCCGCTCGACCCGCAACGCCCGGATGGCCGCGTCGTCGCCCCCGGCGGCCCGCTCGATGGCCTCGTACTCGCGCAGCATCAGCGGGATCCGGGCGGCGCGCTCGGCGTCGACCTCGGCCGCCGACTTCGGGGTGAACAGCGCCGCGACCTGCATCCGGCGGGCGAGCGCGCCCAGGTCGCCGTCCCGCATCGCCCGCTTGGCGGCGATGGCCTGCTCGACCAGCGCGTCGTCCTCGGCGAAGAGCGGGTGGTCGCCGACGGTCTCCCGCCGCACCTGCCGGAGCTGCTGCACCAGCGCCTCGCCGTCGGCCTGGGGCCCGGCCTTGGCGATGGCCGCGTCGAACCGGCGGCGGTACTCGACGTAGTCGTCGTAGAACGCCATCGCGTCGAACGCCGCCGGGCCCAGCTTGCGGGCCTCGGCCGCCACCAGCACCCGGCGGGCGCCGTCGTCGACCTCGCCCTCGGTCGTCAGGAAGTAGTCGAACAGCCGCACGGCGTCCTCGGTGGGCACGAAGCGGCCGTCGGCGTCGACGTCCAGCCGCCCGTCGACCTCGGTGCCCCGCAGCGAGTGCGGCCGCTCGCCGATCGCGTCGTCGCCCACCATCTCGCCGCCGGCGCACCCCGCGAGCAGCGCCGCCATCACCCCGAGCGTCGTCGTCCAGCGCATCCCCGTCTCCCAGCGCATCACAGCCCCGCGTTCCGCAGTCGGTTGGCGTGCTGCCGGAACAGCGTCACCGGGTTGGGTCCGAACAGGTGGCGCAGCCCGAACATCAGGTTGACCTCGTCGAGGTGGTTCATCCGGTAGTCGCTGCGGATGACGTCGCCCAGGTGGCTGCTGCACCGGCCGACGAGCCCGTCGTTGGCCTCGTCGTAGACCAGCGAGGCGACCCCCAGCATGGCGTCGCTGACGTCGAGCACGTTGGTCACCGGGCGGGTGCCGCTCCACGAGTAGTAGCGCACGCCGTCCACCTCGCGGGGGCCCTCGCCGCAGCGCTCGGCGGGCAGCCCCTGGGGGTGCTCGGCGTTGAACCGGGCCATGCCGGCGGTGCTCAGCGCGTCGAGCGCGGCGACCGAGTCCTGGGGGTTGGTGGTGCCCGACAGCAGCGCCAGCAAGAGCCCCAGGCTGTCGGCGAGGGTGCTCACCGCGGTCTCGGTGAACGAGCCCTCGCGGATGTTGGCCCGCAGGAAGTCGGCCAGCTCGGCGCCCTGGTGGGGGCTGCCGATCGAGGTCACCGAGGCGATGAGGTCGGGGCGGACCGAGGCCACGTAGCGCGCGTCGAGGCCGCCGTGGCTGTGCCCGATGAGGTTGACCTTCGCCGCGCCGGTGATGGCCACGATCTCCTCGATCTGGGCCAGCAGCGCCTCGCCCCGCACCGCGGTGTCGTTGAACTGCGGCACCTCGGTGACGAAGACCCGGGCCCCGTCCCGCTCCAGCGCGCGGGGGATGCGGTGCCAGTAGTCGACGATGCCCAGGATGCTGTCGAAGCCGCTCATGCCGTGGGCCAGCACGATCGGGTGCCGGGTGCGGCAGTAGTCGCCGGCCGCCGCGAGGGCGGGCCAGACGAGCAGCCCGGCGAGCATCGGGAGGGCGAGTCTGCGCAGCATCGGCGGTCTCCGTGCGGTGGGGTCCGCTTGCAGAGCAAGGCCCGGACCACCGCCCGGCGGGGGGCCTGAATTACACGGAGAATGTGAGAGTTGAAGCGCGAGCGGAATCCGCCGCGGGCTCGGGCCCTCGCCGGTGTGACCTCCGACCCTCACTGGGACCTCGATGTCCCACTGCCCGGCCGGGGCCGCCCGACGGGGCCGGGGCAGGGCCGGCGACGGCCGGAGAAAACCTTGCGCCGCCCGGCCGCTTTGGGCGAAACCATGGGCCCTGCTTCGCAGTTCCCCGACGGCGGCCCCCCGGAGGTCGCCAGGAGTACACCATGCCGCTCAAGACCATCCTCGACGCCGTGGGCAACACCCCCGTCGTGCGACTCAACCACGTCGGCGCCGAGCTGCGCTGCAACCTGTTCGCCAAGTGCGAGTTCTTCAACCCCGGCGGGTCGATCAAGGATCGCATCGGCATCAACATGGTGATGGAGGCCGAGAAGCAGGGCCGCATCAAGCCGGGCGATACGCTCATCGAGCCCACCTCGGGCAACACCGGCATCGGCATGGCCCTCGCGGCGGCGGTGCGGGGCTATCGCATGATCATCACGATGCCCGAGAAGATGAGCCGCGAGAAGCAGGTGGTGCTCGAGGCGCTCGGGGCCGAGATCGTGCGCACCCCGACCGAGGCGGCCTACGACGCGCCCGAGAGCCACATCGGGGTCGCCGCGAAGCTCCAGCGCGAGCTGCCGAACGCGCACATCCTCGATCAGTACGCCAACCCGGCCAACCCCGACGCCCACTATCGGTTCACCGCGGGCGAGATCCTCGACGAGTTCGGCACCGACCTGCACATGGTGGTGATGGGCGTCGGCACCGGGGGCACGATCACCGGCGTCGCGAAGCGGCTGAAGGCCGAGATCCCCGGCGTCCGCATCGTCGGGGCCGACCCCGAGGGCTCGATCCTGGCCGGCGGCGGCCCGGAGGACGTGCACAGCTATCACGTCGAGGGCATCGGCTACGACTTCATCCCGGACGTGCTCGACAACGACCTGATCGACACCTACGTCAAGACCGGGGACGCCGAGTCGTTCCGCCTCGCCCGGCGCCTGATCCGGGAGGAGGGCCTGCTGGTGGGCGGCTCGTCGGGCGCCGCGATGCAGGCGGCGCTACACGCGGCCCGCGACCTCGAAGAGGGCCAGAACTGCCTGGTCATCCTGCCCGACTCGATCCGCAACTACATGACCAAGTACGCCGACGACATCTGGATGAAAGAGCACGGCTTCCTCGACTGAGCCACCCCACCGGGGAGAGATCCCATGCGCAGCGCCCTGACCCTCGTCGCCGCCCCCGGCGACCTCGAAGCGAAGCATGTCGACGCCGTCGCCCGGGCGCTGTCCGCCGCCGGTCTGGCGCCCGGCCCGACCCGCTGGCTGTCCCCCGACCGCGCCGCCGAGCTGGCGGTCGAGGGGGACCCCGAGGCCATCGAGGCCGCCGCGGGCGAAGCCCTGGGCGACGCCCCGGTCGACCGCTGCGCCCTGCCGGTCGACGGCCGCCGCAAGCGGCTGCTCTTCGCCGACATGGACTCGACGATCGTCACCGACGAGACCCTCGACGCGGTGGCCCACCAGACCGGCATCGGGGAGAAGGTCGCCGCGATCACCGCCCGCGGCATGCGGGGTGAGATCGACTTCGCCGAGAGCCTGACCTCGCGGGTGGCCCTGCTCACCGGCCGCGACGCGGCGATCATCGAGCCGGTGCTGGCCGGCCTGACCTACTCCCCCGGGGCCCGGGCGCTGGTCGCCACGATGCGGGCCCACGGCGCGGTGTGCGCCCTGGTCTCGGGCGGCTTCACGATCTTCACCGACAAGGTACGGGCCGAGCTGGGCTTCAACGCCGCCAAGGCCAACGTCTTCGAGATCGTCGACGGCCGGCTCACCGGCCGCCTCGGGGGCCCGCTCGTGAGCCGCGAGACCAAGCAGGCGTGGCTGGTCGAGCTGGCCGGGCAGCACGGGATCCCGCGGGGCGCGGCCCTCGCGATCGGGGACGGGGCCAACGACCTCGCGATGATCGAGGCCGCCGGGCTGGGCATCGCCTACCGGGGCAAGCCCATCCTGCGGGCCGCCGCCCGGGCCCGCATCGACCACACCGACCTGCGCACCGCGCTGTACTTCCAGGGCTACGCCGACGCCGAGATCGTCGAGCGCCCGCCCGCCTGATCGGCCCGTCCGGGCGCCGGGCCGGGGGTCACTTGCCCGGCCGCTGGATGTACATCGACTGATTCGACAGCACCCGGGTGGGGAACCCGATCGCCGCCAGCCGATCGACGAGCGCGTCGCGCTCGGCGGCGCTGCGGGTCTCGACGAGCACGTCGATCTCGGCGTTGCGCACCGGGATGTCCTGGAAGTGCCGCTGGTGGTGCACCTCGATGATGTTGCCCCCCGCCTCGCCGATGACCTGGGCGATGCGGGCCAGCACCCCCGGGCGGTCGGTGATCTGGATGCGCAGGCTGGCCATGCGCCCGTCGCGCACGAGCCCCCGGGTCAGCACCCCCGCCAGGATGCGGTTGTCGAGGTTGCCCCCGCAGATGACGACCCCCACCCGCCGATTGCGGAACCGCCCCGGCTGGGCCAGCAGCGCGGCCACCCCGGCGGCGCCGGCCCCCTCGGCGACCAGCTTCTGCTTCTCGGCCAGCGCGGCGATGGCGCTCTCGATGGCGCCCTCGTCGACCAGGATGATGTCGTCGACGCAGCGCTCGATGACCGGCCGGGTCAGGCGCCCGGGGTTCTTCACCGCGATGCCGTCGGCCAGGGTGTGCCCCCCGCAGCGGGGGTCGAGCCCGTTCACCGCGTGGTGCATCGACGGGTAGAAGGCCGCCTCCACCCCGTAGATCTCGATGTCGGGCTTGAGCGCCTTGGCCGCCAGGGCGATGCCCGAGATCAGGCCCCCGCCGCCGATCGGCACGACCAGGACCTCGAGCCCCGGGCGCTGATCCATCAGCTCGAGGCCGATGGTGCCCTGGCCGGCGATGACCTGCTCGTCGTCGTAGGGGTGCACCAGGGTCAGCCCCTCGGCCTCGGCGATCGCGGACGCCGCCTCGGCCGAGGCGTCGAGGGTGTCGCCGCTGAGGATCACCCGGGCCCCGAACGCCTCGGTGCGCTCGATCTTGGTCAGGGGGGCGAAGTCGGGCATCACCACCGTCGACGGGATGCCCATGCGGGTGGCGTGGTAGGCGACGGCCTGAGCGTGGTTGCCGGCCGACATCGCGATCACGCCCGCCTTGCGCTGCTCGGCGGTGAGGCTCGACAGCTTGTTGATGGCGCCCCGCTCCTTGAAGGAGCCGGTGGCCTGCATGTTCTCCAGCTTGAGGAAGAGGTCGAGGCCCAGATCGGCGCTGAGCCGGGCCGCGCGGATGGCCGGCGTCTTGACCACCTGCCCCTCGATGGTGCGGGCCGCGGCCCAGATGTCGGCGATGGTCAGGCTCATGTCTCGCCCCGGCGCAGTGGGGGGCAGTATCGAACACCGCTCACCGTCGGGCAACGGGCAGGGCGGCCGCGGCGGCTCATGGCCCGGCCGGGCGCAGGCGGCCCTCGCACGAGCCCGGCGCCGGCGAGCCGTCGGGGCAGGTCGCGCCGCTCCACTTCACCCCCCGGCGGGCGCTGTCGTCGAGGCGGGCGCCGGTCAGGTCGGCCCCCGAGAGGTCGGCGTCGGTCAGATCGCTGCCCGTCAGATCGGCCCCCCCCAGGATCGCCCGGCTCAGGTCGGCCCCGGTCAGCGTCGCCCGGCGCAGGTGAGCGTCGCTCAGATCGGTCGGCCGGGCGCCCCCCTCCCCGGCCGGCGACAGATCGGCCCCCCGCAGCCACGCCTGATCGAGCCGGGCCCCGGCCAGCGCCGCGCCCCGCAGGCCCGCGTCGGCCAGCCGGGCCCCGGTCAGGTCGGCCCGGCGCAGGTCGGCCCGGCTCAGGTCGGCCCCGGTCAGCGTCGACCGGCCGAGGTCGGCCCGGCGCAGGTCGGCGTCGGCCAGCACCACCGCCGTCAGATCGGCGTGGCGCAGATCGGCCCCGCAGGCGGTCCACCGGGGCAGGGCGGCCTCCATCGGCGGCGCGTCCTCACCCCGGCCGGCGATCGGGGACAGGTCGAGGTGGCGCAGGTCGAGCCGGGGGTGGGCCGCCGCGCCGGTGGCGCACAGCTCGCCGGCGGTGGTGCCCACGAGGTCGGCCCGGCGGCCCAGCTCGATCTCGGTGAACGCTCGGGCGGCGTCGGAGCGAGCCCGCAAGCTCGAGACGAGGGCGCATGGCGGAGTGCGGCAGGCCGCCCGATCGTAGAGCGCCGCCAGCAGCCGGGTGCGCCGGGCCTGATAGTTCTGCTCGGTCTCCAGCCGGAGCTGGCTCTGGATGTTGCGGTTCTGCTCGCGCAGGTAGGCGTTCTGCTCCTCGATCAGCCGGTTCTGGCGCAGGATGAGCACCTCGCCGACGAGCAGGGCGAAGATCGAGGCGGTGCCGACCAGGGTCGCCAGCATCCACGCCCGCAGCCGGGTCCAGGCCATCCACGCCGCGAGGCTCGCCGCGCCCTCGTACAGCCGCTCGATCGCCGAGGGCCGATCGTCGGCGGTCCACGCCTGCATGCCCCGGCGCAGCTTGAGCATGACGTCGCTCAGCGTGCCGGGGGTCGGCAGGCTCAGCAGGCGGAAGAGCCGGTGGCGGGTGGCGTAGACCACCACCAGCAGCACCCCCGCGGCCAGCACCGCGGCGGCGACGGCGACGGTGATCGTGCGGATCTCGTCGGCCACCGAGTCGAGGGTGTCGGCGGCCCAGATCACGCTCATCGCCAGGGCGCTGGCGAAGCCGACGAAGAGCGCGAGCCACTGCGACTGGCGCTCGGCCCGGCGGGTGAGCCGGCGGGTATGATCCGGGCCGCGCACCTCGCGATCGGGCGTCGGATCGGGCGGCGGCGGGGGCGGGTCGGTCGGCTCGCGGCTCATCGGCAGCTCGGGGGCAGAGGGCCCGATCGGGGCCCGGTCCTACAGCTTATATAGATCGCGCGCGCGCGTGAGGGACGCTGACATCGGGCCCCGCGACATCCTGACAATCGCCCGGCGGGGCTGCTGACACGGCGGTCGGCGGGCCGCTGACAACGGCGGGCGACGGATGCTGACACGGGGGCGACACCCCGCCCGTCCCGCGGGGTAGCGCGCGGCGCGAAGCCCATATATATCAGCAGTTTACGAGAGATGTCAGGAGGATTGGGCCGCGGCGAAGGCCCACAGCCAGACCGCGCCGCAGACCGCGGCGGCGATCCACAAGGTGGGCTCCCAGGCCAGGGCCCGCTCGAGGCGGGAGAGGTGGATCCGGTCGTCGGCGGCGTCGTCGACCGTGGCCGGAGCCTGCTCGGCGGCGGCCCGGTAGTCGCCCCGGCGGAAGGCGTCGAGCGCGCCGGCCAGCGCCGGATCGGCGGGCGCGGCGAGCGGGGGATCTTCGGGCGCCTCGGGCGCGGAGGTGTCGCTCATGGGTCCGATCTAGCACGGCCGGGCCCCACGGGCCACCCGGATCGGGGGCGCGAGACGCCGCGCTCCGGGGCCTCGAGCGGCCGATCCCCCCGGATCACACCTTGATCCACCGTCTCGCGGGCCGCGCGGTGAAACGGGGGCTGGAGGCGGGTGATCCGAGGCTGATCCACGCCCCGATCCGCGGTGTCGGGGGCCGCGGGCGGCGCGGATCGGGGCGTGGATCCCCACTCGATCCACACCCCGAGCGGGCCTCGACGCCGCCGATCGGGCTACGCTCCATGGCATGCCGCAGACGGCGCGGATCGGGCGTTGGATGGGGCGCGATCGGCGGATCGGGGGGCTCGGATCGGGCGATGGAGGGCCCCCGATCGCGGCGCCGGATCGGGGCGCTCGGCGCCCGGCGGGGCGCGGTGCGCGGGGTCGGCACACTGAACGCGCGTTCAAATCACCGGATCCGCACGACTTTTCACACCCGATCCCACCGGTTGCGTGGGGCGGGCCTCGTCGGGCGGCGTTTGGCGACACCCACATATTGGGTCCATGACGCGCTGCGACCACAAGATGTAGAGCCATCGGGCGAGGCCCGGGCGAATCGTTTTTTGATCCGAATTGGGCGTTGACTCACGAACCCGGTGCATTAGGATGGGGCCGGTGGGAATCAGTGGATCCCGCTCCCATGGAGGACCATGAGCCACCCGTCCCCGAGCGACGCCGACCCCGGCTATGTCGAGGGCCAGCACGAGCACACGGTGGACGGCAAGGGTCGGCTGAGCATCCCCTCCGAGTTCCGCGCAGAGCTGGATCTCGACGAGGGCCGCGAGGTCATGGTGACCCGGCACCTCAAGGAGCGCTGTCTGCTGGTCTACTGGCCCGAGGCGTGGGCGGCGTTCAAGGCGAAGGTCGACGCGGCGCCGGCCCGGGTCCAGAGCGCGCTGCGGCGGGTCGTCTGCGGGACGGCGCGCCGGGTGAAGGTCGATCGCCTCGGCCGGATCCAGATCCCCCTGGTGCTGCGCAAGTACGCGGATCTGGATGGCAAGTGCTTCGTCAACGGCCAGGGGTCCTACCTCGAGATCTGGTCGATGGCCATGTGGGATCTGACCCACGGCCCCGAGGCGTACGCCGAGTTCGATCTGAGCGAGTTCAACCTGTGACGTGAGCCCGGGCCCGCCCCGGGCTCTCGCCGCGCCCTCCGCCGAGCGGCGGAGTCCCGTCGATGCCGGGCGTTTCGCCCATGCGTCGGGGGCCGCGCCTCGCGCGGTGGCCGTCATGACCTGCGATCGCCCGGCGGTCGCCGTCGAAGGAGAGGCCCATCAACCGGCCGATGCACCATCGCCCGGTCCTCGCCCGAGCCGTGTCGCGCCTGGCCGCGGTGCGCCCCGGTGAGCTGTGGGTCGACTGCACCCTGGGCTTCGCCGGCCACGCCGGCCGGCTGCTCGAGGCCGGGGCCCGCCTCGTCGGCTTCGACCGGGACCCCGACGCCCTGGGGCACGCCCGGCAGACCCTGGCCCCCTTCGCCGATCGTGTCAACTTCGTGCACGGGGACTTCCGCGACGTGCAGGCGCTGCTGGCCGACCTGGGCCCGGTGGACGGGCTGCTGGCCGACCTGGGGGTCAGCTCGTGGCAGCTCGACCGGCCCGAGCGGGGGTTCTCGTTCCAGGCGACGGGCCCGGTCGACATGCGCATGGATCGCTCCCGGGGCGAGCCGGCCGAGGCCCTCATCCGCCGGCTGTCGGTGCCCGAGCTGGCCGAGGTGATCCGGCGCTACGGCGAGGAGCCCTTCGCCGGCCCCATCGCCCGGGCGCTGGCGACGTGGGCCGCCGGGCCGGGGCCGTTCGACACGACGACGCTGGCCCGGGCGGTGGTCGGGGCCCTGCCCAGGAAGGCGGCGGCCAAGCGGCGGCACCACCCGGCGACGAAGACCTTCCAGGCGCTGCGCATCGCGGTCAACGACGAGCTGGGCGCGCTCGAGGCGCTGCTGGCGGCCCTGCCCGGGGTGCTCGCGCCGGGCGGGCGGGCCCTGATCATCAGCTTCCACTCCCTCGAAGACCGGCTGGTCAAGCGGCGCTTCGCCGATCTGAGCGGGCGCAACCGGCCCCAGGCCCCCCGCCGGGGGCTGCCCCCGCCGCCGGCCCCCCCGGCCGCTTTCGATCTGCTCACCCGCAAGCCGGTGACCGCCGAGGCCGACGAGCTGGACGACAACCCCCGGGCCCGCAGCGCGAAGCTGCGCGCGGTGCAGAAGCGCGAGGGGGTGGCGGCGTGAGGTTCTTCGTCATGGCGCTGGCGGCGGTGGCCGCGCTGACCGCGGCGACGGTGCGGCTGGTCGCCGAGCGCAACCGGGCGGTGCAGCTCGGCTACGAGCTGGCGGCGGCGTCGAGCGATCAGCGGGCGCTGGAGGAGGAGCTGCGCCAGCTCCGCATCGACCGGGCGGCCCTGCTCGACCCGGTCCGGCTGGCTCCGCTGGCCGAGCGCCACGGGCTACGCACCCCGAGCCCCGACGAGATCGTGGTCGTCCCGCCCCCCGCGAAGGCGACCGAGACGGCCCGGGCCACCCGGCGGGAGGGCGCCGATGGGCCGTAACGTCTTCCGCCGCCGGGCGCCGGTCGAGCCGGGCCCCCGCAAGGGGCGCATGCTGCTGGTGTCGACCATCTTCGCCCTGGGCCTGTGCGCGCTGATGCTGCGGGCGTGGGATCTCCAGGTGCGCAAGCACGATCACTACGTGGCCCGCTCGGAGGGCCAGCACCGCAGCATGGTGACCCTGCGGGCGAGCCGGGGCGCGATCCACGACCGCAACGGGCGCGAGCTGGCCCTGTCGGCGATGGTGCCCTCGATCTTCGCGGTGCCGGCGAAGGTGAACGACGCCGACGTGGCCCGGCTGGCGCCCGAGGTGGCCCGCATCCTCGACGTCGACGTCGAGACCGTGCGCCGGCGGCTGTCGACCGACAAGCAGTTCGTCTGGCTGAAGCGGCACGTCGCCCCCAAGCGGGCGGCGCAGATCGAGGCGCTGGGCCACCCCGGGCTCCAGCTCCGCGACGAGCCGCGGCGGTTCTACCCCAACCGGGCCCTGGCCGGCGCGCTGCTGGGCTTCGCCGGCATCGACGGGGCCGGCCTCGAGGGCATCGAGCGGGACTTCGACCGCTACCTCCAGGGGCGGACCTACACCTTCGACGCGGTGCGCGACGCCTCGGGGCGGCGGGCGATGCCCGAGGGCGTGCTGCCGGTGGATCAGCTCTCGGGCTACACCCTGGGCCTGACCATCGACGCCCGCATCCAGCAGATCGCCGAGGACGCGCTGACCGCCCAGGTCGAGGAGATGAAGGCCAAGGGCGGCGTGGTGGTGGTGCTCGAGCCGGGCTCGGGCGACATCCTGGCGCTGGCCCAGACCCCGCGCTTCGACCCGAACCATTTTCGCGAGGCCGAGCCGGGCGACTGGCGGCTGCGGGCGATCACCGACGTGCTCGAGCCGGGCTCGACCATCAAGCCGCTCTTGATCGCGGCGGCCATCGACGCTGGCAAGACGACGGCCGACGCGATCTGGAACGGGCATTACGGGCGGCTCAAGATCGGCTCGAAGACGATCACCGACGTGCACGGCGAGAAGACGCTGACCACGCTCGAGATCATCCAGAAGTCGAGCAACGTCGGCGCGGCCCAGGTCGGGCAGCGGCTGGGCAAGGAGGCCTGGTACTCGTACCTCCGGGCCTATGGCTTCGGCGAGACGACCGGCCTCGGCCTGCGCGGCGAGCAGCGGGGCATGCTCAGCTCGCCCAAGCGGTGGGGCATCATCCACCTCGCGACGTTGAGCTACGGCTACGCGCTGAGCGTGACGCCGCTGCAGATGGCCCGGGCGACGGCGGTGATCGCCAACGACGGGGTGCTGATGCGCACCCGGCTGGTCCGGGCGGTCGTCGGGGCCCGGGGCGAGACGATCGAGGCGTTCCCTGCCCGGCCGCTGCGGCGGGTGGTCTCGACGGCGGCGGCCCGGGCGGCGAAGCAGGGCATGGTGATGGTGACCTCCGAGGGCGGCACCGGCCGCCGGGCGCGGGTCCCGGGCTATACGGTCGCCGGCAAGACGGGCACCGCCCACAAGGTCGACCCGGTGCTCGGGGGCTACGACAAGAGCAAGTACCGCTCGTCGTTCACCGGCTTCGTGCCCGCCGAGGACCCCCGGCTGGTGATCTACGTGATGGTCGACGAGCCGACCGAGGCCCGCTACGGAGGCGTCGTCGCGGCGCCCATCTTCCGCACGATCGCCCGGGAGTCGCTGCCCTACCTCGGGGTCGAGGCGACGACGGCGTTCACCGGCTCGCTCGACGAGGACGACGACTGGGAAGAGGTCGCCGAGGGCATCGACCCCCAGGCCCGCCCGTGGTGGTTCGAAGAGGCCGTGCTCAGCGGCGCGCCGAGCCACATGGTGGTGCCCGACCTCAAGGGGCAGGCGCTGGCCGAGGTGATGGCCCGGGCCGGCGAGTCGAAGCTCCAGGTCCGGGTGAGCGGCTCGGGGCTGGTCGTCTCGCAGACCCCGCAGGCCGGCTCGCTGCTGCCCCCCGATGGCGCGATCAGCGTGGCCCTGGCGATGCCCGGCACCCCGCCGCCGGCCCGTGATCCGGAGGGCGACCGATGAAGCTCTCCGCGCTGGTGGACGGGATCGCGGGCGCCCGGCTCGACGGGGCCGACGTCGAGGTGGCCGATCTGACCCACGACAGCCGCGATGTGCGGCCCGGGGCCCTGTTCGTGGCGCTGCCCGGGCGGCAGGCGGACGGGCGGCGCTTCGTGGCCCAGGCGGTCGCGGCCGGCGCGGTGGCGGTGGCGCTGCCCGCGGGCAGCGATCGGGGCGCGGTCGAGGGCCTGGGTGATCGCCCGGTGGTCTGGCTCGACGACCCCCGCCCGGCGATGGCCCGGCTGGCGGCGCGGCTGTGGGGTGATCCGGCCGAGGCGCTGCGGCTGGTGGGGGTGACCGGCACCAACGGCAAGAGCACCATCGCCACGCTGATGGCGGCGATGATGCGGGCCGCCGGCCGCCCGGAGGGCGTGATCGGCACCCTCGGCAACCGGGTCGCCGGCACGACCCACGCCACCCGCTTTACCACCCCCGAGGCGCCGGCGCTGCACCGGCTGCTGGCCCGCATGGTCGAGGCCGGGGTCGAGACCGCGGTGATGGAGGTCACCTCGGTCGGGCTGGCCGAGCGCCGGGTGGACGGGGTGCGCTTCGCGGCGGCGGGCTTCTCGAACCTGAGCGTCGACCACCTCGACTACCACGGCGACATGCAGGCCTACGGCGAGGCCAAGAAGCCGCTGTTCTTCACGCACCTGCGCGCCGACGGGGTGGCGGTCATCGACGTCGACGATCCGTTCGGGGCCGCGCTGGCCGACGCCCTGGCCGCCGCCCGCCCCGAGCTGATCCTGTGGCGGCTGTCGCTGGCCGGCTCGACCGACGTGGCCTTCGTCGACCTCATCATCGACGGCGACGGCCTGCGGGGCACGCTGCAGACGCCCCGGGGCGCGCTGGCGCTGGCCAGCCCGCTGGTGGGGCGGTTCAACGCGAGCAACGTGGCGCTGGCCGCGGCGCTGGCGCTCGCGATCGGGCTGCCGACCGACGCCATCGCCGCCGGGCTGGCCAAGGCCCAGGTGCCCGGCCGCTTGCAGCGCATCGGCAACACCCGGGGGCTGGCGGTCTTCGTCGACTACGCCCACACCCCCGCCGCGCTGCGCCAGGTCGTCGAGACGCTGCGCCCGCTGACCCGGGGCGCGCTGTGGTGCGTCTTCGGCTCGGCCGGCGACCGCGATCGCACCAAGCGGGCCCCGATGGGCGCCGCCGGGGCCACCGCCGACGGGGTGGTGGTCACCAGCGACAACCCCCGCAGCGAAGACCCGGCGGCCATCGCCGCCGAGGTCGCCCGGGGCGCGCTCGACGCCGGGCGCCCGGAGAGCGACGGCCCCCGAGCGGGGCACGTCTGGGTCGAGCCCGATCGGGCGAAAGCCATCGGCGCCACCATCGCCGCCGCCCGCCCGGGCGACACGGTGCTCATCGCCGGCAAGGGCCACGAGAGCTATCAAGAGGTGGGCGGGGTGCGGCGGCCGTTCGACGACGCCGCGGTGGCCCGGGCGGCCCTCGAAGCCGAGGGGGCGCGCTGATGCTGCTCGACTCCCAGACCTTGTGCCGGGCGGCCGGCGGGCGGCTGATGGACGGCGAGCATCGCCCGCTGGGCCCGATCTCGATCGACAGCCGCACCAGCCCCCCGGGGGCGGCCTTCTTCTGCATCCGCGGGCCGCGCTTCGACGGGCATCGCTTCGCCGGGCAGGCGGTCGACCGGGGCGCGACGGTGATCGTGGCCGACCGGCGGGGCGTCTCGGCGCTGCCGATGCTCGGGGGCGACACGACCGTGGTGGTCGTCTCGGACACCGTGCGGGCCCTGGGGCGGCTGGCGGCGGCGACCCGGGTGCAGTTCCGGGGCACCGTGGTGGGCCTGACCGGCTCGAGCGGCAAGACCACCACCAAGGAGATGGTCGCCGCGGTCCTGGCCACCGCCGGCCCGACCCTGGCCACCGCGGGCAACCTCAACAACCACCTCGGCGTGCCGCTGACGCTGCTCCGGCTGGCCGAGCCCGACGCCCCCCCGTACCGCTTCGCGGTGGTCGAGATGGGCATGAACGCGGCCGGCGAGATCCGCTACCTGTCCAGCCTGGCCGGGCCCCGCATCGGGGTCCTCACCAGCGTCGGCGCGGCCCACCTCGCCGGGCTGGGCTCGGTCGAGGCCATCGCCCGGGCCAAGGGCGAGCTGTTCGACGCGCTGCCTCCGGTCGGGCTGGCGATCATGCCCAGCCGGGTGCCCTTCCCCTGGCGGGTCACCGCCGGCCTGCGGGCGCCGCTGATCTGCGTCGGCGAGCGGCCGGCCGACGCCGTGCGGCTGCGCGCGGTGCGCACGACGACGCGGGGCGTCGCCGGCACGGTGGAGGTCGACGGCCGCCTCCACCGCCTGCGGCTGAAGCTCGACGGGCGCCACAACCTGCACAACGCGCTGCTCGCCATCGCGGTGGGCCGGGCGCTGGGGGTCGACCCCGAGGCCGCCGTCGCCGCGCTGGCCGAGGTCGAGCCGCCGTCGATGCGGGGCGAGATGCGAACCCTGGCCGACGGCACGCCGGTGGTGCTCGACTGCTACAACGCCAACCCCCAGTCGATGGCGGTGGCGGTGCGCACCTTCGCCGACCGGGCCCCCGACGGGCTGCTGGTGCTCGGCGACATGCTCGAGCTGGGGCCGGGCGGGGTCGACGCCCACCGGGCAGCGGGCGAGGCGGTGGCCCGGCTGCCGGGCGAGCCGACGCTCATCGGGGTCGGCCGGCTGTCGGCCCACCTCGTCGAGGCCGCCCGGGCCGCCGGCATGCCGCCCGAGCGGGCCCGTCATCGGGAGGACGCCGAGGCCGCCGCGGCCGCGGTGATCGACCTGCGCCGGCCGGGCCAGCCGATTCTGCTCAAGGGGTCCCGGGGCGTGCGCCTCGAGCGGGTCTACGAAGCGCTGCGCGATCGCGAGGAGGGCCCCGCCCGATGATGGTCTGGCTCATGAACGAGCTGCGGGAGTACTTCCCGCCGCTGCGCGTCTTCCGCTACGTCTCGTTCCGGGTGATCGCGGCGATGCTCACCGCGCTGGTGATCAGCTTCGTGCTGCACCCGTGGTTCATCCGGCGGCTGCAGTCGCGCCAGATCGGGCAGGTCATCCGCGACGACGGCCCCGAGGGCCACTTCAGCAAGGCCGGCACCCCCACCATGGGCGGCTCGCTGGTCGTCTTCTCGCTGGTGGTGCCGACCATCCTGTGGGCCGAGCCGACCAACCTCTACGTGTGGGCCGCGCTGACCGTCACCGTGGCCTACGCGGTGGTGGGCTTCGTCGACGACTACCTCAAGCTGCGCTACAAGAACTCCAAGGGCCTCTCCGAGAAGGGCAAGCTGCTGTGCCAGTTCGGCATCAGCGCGCTGGTCGTCTTCGCGCTCTTCCGCGAAGAGGCCGGCTTCGACCGCACCCTCTACCTGCCCTTCGTCAGCGCCGAGAAGTTCGCCCTCGAGCTGCCGCTGTGGCTGTTCATCCCGTTCACCCTGGTGGCCATCGTCGGCTACTCCAACGCGGTCAACCTCACCGACGGCCTCGACGGGCTGGCCATCGGCCCGGTGATGGTCGCCGCGCTGACCTTCCTCATCCTGGCCTACAGCGCCGGCACCGTCCTGCAATTGCCCACGACCCTGCCCGACGGCAGCACCGGCTACCACGCGTTCAACATCGCCGAGTACCTGCGGCTGCCGTTCGTGCCCGGGGCGCAGGAGCTGGCCGTCTTCGCCGCGGCCATCATCGGCGCCGGCATCGGCTTCCTGTGGTTCAACACCTTCCCGGCCCAGGTCTTCATGGGCGACGTGGGCAGCCTCGCGCTCGGCGGGGCCATCGGCATGCTGGCGGTGCTGACCAAGAACGAGCTGCTCTCGCTCATCATCTGCGGGCTCTTCGTCATCGAGGCCCTGTCGGTCGTGATCCAGCGCTACAGCTTCCGCTGGACCGGCAAGCGGGTCTTCAAGATGGCCCCGATCCACCACCACTTCGAGAAGCTCGGCTGGCAGGAGCCCAAGATCGTCGTCCGCTTCTGGGTGGTCTCGGTGATGCTGGCGCTCATCGCCCTCGCCAGCCTGAAGGTGCGCTGATGCTGGACCGGCTGCGCCATCGCCTGCGCCCCGAGGAGGGCGCCGACTCCACCCGGATCGTGCAGTTCCGCTACGACCGGGTGCTGCTGGGGGTGGTGTTCGTGCTGATGGGCATCGGGGTGGTGATGGTCTACTCGGCCAGCATCGTCAGCGCCGAGACCCGCACCGGCAACGGCGCGTTCTACCTCGAGCGGCAGATGGCCTACTGCGGCATCGGCCTGCTGGCGCTGATCGCGTGCCTCAACATCCACCACGACCTGTGGCGCCGGCTGGCGAAGCCGCTGTTCCTGGCGGCGATGGCGCTGCTCGTCGTCGTGCTCATCCCGGGCATGTCGGCCTCGGCCAAGGGCGCCGCCCGCTGGATCGGCTTCGGCCCGGTGCGCTTCCAGCCGAGCGAGGCGATCAAGGTCACCTGGATCGTGCTGCTGGCGTGGTACCTCAGCGCCCGTCAGGCGCAGCTCGACGACCTCAAGACCGCCTGGGGCAAGCCCATCCTGGCGCTGGGGGCCATCGCCGGCCTGCTCATGCTGCAGCCCGACTTCGGCAGCACGCTCATCTGCGGCGGCATCATGGTGCTGATGGTGTGGGCCGCCGGCGGGCGCTGGCTGCACGTCGGCGGGCTGGTGGGCATCGGCGCGGCGCTGGTGCCGCTGGCGATCATCGCCGAGCCGTACCGGGTCAAGCGGCTGCTGGCCTTCCTCGACCCGGAGCACGACCCGCAGGGCGTCTCGTATCACATCAACCAGGCGCTCATCAGCTTCGGCAGCGGCGACTGGTTCGGCATGGGGCTGGGCAACAGCCGGCAGAAGCTCCTGTATCTGCCCGAGGCCCACACCGACTTCATCTTCAGCATCTATGGCGAGGAGCTGGGCTGGGTCGGCGTCGCCTTCGTCATCACCCTGTTCGCGATCTTCGTCTGGCGCGGCTTCTCCATCGCCCGCAGCGCGCCCACCGCGTTCGGGGCGCTGCTGGCATTCGGCATCACCGCCCAGATCGGCTTCCAGGCGGCGACCAACATGGCCGTCGCCACCGCGCTCCTGCCCACCAAGGGGCTGACGCTGCCCCTCGTCAGCTACGGCGGCAGCTCGATGCTGCTGACCTGCGTCGGCGTCGGCATCCTGCTCAACATCAGCCGCCAGGAGCCGCCCCCGGCGTGGCTGCACCGGCTGCTGCCCGACGCCGACGTCAAGCAGAAGCAGAAGAAGGCCCGCGGCCGGCCGCGCAAGGCCGCGAAGGGGGCCGCATGATGCTGCGCGGCGACAAGCGCCCCGCGCCGGGCGCGCCGCCCCGACTGATGGTCGTCGGCGGCGGCACCGGAGGCCACGTCTTCCCCGGGGTGGCGGTGGCCCAGGCGTGGCTGGCGCAGATCACCGGGGGCGAGGTGGTCTTCGTCGGCAGCCCCCGG
Source organism: bacterium (assembly GCA_030426085.1). Lineage (GTDB taxonomy): Bacteria > Myxococcota_A > Bradymonadia > UBA7976 > UBA1532 > JACKDM01. The sequence continues at coordinate 125,971 of JAUHYW010000012.1, read as the reverse complement.
GGCATGGAGGCCCGGGTCATCCCCGGCCTGGGGCACCCGTTCGTCGCCGTCGAGGCCCGCCGGCTCAAGAACGCCGGCCTCGTCGAGCGGCTGCGCAGCCTGCTGTCGATGCCGCTGGCCATCTGGCGCGGGTTCAAGGTCGTGCGCGAGCACGATCCGACCGCGGTGCTCGGCGTCGGGGGCTACATCTCGGGCCCGGTGGTGCTCGCCGCCGCGCTCGCCGGCCGCCCCAGCGCCATCGCCGAGCAGAACGCCCGCCCGGGGCTCACCAACCGCATCCTCGGCCGGTTCGTGCAGCGGATCTTCACCGCCTTCCCCGAGGCGGCGGCCGGCTTCCCGGCGAAGAAGGTGCGCATGCTCGGCAACCCGGTGCGGGCCGACTTCATCGCCGCGGTCGAGGGCGCCCCGCTGCCCGGCGGAACGCGCAACGTGCTCATCCTCGGCGGCAGCCAGGGGGCCCGGGCGCTCAACCAGAAGCTGCCCCCGGCGCTGATGCAGCTCAAGCAGCGGCTGCCCGATCTGGCCGTGCGCCACCAGACCGGCCGGGACAAGGACGCCCCGGTGCGGGCGGCCTACGGCGACGCGCCCGACGTGCGGGTCGAGCCGTTCATCGACGACATGGTCGAGGCCATGCTGTGGGCCGATCTGATCATCGCCCGGGCCGGGGCGACCACCGTCGCCGAGCTGGCCTGCGTCGGCCGGCCGGCGGTGTTCGTGCCGTTCCCCAGCGCCGCCGACGACCACCAGACCGCCAACGCCGCCTCGCTCGCCGACCACGGCGCCGCGATCCTGGCCCCGGAGCATACGCTCACCACCGAGGGCCTCGTCGAGCAGATCGGGTCGCTGCTCGAAGACCCGGCGACGCTGACCGCGATGGCCCAGAAGGCCAGGGCCCGGGGCCGCCCCGAGGCGGGGGCCCGCATCGTCGAGGCGCTGTGCGCGCTGGCCGGGAGGGATCCGTCATGAGCCGAGGCATCTGGAAGGACGCCACCGTGGGCGTGCTGCTCGGCGGCCTCAGCCGCGAGCGGGACGTCAGCCTGACCACCGGCGCGGCCATCGCCGAGGCGCTCGAGGGCGAGGGCTACCGGGTGGTGCGCATCGACGCCCGCCGCGACCTGCCGGCCCGCCTCGTCGAGCACGGGGTCGACGTGGTCTACAACGCGCTGCACGGGGTGTGGGGCGAGGACGGCCGGGTGCAGGGCCTGCTCGACTGGATGGGCATCCCCTACACCGGCGAGGGGCTGGCGGCGAGCCTGTTCGCCTTCGACAAGGCCCTGGCCAAGCAGCGCTTCGCTGCCGCCGGCCTGCGGGTCGCCGAGGACGTCGTGTGGAGCGGCGACGACCTGAAGGGCAAGAGCGCCGCCGATCTGCCGTTCCCCTTGCCGGTCGCGATCAAGCCGGTGGCCGACGGCAGCAGCGTGGGGGTGACCCTGGTGCACGACGCGGCGCAGGTGCCCGCCGCGCTGGCCGCCGCCGCGCCCCGGGCCCTCATCGAGCGCTTCGTGCGGGGCCCCGAGCTGTCGGTGGGCGTGATGGGCGACGCCGTGCTGGGCAGCGTCGAGATCGAGCCGGCCCGCGACTTCTACGACTACGAGGCCAAGTACGGCCAGAGCGGCACCCGCTACCACCTGCCGCCCCGGCTCGACGCCGCCGACACCGCCGCCGTCGAGGCCGCCGCGCTCGCCGCCCACCGCAGCCTCGGCTGCCGGGGCGCGACCCGGACCGACGTGATCCTGGGGTCCGACGGGCCGGTGATCATCGAGGTGAACACCCTGCCCGGCATGACCCCGACCAGCCTGCTGCCCAAGATCGCGGCCCACGCCGGCATCGCCTTCGGCGCGCTGTGCGTGCGCATCCTCGAGGCCGCCCGCTGCGCGCCGGGGGTCGAGGCGATGCACGCCGATCTGCTCCCGAGCGGAGGAGGCCCCGATGGCCGGTAACCGCTTCAAGGGGCAGCGCCTCGCCGGGGTCAAGCGCTTCTTCGGCGGCCTCGCCGAGCTGACGGCCTGGGTGTGGCACGGCCTGCGGCCGGTGGTGCGCTTCGCGATCATCGTCGGCTTCGTCGCCGGCTTCGCCTTCGCCGGCTACCGGGCGGTGCACCAGTCGGCGTACTTCCTGGTGCGCGACATCGACGTCGAGTCCACCGCCCACCTCGACCGCCCGGCGATCATCGAGGCCACCGGGCTGGCGACGCCGCGCAACATCTTCGACTTCGACGCCGACGCCGCCCGCGAGGCGCTGCTGCTGCACCCGTGGGTCGCCACCGCCCGGGTGACCAAGGTGCTGCCCGAGCGGGTCGTCATCCGCCTCGAAGAGCGGCGGGCCTCGGGCGCGGTGGTGCTCGACGTGCCCTACCTCGTCGACGCCACCGGCCACCCGTTCGCCCAGGCCGGCCCCGACGAGATGCAGGGGCTGCCGCTGGTGACCGGGCTGAGCCGGGAGGACTTCGACCTCGACCCCGAGGGGGCCTGCGAGCGGGTGCAGACCGCGCTGGCCGTCGCCCGGCGCTACGCCCTGAGCCCGCTGGCCGCCCGCCGCCCGCTGGGCAGCGTGCACCTCGCCCCCGCCGGCCGACTCGAGCTGATGCTCGGCCGCACCCGGGTGGCGCTGGGGCAGGGCGACTTCCGGGACAAGATCGGCCGCGTCGAGCAGATCCTCGACACGCTGGCCGCCCGGCGCATGGACGCCGGCTACATCCTGCTCAGCGAGGACCGCCAGCGGGCGATCGTCGACGAGATTCCGAGACAGCGGGGCCTGGGCGAAGAGCTCGGCGGCCGACACGACGAACCGAAAGGGAGCTGAAGATGAGCAAGCAGATGATCGTGGCCGGGCTCGACCTGGGGACCAACGCGGTGAAGTGCGTCATCGGCGTGCGCCACGAAGACGGCCAGATCGACATCATCGGCACCGGGACCCACCCCGCGGCCGGGCTCAAGGCGGGCACCGTCTGCGACCAGCAGCAGGCGGTGACCAGCATCCGGGAGGCGGTCGAAGAGGCCGAGCTGATGGCCGGCTGCGAGATCAAGGAGATCTACGTCTCGGTCAGCGGGCGCCACCTGGAGAGCTTCAACAGCCACGGCATGGTGCGCATCCGCAGCGGCACCGTCGACACCGACGACGTGCGGGCCTGCATGGACATGGCCTGCGCGGTCAAGCTGCCCCCGGACAAGGCCATCCTGCACGCGGTGCCCCAGTCGTTCATCATCGACGGTCAGGCGGGCATCACCCGCCCGGTGGGCGTCGAGGGGGTGCGGCTCGAGGTGCACGCGCACCTCGTCGTGGGGGATATCCAGGCGCTCAAGCAGCTCGAACAGTGCATCCGGCAGGCGAAGCTGCGGGTGATCGACATGATCCTGGCCCCGCTGGCCCAGGCCGAGGCGCTGCTGAGCCCCCAGGGGCGCGACCTGGGGGTGGTGCTGGTCGACATCGGGGGCGACACCACCGACATCGCGGTCTTCGACCAGGGCCAGATCGTGCACTCGACGGTGCTCGGCATCGGCGGGCAGCACGTCACCAGCGACATCAAGGACTGCCTCAATACGCCGACCGTCGAGGCCGAGCACCTCAAGCAGGCCCACGGCTGCGCGCTCGCCGAGCTGATCGACGCCGACGAGCGGGTCTCGGTGCCCGGGGTCGGCGGCCGCAAGCCGCGGGAGATCGAGCGCACGCTGCTGTGCCAGATCATCGAGGCCCGGGCCGAGGAGATCCTGCGGCTCGTCGCCGAGGAGCTGCGCCCGCTGGGCTACGCCAACGGCCTGCCCGGCGGGGTGGTGCTCACCGGGGGCACCGCCAACCTGCCGGGGCTGGTCGAGCTGGCCGAGCAGGTCATGGGCATGCCCGCCGCCCGGGCCCAGCCCAAGGGGCTGCACGGGCTGGTGGACGTCGTGCGCAACCCGCGCTACGCGACCGGCACCGGGCTGGTGCTGTGTGGGGTCAACCGGCGGGACGTGCAGTGGTTCTCGACCCGGCTGACCCGACCGCGCAAGCGCACCTGGGGCCGCATCTTCGGCCGCAGCCGCCGGGTTTGAGAAAAGTTGACAAAAACAGGCCGCCCCCCATTGCGATGGGATCGGCGGCGGCATAGGATGCCACAACTCGGAACAAACCGTCAGTCATCCGGCAGGAACCGAACCTAATCGGGTTATATCCGTGCTTCGATCGGGGTGGATCGAGGCACGAATGGGATGGAACAGTCTCGTGGACAGTATCTTCGAATATGTAGGCAACTCTGGGGCCCGGCTGAAGGTCATCGGCGTCGGCGGTGGGGGGAGCAACGCCGTCAACACGATGGTCCAGAGCGGCCTCAACGGCGTCGACTTCATCGTCGCCAACACCGACGCCCAGGCGCTCGAACACGCCGGGGCCGGCACCCGGCTCCAGATCGGGGCGACGCTGACCCAGGGGCTCGGCGCAGGCGCCAACCCCGAGATCGGGCGCAACGCGGCGCTCGAGGACCAGCGGCTCATCACCGACGCGCTCGGCGGCTCGGACATGGTCTTCGTGACCGCGGGCATGGGCGGAGGCACCGGCACCGGCGCCGCGCCGGTCATCGCCCGCGCCGCCCGGGAGGCCGGCGCGCTGACTGTCGGTGTCGTGACTCGCCCGTTCAACTTCGAGGGCCGCGCCCGCCGGCGGCGGGCCGAGGCCGGCATCGAAGCGCTCGCCGCCGAGGTCGACACCCTCATCGTCATCCCCAACCAGCGGCTGCTCGCCATCAGCGACGAGCACACCACCATGGTCGACGCCTTCAAGATGGCCGACCAGGTGCTGTACAACGCGGTGCAGGGCATCAGCGACCTCATCACCGAGCACGGCATGATCAACGTCGACTTCGCCGACGTGCGCACGATCATGTCGAACAAGGGGCTGGCGCTGATGGGCAGCGGCCGGGCCTCGGGCGAGCGCCGGGCGCTGGTGGCGGCCCAGGCGGCGATCAGCTCGCCGCTGCTCGACGACATCAGCATCGAGGGGGCCACCGGCATCCTCATCAACTTCACCGGCGGCACCGATCTGCGCATCACCGAGATCGAAGAGGCGGCCAGCCTGGTGGAGGACGCGGCCCACGAGGACGTCAACCTGATCTTCGGCGCGGTGATCGACGAGAGCATGCGCGACGAGATCAAGATCACGGTCATCGCCACCGGCTTCCAGCAAGCCGACGCCCAGCGGCCCGACCGGCGCCCCGAGCGGGCGCTCAACGTGCCCGGCATGCGCAACACCGACCCCCGGCTGACGACCGGCTCGATGCCCCGCTGGACCGAGCCCGCGTCCCAGCCGACGACCGAGCAGGCGCCGCACCAGAGCGGGGCCCAGGCGGTCGCCGGGCTGCAGAGCGGGGCCCAGCAGGTGGGCGGGTTCCAGAGCGGCGCCCAGCACGTCGGCGGCTTCCGGGACGAGCAGCCCGCCGCCCGCCAGCCGGCCCGCCACCCCCGGCAGGGCCAGCCGACGCAGACCCAGATGTCGCTGCAGGAGCAGGTGCGGCTCGTCTCGCCGCCGCCGCTGCCCGAGGCCGCCCGCCGAGGCGCGACGTCCCGCCCGGCCAACCCCCGGCCGCCGGCCCGGGCGAACACCCGGCGCCCGATCACCGGCCCGATGAGCGTCAACCCCCGCCCGGTGACCGTGCCGCCCCGGCGGCGGGCCCTCGACGACGAGGAGCTGCGGGCCCCGGCGTTCACCCGCAAGACCGGCGACCGCAAGGTCGGCGAGGACAAGCTCGGCGCCGGCTTCTTCGACCTCGAGGACGACAGCAGCGAGGTCGAGGTCGCCGCGGTGCCCGACTGGCTCAAGATCGGGCGCAAGTAGCGCCCGCTGCGCTTCCCCCCTGGGGGCGTCGCGGGACCACCCCCCCGCGGCGCCCCCTCCTTCTCGCGGCCCCCACGGATGAATATCGACCCCCGGCGCCGGTCAGCCGCCGCCGAGTGACCCCGGCCGCCGCTCCCGGAGGCGGGCTTTCGTCAGCCGTGGTCGATCCCCTATACTCCGCCGCGATTTTCGGCCCGACCCTGGAGACAGCATGCATCGCATCCTGCGTGGACTCGCCGCCGGCGCCACCCTGGCCCTCGCCCTGCCGGCCCTGGCCGGCGACGAGGCCGGCGAAGCCACGGCCCCGGTCAGCGTGACCTTCGAGAACACCTGCAAGACCCCCCTCGCCCTCAAGCTGGGCCCCGCCGCGGTCACCGTGGCCGCCGGCGCGACCAGCGATCCCCAGACCCTGCCCGCCAACTCGGACAAGGCCTACGCGCTCAAGCTCACCGGCGAGAAGCCGGCCGACCTGGGCTGGCTGGGCATGAACCCCGGCGGCACCTACCACGTGCGCTTCGAGAAGTGCCGGGCCGGCGCGGCCGACATCATCACCCACGACAAGAGCGAGCGGCCGGCGGCGGTCTCGCCCCAGGCGGCGGCCCAGGTGCGCTTCCGGGCCCTCAACCGGGGCCGGGCCATCGAGTACAAGTCGGGCAAGAAGGGCCGCTTCAAGAAGCTGGCGGTGGGCTACACCAGCTACGAGGAGCAGCCGGCGGGCGAGTTCGACTTCACCATCCGCCTGCGGGCCAAGCTGCGGGGCCCGGTCATGGGCATGAGCCGGCAGACGGTCGCGCTCGAGCCGGGGCACAAGTACCTCGTCGAGACCAACATCGTCGGCCGCGAGATCCTGTACAAGTTCGAGGACGAGGGCTGGGACACCCCCGCGGGCAAGTGAGCCCGGGGCTCAGCGCCCGATCTCACCCACCCCCGCCGGCCGGCCCCGCTTCGACGGATCGCTGGCCCCCGCCTGTCTCGCCCCGACGACCTCCACCGCCTGCACCGCGTTGAACCGCCCCACCGGCTTCAGCGCGTGCCCCCGCGCCTTCAGCGCCTCGTGCACGTCCCGGGGCAGGTCGCGGCTGACGAACAGCAGCTCGGGCACCCACTGATGGTGCACGCGGGGCGCCTCGACCGCCGCCCGAACGTCCATACCGAAGACCATCACATTGAGCAGCACCTGCAAAGTGCCGGTGATGATCGTCGGTCCGCCCGACGCCCCCACGACCAGCCGCACCTGCCCCTTCTCGTCGAGCACGATGGTCGGGCTCATGCTCGACAGCGGCCGCTTGCCGGGGCGGATCGTATTCGCCTCGCGCCCCACCAGCCCGAAGGCGTTGGGCACCCCCGGCTTGGCCACGAAGTCGTCCATCTCGTTGTTGAGCAGCACCCCGGTGTCGCCGGCCACGTACAGGCTGCCGAAGCTGGTATTGACCGTGCTGGTGAGCGCCACCGCGTTGCCCCGGGCGTCGACCACCGAGAAGTGGCTCGTGCCCCCGTCCTCGGGGACGCCATAGCGGCCGCCGTACGCCGCGCGGGGCAGCGTCGCGTCGGGGCGGAAGGCGCCCTTGATGCGGGCCGTCGCCTCGGCCGAGAGCATCTGCGCCAGCGGCACGTCGACGAAGTCGGGGTCGCCCATCACCCGGGCCCGATCGGCGAAGGCGTGCTTGAGCGCCTCGGCCACCCGGTGCAGATAAGCCGAGCTGTTGTGCCCCAGCGCCTTCAGGTCGACCCCGTCCAGCGCCTGGAGCACCTGCACCAGCACCGCGCCGCCGCTGCTCGGCGGGGGCATCGACACGATCTCGAAGTCCATCACCTTCGCCCGGATCAAGGGCCGCTCCTTGGGCGCGTAGCCCTTCAGATCAGCCGCCGAGATCAGGCCGCCATCGGCCGCCATCGCCGCCACCAGCCGCCGCGCCACGTCGCCGGTGTAGAACGCCGCCGGGCCCTTCTCGGCCACCGCGGCCAGCGTGCGGGCCAGATCGGGCCGCTTCAGGACGTGCCCCACCGGCAGCGGCGCCCCGTCGGCGGTCAGGTACACCTTCGCCAGCGCCGGCCGGGCGGCGATGGCCTTCTGCTTCTGAGCGATGCGGTCGTGCAGCAGCGAGCCCACCGGGAAGCCATCCCGAGCCGCGGCCAGCGCCGGAGCGACGACCTCGGGCCACGGCCGGGTGCCATACCGCTGATGCAGCGCGTACAGCCCGGCCAGCTCGCCGGGCACCCCCGCCGCCTTGGGCCCCCGGGTGCTCGCGCCGTCGATCACCGCGCCCTTCTCGTCGAGGTACATGTCCCGGTGGGCCTTGGCCGGCGCCGTCTCGCGGAAGTCGAGCGCCAGCGCGCTGCCGTCCGCCCGATGGATCACCGCGAAGCCGCCCCCGCCGATGCCCGAGGCGAACGGCTGCACCACGCCCAGGACCAGCGCCGTCGCCACCGCCGCGTCCACCGCGTCCCCGCCGGCCGCGAGCAGCGCCGCGCCCGCCGCCGAGGCCGCGGCGTTGTCGGCGGCCACCATGCCCCCCGTCGCCCGGACCGGCGGGTGGCTCGCGGCGTGCGCGGTCAGCGGCAGAAGCAGCACGATCAAAAGGTGGCGCAAGGTCGACATGGCATCTCCGAAGGCGGGTCCATCCGTCATACCGTGGCCACCGGAGAGGCACCACCCGCACTGGCATCGCAGGCCCCCGCCCGGCATGATGCCGGCCGATGTCGCCCCGCCACGCCCGCCTGCTCGACCCCGACGCCCCGCTCGAGCGCCCCGAGCGCTTCGTGCCCGGCGGCTTGATCCCGGTCGGCGAGGCGTTCGCCGCGCTGCTCATCGGCGGCGCGTTCGGGCTGGGGCTCTTCGGCGCCGCGCTCTACGCCTGGGCCCGCACGTTCGAAGGCGGCGAGCCCGACCCCGCCGGGCAGTACATCGCGCCGCTCCTGGCCGCGGTCGCCTGGACCTGGGCCGCCCGCGGCTGGCTCACGCTGCGCCGGGCGCGGGCCCAGCGCGATCGGCTCGACCGGGGGCGCTGGCGGGTGGGGCTCTTCGTGGAGGACGACGGCCTGCTGCTCGCCGAGCCCGAAGGCGAGCCCCGCTGGATCCCGCGGGCGGCGATCGCGGGCGTCGACGAGGGCCAGCCGGCCCGGCTGCGGCTGACCGACGGCCAGGCGCTCGCGCTGCCCGGCGACGGGGGCGCGCTGACCCGCCGGCTGAACCTGTGGCGCGCCGACAAGCCGTTCGCTTGGGAAGAGCGCCTCTGAGACCCCGAGAGTTGGACCGCTCCCGATCGCCCGCGTAGGCTGGGGCCAAGCCAGGAGTGGACCGCCCCGATGGCCCCGCAACCCCTCGCGCTGCGCCGGGCGCAGCACACGCTGACCGACCTCTACGGCTACCGCGGCTTCGGCACGCTCCCCGAGATCGACGGGCCCCACTGCGTCGCGCTGGTCGACGGCCGGCCGGCGGTCCTGGTGTGGTGGGCCGAGGGGCTGGTCGAGCGGCGGCGCATCGTGCTGGCCACCGCCGCGCTGCTCGGCGACCGGGACGATGTGGGCTTCATCTGGGCGGTGCGCACCGGCGCGGCGGGGGACGGGCTGGCCATGCGGGTCGGCCCCGAGGGCATCGTGGCCATCGACCGCCTGCCCGACGCCGAGGCGTTCCGCGCCCCCCCGATCCACGCCCCGCTGGACAGCGTCGACTGGCGCCGGCTGACCGACGCCTACGGCCCGGCCACCGCCACCCGGGACCACCTGCGCACGCTGCTGAGCGCCGCCGATCCCGCCGAGCGGGCCGACGCGGTGTATCGGCTGTACCTCGGCATCTGCCATCAGACCGTCAGCCTCGCCGAGGCCACCGCGCCCTCGATCCCGTTCCTGATCGCGGCCGGCGAGCGGCCCGACGCCGTCGGCGTGCTGCGGCTGCTGACCGACATCGCCGAGCTGGCCGGGCTGCCGCTGGACGACGCGCCGCCCGACGAGGCCGCCTGGAGCCGGCGGTGCGCGATGATGCTGGGCGCTGGCGCCGAGCGCATCGCCACCTGGGTCCGGGTCGCCGAGGGCAACCCCCGGCGGGCGGCGGCGCTGCGGCTGGCCCTCGCCGTGCGCCGGACCGCCCCGGGAGCCGCCGGCCCGCTGGACGCGGTCGTCGAGCTGGCCCGGGCCGACCGCGACCCGACGATGCGCATGCTGGCGGTGCGCGCGCTGGCCGCCGACGGGGAGCGGGCCCGGCTGCGGCCGGCCCTCGACGACCCGGCGCTGCGGGTGCGCACCTTCGCCGCGCTGCCGCTGCTGACCGACCCCGACCTCGCCGAGCGGGCGTGGGCGGTGGTCGACGAGGTGCTCGGCGACCTGGACGGCGTCGACCGCTGGTTCGACCCCCCGCACTTCCCCGACGAGATGGACGGCCCCGAGGCCCACGCGCCGGTCGAGATCCTCGAGGCGGTCGTCGCCGCCGGCCGCCCCCGGGCCGACGCGGTGCTCGACCGCCTGATCGACCTGCTGGCCCGGGCCCGCTCCAGCGCCCGCCTGGGGCCGATCATCCGGCTGTTCTGGCCCGATCGCCGGGTGCCCGACGACGCGGGGCACGACCCGATCCAGGTCGCCGCGCTGGCCGCGCTGGCCCGTAACCGGCGCTTCTGGCGGGGCGGCGACCGGCAGGTGCTGCCCGCGCCGTTCGACGCCGAGACCGAGTGGGAGGAGCTGCGCGACCGGGTGCTGGCCATGCCCGCCCGGGCCGAGCTGCCCCCGGAGCGGGCCGCGGTGGAGTTCGGGCCCCGCCCGGCGGCCGAGCTGGCCGGCGAGATCGTGCGGGACGTGGTCACCGACGCCGACGGCGACCTGAGCCAGATGGGGGACGCGATCCGCCGCCTGCGCCTGGGGCCCGAGCTGACCGACGACGTGCTGGGCATCCTGTGCGCCGCCTGCCCCCGCCTCGAGACGCTGGCGCTCACCCGCCCCCGCATCACGACCCTGGCGCCGCTGACCGGGCTGGGGCACCTGCGCGAGCTGACGATCAGCGGGCTCGCCCTCGACGGCCCCGACCCGTTGGCGCCCCTGGCGGCGGCGAGGCAGCTCCGGCGGGTGGCGCTGATCGAGCCCCGGATCGACGGCCACGCCCTGGCCCCGCTGGCCGGCCTGCCCCGGCTGTCCCGGCTGAGGCTGGCCCACGCCCCGGGCGCCGGGCTGCACCCCTTGGAGCCGACCCCCAAGCTGGCCGAGCTGTGCCTCGCCGGGCCCCTGACGCCCGCCGCGTGGCGGGCCCTGCCCCGAATCAAGGCCGTGCGGCTGCTCCGGCTGAGCGAGATGACGCTGCCCCCCGACGCGCTGAGCGACTGGGGCGGCAGCCGCCTGACCCGGATGATCTTCGAAACCTGCGTCGTGCGGCCGGGCGCGCTGGCGGACGCCGCGCCCCTGTCGGCTCTGCGCCGCCTGACCCTGATCGGCTGCGCGGTGCACGACGCCGAGTTCGCCGGCCTCGCCCGCATGCCCGCGTTGACCCACCTGGAGCTGATCCGGACCCCGCTCGGCGCCGGCGCAGCCGACGTGCTCGCCGGCCTCGGCCCCGGCCTGCGGCTCTCGCTGGTCGAGACCGGTCTGTCGCCGGCGGTGGTGCGCGACCTGTGCCGTCGGCGGCGGGGCGGCTGACGCCCGGGCTACTGCGGCGGCGTCTCGAAGAAGTCGTCGATCTCCACGATGCCCGGCCCGTCCGCGGTCCAGGTGATGCCGGCCGGCACCCAGAAGTCGTCGGTGTCGAGCAGCAGCCGATCGGCCTCGTAGGCCAGCACCCCGCCGAAGAAGATCCGGATGTGGGCCGCGCTCTCGCCGTAGTCCCCGACGCCGGCCTCCATGGCGCTGCGGTAGTAGTGCACCCCGATCAAGTACGGGGCGCCCAGCGCGTCGGTGTCCTCGAGGCCGTCGAAGCTGATGTTCTCCGGCCCGGCGCCGTTGATGTCGTCGATGTCGAGGCTGGGGTTGTCGTCCACCGCGCCCAGCGCGCCCCAGTCGGGGGACGCGTTGCCGTAGTAGCATCGCCGCGAGATGTCGCCCCACGACGCGGCGGACGGGTGCCGCAGCCACAGGTCGACGTCGGTGCCGTCCTGATCGGCCTGGTCCATGTCCATCGGCGTGTCCCAGGTGAGCTGGATGTGCACATCGGACTCGCTGAACGCCGTGATCCGCACCTGGGCCACCGGCTCGGGGCAGGCGTCGCTGGGCGCCACGTTGCCCGCGGCGTCGGTCACCCGGAGTTCGATGACGTACTCGCCGGCCAGATCGACGAAGAAGACCGCCGTGGGGGTCATCTCGTCATCGGGCTGGCCCCCGTCCGCCGGGCGCAACGGATCGCCGAAGCGCTCGACCGGCGAACTCACCGAGCCGTCGGGCCGTTGGATGACGGTCCAGGCGAAGCTCACCGGCCGCCCGTCGGGGCCGACGGGCGCGGTCGAAGGGCTGGCGTCCAACTGGACGATGTCGAGCGGCAGGACCTGGAACTCGGCGGCCTCGACGGCCGGGACCGGGCAGCCCTCGCCCTCGCCTTCGCCTTCGCCCTCACCTTCGCCCTCGCCTTCCCCTTCGCCCTCCCCCTCACCTTCGCCCTCGCCCTCACCTTCACCCTCCCCTTCGCCCTCACCTTCGCCTTCGCCTTCGCCTTCGCCCTCACCTTCCCCTTCGCCCTCGCCCTCACCTTCCCCTTCGCCTTCGCCCTCACCTTCCCCTTCGCCTTCGCCCTCACCTTCCCCTTCGCCTTCGCCCTCACCTTCCCCTTCGCCCTCGCCCTCACCTTCCCCTTCGCCCTCGCCCTCACCTTCCCCTTCGCCCTCGCCTTCCCCTTCGCCCTCGCCCTCACCTTCCCCTTCGCCCTCGCCTTCCCCTTCACCCTCGCCGCCCGGATCACACGCGCAGGCCGACAGCTCCCCGTCCGCCCCGCACATCTGCACCGACGGCGTATCGTCCGGGCAGAGGCAGGCGACCAGCTCGCCCTCGTCGCAGCTCTCGTCGTCCCCGTCGCCCGAAGACGACGGCAGACAGCCGGCCAGCGCCAGCGCACAGAACGCAGTGAAAAGCCACCTCGCGAGGTCCGTCATTCCCGACTCCCATTCCTTGGATCGCCGCCCACGCGGCGCCGACCGGATCATGTCTTCGGTGGCCCTACCCGATCGGCGCCCGCCGCTCAACCCGCGAGAATGTCGATCACCCGCCGCCGGGCCGTACACCGCCGCCTGCGCTCCATGTGCCGGGAGCCGTCCGCTCCATCCGAGGCCTTCTGGCAGGCGAACAGCGTCTGCCCCTCGATGGCCCGGTCGCCGCCCTCGGCCCCGACCGGCTGAGACCGGGCTGTCACCGGCGGCTGTACGCGACCTGTGCCACCGCCGGCGGGAGCGCTGAGGCCCGGACTACTGCGGCGGTATCTCGTAGACGTCGCCCACCTCCACGAGATCGAGCCCGTCGGCGGTCGAGGTGATACCGGCCGGCACCCAGAAACTGTTGGTGCCGAGCAGCACCTGCTCGGCCTCATAGGCCAGCACACCGCGCAAGTAGACCCGCAGTCGGGCGGTGCTCTCGCCGTAGTCGCCCAGCCTGCCCTCGAGTTCGCTGCGGTAGTAGTGCACCCCGATCAGGTAGGGGGCGCCCAGCAGCTCGGTGTCCTCGGGGCGGGCGAGGTTGATGTTCTCCGGACCGGCGCCGTTGACGTCGTCAATGTCGAGGGTGGGGTTGTCGTCGAGGACGCCCGACTCTCCCCAATCGGGCGCCACGTTGGCGTAGTAGCAGCGATGGTCGACGTCGCTCCATCCCGCGGCCGACGGGTGCCGCAACCACAGGTCGACGTCGGCGCCCTCGCTGTCGGACTGATCCTCATCCATCGGCGTATCCCAGGTGAGTTGAATGTGCAGCGCCGAGTCGACGGTGGCGAGGATCGTCACCCGCGCTCCGGTCGGGCACTCTTCGGTCGGGGCCACGTTGCCCGCCGCGTCGGTCACCCGGAGCTCGATGACGTACTCTCCGGCCAGATCGACGAAGAAGAGCGCGGTCGAGGTCGCCGGGTCGTCCTCCTGGCCACCGTCCGCCGGGCGGAGCGGGTCGAAGAACCTCTCCACCGGCTGGGCGACCGAACCGACCGGGCGCTGGACCACCGTCCAGGCGTAACCGACCGGGCGGCCATCGGGGCCATCGGGGTCCACGGAGGGCCCGCCGTCCAGCTCCACGACATCGAGCGGCGACACCGCGTAGCGGTCGACCGCCGGGATGCCGACCGGGCACTGCTCGCCCTCGCCTTCCCCCTCGCCCTCACCTTCCCCCTCGCCCTCACCTTCGCCCTCACCTTCCCCCTCGCCCTCACCTTCGCCCTCACCTTCGCCCTCGCCCTCACCTTCGCCCTCGCCTTCCCCCTCGCCCTCGCCCTCGCCTTCCCCCTCGCCCTCACCTTCGCCCTCGCCCTCGCCTTCCCCCTCGCCGCCCGGATCGCAGGCGCAGGCCGACAGCTCGCCGTCCGCCCCGCAGGTCTGAACCGACGGCGTATCGTCCGGGCAGACGCAGACGACCAGCTCGCCCTCGTCGCAGCTCTCGGCGCCGCCATCACCCGAAGACGACGGCAGACAGCCGGCCAGCGCCAGCGCACAGAACACGGTGAAAAGATGCTTCGCGAGGCCCGTCATTCCCGACTCCCGTTCCTTGGAGCGCCGCCCACGCGGCGTCCACGGATCATGTCGCCGGCCGCCCTGCCCGATCGGCGCCCGCCGCTCAACCCGCGGGAATGTAGACCACCACCCGCCGGGCCTGCTCGCTCGACGCGTCCGAGATCACCGCCACGATGCCCGGGGTCTTCGTCGTGAACCACACGTCGGTCAGCTTGTACTCGGCCCCCTCCTCGTCGGGGGCCTGGGCGAACTGCCGGGCCGCGCCGTCCGCCGGGCCGGCGAAGACCGCCCCGTCGCGGAAGCTCACCTTGAACGGCTTGCCCGCGGGATACGCCGCCATCTCGCGCACCTTGCGCCGGAAGCCGCCGGCCCCCATCTCGAGGTCGACGCCCTTCTGGCAGGCGAGCAGCTTCTGCCCCTCGATGACCCGGTTGACCGCCTCGAGGTGCTCCGAGATGTCCAGCTCGAGCCCGTCGCCGAACATCTCGTCCTCCGACTCATCCTCCGGCGACATCCGCCCCAGCTCGATCTGGGGCAGGCCGTGCTTCGCGCCGGGCGCCGCGGCCACCGTGCGCACCACCCGCACCGGCCCCTTCTCGCTCGGCAGCCGCTCCTCGAGCGCGATGAAGACCCCCTTGCCGTCGGGCATGAAGCCCAGGCAGCGGGTCTCGGTCAGCTCGGCCGCCGTCACCGGCAGCGCCGCCTTGGGCGCGCCCGGCGCCGCGGGCAGCCCGCCCTTCTGCACCGGCGTCGCCACCACGTCGTCTTCGGCGAGCAGATCGGCCTGACCGGCCACCGCCCCGGACTGCTTGCCGCCACAGGCCGCCAGCCCCATCAGGCCCACCATCGCCAGGCCCCATCGGATTCCGCGCATCGCTCTGCCTCCCGTCAGTCGCCGGGCCACCCTCGCCCGACCGGCGGCCCGGCGCAAGCCTGTCGAGCGCCCCGGGCGACGACCTCACCCCCCGGCTGGGGCAGAGCGCCCCGATCGGCCGCGCCGGTGACCGGATGTCCCCGATCCGGCCGCCGAGGTCGGATCCGAACGGCAGTGGAATGCGGCCTCCAGCGGCTGGCACGGCGCTCGCAAAGTCCGGGTCGCGAACGCTGACCCACACACTCATCAGGAGGATCCCATGAACCCCACTCTCAAGGCCGCCGTCGTCGCGCTCTCGCTGTTCGGTGTCGCCCCCATGATCGCCGGCTGCGGCGAGGCCGAAGACGCCGTCGAGGACGTGCGCTCGTGGGAGGCCTGCGATGACTACTGTGATCGCAAGTCGGACTGCGCCGACGAGTCGCTGAGCAGCGAAGAAGACGAGGAGTGCACCAACGAGTGCATCGACACCCTCGACGACACCTGCGACGCCGACCACCGCAGCGAAGCCATCGACACGCTCAACAACTGCGTCGAGGAGGCCTGCGGCGAGTTCTACGGCTGCCTCGTCTTCGACGCCGCCCCCGCCTGCTTCGGCTTCGTCGACTGAGACGACGCCCCCGACCGCGCGGGATCAGACCCCCGCGCGGTCCAGCACCGCCTCGATCCCGCCCGGAAGCAACCCCACCTCGAACGCCACGTCCAGCACCGTCACCCGATCGCGGATGTCCCGCGCCAGCCGGAACACCCGGGCCGCGTTGACTCGGGACTCGCCCAGATCGGCCAGCGTGCTCGGCGCGCCGGCGGCCTTCAGCGTCGCCCTGAGCGACTCGGGCGATGGGATCGCCCGCCCCGCCAGCCGCGCCCGCAGCTCCTCCCACCGATCGCGCAGGATGTCCAGCCGGTCCCCGGCCCGGGCGTGCTTGCGCTTCGCTTGCGGCAGGATCGCCTCGGCCAGCCCGCCGAATTCGCGGCGGATGCGGGCCGCCTCCTCGGGCCACGGAGGCGGCGCGGTCAGATCGGGCGCCTCCAGCTCGACCAGCGCGGCGTACAGCGCGGCGCTGATCAGGGTCGTCACCCCCACCTGCGCCCCGTGCAGCCGGGTCTCGCGCCCGGCGGCGATGGCCTCCATGTCCCACAGGTGGCTCAGCAGGTGCTCGCCGCCGCTCGCCGGGGCGCTGCTGCCGGCGACCACCATCGCCACCCCGCTGAGGGTCAGCGCCTCGCCCAGCCGCCCGTGAGCCGCGGGCGCCCGCGCCGCCAGCCCGCTCGCCGCCGCCGCCGCCGCGTCCACCGCCCGGTCGACCACCCGCCCCGGCAGCGCGCTGTAGCCGGTGCCCTCGAGCTGATCGGCCAGCCACCAGTCGCTGTCGCTGACCGGCTTGCTGAGCAGATCGCCCAGCCCGGCCTGCGCCAGCCGGGCCGGCGCCGCCGCGAGGATGTCGGTGTCGAGGATCACCGCCCGCGCCGGCCGGCTGGGCACCGTCGTCTTGAGACCGTCGCTGAGGATCGCCGCGATGCCGCTGGCGTAGCCGTTCATGCTCGCCGCGGTGCCCAGGGCCACGAACGGCACCCCGTCCAGCTCGGCCGCCCGCTTGCACAGGTCGTTGATCGTGCCGCTGCCCACCGCCACGTAGCCCGGCGTATCGCCCCGGGCCGCCCGGACCCGGGCGACCGTCGCGTCGTCGGCGTGGGGGTGCGGCCCGAGGTCCAGCAGCCGGTGGGGCAGGTCGAGCGGGCCGGCCGCCGCCAGCGTATCGGGGTCGCCCACCACCAGCGGCGCGCCGCCGATGTGGCGCTTCACGGCGGCCGGCAGCGCCGACCGGGCGCCGCGCTCGAGGATGACCTCTTCGGGCAGGATCGCCCGGGCGTCATCGGGCAGCTTCACCGGGACCAGATCGTCGAGCTTCACGGGCACCTCCACCTCGGCCGTATCGGCGCGCATCGTGGATCCAGGCCGCCCGTCGGCGCAAGCCGGCTCGCCCCGCATCACCCGGGCTCACTCGCCGCGGGCATACACGCAGCGCCCGACCCAGTCACAGGCATCGTCCATCTCGATGCACGAGAGCCGGTCGAGGCATGGGCAGCCATCGTCCCGCGGCTCGAACCAGCAGTCCGGGGCCCAGTCGGGGCAGACCTGGCGGGTCTCCCACTCGCACGCCCGATCCCGCTGGCAGAGCACCCGGTCCAGGGATTCGCAGTGGCGATCGGCCGGCCAGCACCGCTCCCGGGGATCGAAGCAGCCCCGGTGGCGCACCCCCGGCACCGGATCGGGGCACTCCACCTCGTCGACGTGCCACCGGCAGTTGGGCTCCTGCTGGCAGGTGCTGAAGCTCTGCCCCCGGCACTTCTCGAGGGCCAGCGCGCAGATCGGCGCGCAGTCGTCACGGCACCAGCGGCGGGTCCAGACCGCGCAGCCGGGCTCGTCGGGGCAGTCTTCAATCGGCACGTCGGCGCAGGCCAGCGGGCGCAGCGCGCAGGCCCCGTCCCGGCACGCGCACGCCAGCCCGGGCGGCATGTCCTCGTCGGTCCAGGTGTCACAGTCGTCGTCGATGCCATTGCACACCTCATCCGCGGGCGCCCCCCACTCGGCGCTGCAGCGGGTGCGCCCGGTCTCTTCATCACAGATCCGCTCCCCCTCGACCCAGCAGCCGCCCCGCCCGACGCTGCAATAGCGGCCCAGCCCCCACCGCTCGTCGACCGCCCCGCCGCAGTCGTTGTCGATGCCATCGCAGATCTCGTCCGATGGCACGCCGGGCGTCGCGTCGCACCGGGCGGCGTCCGGGCCGTGGCACACCGTCACGCCTTCGGCCCGGCAGGCGCCGAGGCCCGCGGCGCATGGCTGCCCGATGCCGAAGTCCTCGTCGATGGACCCGTCGCAGTCATCGTCGATGCCATCGCAGGACTCGGCTGCCGGCCGCTGGGGCGGATCGGCCGCGCAGTAGGGCAGGCCGTCGTCGCCGCACGCCACCAGCCCCGTCGAGCGGCACGCGCCCCGCCCCACGCCGCAGATCTCATCCACCGCGAAGCCTTCGTCCAGCCGGCCATCGCAGTCGTTGTCCACCCGATCGCAGACCTCGGCCGACGGCGCGCCGCCCCCGATCGTCACGCAGCGGGCGGTGCCCTTCTCCGGGGCGCAGGCCATGACCCCCTCGGCCCGACAGGCACCCCGGCCGGCGAAGCAGGCCGCGCCCACCGCGAAGCCCTCGTCGGTCCGCCCGTCGCCGTCGTCGTCGATGCCGTCGCAGCGCTCCCCGGCAACGGCGTCGGGTCCATCGCCCGCGTCGGGTCCGTCGCCCGCGTCGATCACCGCTGCCCGAACCGCCGCGTCCACCCGCTCGACGGGCCCCGGCGCGTCGCCCGAGCGCAGCCCGCACCCGGCCAGCGCGAGCGCCCATCCGATCACGACCCGTCGCCACGCGCGCATGCTGCACCTCCCGTCGCGTCGATCGTGCCCCGCCGCGCCGCCCGATGCACGCCGGTTGCGCGCCGGCCGCGCACCGTCCAGAATCGCCCCCATGCTCAGCGCCTTGCAGGACATCCTGGTCGAAGCGGTCGACAGCCGGCTGCCGTCGGAGCTGCTCGACCGCATCGACGAGCTGCAAGCGGCCATCGGCGACCGCCCGGCGGACGACTTCGGCTTCACCCCCGAGCAGATCAAGTACGTCGTGCCGGTGGTCGAGCAGGTCTACCGCCGCTGGTTCCGGGTCGAGCCCATCGGCCTCGAGCACATCCCGCCGGGTCGGGTGCTGCTCATCGCCAACCACAGCGGCCAGGTGCCCATCGACGCGATGATGATCGCCACCGCGCTCATCCTCGACGCCGATCCGCCGCGGGCGGTGCGCTCGATGGTCGAGCGGTGGGTGCCCTCGCTGCCCTTCGTCAGCGTCTTCTTCAGCCGGCTGGGGCAGGTGCTCGGCACCCCCGAGAACTGCCGCACGCTGCTGCGCGAAGAGCACCCGGTGCTCGTCTTCCCCGAGGGCGTGCGGGGCATCAACAAGACCTGGGACCACGCCTACGAGCTCCAGGCCTTCGGCCACGGTTTCATGCGGCTGGCGCTCGAGACGAACACCCCCATCGTGCCGGTGGGCGTCGTCGGCGCCGAGGAGCAGTACCCCACCCCGTGGAACCTGACGGGCGTGGCCAAGGCGCTCGGGCTGCCGGCGGTGCCGGTGCCGCTCAACCCGCTCGTCCCGGGCCTGGGCCTGCTGCCGCTGCCGGTCAAGTACCGGATCTACTTCGGCCGCCCGCTGACGTTCATCGGCGACCCCGACGACGACGAGGCCGAGATCGCGGCCCGGGTGGGCGTGGTGCGGGACGCGGTCGACGGCCTGCTGCGGCGGGGCCTGATCGAGCGCAAGGGCTGGTTCCGATGAGGATCGCCCTCACCGGCATCAGCGGCCGCTTCGGAGCCCGGGTCGCTCGCCGGCTGCACCG
Organism: bacterium; assembly: GCA_030426085.1. Classification (GTDB taxonomy): domain Bacteria; phylum Myxococcota_A; class Bradymonadia; order UBA7976; family UBA1532; genus JACKDM01. The sequence goes on along the minus strand of JAUHYW010000012.1, from coordinate 106,255 downwards.
GCACCACGCCGTCGTCGGCCTCGACCGGCGCCCGTTCAACCGGGCCCCGGCCGACGTCGAGGTGCACCGCATCGACATCCGCCGCAAGCGCAGCGAAGCCATCTTCCGGGGGGGTGGCTTCGACGCGGTGGTGCACCTCAACCTGATGCACGACCTGCGGGCGTCGAGCGCCGATCACTACACCTTCAACGTGCAGGGCACCGCCCGGGTGGTCGAGTACTGCCAGAAGCATGGCATCGGCAAGCTCGTCCTGATGAGCAGCGCCAACGTCTACGGCCCCCGGGCCGACAACACCCAGTTCCTCACCGAGGACGCCCCGCTGATGGGTGGGGAGCGCTTCAGCGACATCCGATCACTCATCGCGGTCGACATGCTCGGGCAGAGCTTCTTCTGGAAGTACCCCGACGTCGAGACGGTCATCCTGCGCCCGGTGCACATCGTCGGGGCGGTGAACAACGCGCCGAGCAACTACCTGCGGCTGCGCCGGCCGTGGACCCTCGCCGGCTTCGACCCGATGGTGCAGCTCATCCACGAGGACGACGTGGCCCGGGCCATCGAAGAGGCGCTGCGGCCGGGCATCCGGGGGGTCTTCAACCTGCCCGGCTGCCGCCCGGCGCCGCTGAGCGTGCTCATCGAGATGGCCCGCGGCCGGCCCCGCCCGATCCCCCACCCGCTCGCCGAGACCCTGCTCGACAAGGCGTGGGCCCTGCGGCTCGCCCGCTTCCCCGCGCCGGAGCTGGATCACCTGCGTTATGTCTGCATGGTCGACGGCGCCCGGGCCCGGGACGTGCTCGGCTTCGCCCCGGCCCACGACCTCGACGCCACCATGACCCACCTGCGCCGCACCCGGCTGATGAGTGCCTGACATGAGCCAAGAGACACCCGAGCCATCCCCCGAGGGCCTCGAACCCTCGGCGGATCCCATCACCGAGCTGTGGACCCGCGAAGAGTTCGTGGCCCACGTCTTCGAGGCCGAGGTGCCGGTCGTCGTCGACTTCTGGGCCGCGTGGTGCCAGCCGTGCATGCGTCTGGCGCCCATCTTCACCGCGCTCGCCGCCGACCACCCCGAGGTGCGCTTCGCCAAGGTCGACACCGACCGCGCATCCGAGATCGCCCGCGCGGTGGGCATCAAGAGCCTGCCGACCATCGGCTTCTACTGGCAGGGCCGCCTCGAGGACGTCTTCGTCGGCATGCGCACCCGCAAGCAGCTCGAGAAGCGCGTCCTCGCGCTGAAGGACAAGGCGGCGGGCAAGGGCTTCTTCCAGCGGCTGCTCGGGCGGTGAGCGACATGACCCTGCGGTCGCCATTGTCCGGGCTGCGGGCCTGAGCTATCGTCAGGGCGACATCGGGCGATGTCCCGGTGGTTCGGAGGTGCGCGACATGGACCAGCAGGAACCGATCATCATCCTGGCCGGCGTGCAGCGGAACGGCACGACATATCAGCTCGATCCGCTGTCGAAGCTCCGACTCGAAGCCGCGCTCCCCGGCGCGAAGCCCGCCCCGCGGATCTTCGTGGGCCACGAGACCCAGGCCGACTTCGAGACGCTGCATGGCCCGATGTGGCCCCAGATCGCGAGCCTGTTGACCGGGGTCAGCGTCGACCGTCTCGAGACGCTCGGGGGCGTGATCATCCGCGTACCGTCGTCGGGCAAGCTGATGGAGGTGCGACCATAGCCATGTCGAGGATGAGGGCGCTCTACACGGGCTCGGCGGGGCAGGCTGCCGTGATGTCGGAGTTCTTGATCCGGGGCTACAACGTCGCCGTGCCCGCGGTCGATCGGGGCGACGATCTGTTCGTGGTCGAGGACGACTCGGGCAGCCTGCATCGGGTCCAGGTCAAGACAGCGAACGCCCGTCCGTTGAAGGCGGCGGGCTACGCGGCGCAGTTCAGCCTGCCCCTCCGGCAGCTCGGCGACCCGCAGACCCCCGACCTGAACTATGTGCTGGCGGTCCGCCACGCGGATCGCTGGTCGGACTTCATGATCATCCCGCGCGAAGATCTGTATCGAGAACACCGGGTGCATGGCATCGGGAGTGTCATCGCGGGCGACAAGCCATCGCTTCAAGTCTACTTGTCGTTCCGGTCGGGGGTGGTGGCCTGTAGCGGGCGCGACCTTCGGATCTATCGCAACAACTTCGCCGTCTGGCCACCCATCGCGCACTGACACCGAGCCGGGCGCCTACCCTTCCTTCTGCGGCCCGGCCGATCGCATCGCGTCGATGGCGAACTGCTCTTCGGGGGCGAGCACCATGCGCTTGCGGGCGTAGAGCCCGAACCACAAGAGCCCCGCGGCGTACCAGATCGCGGCGCCGATGACACCCGGGCGGTAGTCGTCGTTGAGGAAGAGGAACGCCAGCGTGCCCAGCGCGATGATCAGGGCCACGACCGCGCCGGCCACGCCCAGGGGGCTCTTGAACGGGCGCTCGATGTGGGGGTGCTTGCGGCGCAGGATCACGAACGCGACGCATTGCATGACATACGAGATCATGGCCCCGAACACCGCCATGTTGATGAGCACCGCGCCCACCGAGCTGCCGCCGCCGGCGTAGTGGATGACCAGCGCAGCGGCGTAGCCCAGCGCCGCGCCGCCGATGAGGGCGACGTGCGGCGTCTTGCGGGTCGCGTGGGTCACCGAGAGCCAGCGGGGGAAGTAGCCCGCCCGGGACAGCGAGTAGATGTTGCGCCCATAGGCATAGATGATGCCATGGAAGCTGGCGATGAGACCGGCGACCGCGAACAATGCCAGCGCCTTGCTGCCGAGGCCTTCGCCGAAGATGGTGCCGAACGCCAGGAACAAGGGCTCCTCGCTCGCGCCGACCGCCGCCGCGCCGGGGGCGATGCCGGCGTTGAGGAAGAGCGTGGCGAACGCGGTGATGATGAGCGTCAGCAGGCCCAGCAGGATGCCCCGGGGCATGTCCCGCTTGGGGTCGTGGGCCTCCTCGGCGGCGAGCGGCAGCTCCTCGATGGCCAGGAAGAACCAGATGGCGAACGGCAAGGCATGGGCCACCCCGAGCCACCCCTTGGGCAGCCACTGACTCTGGCCGGGGTCGGGGGGCACGTTCAACGCATGCTCCCACTCGAACAGGGGGATGGCGCCCACGAAGAACACCGCCAGGATGGCGAGGGCCACGAAGGTGATGAAGACGGTGAAGCGGAAGGTCATCTCGACGCCGACGATGTTCAGGCCGACGAAGAGCACGTAGGCCACGAACCACCACACCGGGGCGAAGGCGTCGGGGGTCTCGAAGACGGCGCCGAGGTAGCCCCCGATGCCCACGACGATGACCGCCGGGGTGATGACGTACTCCATGTTCTCGCCGAGCCCGGTGACGAAGCCGCCCCACGGGCCCATGGTCGAGCGCCCGAACGAATAGGCCCCGCCGGTGTGGGGCAGCGCGGGGCTCATCTCGGCGATGCAGGCGCACAGGCCGGCGTACATCACGGTGATGATCACCGTGGCGACGAGCAGCCCCCCGAAGCCGCCGACGGCGAGGCCGAAGTTCCAGCCGAAGAAGTCGCCCGAGATGACCGCGCCGACCCCCAGGGCCCACAGGGACCACACCCCGGCGTAGCGCCGCAGGCCGCGCTTGTCGAAGTAGTCCTGGTCGACGGCCTCGTATCGGACGCCGGCCGGCTCGTGCTCGCCCATGTCGCTCCCCCGCCGCGGAGATCGTGATGGGTCTGGCGTATCACGTCCCGGCCCGCCCCGCATCCCACATACGGGCGGGTGTCGGGTAGCCCTGGGGGGCCGCCGCGGGGGTCGGGGCTCCGGTTCATTGCGGAGTCCTGCCCGAAATCGCGCCTCACGGGTTGCCGCTCGGACCGGTTCGCGCCGGAGCCGGGCAAATACTCTCGACGAAAACGCTTTCTCCACCCGAGGTGCCCATGTCCCGCGAAGCCCGCGACTCCACCGCCGACATCCTCGACCAGATGGCCCAGGACTTCATCCGCCGCGATCTGGCCCTGCACTACACCGACGACACCCCGCTCGACGGCAGATCGATCGGCCTCGAGGGCCGGTCGATGATCAACTTCGGGTCGTGCAGCTACATGGGCTTCGAGACCCACCCCGCCCTCGCCCGGGGCGCGGCCGAGGCGGCGATGCGCTACGGGACCCAGTTCTCGTCGTCGCGGGCGTTCTGCTCGCTGGGGCTCTACGCCGAGCTGGAGCGCCTGCTGGGGCAGATCTTCGAGCGACCATTGCTCATCAGCGCCTCGACCACCCTGGGCCACATGTCGGCCATCCCCGGCGTGGTGGGGGACGACGACGCGGTCATCCTCGACTTGCAGGTGCACCACAGCGTGCAGACCGCCGCTCAGCTCGTCAAAGCCCGGGGGGTGCCGCTGCACGTCGTCCGGCACAACGACATGGATCAGCTCGAGCGCAAGATCCGCCGCCTGCAGAACCGCCACCCCCGCATCTGGTACATGGCCGACGGGGTCTACTCGATGTTCGGCGACGTCGCGCCGATGGACCGCCTCGTCGAGCTGATGGATCGCTACCCCGCGCTGCACTGCTACGTCGACGACGCCCACGGCATGAGCTGGGCCGGGCCCCACGGCTGCGGCGCGGTGCGGGGCGCGGTCGAGCATCACGAGAAGCTGGTGCTCGCCGTCTCGCTGAACAAGGCGTTCGCCGCCGCCGGGGGCTGCGTCGTCTTCCCGAACCAGCGCATGGCCGACCGGGTGCGCAACACCGGGGGCACGATGATCTTCTCGGGGCCCATCCAGCCGCCGATGCTGGGCGCGGCGCTGGCGGCGGCCCGGCTGCACCTCAGCGACGAGATGCCGGCGATGCAGGCCGAGCTGATGCACCTCGTCGACCACTGCAACCGGCGCATCGCCGCGCTGGGCCTGCCCCAGTACCGGGTCACCCGCAGCCCGCTGTTCTTCATCCCCACCGGGCTGCCCCGGGTGGTGGGCAACCTCGTGCGGCGGCTGCTCGACGACGGGTTCTACGTGAACATGGCGACCTTCCCCGCCACCCCGATGCGCCAGGGCGGGCTGCGGTTCATGCTCAACCGCAACCTGACGATCGCCGACGTCGACGCGCTGCTCGAGCGGGTGGCCTATCACTACCCCCGGGCGCTGGCCGAGGAGGGCAGCTCGCTGCGCGAGGTGCTGCGGGCGTTCGAGCTGGACGAGGACACCGCCGGCCTGCGGCCCGACGTCGGGGCGACGTCGGCCGCGCCGGCCGCGAGGCTGAGCGTCACCCACGATCGCGCCATCGACGCCATCCCCGCCGCCGAGTGGGATCCCATCTTCGCCGGCCGGGGCAACCTGTCCCACGCCAGCCTCGCGATGCTCGAGCAGGTGTTCTCGGTCGACGACGCGCCGGAGAACCTCTGGGACTTCCACTACCTGCGGGTGCGCGACGCCGAGGGCGCGCTGGTGCTGGCGACGATGTTCACCGTGGCGCTGGTCAAGGACGACATGACCGCGCCGGGCCGTATCTCGCAGCAGATCGAGGCGATGCGGGCCGACGACCCCTACGACCTGACCTCGAAGGCGGTGATGCTCGGCGGCCTGATCACCAAGGGCGAGCACCTGTTCCTCGACCGGGACCACCCCGAGTGGAAGGCGGCCCTCGACGCGCTGCTGGGGGTCATGGGCGAGGTGCGCGCGGCGAGCGCGGCCAACCAGATCATGCTGCGGGAGTTCGAGGTCGACGCCGACGAGGCGCTGCGCCAGCACCTGCTCGACCAGGGCTTCGTGCAGCTCGGCCTCGGCGACAGCATGCAGGTGCGCGACCTGACCTGGGCTGATCACGACGGCTGGATGAAGACCCTCGGCAGCCGCTACCGGTACAACGTGCGCAAGGAGATCCTGCCCTACGCCGACGCCTTCGGGGTGACCTTCGACGCGCCCGAGACCGAGGCCGACATCGACGCCTGCTACGCGCTGTACCGCGAGGTGCACGCCCGCAGCTTCGACCTCAACGTCTTCCCCCTGCCCCGCCGGTTCTTCGCCGCGATGTGCCGCCACCCGGACTACGAGGTGATGCGGCTGTCCCTCGACGGCCGGCCGGAGCCGGCGGCGGTGATGTTCAGCTACGTGGGCGGCGGGCTGTACGGGGCCCTGATCGTGGGCCTCGACGGCGCGGTGCAGCGCAGCCACAACACCTACAAGCAGGCGCTGTATCGCACGGTGATGCGCGCCCGGCAGCTCGACTGCGACCGCCTCGACCTCGCCTACACCGCCGAGCTCGAGAAGAAGAAGGTCGGCGCCCGGCCCCACGCCACCTGCGCCTTCGTGCAGACCGAAGATCTCTTCAATCACATGGTCATCGAGGCGATGGCCGTCGACGGCCACCGCTGAGCCCGACGGTCACCGCCGCGCCGCGCTCTTTCGACTTCACATCCATCCCATCGGGAGTCATCCCATGTTCCAGATCCACCACGACGCCGTCCGTCCGTCCGCCTCCACCCTGCCGTTCACCGCGACGTCGGCCCCGCCGGGCGACCTCGTCGAAGCGATCCGCCACTTCGCCGAGACGCAGCCCGAGCGGCGGGCGCTGACCTTCCTCGCCGACGGGCAGGACGAGACCGCCGCGCTGACCTACGGCGGGTTCGACCGGGCGGTGCGGGCCCTCGCCGCCCGGCTTCAGGCCGACGGCCTCGCTGGCGAGCGGGCGCTGCTCGTCTTCGAGCCGGGGCTGGACTTCGTCGTCGCGTTCGTCGGCTGCCTCTTCGCGGGGGTGGTGCCGGTGCCGGCCTACCCCCCCGAGCCGCATCGCATGGCCCACACCCTGGCCCGCCTGGAAGGCATCGTCGCCGACGCCGATCCGTCGGTGGTGCTGACCTCGCCGCTCATCCGGGGCTTCGCCGAAGGCATCCTGGCGAAGTCGAAGGCCGGCGCGCTCGCCGAGCTGACCTGGCTGACGCCCGATCAGACCGGCGACGCGGACCCCGATGACTGGCAGATGCCATCGCTCACGGCCGACACGGTGGCCTTCCTGCAATACACCTCGGGCTCCACCGGCCGGCCCCGGGGGGTCATGGTCACCCACGGTGGTATCTGGGCCAACCTGGCCATGTCCCGGGCGGCGTATGGCTTGTCGAGTGACTCGGTCTTCGTGAGCTGGCTGCCGCTGTATCACGACATGGGTCTGGTGGGTAAGCTGCTCAACCCGCTGGGGCTGGGCGCCGAGAGCTGGCTGATGCCGCCGGGGGTCTTCCTGCGGGCGCCGTCCCGCTGGCTGGCGCTGGTGAGCCGGGTCGGGGGCACCATCACCGCCGCGCCGAACTTCGCCTACGACCTCGCGGTGCGCAAGACGCCGGCCGCGGTGCGCGACGCGCTCGACCTGAGCCGCCTGACGGTCATGGTCAACGGGGCCGAGCCGGTGCGGCGGGCCACCGTGCGGCGCTTCGAGGCGTACTTCGCCCCGGCCGGCCTGCGCCCGGGGGTGGTGACCCCGTCGTATGGCATGGCCGAGGTGGGGCTGTTCGTCTCGTGCGCCCGCGCCGAGCGGCGGGGCGGCGGGCTGCGGGTCGACGCGGCGGCGCTCGAGCAGCACCGGGTGCAGCCGGTGGACGAGGCGGCCGAGGGGGTCGATCTGGTGAGCTGCGGGGTGGCCTGGGCCGAGGGGGTGATCGAGGTCGTCGATCCGCAGACCGGCCGCCGGGCCGCGCCGGGCGCGGTGGGCGAGATCTGGCTGGCGGGGCCCCACATCGCGGCGGGCTACTGGCAGCGGCCGGAGGAGACCGGGCGCACGTTCGGGGGCCGCGTCGTCGGGGCCGAGGGCGAGGGGCCGTTCCTGCGCACCGGCGACCTGGGCTTCGTGCACGATGGCGAGCTGTATGTCACCGGGCGCATGAAGGACGTGATCATCGTCCGGGGGCGCAACCTCTACCCCCACGATGTCGAGCACACCCTCGACGGCCTGCGGGCCCGGCTGCCCGAGCTGCGGCCCGGCTGCGCGGCGGCGTTCCCGGTCGAGGTCGACGGGCGCGAGCGGCTGGTGGTCTGCCAGGAGGTCGACCCCCGGCGGGCGCCGGACCACGACCCGCGGCGGGCGGCGGCGCTCATGCGGGCGGCGGTCACCGAGGCCCACGGGGTCGAGGTGTACGGGGTGGTGCTGCTGGCCAAGGGCAGCCTGCCCAAGACCTCGAGCGGCAAGGTGATGCGCTTCGCCTGCCGGGCGGCGTTCACCGCGGGCTTCGCCGGCGGCTCGATGACGGTGCTCGCCCGGGATCTGCTCGCGGACGCGCCGACGGCGCCGGCCGCAGCCCCGGGCCGTCGGGATCCGGCGGCGACCCGGCTCGAGGCGTGGATGGTCGCGACCCTGGCCCGCGAGCTGGGCCGGGCGCCGGGCCCGCTGGCCGCGCAGCTCCGCGGGGGCGCGCCGTTCGCCTCGCTGGGGGTGGACTCGCTGGTGGCGGTGCAGCTCGTCGACGCGCTCGAGGAGAAGCTGGGCCGGGCGCTGCCGGCGGACCTGCTGCATCAGCACCGGGATCTGAGCGGGCTGGTGGACCACCTGCTGAGCGAAGCTTGAGCCCGGGGCCGGTTCGGCGGAAGATCGGGGGCGATGCACCCTCCAGAACCCGTGGCCGCACCGGACGACCTCGCCGACGGGCGGCCCGACGCCCGCCTGTCGGACGACATCTCCCGCCGCATCCGCAGCGCGTCGAAGCTGGGCTACGCCGAGACGCTGTGCCGGTTCCTGCGGGTCGCGGCGGTCGTCTTCGTGCTCTTCGGCGCGATCGAGATCCTGGCCGAGCTGCAGCGGCCCAGCGGGCGGGCCTTGTGGGCCCTGCTCCTGATCCGCCTGTTCTACGGGGGCTTTCTGGGGGCCCTGTCGCTGCTCGCCGAGCCCGCCCGGCGGCCGGCTTCACGGCGGCTGCTGGCCATCGACGCGGCGAGCCACCTCGCCGGCGGGGCCATGCTGGGCGCGTTCGCCGCCCTCGCGCCGCTCTATGAAGCCGCGCTCTACCTGGGCGGGGTCTCGACGCTGGTGTTCGCCCGCTGCCTGATGGTGCGCAGCCGCTGGTGGCAGGCGCTGATCGGCTCGCTCTCGGCGTGGGCCGCGGCGGCGGTGTGCTACGCGGGCGCCTCCCCCGCGCCGCTCGAGCCGGCGATGCTGTCCAGCACCCTGGTCATCCTGCTGGCCAACCTGGCGCTGGCGATCTACGGCGCGCGGCGCATGGAGCAGCTCTTCAGTGACGCGATCCGCGCCCGCAGTCAGGATCGCTACCGGCTGGGCGGCGAGCTGGGGCGGGGCGGCTTCGGCATCGTCTACCGGGCGTGGGACCGCCACCTGGGGCGGGCGTGCGCGGTCAAGATCCTCACTGCCCCGGGCGGCGACGGGGACGCCCTGGACACCTTCGAAGACGAGATCCGGGCCATGCTGCGGGTGCGCAGCCCGCACGTCGTGCAGGTCTACGACGTCGGCCGCACCGACGAGGGCCGGCCGTACTATGCGATGGAGCTGCTCGACGGGCACGACCTGGGGACCATCGTGCGCCGCGAAGGGCCGCTCGGGCTCCGGCGCGCGCTCGAGGTGGCGGCGCAGTGCTGCGCGGGCCTGGCCGCGGCCCACGACGCCGACGTCGTGCACCGGGACATCAAGCCGGAGAACATCGTCGTGTGCGGCGCGCCGCCCGATGAGCACGCCAAGGTGCTCGACTTCGGCCTCGCCCGCTTCATGGATGCCCCCGGCGGCCGGCCGGAGGGCCTGACCGGCACCCCGGGCTACCTCGCGCCCGAGCGCGCCCGGGGCGAGGCGGGGGGCGAGGCCGCCGACGTCTACGGGGTCGGGGCGACCCTCTACTTCGCGCTGACCGGACACGAGCTGTTCGAGGGCGACGCGCCGCTGACCCGGGTCGTGCGCCAGACCGCCGAGGACGCGCCGGTCCCGTCGGAGCTGCGGCCCGACCTGCCGCCCGCCGTCGACGCGATCGTCGCCCGCTGCCTCGCCCGGGCGCCCGACGCGCGATTCCCGGGCATGGGCCCGCTGCGGCGAGCGCTGGTCCGGGTCCGACGCGAGCTGGACGCCGACCGGGATCGGCCCGACCGGGCCGGGTGACGCGAGCCCCCGCTGCGAGGAGACCCGAGCCGAGCCGGCTTGCGGTATGCTGCGGCCTCCGTCGAGCGGGAGGTGCCGATGCGCGCAGTCTTCGTCTTCACCGTGGCCCTGAGCCTGACGCTGGGGTGCGGCGACCGCCCCGCCGACGGGCCCCCGGCGGCCGGGCCGAAGCCGGCCCCGGCCGAGCCGACGACGGACGCACCCGGGGCCCCGGGCGAGGCCGAGGCCCCCGAGGCCGCGCCGGACGAGCCGCCGGAGCGGACCGCGGCCCCTGGCTTCATGCCGACCCCGCCGGCGTTCGACGCGCTGCCGCTGACCGCTCGATTGCCGGCCGACGCGCCGGGGGTCGTCGCCACCGGGAACCCGCTCGATCTGGCCCGCCGGATCGGCTGGGCGGCGATGCTCGACGCGCTGGGCCCCCGGCTGGCCCGCGACCGGGCCGAGCTGAAGCAGACCCTGGGGCACGATCTGGCGGATCCCGCGGCGTGGCGCGCGCTGGGGGTCGACCCCACGGGCCCGGCGGGCTTCGCGATGCTGTCGATCGACCCCCCGATCGCGGCGATCGCGGTGACCCTGGCCGACAAGCAGACCCTGCGCACGGTGCTGCTGGCGCTGGCGGCGGGGGTCATCGACCTGTCCCACGCCGACGAGGGCGGGTTGAGCCTGCTGTGGGACGCCCGGATCGCGATCGGGATGACCGAGAAGGAGGGCTGGCTCGTGCTCGGCGACCGCTTGGAGCCGGGCGAGGCGCTGCACCACGCCCGGGCCCTGGCGAAGACGCCGCCCCAACGCATGATCGAGCGTCCCGACGCCGCGCCGGCCATCGCCCGGCTCAACTACGGGCGCGAGGTGGCGGGCTTCGTCAACCTGCCGGCCATCATCGACGGGGTGATGCGCGAGGCGCTGGAGACCGCGCCGACCCGCCGCTTCGAGCGCGCGCTGCTCGGGGCGCAGGCCCTGGGGGACGCCGAGGCGGTCGCCCGGGCCGAGCAGGCGCTGGAGAAGGCCCGGGAGGCGGCCGCCGGACGGGGCCCGGGCATGCTGGCGCTGGGGGTGATGCTGCGCTCGTACCTGACCCCCTTCGGCGGGCTGGCGGTGGGGCTGAACGTCGAGCCGGCGGGCTTCCAGGTGCGGGTCGAGCATCAGCTCGATCTGGCGTCGCCGGTGGGCAGCGTCTTCGCCAGCCGCACCGGGCCGCTGGCGCTGCGCGACGCGTTCCCCCGGGCGCCGACGGCGCTGGTCGAGGCCAACGTCGACCTGACGGCCACCTGGGAGCTGCTGCGGGCAGTGGGCGCGGCGGCGGGCGGCGCCCGCGACCTGAGCCTGTTCGACGGCGCCGCCCGGGAGCACTTCGGGCGGGACGCCGCCGCGCTGGCCGCCTTGTGCGCCGGCGACCTGGGCTGGGCGGTGGAGGTCGACCCCGAGCGGGTGCTCGGCTCGCGCACGGTGGACGAGCTGATCGCCCGGGTGCGCTTGGCGGGGCACGTCGGCCTGAAGGACGCCGACGGCGCGGCGGCGGCGATCGACGCGCTGTCGAAGTCGCCCCAGTCGCAGGTGGTCCCGGTGGCCGAGGCCCCGAAGGACGCCCGGCTGTGGCGCATGGCCGTCGACGCGACGACGACCCTGTGGATGGGTATCGCCCGGTCGCAGCTCTACCTCAGCCTCGACGAAGAGACGCTGCGCCGGCTGCTCGCCGGGCCGACGGGGGACGGCTTCGTCGCCGGGCTGGAGCCGACGCCCCGGGCGATGCTCGACGGGTCCGACGGCGGCTGGAGCGGCTGGCTGGACATCGCCGGGCTGGCGCCGATCATGCTCGACCACCGCCCGCGGGTGACCGAGGCTGCGCCGCCGGGCGACTCGAAGGCGGCGGCCATCCGGGCGCAGATCGCGGCGGTCGACGTCGAGATCGAGCGCCTGCGCGCCGCCCACCGCGCAGCGGAACAGGTGCGGGGGCGGGCGCTGTTGTCGGCGTTCGGTCACGCCGCGGCCAGCGTCGAGCGGGTGCCCGGCGGCCTCTCGGGGCGCGGCGGGCTGTACCCCGGCGCGTCCGACCCGGCGGCGCTCGTGGTGAGCGTCGCCACCGAAGTACACACCACCCACGAGGCGGGGATCGCGCTGTGGAAGGAGACCCTCGAGCCGCTCTACGCCCGCCGCCGGGCCCTGACCGACGAGTTGACGGCGCTGGAGCGGCCGGGGACGCAGCCCGAGGCCCCGGCCCAGCCCGAGGCGCCGGCGCAGCTCGAGGCCCCCGACCCGACCAGCCCCGACCCGACCAGCCCCTGACCCCGATCCCCCGGATCATCGGAGACCCCATGCATCGTCCCCCGTTCGCGGCGGCCCTGGCGCTGATCGCGCTGTCCGCCACGCCGGCCCTCGCCGGGCCGACCTGCCCCGCCATCCCCCGCCCGGACGCGAAGTCGGCCGCGGCGACGATCGGCGACCGGACCCTCACCCTGGCCGACGTCGACGCCCAGATCGCCGACCAGCTCTGCAAGGCCCGCATCGAGCTCGCCAAGAAGGAGGCCGAGCTGCGTCAGCAGGCCCTCGAACAGCTCGTCGCCGAGCGCCTGCTCGAGTCCGAGGCGAAGGCCCGGGGGCTGGCCGGGGCCGAGGCGCTGATCGAGGCCGAGGTGGTGAAGCCGGTCGCCGCCCCGCCCGAGGCCGAGGTCCGGGCGTTCTACACCGCCAACCAGGCCCGGATGGGCGGCGCGAGCTTCGAAGACATGGCCCCCCGCATCGCCGAGCATCTGGCCCAGGAGGCCCGCCAGGGGCGCTTCGACGCGCTGGTGACCGGGCTCAGGGAGAAGGCGAAGGTCCGGGTGACGCTGGAGCCCTTCCGCCTGCCGGTCGAGGCGGTGGGGCCCGCCCGGGGGCCGGCCGACGCGCCGGTGACCATCGTCTCGTTCGCCGACTACGAGTGCCCCTACTGCGCCCGGGCCGCCGAGAGCCTCAAGGCCGCCGCGGCGCAGTTCCCGGGCAAGGTGCGGGTCGTATTCCGCGACTTCCCCCTCGAGTTCCACGCCAACGCGGTGCCGGCGGCCATCGCCGCCCGCTGCGCGGGGGCCCAGGGCAAGTACTACGCGATGCACGACAAGCTCTTCGCCGATCAGAAGAGCCTCGACCCGGCGACTTTCAAGGGCTACGCCGAGGCGCTGGGGCTGGACGGGGCGAAGTTCCAGGCCTGCTTCTCCGATCCGAAGCACCTCGCGGGCATCTCCGCCGACCAGCAGGCGGGCAAGGCGCTGGGGGTCGAGGGCACCCCGGCCTTCTTCGTCAACGGTATCCCGCTGTCGGGTGCTCAGCCCACCGCGGCGTTCGTGGCGGCCATCCGGGCCGAGCTCGAGCGCAAGGGGCGGTAGGGCTTGGAAGGAAATAGCTCGGATCGCCGAGGGCCCGAGATCGGAGCGCCTGCGGCTGCGCGCCCGCAGGCTGCGAGGAAGACGCACCCGAGGTGCGTCGACGAAGCAGGCGAGGACGAAAGCGCCGCAGGCGATTCGAGATCGGGTCCGCAGGCCCGAGGATATTTCCTGACGAGCCCTTGGCGGCCGCCATTGCGTCCGGCGGCCGGCTGCGGTTGAGTGTGCCGAGCAACCGCCGGAGGCCCCCATGACCCGCCTCGCCCTCGCGCTCCTCGCCGCCTGCCTGCTGCCCGGGTGCAGCGACGACCCCCCGCCGCCGAAGCCAGTGACCCCGCCGACGCCGGTCGAGCCGCCGCCGAAGCCGGTCGATCCGCCGCCGACGCCGGTCGATCCGCCGACGTCCGTCGCGCCGACGCTGACCGAGCAGGCCGCCCGGGCGGTCTTCGATCGGTGGCTCGCCGCCCAGAACGACGGCGACTTCGAAGCCTACGCGGCGACCTACGCCCCCCGCTTCTTCGGCATCAAGCGGGCCGGGCCCCGCACCTCACGCTTCGACCGTGACGGCTGGATGAAGGACCGTCGGCGCATGTTCGAGAAGCCGATGACGGTGTCCGCCGACGACCTGCGCGTCACCCCCGGGCCGGGCACGGCCCGGGTGCGCTTCACCCAGACCTGGGCCTCGGGCGACTACCGCGACGTGGGGCCCAAGCAGCTCGTGATGACGCTGCACGAGAAGCAGCCCCGCATCGCTCGGGAGGAGATGCTCGCCTCGACGGTGATCGGCCCCGCGCCCCAGGACGCCGGCCCGGCCGGGGTCCGCTTCGTGCGTATGCTCGACGCGCCGTACGTCATCCTGAGCGAGCCGGTCGAGACCGCCGCCGCCCCCCGCCTGCTCGCCCGCGGCCGGCCGTACGTCGCCGCCGCCGCGGCCCCCCGATCGCCGCACGTCGGCCGGGCGGTCACCCTCTACGGCCCCAACGGCCGCCGCTGCGGGGGCACCATCGAAGAGGTCGTCGTGCTGGGCATGGTCATCCCCCACTTCGGGGCGGTGCAGACCTGGGATGGCGAGATGCAGCCGGGCGGCAAGAAGGCGAGCGCGGACGAGGTCGCGGCCGCCGTGTGGCAGATGAGCGACGGCGGTGGGCGCTACCTGGCGGGCAAGGTCGACAAGGCGGCCACCGACTGCGCGGGCGCGGTGTTCGCCCGGCTCGAGGGGCCCGACCGGCCGGCTGCCGCCACCTGGCGTCCGACGCCGGTGCCGCCCGCGCAGCAGAACGCGGCGGTCGAGCAGATCCGGCGCAGCGACGCCTGGAAGGACATCCAGGCGGCCTACGAGGCGCAGCACGGGGCGGGCGCGGGCCCGTGGGACGGGGCGGGGGTCACCCGGATCACGGCCCGGGGCTTCACCGCGCCGGGCGGCGCGGCGCTGGCGGTGATCAAGATGGACGCCGGCCTGGGCTGCGGCGGCTTCGGGGGCGGGCTGTGGCAGGCGTTCACCGTCGACGGCCTCCGGCTGACGCCCATCGGGCAGCCGGTCGCCGAGCCGTTCACCCCCGCCGCGGCCATGGATCTGGGGGGGGCGCTGCCGTCCCTGATCGGGGTCGAGGGCTACAGCGGCGACGGGGCGGTCTACGCCCCGAAGGACGGGGCCTACGCCCCGGCGAGCACCCTGCCGATCCTCGACCTGGACTGCCCCTGCTGAGGGCTCACAGGTGGCGCCGGAAGCGCCAGACGAACCACTCGACGAGGCGCCGGTACCACGGCCGCTCGCGCCAGGCGGCGTCGGGGATCCGGGTCGATCGCTCGAGGTCGGCCTCGAAGTCCGCCGAGAGCTGCGCGATGGCCGCCTCGCCGTAGAGCACCATCGAGATCTCGTCGTCCTGGCGCATCGAGCGGCCGTTGACGTTGGCCGAGCCGACGCAGGCCGCCCGGTCGTCGACCAGGATCAGCTTCTGGTGCAGCATCGACGGCTCGAAGCGGTAGATCGCCGCCCCGCACTCGAGCAGCCGGTCGAACACCGCCTCGCCGGCCAGCCGCGAGAGGCGGGAGTCGATGTGCTCGCCGGGCACGAGCAGCTCCAGCTCGACCCCCCGGTCGACCGCCGCGCACAGCCGGTCGAGCAGGTCGGTGGCCGGGGTGAAGTAGGGGGTGGCGATGCGGATGCGGGTCCGGGCCTGCTCGATCAGGACCGTCAGCACCAGCGCCGCCGGGTTCCAGCCGACGCGGTCGGACGACGGGATGACCTGCACCGGCGCCCCGTCGTCCCGGGGTTCGGGGCGGGCTTCGTGGGGGGCGACGTCGAGCCGGCCGGTGGCCTCGATCCAGTTGTCGGCGAAGGCCGCCCGCAGCCCGGCGACCGCCGGCCCCTGCACCCGGAAGTGCGTATCGCGCCACTCGTCGGCGTCCCGGGCGTCGCCCTCCCACTCGGCGGCGATGCCGACCCCGCCGGTGAAGGCCACGGTGTTGTCGCAGATGAGCAGCTTGCGGTGGCTGCGGCTCTCGATCTTCCACGGGCGGGTGCTCAGCGGGCGCAGCCACTCGACCCGGCACGACGCCTCGCGCATGCGCTCGATGAGCGCCCGATCCATGGGGTGGGCCCCGTAGGCGTCGAGCAGCACCCGCACGGTGATCCCCGCCCGGGCCCGCTCGGCGAGGGCGTCGGCGAAGCGGCGGGCGATGTCGCCCTTCCAGTAGACGAAGGTCATGAACTCGATGACCCGCTCGGCGCTGCGGATGGCGTCGAGCATCGCGGGGAAGATCTCGACCCCGTTGCGCAGCACGTCGACCCGGTTGCCGGGGGTCGCGGGGAAGCCGGTGACCGCCTCGACCCGCTCGGCGATGTACGGGTCGGGCGCCGGGGCGTCGGCGCGGGCGAAGGCGACCACCATCAGCGGCCGCCGAGGCGCTCGAGCAGCGCCACCGAGAAGGCGTCGAGGTCGTCCGGCTTCCGAGACGTGATCAGGTGCCCGTCTTCGCAGACCTGCGCGTCGACCACCTCGGCCCCGGCGTTCTTCAGGTCGGTGCGCACCGAGGGCCAGCTCGTCAGGCGGCGGCCCTGGACGACGCCGGCCTCGATGAGGAGCTGCGGCCCGTGGCAGATGGCGGCGATGGGCCGCTCGAGCTTGTCGAACGCCCGCACGAAGCCGACCACGCCGGGGTCGATGCGCAGGTGGTCGGGCGCGTGGCCGCCGGGGATCAACAGCGCCGCGTAGTCCGCGGGGTCGGCCTGGCTGGCCCGCTTCTGGACTTTGACCCGGGTGCCTTCGGACTTGCCCTCGACTGTCTCGCCGGCCGCCCGCCCGAGGATGTCGAGGGTGTGCCCCGCCTCGCCGAGCGCGCGGGCGGGGTGGGTCAGTTCGCAGTCTTCGAATTCGGGCCCGACGAGGGCGGCGATGTGAGCCATGGGGTCTCCTTCCGGTGGATGGATACCCCTCATGATTGCAGGGCCCGGGCCAGCCCGCCCCAGGCGCCCTCCGGCCGGTCGGGCGACGCCGACTGGGGAGCCTTGCCCCGCAGGCGGGGCGAAATGCATCACCGAGCCGGCGCAGCCCGCCTCACTCCAGAGTGATGCTGACCGTCTCGAAGTCGATGCCCCGCCGCTCGTCCCCGTCCCGTACGACGACGTAGACCTCGACCGTGTCGAGCGTCTCGTCGGTCGGCAGCACCAGCGTCGTGTCGCGGTCGTCGTCGAACGTGGCCCCCGGCTGGAGCTCCCCGGCGGTGGTGAACCAGCTCATCACCGGCCGCTCGGTCCGGGTGTCGCCGCTGAGGTTCACGAACGTCTCCAGGCTCGCATCGTCCAGCTCGGCGGTCAGGGTGATCTCGCCGCCCCGCACCGGATCGCCGGTCACCGTGATCCCGGTCACGTCCGGGTTGCGGTTCGGCTCGCGCTCGGCGTCGAAGTACACCGGCACCTTGCGCACCGCCACGATCTCCTCGCCCGGCGGGCCGGCGGTCACCTTCACCTGGACGTCGAGCCGGCCGAGGCACGACCCGTCGGGCAGCGCCAGGAAGGGCGGGCAGGCGGCGCCGTCCATGGCATCGGCGCCGCCCATGCCATCGGGGATCCCGCCGAAGTCCCCCGCGATGGCGGTCAGCACCTGGAGCAGGTCGAGCGTCGCGGTGTCATCGGTCGATGGCAGCGTCACCTCGAGCTCGGGGGTGACACACTGGAAGCCGTTGAGCGAGTCGAGGCTGAGCAGGCACACGTCCCACCGCCACCGGATGCCATCGGCCGGCGGGTGCAGCGCGGTCATCTCCACCGGCGGAGGCAGGGTCACCGGGCCGGTGATCTCGCCGGTCAGCAGGCCCGGGTCGAGCACCAGCTCGGGCGGCTCGGTCTTGATGGTGAGGATGCGGAACTTGTTGGCGAGGTGGAACGGGTCGAACTCCGGCCCGCAGCCGACGAGCCCCACGAAGCCGATGATCAAGGCGAGGCGACGCATCAGAACTCCCCCCTCAAGCCGAACGACGGGAAGATCGGGATCTCGAAGGCCCGCGTGCGCTGGGTGTAGTCGTAGTTGTACTGGAAGCCCGCCGCGTTGGCCGCGTTGAGGGCGTTGCGCAGGTCGAGGTAGCCGATCAGGCGCCAGGTGTCGAACACCCACTCCCGGTCGACCCGGATGTCGAGCTGGTTGAACGTCGGCTGGCGGGTGCTGTTGGCCTCGCCGGCGATCGACACATAGGTGCCGGTGTTGGCGTCGAACACCGCGTCGACGATCGGGGTGTCGGGGTTGCCGCTGACCACCCGGAACCGGAAGCCGAGGCTCCACTTGGGGGTCAGCTTGTACTGCCCGATCAGGACCAGGTTGTGGGTCTGGTCGAAGTCGAACAGCCGCCAGTCCTCGCCCGGCCGGTCGCGGCGCTCGCTGCGCTGGAGGGTGTAGCTGATCCAGCCGAAGACCCGGTCGCTGAAGTCGTGCCGCAGCAGGAACTCGAGGCCGTAGGCCCGCCCCTCGCCCTGGTTGAGCAGCGACGGCCCGGTGCCCCCGAACGCCGCGCTGGGGTCGACCGAGGCCGCGTCGATGCTCTGGGCCCGGGTCACCAGCTCGTCGAAGGTCTTGTAGTAGACGCTCACGTCGAGGTTGATCGCGTCGGTGAAGTCCTGCTCGAAGCCCACCGAGTAGTGCAGGCTGTCCTCGGCGACGAGGTTCGGGTTGCCGAAGCCGGGGGCGGTGTCCTGCCCCTCGGGCGGCTCGACGTAGCGCCCGACGCCGGCCTTGACCACGGTGCCTTCGGTGACCTCCCACCGGGCCGAGAACCGGGGCTGAAGCCGGTAGTCGTCGATCGTGCTGAAGACGTCGAACCGCACCCCGGGCACGAGCAGGACCGGGCCGAGCTTCCACTCGAGGGCGCCGAACAGCGCGCAGTTGGCCTCGAAGTCGTCGTAGTCGATGCTGACCGTCTCGTCGGAGCCGAACCCGCCGCCGGTCTCGCCTTCCCGAGGGGGGCCGGTCGCCGCGCCGAGGGCCCCGATCGAGGCCCAGCGGTTGACGACGTCCATGCCCAGGCGCAGGTCGAGCCCGTCGTCGAGCGTCGCCCGCAGCGTGTCGCGGATGTACAGCTCGTGGAAGAGGAAATCGAGCCGGAAGATCTCGCCCACCCCGAACTCGATGCCGCTGAGCAGGTAGGCCACGTTGAGCGTGTGCTGCACGGTCTCGTCGAGATCCCAGGTGTGCTCGACCTGCCCCCCGACCCACTCGAGCTTGGCCACCGCGTCCCCCCGGATGAGGGTGTTCTGCTCGGGCGGCTCTTCGATGATCGACTCGAACTGGTCGCTCGACCCGTAGGCCAGCGCCCGCAGGCGGTGGCCGCCCTTCTTGTACTCGTAGAGGATCTGCCCGTCGTACCACCGGGGCGCGGTGGTGATGCTGAAGCTGCTGGGCAGGGGGGCGTTGGCGAGCAGCACGTCGAAGTAGCTGCGGCGCAGGGCGATGGCGAAGCCGCCGTTGTCGCCCACCGGGCCCTCGACGAGCACCCCGGCGTCGAAGAAGTCGGCCTCGACGTAGCCGTGCAGCCGGTCGGTGCGCGGCTCGCGCAGGCGGATGTCGACGATGCCTCCGCTCACCCGGCCGTACTCCGGGTCGAAGTTGCCCGGGTAGACGTCGATGCTCTCGATGAGCGCGCTGGCCACCGTCGAGCGCACCCCGCCGAAGTGGAACGGGATCGGGATCGGCTGCTGGTTGAGGAAGGCCTGGGTGTTGCCCCCGCCGCGCAGGATGAGGTCGGTCTGGCCGAAGGGGGTCCGGGCGACGCCGGGCAGGTTCTGCACGACGCCGAGCGCGTCGCCGTTGGTGCCGGGGATGGTCCGGATCTCCTCGACGGTGATGGTGCGGCGCACGACCTCCTTCTTGGGGCGCTTGCCGAACACCTGGATGCGGTCGCCGAAGCTCTCCTTCTCGAGCCGGTAGGTGACCTCGACCGCCTCGCCGGCCTGGATGACCTCCTCGTCTTCGAGGTCGCCGTAGACGTCGTCCTCGATGGCGATGATGACCGGCCCGGCGGGCACCGCCTCGAAGCGGAAGCGGCCCTCGGCGTCGCTGAAGGTCTCGAGCTCGAGCTCGCGCAGGATGACCCGCACCCCGGGCAGCGGGTCGACGCTGCCCCGCTCGTAGAGCCGGCCTTCGAGGGTGCCGGTGGGCTGCTCTTCGTCGACCGGCGCGGCGACCTCGACCTTCTCTTCGACGTAGGTGAAGCCGTAGCGGTAGTTGAGCTGCACCGGCACCGGCTCGCCGTTCATCTTCGCCGGCTCGAAGACGAGCTGGAACCCGGCCTCGAGCGCCGCCTGGTCGAGCAGCGGGTGGGCCGACTGCACGACGGCGGCCTCGCTGACGGCGCCCTCCTCGTCGACGGTGAGCTGGAGGACGACGTCGCCGGCGAGCTTCTCGGCCTGGGCCTCGGGGGGATAGGCCGCCTGGACCTCCTGGAGCAGCCGCGGCGGCTCGAAGCCGTCGGGCAGCGCGGGCGCGACGGCCTCTTCGGCCGGCGCTTCTTCGGCGGGGGGCGCCTCTTCGGCGGGGGGCGCCTCTTCGGCGGGCGGCGCCTCTTCAGCGGGGGTCTGGCCCCAGCCGACGCCGGGGGTGAAGAGGGCCCCCACGAGCAGGGCCAGCGACGTCCGGCGATTGCGCATCACCCGGGCTCTCCTTCGACGTGGCGCGGCAGCACGATCTCGAATCGGGCGCCGCCGTGGGCGCTGTCGGTCACCGCGATGGATCCATCGTGATCGAGCACGATCTTCTTGACGATGGCCAGCCCCAGGCCGGTGCCGTCGTCCTTGCCGGTGACGTAGGGCTCGAAGATGCGCTCCCGCGCGTCCCGGGGCACCCCCGGCCCGTTGTCCTCGACGACGAGCCGCACCGCGTCCGCCGTCGGCTCGACCCGCAGTGTGACACGCGGCGCCCGCTCGACGTCGCGCAGCGCTTCACCGGCGTTCTTGACGAGGTTGGTCAGCGCCTGCCGCAAGAGCCCCTTGTCGACCGCGGCGACCGCCGGCCGGTCGGGGGTCTCGGCGCTCAGGCCCTCGATCTCGGGGTGGGCGGCGACGATGTCCCGGGCGAACGCGGCGAGGTCCTCGTCGACCCGCTCGGCGGTGGGCAGCTTGGCGAACCGGCTGAAGTTGGTCACCAGCCGCTCGAGGGTGGCGACCTCGTCGACGACGATCTCGTGGGCGCTGTCGAGGGTGCGCCGGTAGCGGGCGTCGTCGCCCTTGTAGCTGCGGTGGATCTGCTGCACCGCGAGCAATATCGGGGTCAGCGGGTTCTTGATCTCGTGGGCCAGCCGGCGGGCGATGCCCTGGAAGGCCGAGACCCGGGTCAGGTGCTCGATGCGGGTCCGGCTCTCGCGCAGGCGGCGGGTCATGTCGTTGAAGCCCCGGGCGAGGTCGGCCACCTCGTCCCGCCCGGTGGGGGCCACCCGCACCTCGAGGTCGCCGGCGGCGACCTGCTCCATGGCGTGGCGCAGCGTCTTGAGCCGCAGGGTGATGCGCCGCCCGACGACGACGCTGATGATGCCGGCGACGAGCACCGCCCCGAACAGCGGCAGCAGGAAGCGCAGGGCGAAGTCGGCGGCCAGCTCTTCGCGGTAGGTCTCCAGCGCGGCCCGGGGGGCGATGACCTCGGCCTCCATCGCTTCGAAGCGGTCGAGGAAGGCCGCCTCGAGGCCGAAGGTGTAGCGCAGCGCGGCGTAGCCCGGCACCCCGGTCAGGGGCAGCTCGAGCGTGCGGACGCGCCACCGGGCGGGGTCGCCGAAGGTGGGCGACTCGACGGTGACGTCGGCCACCCCCGGCCCGCCGACGAGCGCGATGCGCTGCACCCGGGGGGCCCGGGCGTGGCCGCGCAGCAGGTCACGCACCGCGTCGGGCCCGGCGGCGGCCCGGTCGGCGAGCGGGCGGCCCTCGGCGATGCCCCGGGCGAGGGCCTCCTGGCGGGCCTTCTCGCTGCGCACGTAGGCCCCGAAGACCTCGACCGCGTCGTCGAGCGCCTCGGTGACCCCCGGGTTGAGGCCGACGGCGAGGCTGCGGTCGAAGAGGGTCTGGCTGCGCATGAACGCGACCGAGATGGGCACCGCGATGAGCAGCACCAGCAGGACGAGCAGCTTGGTCTCGAGCCGGCCCACGTCAGCCGCCCCCCGGCCGGACGCCGCGCACCACGAACGGCAGCCGGTCGGCGCGCACCGGCTGGCCGCTGACGCTGAGCACCCGCTCGGCGATGCCCGGCTTGAGGTTGTCGAAGAGCCGCACGAACGAGCCGAGCACGCCCGATCCGAAGGGGTCGCCGACCGCGCCCTCGGGGGCCGAGAGCCAGCGGCGCATGCGGGCGAGCTTGTCGGCGCTGACCGGGTTGACCTCGAGCCGCAGCACCGCCTGCACCACCCGCTCGTCCACCGGGACCGATCCGGCCACCGGGACCCGGTCGATGGCGGCGAAGCTCTGCACGAAGGCGTCGATCGAGGGCCAGGTCTGCTCGCGCACGCCCTGGGGGTCGTCGATCACCGCCGCGAGGCGCTCGTCCCACAGGTCCCACCGGACCCGGGCCACCCGCCAGCCGAAGCCGATCACCGCGCCGTCGTCCAGCTCGCGCAGCTCGAGCTTGAGCCGCAGGGTGGTCGACAGCCCGCTCTGCAGCCGGGTGCGCAGGTCGCCGTCGAACAGCGGGCCGACGTCGGCGCTGAGCACGACCGCCGCCCCGTCCCGCTCGAGCCAGGGGCGGGTGGGCAGCGCGAGCAGCGCCACGGCGAGCAGCAGCGCCCTCACGGCTCGACCAGCAGGAAGAGGTTGCCGACGCTGAGGCCCATGACCCCGATCTCGGTCTCGAAGCGCAGGCCGACGTCGACGGCGAGGTCGAGCGGGGGCAGGCCGTCGAGGCCGCCGAGCGCCGCGGGGTCGGCCATCGAGACCAGCCCGGCGCCGACGAAGAACTCGACCCCGTACGGCTCGCGGTGGGGGCCGGCGCCGAGCGGCAGGCGGTACTCGGTGCCCAGGCGGAGGGCGAGCGGCTCGTAGCGGGCGGCGCCGAGGTCGCCGGCGCGGTCGAGGTCGAGCAGGGTCGGGCCCCGGCGGTGGCTGAAGTTGAGGCCCATCGCCCGGGCCGGGATGTAGGGGTGCAGGTCGCCGACGAAGTAGCGGGCGAAGAACGGAGCCCCGCCGACGAGGCCGCCGAGGAAGGCGTCGAGCCGCACCGTGCTGCCCCCGGGGATGGGGATGTACTGCTCGATCCGCCCGGCGAGCGCGCCCCACGGGCCGTCGTACCACCCGGCGCGGGCGGTGAGCGCGGCCCGGGTGCCCCGGGTGGGGAAGGCCGGGTCGTCGCGGTCGTCCCAGACGAGCGAGGCCGGCACGAGGACGCTCACCGGCTGGTCGGGGCCGAGCGCGAAGTCGAACGCCGCCGCTCGCCCGCCGAGGTCGATGGCCTCGGCGCCAGCGGGCGGCTCGGCCTGCACCCACTCGCCGCTCAGGCCGACGGTCATCCGCAGGAAGGGCCGCAGATCGAGTTGCAAGCCGAGGTCGAGGCCCGCCCGGCGGTAGTCCACCGGGATCGAGACGACCTCTTCGCCGTCGAGGGTCTGGCCGAGCGGCCCCACGAAGCGCTCCCGGCCGTCGAGGTAGCGCAGGGCGACCCGCAGGCTGGCGTCGCCGACCCACGGGGCCGGCAGCCGGGTCGCGAGGCGGGTCGAGAGCTGATCCCCGCTGGCGACGAGCCCCACCCCGAAGCCGACGCCGACCCCGAACGGGTCGAGGTCGCTCAGCTCGGCCCCGGCCCAGAACCGGGTCGGCCGGGCCGAGCCGAGGTGGAACGCGTCGAGGCTGGTGGTGACCCGCTCGTCGCAGGTGAAGACGACGACGACCCGCCCCCGGGCGCCGCCCCGGTCGAGGCGGACCCGCACCGCCTCGCACAGCCCGGTGGCCAGCAGCCGGATGCGGGTGTCTTCGATGGCCGCCTCGTCGAGCGGGGCGTCGAGGTCGAGCCGGATCTTCTCCCGCAGGGGGGTCCGCCGGCCGATGCGCACCCCTTCGAGGCGCACCGACTCCACGATCGGGGCTTCACCCGGCGGCGGGGGCAGCTCGACGGGCACCTCGGGCGGCGGCTGGGCCCCCGCGCCCGGCGCGAGGGCCCACAGGCCGAGGGCGAGGACCCACGGGCCCGGTGGGCGGCGGCGCCGCACGGCGGATCAGGCGGCGTTCGAGCCGGCGCCGGACTCGACGAGGGACCACATGGTCAGGACGCCGAAGCCGGTGCCCCCGGCCCGGATGTGACCGTCGTCGGACTCGGCGAGCACGGCCCCGGCGATGTCGAGGTGCACCCAGGGCACCTCGCCCTTGAAGTTCTGGAGGAACTGCGCGGCGGTGATCGCCCCGCCCCACGAGCCGCCGATGTTCTTGATGTCGGCCCGCTTGCTCTCGAGGGTCTTGGCCAGCTTGGGGTCGAGCGGCAGCCGCCACAGCTTCTCGTCGGCCGCCTCGGCGGCGGCGAGCACCTCGGCGCACAGCGCTTCGTGGTCGCTGAACGCGCCCGCGTAGTAGTTGCCCAGCGCGACCATGCACGACCCGGTGAGGGTCGCCGCGTCGACGACCCCCCGCACCTTCGGCTCGAGCTCGGTCACATAGTGCAGCGCGTCGGCGAGCACCAGCCGGCCCTCGGCGTCGGTGTTGAGCACCTCGACGGTCTTGCCGCTGTACATCGTGAGGATGTCGCTGGGGCGGTAGGCGTCGGAGCCGGTCATGTTCTCGCAGGCCCCGACGATGCAGTGCACCGCCACGGCGGGCTGCATCGCGGCGACGACCTGCATCGTCGAGATGACCGCCGCCGCCCCGGCCATGTCGATGTACATCTCGGCCATCGCCTTGGCCGGCTTGATGGACAGCCCGCCGGCGTCGAAGGTGATGCCCTTGCCCACGAACGCGATGGCGTCGCGCCCGTCGTGCCCCTCGGGCACGTAGCTGAGGTGGATGAACCGGGGCTCGGTGGTCGCGCCGCGGCTGACCCCGATGATGCCCCCCATCTTCTTCTCGTAGATCTCGGCCTTCTCGAAGATGCGGGCCTCGACGTTGGGCGCCTTGGCGATGTCCCGGGCGAGCTGCGCCAGCCGCTCGGGGGTGCAGACGTTGGCCGGCTCGTTGGTGAGCGTGCGGGCGAGGTTGACCCCGTCGGCGAGGGTCTGCGCCCGGTCGAGCACGGCGGCGTCGCCCCCGACGAGGGTGAGCGCCTCGACCTCGGCCCGGGGGCCGTCGTCGGGCTCGGCCTTGAACGCCACGAAGCGGTAGGTCCCCAGCAGGCCGCCGAGGGCCACCTGCTCGGTGTGCCCCGCCTCGGGCACCGCCACGCCGACCCGGCCGTAGCGCCCGTCGAGGGCCGCGGCGGTGGCCAGGGCCCCGAGGTCGCGCAGACCGGCGGGGCTCAGCGCGTCGGCCTCACCGAGCCCGACGAGCATCACCCGCCCGGCGGGCAGCCGGCCGAGGGTGTCGAGGGCCACGGTGCTGCGGGGCTTGCCGGTGAAGCGCAGCCGCTCGGCGGCGGCGGACAGCGCGCCGTCGAGGGCCTCGTCGAGCGCCTTCTCGGCGGCGGTGGGGCCGGACTCGGCGAATCGGCCGATGACCAGCAGATCTCCGTCGAACGTGCTCGCGTCGCCGTGCACCGACAGCTTCATTGCGCCTCCTTCGGGGGGTTCGTTGCGGACGAGGGGTGATCCGGATCGAGGGTGGCGGTTTTGTACCACCCCCCCGGGTCCGAAGAAAGACGCGACGCGCCGGCCAAAGGATGCGAGGCTGTCGCCATGCTGACGGCAGCCGAGATCGACGGGGTCATCGCCGAGCTGGCCCCGCGGGTGGTCGGCGGGCAGATCCAGAAGGTACGCCAACCGGACGACGGCACGGTGGTGCTGCGCGTGCGCTCGCCGGGGGTCACGACCCGGCTGGTGCTGAGCGTCGAGCCGGCCCGCGTCGCCGAGGCGCCGGGTCCGGTGCCGACCCGACCCGAGCCGACGGCGCTGGGCGCGTGGCTGCGCTCGGCGGCCGGCGGGCGGCAGCTGGAGGGGCTCGAGCGCCTCGCGGGTGACCGGGTGGTGGTGCTGACCGTGGCGGGGGGCCGGCTGGTGGCCGAGCTGACCGGGCGCCACGCCAACCTCTTCGCGGTGGACGAGGCCGGCCGGGTGGTCGCTGTCGCCCGCCCCGACGGCAGCCGGCGGGGCCTCGCGCCGGGGGTGGCCTACACGCCGCCGGCCCCGCCCCCGCCCCGCGAAGACGGCCCGCCGCGCTTCGAAGATGCGCGAGCGGTCGAAGCCGCGGCGGCCGCCCGGGCCACCGAGCGGGCCGCCCGGGCCGAGGAGCACGCCCGGCGGCGCCTCATCACCCGGGCCCGCAAGCGCCTGGAGCGGCTGCACGACCGGGTCTCGCAGGACGTCGCCCGGGCGGCCCGCGCCGAGCAGTGGCGCCGACGGGGGGAGCTGCTCAAGGGCGCGCTGCACCGCATCGAGCGCGGCGCCGAGGCGGTCGAGGTGAGCGACTGGTTCGCCGAGGGCGCCCCGACGGTCACGATCCCGCTCGACCCGGCGCTGGACGGGCCGGAGAACCTCCAGCGCTGCTTCGCGAAGTACAAGAAGGCCGCCGCCGGCGCCGAGCGGGCGGCCGAGCGGCTGGCGGCGGTGGAGGACGAGCAGCTCGCCGTCGAGGCGCTCGCCGAGGCGATCGAGGGCGACGACCCGCCGACGGCCGACGCGCTCGAAGCCGAGCTGGTGGCCGCCGGCATCCTGCCGCCGCCCCAGGGTCTGCCCGGGCGACGGCAGGTGATCGAGCGGCTGCCCTACCGGCAGTTCGAGAGCGGCCGCGGGGAGCGCATCCTGGTGGGCCGGGGCGGGGCCGACAACCACGCGACGACGTTCGGGGTCGCCCGGGGCAACGACCACTGGCTGCACACCCGAGACGTGCCCGGGGCCCACGTCATCGTGCCCCTGCCCGCCCGCGGCCGGGAGCCGCACCCCGAGACGCTGCGCGACGCGGCGGCCCTGGCGGTGCACCACAGCGACCTGCGCGACGAGCCGGGGGTCGAGGTGATGCACACCCGGCGCAAGCACGTCCGGGCGATCAAGGGCGCGGGCCCGGGGCGGGTGACCGTCGCCGGGGCGAAGTCGATCACCGTCGACGACGGCCCGGCCCGCATCCGCCGGCTCTACAAGCGCTGACGGGCCGTCATTCACCGGTCCGGCTTGCCCCCCGCGGCCGGCTGGGGCAGCTTGGCCGTATGGCGAAGAACACGAAGAACGCGGTGTCCCGCGGGCGTCGGCGGGCGTTCCTGGGCGCGGTGCTGGTGTGGCTGCCGGGGGTCGCGATGGTGACCGCCGGCTTCGTGATCGCGTGGTCGTTCATCGAGCCGGCCCCGCCCACGACGCTGCGCCTGGCGACCGGCTCGCCCACCGGATCCTACGCGGCCTTCGGTCGGGCCTACGCCGAGACGTTCGCCCGGGACGGCATCGAGCTGGAGGTGGTGCACACCGGGGGCACGGTCGACAACCTGCGGCTGCTGGCCGAGGGCGCGGTCGACGCGGCCATCGTGCAGGGCGGGGTGAAGTCGCCGACGCCCGGCGAGCTGCAAGGCATCAGCGCGCTGTATTACGAGCCGCTGATGATGTTCCACCGGGGGGCGGCGCCCGCCACCACGCTCAGCGCCCTCTCCGGGGGGCGGGTGGCCATCGGGGGCGAGGGCAGCGGCAGCCGATTCGCCGCGCTCGAGCTGCTCGAGACCGCCGGGCTGACCGACCGGATCGAGACGCTGCCCCTCGGCGGCGTCGAGGCGGTCGAGGCGCTCGAGCGGGGCGTCATCGACGGCCTGTTCATGGTCACCTCGCCGACCAACCCGCTGGTGGTCCGGCTGCTGTCGACCCCCGACATCCACATCGTGCGGCTGCGCCGGGCCCGGGCCTTCGCCCGCCGGCTGCCCCACCTGACCCCGGTGACCCTGCCCCGGGGCGTCGTCGACCTGACCCGCGATCTGCCCACGGGCGACGTGCCCCTGCTGGCGGCGACCGCGGCCCTGGTGGCCCGCAGCGACCTGCACGACGCGCTGCCCCCGGTCTTGATCGACGCCGCCCGGGCGGTGCACGGGCAGGGCAGCCTGCTGTCGTCGGCGGGCACCTTCCCCGCGCTGGCCCCGCTGGACTACCCCGTCGAGCGCGAGACCCGCCACGCCTTCGAGAGCGGGCGGTCGTTCCTCTACCGGGTGCTGCCGTTCTGGGCCGCCTCGCTGGTCGACCGGCTCAAGATCCTGCTGCTGCCGCTGCTGACGCTGCTCATCCCGCTGTTCCGGGTGGCCCCGCCGCTGTACCGCTGGCGCATCCGATCCCGCATCTACCGGTGGTACAAGGTGCTGCGCGGGCTGGACGCCGAGATCGCCGCCACCGGCGATCGGGCAGCGCTCGAAGAGGCCCGGTCGCGGGTGCGCGCGCTGCAACGGGAGCTGCACGACATCGACGTGCCGGTGTCGTACATGGACGAGTTCTATCACCTGCGGCTGCACGCCGATCTGGTGCAGCGGCGCTTGGAGCAGCGGCTGAACCCGCCCGAGCGACGCCCCGCGGACGACCGGGCCCCCCCGCCCTCCACACCCTGGATGCCCGACCCGTCGGCGCCGCCGATGCCGCTCGGCGCCGGGCCGGACGACCGCGACGATCGACCCCCGGACGACGACCCGCCCGACCCGCCGGCGACCCTCGACCCCGGCCCGGCGGACGCGCCGCCGCTCAGGCCCACCGCGGGCGCCCGGCGCATCGTGCGGCGCCACGTCGCGGTCGCCGCCACGCTGGGGCTGGCCCCGCTGCCGCTCGTCGATCTGGCCACGACCACCGCCGTCTCGCTGGCCATGCTGCGGCGGCTGGCGCGGTACTACGGCACCCCGTTCCGCTCGGACCTGGGCAAGTCGGCCATCGCCGCCCTGACCGGCGGCGCCGCGGCCGGCGGCGGGGCGCTGGGTTTGTCGTCGGCGGCCAAGGCGGTGCCGGTGGTGGGCAGCGGGCTGGCGATCGTCGCCGGCCCGGCGGCGACCGGCGCCGTCACCTACGCGATGGGGCGGGTCTTCATCGCCCACTTCGGATCGGGGGGCACGCTCTTCGACTTCGACCCCGAGCGTTATCGAGACCACTTCCAGACGCAGGTGGCCCACGCTCGGGAGCCCGTCAGCGGTTGAGGTGGCCCAGCAGCCGATCGATCCGGCGATCGATCTGAGCCCGGTAGGCCCGCTTGGGCTCGCGCCGGCGCCAGTCGCGGCAGGCGTAGAGGGCGTCCTCGTAGCGCCCGGCCCGGGCGTAGAGATCACACAGCCGCTGATCGGGGATGAGGCTGGCGGGTCGCAGCCCGCGGGCGGCCTCGGCGTGCGCGATGGCCCGGTCGATGTCGCCGGCGTCCATCGCCGAGAGCGAGGCGTCGAGCAGCGCCCGGTAGCCGGTGGGCGCCGGCTGATCGGGCCGGATCGGGCGCGCGGCGCCGGGGCGGACCCCGGCCGACGGCGACGACCCCCGCCGCGCCGTCGCCCGGCCCGGGGCCTCGGCACCCTCATCCGCCCGCGACCCGCCCGACGCGCGGGTCGACGTCCCCTTCTCGTCGACCCGCGCGCCGTCGTCGGTCGAGGTGGCGAGCCCGTCGGCGCTGGTCGTCGCCGAGGTCGAGACGCTGACCCGGCTCGGCGCCGGGGCGGGGGCCGGCGCCGGGGCGCTCGACGCCCCGACCGCGGGGGGCAGCGGATCGAACCCGTACTGCAAGCCGATGCCCATGCCGGCGCCGATGGCGCAGCCGCACAGCAAGAACGCCAGGGCCGCGACCCGCAGCGAGCTGCGGCGCCCGCCCACCGACGGCAGATCGAGGGTGTCGGTGAAGGCGGGCAGGGGCCGCTCCACCCGGGGCTCGACCGGCCGGGTCTCGAGCGGCGAGATGGCCGCGATCGACACCTGGGTCGTCACCCGGCGGGGCGCTGGCCGGGCCACGACCGTGTCCGACACCTCGGGCCGGGTCGCGTCCACCGCGGGGTCGGAGTCGGGCGTCGTGTCGGCCTCGCCCGACGGCTGCATGGCGCTCACGACGGTCGCCGCGTCCAGATCGAAGGCGGTGCCCCCGGCGGTCACGTCGATCAACCCGGTCTCGAGCAGCCGCGACTGCACCGCGTACATCGACTGCGGGCGATCGTCCGGGGCCTTGCCGAGCAGCCGCAGCACCAGGGCCGACAGCGGCGCCGGCACCCGGGCCGGCAGCGGCGGGGGGAGCTGGTTGAGGTGGCGCTCGTGGGCCTGGGCGAAGCTGCCGTCCCCCTGGAACGGGTTGTGGCCGGCCAGCACCCGGTACAGCAGCACCCCGAGCGCGTAGACATCGCTGCGGCCGTCCAGATCACGCGCCCCGCGGAGCTGCTCGGGCGACATGTAGGCCGGGGTGCCGGCGACGATGCCGGTGCGGGTCCGCTCGACCCCGTGCAGGCTCATGCGGGCGACGCCGAAGTCGAGCACCCGCACATGCCACCCCCCGTCGGCGAGCGGCTCGACGAAGACGTTGCCCGGCTTGAGGTCGCGGTGCACGATCTGCTTGTCGTGGGCCTCGGCGAGCGCCTGGGCGATCTGGTAGCCCATCGTCGCCGCGATCTCCGGCGCGAGGTGCCCCGCCCGGGCCAGGATGCGATCCAGCGGGGCGCCGCGCAGGCGCTCCATGGCGATGTAGAGGTGGCCGTCGTCGGTGGTGCCCCAGTCGAAGACCCGGGCGACGTGGCGGTTCTCGAGGCGGGTGGCGGCCCGGGCCTCGATCTCGAAGCGCCGCACCAGATCGGGCTGGAGGGCCGCCCGGCGGGCGTTGAGGATCTTGATCGCCGCCTGGGCCGGCGGGCCCGGCTCGACCCCGTCGGGCGCGGTGCCCGGCTCGTCGCGCAGCGCGGCGGCGTAGACCACCCCCATCGCGCCCTGACCCAGAAAGTCGACGAGGACCCAGCGCCCGACGGCGCTGCCGATGAACGGGTCGACCCGCAGCCGGGCGCGGTCGATCGAGCAGATCTGCGCCGCCTCACCGTAGCGGCGCTGACATTGGGGACAAAATCGGCGGGCGTGGCTCATGGACGTGGGCTCGCGGGCTCTCTCCGGTGACCGGGCGCGGACGGGACCCGATGCGGGGGCCGTCGGGGTCACGGGTACGATCGCAATATAGCGGCCGCCCGGGGCTTTTGAAAGCCTCGTGACTTATTCAGCACATTGTAACAACAGGCCCTGGTGCCCGACTCACTCGTCGGGGTCGATCAGCCCCACCACCCGGGTCGTCAACGCCGGATCGAGCTCGCCGTGGGCCAGCACCGGCAGCCCCGGGCGGGCCTCGGCGAGCAGCTCGCGCAGCGCGCTGCGGGCCTCGTCGGCCACCAGCAGCGCCGCCCGGGGGTGGGCGCTGCGCAGCCGGTCGACCGCCTCGACGAGCGCCCGATGCAGGTCGCCGCCCACCGCGCCGGCCACCGCCGCCCGCTCGATCCGGGGCGCGACGCAGATCACCGGCAGCCAGCGCCCGCCGACCCGCCGCCGCACCAGCCACGGGCGCAGAGCCCGCCGCACGTGGGCCAGCCGACGGCGCGGGTCGAGGTCGACCGGCTGGGCGGCGAGCGCCTCGAGGATGCGGGGCAGATCGGCGATCGGCACGTCCTCGGCCAGCAGCCGGCGCAGGGTCACCGCCAGATCTTCGAGGCTCATGCGCTTGGGCACCACCGCCCGGACCAGCGCCGGCTGGTGGCGCTCGATGCGCTCGATGCGCTCGGCGAGCGCTTGCAGGGGCAGCGCGGCCGGCTGTCGGCGCCAGACCGCGGCGAGGTGGGCCGCGACGCACGCCACCGGGTCGATGCCCGCCCCCCGCTCGACCCACCGCCCGGGGGCGTCGTGCTCGGGGTGCAGCCCGTCGAGCCCCGGGCGCCCGGCGGGGCACGGGCAGACGAACACCCGCCCGGCCATCGCCAGCCCCCGGGCCATCGGCGCGCCGCCGACCTCGATGCGATAGCCGCTGGGGGTCACGTCGACCGCGCCGGGGTCGACCGCCACCGCCGGCAGCCGCACCCCGAAGTCGACCAGCGTGCGCCGGGCCCGCTCGATGGCCGGGCCGGCCCGCCCGCCGAGCGCCTCGAAGGCCGCCGGGTGCAGCGCGAGGGCCAGCGGCGACGCCGTCCGGGCCTCGGCCGGCATCTGCTCGACCGCGGCCGGCGCCGCCCGGCGCCCGACGCCCCCCGCCCCCAGCGCGAGCCCCCCGGCGACCACCGCCAGCGGCCACCCGGGCAGGCCGGGCACCAGGGCCAGCGCCGCGAACAACACCGCCGCGCCGCCCAGCGCCGGAACCAGCGGCGGACCCCCGGCGACCGCGTCGGGCCGCTCGGGCGAGGCCAGCCGGGTCGCCAGCACCGCCGCCGCCGCCGTGCTCAGCGCCGCCGGCACCTGCGAGACCAGCCCGTCGCCCACCGTCAGCACGGTGTAGGTCGAGAGCGCCTCCCCCAGCCCCAGCCCCCGCCGCAGCCCGATGAGCAGCCCGCCGACGATGTTGACCCCCACGATGCACAGCCCGGCGACGGCGTCCCCCCGCACGAAGCGCATCACCCCGTCCATCGCGCCGTACAGCCCCGAGACGCGATCCAGCCCGTCCCGCCGCTGCCGGGCCCCCTCGGGGTCGAGCAGCCCCGCCCGCAGCTCGGCCTCGATGGCCTGCTGCCGACCGGGCAGCGCGTCGAGCGCGAACCGGGCCGCCACCTCGGCCACCCGCCCCGCGCCCCGCGCCACCACCACGTATTGGGCCAGGGTCACCACCGCGAAGACCGCCACCCCCACCAGCAGCTCGCCGCCGGCCATCGCGTCGCCGAACGCCTCGACCACCCGCCCCGCCTCGCCCCGGGACAGGATCGCCCGGGTCGTCGCCACGTTGATCGCCAGCCGCCCCAGGGTCAGCGCGAGCAGCGTCACCGGCAGCCCGGTCAGGCGGCTGGGGGCCGGCGCCGTCGCCGCGATCCACAGCACCACCACCCCTGCGGCGAGCTGGGCCGACAGCAGCAGATCGAGCAGCGGCGAGGGCAGCGGCAGCACCAGGGCGGCCACCGCGGCGGCGACCCCCAGAGCCAGGGGCGCGCCGGGCGGCAGCCGGCGGGTGAGCGCGTCGAGCGGCGGCGAGCGTTCAGCCATCCATCGGACTAGGGTGCGAACCCCCCCGATCGTCCGCTCGCCGCCTACGATCTCCCGCGCAGCGCCCAGAGGAAACCGTATGCGGTATATCCTTATCGGTCTGTATAGCGCCCCGGCGATCGATGTATCGTCGACGAGCCGCCATTCGTCGTGAGCGGAAGCGGCCAGCGAGGCCGACCCACGACCCACTTGGCCGCCCGCGGCAGACGTGGTATCCGTGCTTCGACGCGTTGTCCTACATTGTGGGATATGAAGGTACCATGAACCCGAACACCGAGAGCCAGAGCCCGCCGCCGGCCGTGCCGGTCGTCACCGGGCCCTCCGACGGCCCCGCCGAGGTCGCCCCCCCGGCCCGGGTCCTGGTGGTCGACGACGAAGCGGTCATCCGGGAGATCCTCTCCGACTTCCTCACCATGGAGGGCTTCCAGGTGCTCACCGCCACCGACGGTGCGCACGCCCTCGACGTGATGGAGACCCACCCGGTCAACCTGGTCATCTCGGACCTCAAGATGCCCCACATGGGCGGCCTGGAGCTGCTGGCCAACGTCCGCGAGGTGCACCCCGAGGTCGTGACCCTGATCATGACCGGCTACGGCACCGTCGAGACCGCCATCGAGGCCATGAAGCGGGGCGCCTTCGACTACGTGCTCAAGCCGTTCAAGGTCGAAGAGGTCATGCACACCGTGCGGCGGGGCATCGAGCAGCAGCAGCTCCGCGCCGAGAACATCGAGCTGAAGGCCGCGCTGTCGCTCTACCGCCTCGCCGGCCGCCTCGGGGAAGAGGTCGAGCTCGGGCCGACCCTCGAGCTGATCGTCGACACCGTGCAGACCCAGACCCGGGCCGACCGCACCGGGGTCATCCTGGTGCCCGCCGAGCACGGCGCCTGGCACGC
Source organism: bacterium (assembly GCA_030426085.1). Classification (GTDB taxonomy): domain Bacteria; phylum Myxococcota_A; class Bradymonadia; order UBA7976; family UBA1532; genus JACKDM01. The sequence goes on along the minus strand of JAUHYW010000012.1, from coordinate 72,329 downwards.
CCCCACCGCGCCGTTCGGCCTCGACGACCTCACCGAGCGGGCCCGGACCGCCACCGAGCCGGTCATCGCCCGCAACGGCCGGGTCTTCCGCTGGCTGGTCGAGGCGCCGCACACCGAAGAGATCACCTCGCTGCTCATGATCCCGCTCATCAGCCGGGGCAAGCGGGTGGGCACCCTCGTCGCCGCCCGGGAGGGCGGCCGCCCGTTCGCCGAGGGCGCGCTGAAGCTGGGCACGATCATCGCCGACCGGGCCGCGGTGGCGGTGGCCAACGCCCAGCTCTTCGAGACCCTCGAGGCGACCTTCCGCACGACGATCGAGGCGTTCGTCACCGCGCTCGAAGACAAGGACCGCTACACCGCCGGCCACAGCGAGCGGGTCGCCGACTTCGCCCGGGTCACCGCCGAGGAGATGGGGCTGCCCCCGGCCGACGTCGAGCTGATCCACCAGGCGGGCCGGCTGCACGACATCGGCAAGCTGACCCTGCGCAGCGAAGAGCTCAACAAGCCCGGCCCGCTCACCGACGAGGAGTACGAGCGGTTCAAGGCCCACCCCCGCTACGGCGAGGAGCTGCTCGGCCCGATCCCCACCTTCCGCGACGTGATCCCGGCGGTCGGCGGGCACCACGAGCGGTGGGACGGCAAGGGCTACCCCCGGGGCATCGCCGGCCTCGAGATCCCGCTGATGGCCCGGATCATGGCCGTCGCCGACACCTACGACGCCATGACCAGCCACCGGGCCTATCGCAGCGCCCTGCCCCACGCCAAGGCCGTCGCCGAGCTCGAGCGCTGCCGGGGCACCCAGTTCGACCCGGACATCGTCGACGCCTTCCTCGTCGCCATCGAGCGCTGGCGCGACCAGCGCGCCGCCGAGGGCCGGGAGTACCCCCGCTGAAGTGCCCGGACGCGACGGCTCGACGCGCCGCGTCAATCCCGGGTTGCATCCCGTCCGAGGCGGCGGCACCATCCGCCCCATGCCTCCCCCATCTCCCCCGCTGCGCGACCGCCAGCTCGACGGCCTGCGCGAGACGACCCTCGACGCGCTGATCATCGGCGGCGGCATCAACGGCGCCGTCTCGGCCGCCGCGCTCGCCGCCCGCGGCCTGCGGGTGGGGCTCGTCGAGCGGGGCGACTTCGCCTGCCGGACCAGCCAGGCGTCCTCCAACCTCGCCTGGGGCGGCATGAAGTACCTCGAGTCGGGCGAAGTGCGGCTGGTGCGCGATCTGTGCCGCTGCCGCAACCGCCTGATGGCGGCCTACCCCTCGACGGTGCGCGAGATCCGGATCCTGACGATGGTCGAGCGCGGCTTCCGCTGGCACCCGCTCCTGCTCTACCTCGGGGCGTGGCTCTACTGGCTCATCGGCGGCGCCTTCACCCGCCGCCCGCGCTACATCCCGCGCCGCCGACTGGCCACCGAAGAGCCGGCCTTCGACGGATCCCACGCCTGGGGCGCGCTGGAGCACAGCGAGTCGCTGCTCGTCGACACCGACGCCCGCTTCGTCTTCGGCTTCGTGCGCCGGGCCATCGACGCCGGGGCCGCCTGCGCCAACTACGTCGAGGCCGTCGCCGCCGAGCGGGACGCCGACGGCTGGCGGGTGACCCTGCGGGACGTCATCGCCGATCGCCGATGGACGGTGCGCGCCCGGGCCCTGATCAACGCCGCCGGCCCCTGGGCCGACGGGCTCGCCGAGGCCGCCCGGCTGAAACCGGGGCACCGGCACGTGCTCTCCAAAGGCAGCCACCTGATCGTGCCCCGCCTCACCGAGAAGCAGCGGGTGCTGTCGTGCTTCACCGACGACGGGCGGCTGTTCTTCGTGCTGCCGCTCGGCGCGCGCACGATGATCGGGACCACCGACACCGCCGTCGACGACCCCGACGTCGCGGTGGACGCCGCCGACCGGGCCTACCTGCTCGACAACGTGCGCAAGCGGGTGCGGGGCATCGACCCCGAGGCCATCATCGCCGAGCGCTCGGGCGTGCGGCCGCTGGTGCTCGAGGTCGGCGAAGAGGTCGGCGAGATCGACTGGCTCAAGCTGTCGCGCAAGCACGCCGTCGACGTAGACCGCGAGGCGAAGGCCATCGCCATCTTCGGGGGCAAGCTCACCGACTGCCTCAACGTCGGCGACGAGGTCGCCGAGGCCCTCGCCGATCTGGGCCTGCCCGGTGAAGAGCGCGGCGGGCCGTGGTTCGGCGAGCCGGACGCGACGCAGCGTCAGCGGTTCCGGGCCGACGCCCGCGGGCTGGGCCTCGACGCGGCGCCCGACGTCACCGGCGCCACCCCCGCCGACCGCATCTGGCGCCGCCACGGCACCCGGGCGGCCGCCGTGCTGGATCACATCCGCCGCGACCCCGACATGGCCGAGCGCCTCATCGGCCCGTACACCGCCGCCGAGATCCATCAGATGGGCCGGGAGGAGCTGATCGTGCGCTTCGAGGACTTCCTGCGCCGCCGCACCGAGCTGGCGCTGGTCTTCGACCGCGAGACGCTCGCCGCCCACCCCGGCCTGTGGCGCGCGTGCCGCCTGATCTTCGCCGACGCCGCCGAGGCGCAGTGGCGGGCCACCTTCGACCGCGACCCGCCGACGGCCTCAGCCGCCTGAGCCACCCATGATCCACGGGGCGCAGACCCGGGCGAGGGCCCCGGCGACGAACGGCAGCACCAGCGAGACCGCGACCCGCAGGGCCATCAGGCGCCAGCCGTAGAAGCCGATCTCCAGCGGCACCCGCAGTATGGAGAGCGTGGCCATCGAGGTGAGGTAGGTCACCAGCACGCCCGCGCCGACGCCGGCCTTGAGCAGCGCGGCGGCGAGGGGCAGCCCGGTGATGCTGCCCGCGGGCGTGAGCACCCCGGCCAGCCAGGCGACGCCCAGGCCGCGCCAGCCGGCGGCGTCGCTCAGCCAGCGCTCGACGAGATCGCGGGGCAGCAGCACGTCGACGAAGCCCATGATCACGAAGGCCACCAGCAGGATGGGCACGAACTTGAGGCCGGTGGTGCCCGCGGTGCGGAAGCCCTGCTCGACCAGCCCCTCGCCCTTGGAGGCCGCGAAGCCGATCAAGCCCAGCGTCAGCACCACCATGGCGATGATGGTCCACTTCATGCCGCGTCCTCCTCGGGGCCCTCGCCGTCGTCGAGGATCTCGACCCAGCCCCGCTCACCGTCGACCCGCACCCGCATGCCGGTGCGCAGCTTCTCGGTGGCCCCGGGCAGCCCGACGACCGCCGGCAGACCGTACTCCCGGGCGACGACCGAGCCGTGGGTCATGCGCCCGCCGACCTCCATGACCAGCCCCGCGGCGTTGATGAACAGCGGGGTCCAGCCGGGATCGGTGAACGGCGCCACCAGGATCTCGCCCTTGTGCAGCGTCTCGCCGTGCGGGTCGCGGATCACCCGCACGACGCCCTCGACGATGCCGGCCGAGGCCGGGCTGCCGACCAGCGTGCCCTCGGGGGCGTCGCTGTCGGCGTGGGCCGGCGGGATCTCACCGTCGGCGGTCATGATGCGCGGCGGGGACAGCGTGCGGTGGTGCTCGAAGGCGGCCCGGACGACGTCGGCCCGCGCCCGCAGGTCGCCGGGGCCGCTCAGCTCGTCGAGGGTGAACAGCCACACGTCCTCGGCCCGGGCCAGCTCACCGGCCTCGACCCGCAGCGCGCCCAGCCGCAGCAGCGCCCGGCGCATGGCGTCGAAGATGCGGACGATCGCGAACTTGGGGTGCTCCCGCAGGCCGGCCAGGGTGCGTTGACGGCGCAGCAGGCGCCGGGCCCACCAGCGGCGCAGCGGGCCGAGGACACCCCGATCGGCGGCGGCCACCAGCCGCTCGCCGGCGGCCTCGGCCTCGACGGTCAGGCGGCGGTGGTGGGCCCGGTGGGCGCCGGCCTCGCCGTGGGACAGGTTGCCGATCACCGCCTGGAGCACCGACCCCGGCCGCTCGCGCCAGCGGGGGCGCGACAGGTCGATCTCGGACGGGGCCCGGGCCCCGTAGCGGTCGAGGAAGTCGTCGAGGGCGGCGACGAAGGCCGAACCGCCCTCCAGCTCGGCCAGCGCGGCCCGGTCCAGGGTGCCGCCTCGCAGCGCTGCGGCCACCGCCGGCCGGCCTCGGGCCACATCGGCCAGATCGCCCACGGCCAGATCCATGTCGGTGGTCACGTTGCCTGCCAGCCCCCGGGTCAGCGCCTCGGCGTCGGCCGCGTGCGCCGGCCCGGCCATCCGCCCCAGCAGGCGCCCCGAGACGAGCCCGCACAGCACGAGCGGCGGCAGCAGGTCGAAGAGCGCGGCCATCATCACCCGGGAAGCCTCGGCCACCTGCGCCCCGATCTGCGCCGGGGCGCGGGCCGCGTCGAGCCGGGCGACGTGGCGGGCGACGAACGCCTCGGTCTCGGCCTCGGCCGCGGCGCGCCACTTCACCGGATCCCGCCACAGCAGGCCGGCGACCAGCCGGGCGACCTTGGGGGCCATGAACCGGGCCACCCGCGCCATCGACGCCCGGGGGCCGTCGGCGAAGCCCGGCCGCCGCAGCAGCCCGTCCACCGCCGCCTGCGCCAGCCGATCGACCTGACCCAGCGCCGCCCGCATCACCCGCCGGGGCACCCGCCGCCGCAGCAGCGGGGCCAGGTCGAGATACAGCCGGCCGCCAGCGGGAACCGCCAGCGGGCTGGGCACCCGGTCATCGACGCTGCGGCCGAAGGGGAAGAGGCGCCGCCAGATGTCGAGCGCCAGCGGGGGCATCGCGTCGGTCATCACCTGGAAGTGGTTGAAGCAGCCGTAGATCTTGTGCCCGTCACCCGGCGCGGGCGGGTCGGGCAGCGGGTAGAGCGAGGTGATCGGGCGGGCCTGCACGACGAACAGCTCCCGGCCGGCGAAGCACCACTCGATGTCCTGGGGGCAGCCGTAGTGGGCCTCGATGCGCCGGCCCAGGTCGACGAGGCGGGCCAGCTCCTCGACCGACAGCACCCGGGCCCGGCGCTTCTCGTCGGGCAGATCGACGGTGCGGGTGCCGCCGCCCTCGACCCACTCGATGGCCAGCGCCTTGTCCCCGATCTTCGTCGTGATCTCGCGCCCGGTGCGGGCCTCGACCACGTACAGATCGGCGTCGACCAGCCCCGAGACCAGCGCCTCGCCCAGCCCGAAGCCGGCGTCGATGCTGGTATGCCCCCGGTGGCCGGTGACCGGATCGGCGGTGAACAGGATGCCCGACGTGCGGGGGCGCACCAGCCGCTGCACGACCACCGACAGCGCGACCTGACGGTGGGGCACCCGGTTGCGGGCCCGGTACAGGATCGCCCGGTCGGTGTACAGCGAGGCCCAGCAGGCCCGGACCCGGTCGAGCAGGGCCTCCTCGCCCATGATGTTGAGGTAGGTGTCCTGCTGGCCGGCGAACGACGCGGTGGGCAGATCCTCGGCGGTGGCGCTCGAGCGCACGGCGTAGGCGTGCTGCTCGCCGACCGCGCGCCAGGCAGCCCGCACCGCCTCGGCGACCGGCTCGGGCATCGCCCGCTCGACGAGCGCGGCCCGGATCTCGGCGCCGAGGGCGCGCACGCCGTCGAGGTCGTCCGGCGCGAGGGCGTCGAGGCGCTCGAGCAGCGCCTCGAAGCGGGCGTGACCCGCGACGTGGGCCCGCCAGGCGCGGGTGGTCACGCAGAAGCCGCCGGGCACCGGGAAGCCGGCCCGGGTCAGCTCGCCGAGGTTGGCCCCCTTGCCGCCGACGGCGGGCAGATCGGCCGCGCCGATGGCGTCGAACGACACGACCCACGGGGGCGGATCGGCGGCGGTCGGATCAGCAGGGGGCGTGGACGGACGGGTCCCATCGTCGGACATGGCTCCGGCTCCTGTGGCGGCGCGGTCTCGCCCGCCTCGGCGTAGGGTGTGTTGGTCGGGTCCGGGTGGTCGGCCCCGGCTCAGGGCGGGCGCAGCCCGCGGGCGAACATCCGAGCGATGAGGGCCGCCGCCTCGGTCGGCTCGGCGCGGCTCTCCCCCCCGATCGTCAGGATCATGCCCACGAAGGCCACCGCCAGGGTGTCGGGATCACCCACCAGCCGGCCGCTGGCGACCTGCCGCTCGAAGTAGTCGGTCAGCGCGTGCTGCAAGCGCCGGCTGCCCTGCGCCGCCCGGCGGATGGCCCCCCCGCCCTCGGTCAGCATCAACCGCACCAGCCCCGGCTGGGCCCGGGTGAAGCGCAGCCCGGCCTCGGCCAGCCGGGACAGGTCGCCCTCGACGTCGTCCCCCGGGCTGGCGTCGAGGGCGGCCACCAGCCGCCGGGGGCTGCGCTCGTCGACGAAGGCCGCCAGCAGGCCGTCGCGGCCGTCGAAGTGACGGTAGATCGTCGCCGGCCCCAGGCCCGCCCGGCGGGCGACGGCCTCGACCGAGAGCGCCGCCGGCCCGCCCTCGTCGAGCAGCGCGCCCACCGCGTCGAGCGCCCGCTCGCGAGGGCCCTGCACCGCGACCGGCGCCCCGCGGACCTCGGCCAGCCGGGCCAGCAGTCGATCCCGATCGGCGTAGCGCCGATAGACCGTGCCCCGGGAGACGCCGGCCCGCCGGGCCACCGCGGCCATGGTGAAGTGCCCCTGCGCGCGCAGCAGGGCCCAGGCCGCCTCGAGGATGGGATCGTCTTGCGCATCCATGGCGCCAGGGTGCCGGGCGTTCACGGCCGCGTCAAGCGCTTATGAACACAATAAGAGGCTACCTATCTTTGTGTTCACGCGGCGACGTCGCCCTCGGCGGTGTCCCGCAGGGCGCCGAGGGTGACGGCCCGCACCCCGAGCCGGATCTGGCGGGCGTGCGAGCGCCGCTCGAAGAGCCCGCCGGCCCCCTCCACCCCGGCCCCGCCGAGCTGCTTGCGGGCCCGGTAGACCTCCACGTACATCCGCTCCTGCCCGATGCCGGTCTCCCGGCTGAGGCGGTCGAGGCACATCCACCCCTGCTCGGCCGGGGGCAGCCGGGCGTCGATGTCGGCGACGGCGACCCGGGCGAGCGCGGCGATGATGCAGTGGTGCGCCCGGTGGGCGAGCAGGAGCGCCCGCCCGCCGACGAAGACCGTCACCTCCACCGTCTCCCCGTCGCGGCTCAGGGCGACGTGCAGCCGCTCGATCATGTCGAACCGGAGCAGCTCGTCGTCCTCGAGCGTGTGGGCGGTGCCGCCCCCGTCGGTGATCAAGGGCAGCTCGAGGGTCCACCGCCCGCCGGGCAGATCGAAGACGTCCCCGTCGGCGGCGAAGTGCAGCGAGTGCCCCCGCTCGACGACCCACCGGCCCTCGGCGGCGGGATAGACCAGCAGCTCGGGGTCATCGGGGCCGGGCAGGGCGAGGATGCCGTCCTCGGCCCGGCAGCGCCGGCCGTCGGCCGACCGACCGGTGGCCACCGGGGGGCCGTCGTCGTCGAGCACCCACCGCTCGTCGGCGAAGAGCAGCTCGGCCCCCACCTCGACCGCCCGCCGCTCGCCGATGCGCAGGGCGCGTCCGTCGAGCCGGGTGCCGTTGCGGCTGCCGAGGTCGCGCAGGCTCCAGACCCCGCCGCCGTAGAACAGCGCGGCGTGCTCCCCCGAGACCCGGGGGTTCTTCAGCGACAGGGTGCAGGCCACCGAGCGCCCCACGAGGGTGCGCGCGGCCAGGGTGAAGCGGCGGCCGCTCACCGGGTGGAGGAGCACAGCCATGGGGGCCTCCGGGGCTCGGATCCCGCGACGGGAAAGACCACTTGTCATGACAAGTAGTGGAGAAATTTTCCAACACCATAAAAAGTGACGGTCGTAACGTCAATTGCGTTACTAGAGCTATGTGCGCCGCAGGAGACAGAGTAATGACCTATTTCACCATTTGTATCAGCATCATCATCGGCATCTGTAGCCTGGCGGCGCCGGCTTCGGCTCAGCTCACCGGGGGTCTGGAGGGCATGGTGCTGCGCCACGTCATCGAGACCGACGGCCCATGTGACGAGCGTGAGGTCGTCGCCGAGGTGTGGTCGGTGACGAAGACGGGCGCGCTCTACGTACGGGGCACGATCTCCCCGGCGGCGCTCGGCGGGTCGCTCACGATGCGCTCGACGGTCTACCAGGGTCTGCCGCCGCTCGACGCCCGCGCCCTGTGGCCGAGCACCGAGCTCCTCGACGGGCCACACTGGCTCAAGCGGGGGCACATCTGGTCCCGACCCTCGGACGGGGTCGCCGACAGCGCCCTGAAGCTCGTCATCGACCCCAAGTGCACCGCCAAGTGCGCGGTGCTCGCCATCGAGCACTACCGGGTGGTCGGGGGCGTCGGGCCGGCGGCGGGCCCCGACACGTTTGTAGGGGTCGACCGCTGGCCCCTCGAGGCGGGTGATCGGCGCACGGTCTACGCCCCCCGCTGAGCCCCGCAGCGGGCGGGCTCAGCCGAAGCTGCGCACGAGGCGGACCCCGATGACCCGGAACCGCTGCTCGGGCCGGTTGGCGAAGCGGCCCGCCGGCCGGCAGTGCACCGACTTGCTGGCCCAGTGCCCGCCGCGCACCGCGCGAAACTGGCCCTCGCCGCCCTCGAGCAGCAGCCGGTCGCCCTCGGGCCCGGCCTGGGCGTAGCCCGAGGCGCACCAGTTGCGGATGCAGCCGACGGTGTCCCGCACCCCGTAGGGGCTCTCGTCGTCGTCGGCGGCGGCGACCGCGGTGGGGCGGGGTCGGTCGGCGAAGCTCTCCAGCACCACCGCCCGGCTGGGGTCGAAGTGGTCGCCCCACGGCAGGTGGCGGCCGTCGACGCCCCGGGCCGCCTTCTCCCACTCGACGTCGTGCGGCAGCCGCCAGGGCAGCCCGGTGCGCTCGGATTCGAGGTCGGCGAACCGGTCGGCCTGATACCAGTCGACGAGCACGACCGGCCCGTCGAGCCGGATCGGGTCGTCGTCTTCGGTGACGCCCGGGATCCAGGTCGACCCCTCGCGCAGGTACAGCCCGCCCCCCCGCGCGCCCCGGCTGCGGGGCATGAGCGCCCCCGCGGCGTCTTCGAATCCGTCATCGAGCAGCCGCTGCATGCAGGCCAGCCACGCCCGGTGGGTGACCGAGGTGCGCCCGATGACGAAGCCGTCGACCCACAGCCGGCGGGCGTCGAGCGGGTCGGGGGCCTCGGGGTCGCCCCCGATCCGGGTCCAGCCGGCGGGCACGTAGATCTCGTCGGGGCCGATGGCCCCCGCCCGGGGCAGGCGGATGGGGCGGGCCCGGTCACCGCCCGGCGGCCGGCCGTGCCAGTGCTCGCCCCGGCCGATGTGGATCGGGTAGCGCACCGCCTCGTGCCCCGGCGCCTCGAGCACCGCCAGATAACTGCCCCGGGGCATCTCCCGGCGGAAGATGGGCCCCTGCCCCAGCGCCTGGGGGTCGACCGGCAGCAGCCGCCGATCGCGCTCGGCGTAGCGGAAGAGCGTGACCCGGGCGTCGACCGGGTCGCAGATCAGGGTCAAGGCGCCGTCGCCGGCCAGCCACCGGGCGTGGCGCCCGTCATCGTAGGTCCGCAGCAGCTCGGCATGGCGCCGGGCGGCGGGCGTATCCCGCCGGGCCTCGGCCCGGATCAGGGCCACCCGGTAGTGCTCAGCGAGGGCGGCGTTGGCTTCGGGCAGGTCGGGCACCCGGGTGAGCGCCGCCCGCAGGGTCTGCTCGAACGAGAGCTCCTCGAGCGCGAGCGCCTCGGCCTTGAACCGGGCGGCATCGGCCAGCCGCCAGCCGTCCCGCTTGTAGGTGACCGGGTCCGAGGGGCGCACGCCTTCGAGCGCGATGCGGGCCCGCCGCTCGAGGTCGGCGACCTCGCCCCGCACGGTCTCGATGTGCTGGCGGATGACCCGGGCCTCGGCGACCAGCTTCAGAGCCTGCTCCCGCTGGCGGGCGCCGTCGAGCCAGCCGACGAGGGCCGCGCCGAGCTCGCCGGCCCCCTCCAGCCGACGCCCGGGGTCGGGGTGCATCGCCGCCCGGCACAGGTCGACGAGCTCGGCCGGGGCCCGGATCTGGGAGGCGTCGAGGCCGGCGGGCCACGGGTCGTCGGCCAGCGCGCCGTCGGCCAGCGGCAGCCGGCGCGTGGTCAGGATGCGGTACAGGATCGCGCCGAGGGCGTAGATATCGGTGGCCGGCGAGAGCCGGCGGGGGTGCCGATAGCGCTCGGGGGGCAGGTAGCCAGCGGTGCCCGCCGGGCGGCCGCTGCCGGTCGTCGGCGCCGGATCACCGATGCGCCGGGCGAGCCCCCAGTCCATCACCAGCGCCTCGCCGAAGGGGCCGACCATGATGTTGGCCGGCTTGAGGTCGCCGTGCACCACCCCCCGCTGGTGGGCGTAGGCCACCGCGTCGCAGATGCGGCCGAGCAGGTCGATCAGCCGGCGGGTCGTCCACCGGGCCCCGCCCCCGCCCGGCGGGCCCTTGTGCACCCGCTCGAAGATCGCGGCGAGCGCCTCGCCCTCGACCACCTTCATCGCGAACCACGGGCGGCCGTCGTCGGTCTCGCCCCGGTCGAAGACCGGCACGATGCCCGGGTGGGACAGTGAGACGGTGATCGCGCACTCCAGGCGCATCGCGGCGCACGCCCGCTCGCTGGCCCCCGGGCGCAGCACCTTGATCGCGAGCTGGCGGTCGAGCCGGCGGTCGAAGACCCGCCAGATGTCGCCCTGGCCTCCGCCGGCGATCGGCTCGAGCCAGTCGTAGCGGGGGTCGTCGGTGACCGGGGGCTCGACGAGGGCCCCGAACTCGGCCGCCCACCGGGGCCGGGTGACGGAGTCGGCGAGGGTCCGGAGCTGCTCGAGCTGATGAGGGCTCCAGCCGTCCTGCCCCGCCGGCGGGCCGCTCAGCGGGGATGCCCCGTCCCTGCTGGCGCCTTCATCGGAGTCGTCGTGCACTGCACCATCGAGCCCCGCGCACGCCGGGAGGTCAAGTGCAACCCGCCGCTCGGCGGCGATCGAGGGTCGATCGTCGGCCTACTCGAACGCCTCCATCGGGGGGCAGGTGCACATCAGGTTGCGGTCGCCCCAGGCGTTGTCGACGCGGGCCACCGCCGGCCAGAACTTGTGGCGCGCGGTCCACGGGGCGGGCCACGCGGCTTCCTGGCGGCTGTAGCCGTGCGGCCAGTGATCGGCGGTGACCGCGGCGGCGGTGTGCGGGGCGTGCTTGAGCGGGTTGTCGTCCCGGTCGGCCCGGCCCTCCTCGATGGCCCGGATCTCGTCGCGGATGCCGATCATGGCCTCGCAGAAGCGGTCCAGCTCTTCGCGGGGTTCGCTCTCGGTGGGCTCGACCATCAGCGTGCCGGCCACCGGCCACGACATGGTCGGCGCGTGGAAGCCGTAGTCCATCAGCCGCTTGGCGATGTCGTCGACGGTGATGCCCGCGCTCTTCTGGAACCCCCGGCAGTCGAGGATGAACTCGTGGGCCACCCGCCCGTGGTCGCCGGTGTACAGGATGTCGTAATGCCCCGAGAGCCGCTGCGCCATGTAGTTGGCGTTGAGGATGGCCACCTCGGTGGCCCGGGTGAGCCCCTCGGCGCCCATCATCGCGATGTAGGCGTAGCTGATCGGGAGGATCGACGGGCTGCCGTAGGGCGCCGCCGAGATGGGGCCGATGGCCTTCTCCCCGCCGACGGCCTGCAACGGGTGCCCCGGCAGGAACGGCGCGAGGTGCGCGGCGACCCCGATGGGCCCCATGCCCGGCCCGCCGCCGCCGTGGGGGATGCAGAAGGTCTTGTGCAGGTTGAGGTGGCACACGTCGGCGCCGATGTCCCCCGGCCGGCACAGGCCGACCTGGGCGTTCATGTTGGCCCCGTCCATGTACACCTGCCCCCCGTGGCGGTGCACGACCTCGCAGATCTCGCGGATGCGGGCCTCGAAGACGCCGTGGGTCGAGGGGTAGGTGATCATCAGCGCCGCCAGCCGGTCGGCGTGCTTCTCGGCCTTGGCCGCGAGGTCGTCGACGTCGATGTCGCCCCGCGCGTCGCAGCGCACCGCGACGACCCGCATGCCGGCCATGACCGCGCTGGCCGGGTTGGTGCCGTGGGCCGAGGTCGGGATGAGGCACACGTCGCGATGGGCCTCGCCCCGGTCGTGATGCCACGCCCGGATGACGAGCAGCCCGGCGTACTCCCCCTGCGAGCCGGCGTTGGGCTGCAACGAGACCGCCGCGAAGCCGGTGATCTCGGCCAGCCACCGCTCGAGATCGGCGAAGAGCGTGGCGTAGCCCTTCTGCTGCTCGGCCGGGGCGAAGGGGTGGATGCCCCCGAACTCGGGCCAGGTCACCGCCAGCATCTCGGTGGTCGCGTTGAGCTTCATGGTGCACGAGCCGAGCGGGATCATCGACGTGGTCAGCGACAGGTCGCGGCTCTGGAGCTGGTGCATGTAGCGCAGCAGCGCGTGCTCCCCGTGGTGGCTGTGGAAGACGGGGTGGGTCATGAAGTCGGTCTTGCGCTCGAAGGCGGCCGCGACGCCCAGCGCCTCGTCGAGCAGCGCGTCGGCGTCGGGCAGCTTCACCGCGGGATCGGACCCGGCGGCGAAGGCCCGCAGGACCCGCTCGACGGTCCGCAGGTCGCAGGTCTCGTCCAGCGCCACCCCGAGCTGGCGCCCGTCGCCGAAGTCGCGCAGGTTGATGCCGTCGGCCCGGGCCACCGCCAGCACCGCCGCCGGGTCGTCCACCTCGACGGTCAGCGTGTCGAAGAACGGGGCGTCCTCGATGGCGTGCCCCAGCGCGGTCAGCCCCCGGGCGAGCACGTCGGTCAGGCCCCGCACCCGGCGGGCGATGCGCCGCAGCCCCTCGGGGCCGTGATAGACCCCGTACATCCCGGCGATGACCGCCAGCAGCACCTGCGCGGTGCAGATGTTGCTGGTGGCCTTGTCCCGCCGGATGTGCTGCTCCCGGGTCTGGAGCGCCAGCCGGTAGGCCGGGCTGCCGGCGGCGTCCTTGGAGACGCCCACGATGCGTCCCGGCATCTGCCGCTTGTGGGTCTCGTGGGTCGCGATGAACGCCGCGTGCGGACCGCCGCCGCCCAGGGGCACCCCGAAGCGCTGGGAGTTGCCGATCGCGATGTCGGCCCCCCACTCGCCGGGCGGCGTGATCAGGGTCAGGGCCAGCAGATCGGTCGCCGCGACCACCAGCGCGCCGGCGGCGTGGGCGGTGTCGGCCAGCGCCCGGAAGTCGCGCAGCCGCCCCCGGGTGTCGGGGTACTGCACCAGCACCCCGCACAGGTCGCCCCCGGCGAAGTCGGCCCGCTCGGCCCGGCCGACGTGCAGCTCGATGCCCAGCGGCTCGGCCCGGGTGCGCAGCACGGCGATCGTCTGGGGGTGGGTGTGGGCGTCGATCCAGAAGCGGGCCTTCTTGCGCCGGGCGGCGGCGAAGCACATCGCCATCGCCTCGGCCGCGGCGGTGCCCTCGTCGAGCAGCGAGGCGTTGGCCAGCGGCAGCCCGCACAGGTCGGCGACCATGGTCTGGAAGTTGACCAGCGCCTCGAGCCGCCCCTGGGCGATCTCGGCCTGATACGGGGTGTACTGGGTGTACCAGCCGGGGTTCTCGAGGATGTTGCGCTGGATGACCGGCGGGGTGACGGTGCCGTGATAGCCCAGGCCGATGAGGCTGTGGGCCACCGTGTTCTGCCCGGCGAGCGCCCGCAGGCGGGCGATGGCCGCCGACTCACCGAGGCGGGCCGGCAGATCGAGCGGCCGATCGAGCCGGATGTCGTCGGGCACCGCCTGCCGGGTGAGCGCGCCGAGGTCGGCCGCCCCGAGCGTCGCCAGCATCGCCTCGATGTCGGCCGGGGTGGGGCCGATGTGGCGGGGCACGAAGTCATCCTGGGCGGCGATCAGGGCGCGCAGCGTCTCGGCCATCTCGAAGCCTCCGGCGGTGTTCCAGAAGGGGGCGAAGGATACCCGAATCGCCCTCGGGTCACAGGGAATTCCACCGTGCATCGCCGAGGCGCGCTATCGTCGCTGCACGCACCGGACGACCACCGCGGCCGCGGTCGCGCACACCCGCAGGAGCAGACACATGAAGCCGACATCGATCGCCGTCCTGGGCACCGGCATGGTGGGCAAGGCGCTGGCCACGAAGCTGGTCGGGCTGGGCCACCGGGTGACCCTCGGATCGCGCAGCGCCCGCCACGACGGCGCGACCGCCTGGGCCGAGGCCCACGGCGAGCGCGCCGGGCAGTCCGACTTCGCCACCGCCGCCGCCGGGGCCGAGCTGGTGCTGCTCGCGGTCAAGGGCGAGCACGCCGAGGCGGTGGTCGACGCCGCGCGCAAGGGGGCCGACGGGGCGGCGCTCGACGGCAAGGTGCTCGTCGATATCACCAACCCCCTCGACTTCAGCCAGGGCATGCCGCCGTCGCTCTTCGTCTTCGGCCACGACTCGCTCGCCGAGCGCCTCCAGCGGGCGGCGCCGAAGGCCCGGGTGGTCAAGACGCTGAACACGGTCAACGCCTCGGTGATGGTCGACCCCGACCGGGTGGCGGGCCAGGGCGCGGTCTTCGTCAGCGGAGACGACGCCGAGGCCAAGGCCACGGTGAAGGCGATGCTCGAGGGCTTCGGCTGGCGGCAGATCGTCGACCTCGGCGACCTGTCGACCGCCCGGGGCACCGAAGCCTACCTGCTGTTGTGGCTGCGGCTGTGGCAGGCGACCGGCTCGCCGGACATCAACATCGGCCTGCTGCGGGCGCCGGACGGGGCCCGCTGAGCGCGCGCCACCGCAACGCCCCGGCCGCTCAGCGGTCGGCCGCCTCGCCGTCCTCCTCCTCGGGCGGCGGATCGTCCGCCGGGGGCAGCGCCGGCTCGAGCCGGACCATGAACCCGCGGCTCAGCACCCGCCCCGCGCCCGTGCCGCCGACCACCAGCACCCCGCCGTCCACCGCCACGACCGCCGCCTCGCCGCGCAGCAGCGGGCTCGCGTCGGTCACCACGAAGAAGCCGCCGTCGACCGGATCGTAGACCTCGATCGCCGCCGCCCCCACCGCCAGCACCGCGCCCCCGTCGCCGATGGGCGCCAGCGCCAGGTCGGACTGGGGCAGGTTGAGCCCGCCGACCGCCACCCAATGGCCCTCGTCGGGGTCGTAGGTGCCCGCCCGGCGCAGCGATCGACCCTCGGGATCGACCCCCCCGGCGAAGAGCACCGTCGCCCCGCTCGCCGCCGCCGCCCCCCGGGCCATCGACCAGCCCGCCGGCCCCGGCACCGAGCGCCACACCGGCTCATCGGGGGCGAGCACCTCGGGCGCGAACCGCACCAGCCCGTCTTCGTCGACCCCGCCGATCACCCACAGCGACCCGTCGGGCGCCACCGCCGCGGCGTGCGACCGCCGGGGCAGCCCCAGGCGGCCCGGGGCCTCGGCCACCGGCCCCAGCAGCTCGGCCCCGACCGGCGGGAAGCCCTCCCGACCGCCGCCGACCGCCACCACCCGGCCGTCGCCCAGGCGATGCACCGAGAAGCCCGACTCCCGGGGCGCGGCCAGCTCGCCGACCCGCATCGCGTCCCCGTCGGGCTCGACCGCCAGCACGGTCGCGCCCCGGGCTTCACCGCGGCCGCCGACCAGCCACGCCCCGCCGTCCACCGCCACCGCCCGGGCCCCGGCCACCGCCACCGGCAGCGGCGGGCCGTCGACCCACGCGCCGTCCTCCAGGATCCACGTCTCGGCGTGCGGCCCGCCGTCCGGCCCGGCGCCGCCGGCCACCAGCACCCGCCCGTCGGGCAGAGCCACGCCCGCGATCCGGCTGCGCGGGGCGGGCAGCTCGGGCGCCGACTCGATCGACAGGCACTGCTCGACGCCGGGGACCAGCGCCCCCCCATCGGGGCAGCGGGCGGGGTCGGGTGTGGCGAATCGCACCGGCGGCGGCTGCTCACCGGGGCCCGCCGCCGCGCCGTCCGGACGGCCATCGCGCACGTCCGCCACGCCCTCGACCGCGCCGTCCCGTACGAGCGCCTCGGGGTCGTCGATGTCCTCGGGATCGGGCTGCTCGGGCAGCGCCCCGTCGGACACCACCCCCACGTCGGGCGGGTCGAGGTCCCCGGCGGCCTCACCCTCCATCGGCCGGGACGGCACGTCGATGCAGCCGCCGAGGCCGACGAGGCCGACCGCCAGCCAGGGCCAGAGCCGGCTCCTGGCGACCGCGACCCGGACCGGACCGCGCACTTCGGATCGCTCGTCGATCCACCGCTTCATGGGGCACCTCCTCCGCAGCGGGCCGCCGTTCGCGGCCCTGTGACTGAACCGACGTTCAATGATGGCCAGGATCGACACCCGTCGGGGACCATCGGGCGGATCTACTGACACCGTCTGTCAGCAGATCTGGCCCGGCGGCCCCTGGCCCGGGAATTGCTGGGCTATGCGGGCATCCCCTGATTTTCTTTCGGAGTGACTCATGAACCAGCTTCTGCCCCTGCCCGCCGCCATCGGCGCCGTCGCCGGCCTCGAAGAAGTCCTCGCCCCCGAGCCGGCCAACATCGCCGCCGCCCTCGTCGTCTTCACCGTGGCCTGGCTCGCCGTCGCCGCGGTGCTCCGGCGCGGGGCGTCGGCTCACGACGAGGCAGAGACCGGGGCGGGCTGATCCGGTTGCCCCCGCCCGGCCCCCGGGCCATACTCCCGGCCGCCCCGTCCCGCCGAGGAGGTTGCCGATGACCCGCACCCGCATCGCCGAGATCTTCGCCCGCCCCACGCTCGGTCAGACCCACACCGTGCGCGGCTGGGTCCGCACCCGGCGCGACTCCAAGGCCGGCCTGAGCTTCGTCAACGTGCACGACGGCTCGTGCTTCGCGGCGCTGCAGATCGTCGCCCCCGACACGCTGCCCAACTACGCCGACGAGGTGCAGCGGCTCACCGCCGGCTGCGCGGTCAGCGTCACCGGCGCCGTGGTCGAGTCCCAGGGCAAGGGGCAGACCGTCGAACTGCGCGCCGAGCGGGTCGAGGTGATCGGCTGGGTCGACGACCCCGAGACCTATCCGATGCAGCCCAAGCGGCACAGCATGGAGCACCTGCGCGAGCAGGCCCACCTGCGCCCGCGCACCAACCTCATCGGGGCCGTCACCCGGGTCCGCCACTGCCTCTCGATGGCGATCCACCGCTTCTTCCATGAGCGCGGCTTCTACTGGATCCACACCCCGATCATCACCGGGGCCGACACCGAGGGCGCCGGGCAGCAGTTCCGGATCTCGACCCTCGACCTCGCCCACCTGCCCCGCACCGCCGCCGGCGCGGTGGACTACAGCCAGGACTTCTTCGGCAAGGAGACCCACCTGACGGTCTCGGGCCAGCTCAACGTCGAGGCGTTCTGCCTGTCGATGTGCGACGTCTACACCTTCGGCCCCACCTTCCGGGCAGAGAACTCCAACACCCGCCGGCACCTGGCCGAGTTCTGGATGATCGAGCCCGAGATCGCGTTCGCCGACCTCGACGCCGACGCCACCCTGGCCGAAGACTTCCTCAAGTCGATCTACGCGACCCTGCTCGACGAGCGGGCCGACGACATGGCGTTCTTCGAGAAGCGGGTCGACAAGGGCTGCCGCCGTCGGCTCGAGCAGCTCGTGCAGAGCGACTTCGAGCGGATGACCTACACCGAGGCCGTCGCGATCCTCGAGCGGGCCGAGAAGAAGACGAAGTTCGAGTTCCCGGTGCGCTGGGGCATGGATCTGCAAGCCGAGCACGAGCGCTACCTGACCGAGGAGCACCTCGGCCGGGCGGTGTCGGTGCTCGACTACCCCCGGGACATCAAGGCGTTCTACATGCGCCAGAACGACGACGGGCGCACCGTGGCCGCGATGGACGTGCTCGCCCCGGGCATCGGCGAGATCATCGGCGGCAGCCAGCGCGAGGAGCGCCTCGACGTGCTCGACGCCCGGATGACCGAGATGGGCATGGACGCCGCCGAGTACGGCTGGTACCGCGACCTGCGACGCTACGGCACCGTGCCCCACGCCGGCTTCGGGCTCGGCTTCGAGCGGGCCATCCAATACGCGACCGGGGTGGCCAACATCCGGGAGGTCATCCCCTTCCCCCGGGCCCGGGGGCAGGCCGACTTCTGAGCGGGAAAGGGTGCGGATAAGGTGCCAACCATCTGATGAAGGTAGAGGACGCGGTACTGTACTGGTACTGGATAAGGTGCCAACCATCTGATGAAGGTAGAGGACGCGGTACCGAGCGGAGGGGTAGCCGAGTGTCGAACTCGGATATCTGTCCCCCTCCCGAGCCCTTCCCGGCCACACCGAGACACCGCCTCCGCTGCCCGACGGCGACCGCGCCCGTGACAGAGCGCACCTCCCCCACACGCCCGACCCCGGCGCCCCGCCAACCCGAATCCTGCTCACGCTTGCGCGAGCCCGCCGCGCGCTACCCCCCGCCCGCCTCCGGCAGCAGCACCGCCGGCCGGCAACCCTCCTCCGGGAACCCCACCGCCTCCCACCCCTCCCGCAGCGCGTGCAGCGCCGCCCGGTACGCCGCCACGAACGCATCGTACGCCTCGCCCCACGCCCTCCGCAGTGTCTTGCACCGCGTGTGCACCCGCGGCGCCGGCGACTTCTTCGTCTGCGGCGGCCGGGTATGCGGGTCCATCTCCACCAGCGCCGCCGCCCCCACCACCCGCGTCGGCCACGGCGCCGGATGCCGCTCCACCGCCAGCTCCACCAGCTCGACCCACTTCGCCCGCAGCACGTCCTCTCCCAACCCGGCCCACATCGGCGGCGGCGTCAACCGGACCACCTTGCGCAGCGCCACGTCGCCCAGCGTCGGCTTCGGACCGCGCCGTCCGCCCTGCGTCCACCGCTGCCGCAACGCACATAGCCGGCTGCGGTCGTACCACACCCCCACCAGCGGCCGGCCCTCCGTCACCGCCCGCACCCACTGGATCCCGGGCCAGCAACCCGGAGTCTCGACCAAACCCTCTTTCACCCCGTGCGCAGCCAGGTAAGCCAGCCGATCCGCCAAGGCGCCGTCGTCCAGGATCGCGATGTCCCGCGTGCGCCGGTCCCAATAGCAGCCCGGCCAGTCGAACAGCTCGCCCAGCTCCTTCGAGATGTTGGCCTTGATGTGGCACTTGAACCGCGCCTTCCACTCGGCGCTCTCGAACGCCGCCACGATATGCAGGTGGTTGCTCGTGCCCCCCGCGAAGTACAGGTGCACATGCGCGCCGTACAGCTCCAGCGCCCGCCCGATCACGCCCAGCACCCGCCGGCTGCATTCGTCGCCCGGCCGCATCAGCAGGCGGCTGTGCATGCAGCGCATCGTGATTTCGAACGGGGTCCAGGGCCGGGGGACGAACATCAGCGGGCGGGGCATCGGCGCCTCCGAGAGAAGTGGTCTCGAAGGGCTCATCGATCAGCCGGAGCGGTTGTTGCGCAGAATCGTGAGATGAACCGGCGAAACACCGCACGGGGTGAGGCTCGGAATCGGGCTCCGGAAGGCAGCGAGATGCCATCTCGGATGGCATACCCATATCTGATGATGGCGCCCTTCCGCCCGATGCCGGGGGCCATGCACAGCGGCGGACCCATCCACGCCCCGCCCGCAGGCGCCGGCCGGAATCGCGCCCCGGCCTCGGCGCCGCACCCCGGATTCTGGCGCGGCCGGCGGCTCGGTGATAGCCTGCCGGCTCAACCATCGGGAGCCATCGATATGCCATCGCTCATCACTCGTCTCTCCCTCGCTGCGTGCCTCGTCGGCCTGCTCGCCGCGCCCGCGCTCGCCGAGCCGGCCCGGCAGTCGGCGGGGCTGAGGGCCACCCTCGTCGGGCAGGGCATCGAGACGTGGTCCTTCCCCCAGAACGAGGGCCCGGTGCTGGCCACGTTCAACCGGCAGATGCTGGCGCTGCCGCTGATCGAGGGGCTCATCCCGGTCGGCGCGGCGGGGGAGATCCTGGTCGGGCTGACCTTTCACCGGTCGAGCCGGGGGCGGGAGAGCGAGTTCGGCAGCTCCTCGGACAGCGCCTACGCCTTCGGCGCGACGGTGGGCTACGCCCACGCGCTGCTGGCCGACGACGTGACCGCGCTGCGCATCGGCGCCCGGATCGGCACCGGGACCGGTGGGTCGGAGAGCACCTTCGAGGAGGACAGCTTCTCGGAGACCGTCGACGACGACTACGACGGGCTGGTGGTCAACCTGTCGCTCTTCACCTCGGGCGAGGTGATGTTCGGGCGGCACTTCGGCTTGCAGGGCGAGCTGGGGCTGAACTACTTCAACGCCAGCTTCGGCACCGACCAGGAGAGCGACCTGGGCTGGATCGGGCTGTACACCGGCCTGTCGGCGGTGGTCCGCTTCTGACGGCCGCCCGCGCTGCCCGGGCTACCAGACCGTCGTGTCCCGCTCGGGCCACGGGGCGCCGTCGTTGCCGTCGATCGGGCGGCCCTCGGGGTCGGTGACGAAGTTGCCCACGTCGCCGAACGCCCGCTCGGTATTGGTCCGCTCGCCCGCCTGCCGCATGGGCTGACGCCCGCCGCCGCGCTCGACCTCGATCACCTCGTGCGGCCCGGGGCGCAGGTCGACCAGGGCGCCCTTGCGCTCGGGGTTGAGGAGCTGCTCCTCGTTGCCGATGGGATCGGCGACCGTCTTGGCCTTGAGGGTCCACACCAGCAGCGAGGTCGGGTCGCGCTCGGGGAAGGTGCCCCCGAGCAGGTCGGCGTAGCCGTAGTACTGTTTGCCGATGTCGTTCTGGTTCACCGGGCCGGCCATGAGGCAGATCCCGGCGAGCAGGTCGCAGTCGTCGGGCAGATCGACGACGCCCATGAGCTCGGCGACGAGCGCACCCCGGGCCGCAGCGGCGCCGAAGGCCCGGACGGCGGCGTGCCAGTCGAGGCCGTTGTCGGCCATCTCGGCCTTCGACAGCCCGCCGATGTAGATCCGCTGGCCGACGAGCGCGAACGCCTTGCGCCCCCGCTCGGCATTGCGGCTGAACGCGCGCCCGGTGGGCAGGTCGGCCCAGGTCGGCATCTCGGCGACGACCCGGTCGGTGATGGCGTTGAGCTCGCCCCGGATGGCCCGCAGCCGGGCTTTGCCCCCGGGGGTCAGCACGTCGACCCGGTCGAGCATCAGCAGCCGCCGGGCCAGCTCGCGGTCGAGGCCGGTCCAGTGCTCGAACGCGTTGTACGCCGCCCGCCCGGCCATCTCGACCAGCTTCTCGGGCACGTCCATGCCCTGGCGGAGCTGGTAGGGGGCCGGCGCGGACTCCTCCTGGTTGACCCCCGGCTGGATGCGCTCGCTGCGGAACGCGAGCAGGTTGGCGCCCAGCTTGCGCGCGGTCGGCGCGGGCAGGTCGATGCGCTCCGCGGGCAGGGCGGCCCCGGTCTGGGTCACCAGCACCAGCCGCCAGCCGGCGAGCCGGTCGCGCAGGCTCAGCCCGCACAGCGCCTCCAGCGCCCGGATGGCTTTGGCGTTGCGCTTCGCCGCCCCGTCGACGAACGGCCGCATGTAGGCCACCGCCCGCCGCTCGCCGGCCGAGGCAATGACCGCCGCCCGCTCCATCGCGTCGGCCAGGATGCCGACGTGCAGGTGGGGCAGGTAGCCGATGGTCGGGATGTCGTCGATGAACTGCGTGCGCTTGCGGATCGCGCGCAGTGCGACCGTGGCGAGGCTGGTCAGCGGGCGGTGCCCCACCAGCGTCAGCAGCAGCGTGAACGGGTTGCGATAGGGCCGCCCCAGCACGAGGTGGCAGTGGCTCGCGCCGTCGAGCGGCGGGGCCTCGACGCCGTCCAGCCGGCGCAGCAGCCCGGCGACCTCGGCCTGACGGTCGGGGCCGAGCGTGATCTGGCGGAAGCCGCGGTAGTTGGTCGACTGCCGGGCCGAGAGCACGCCCAGGCTGCACTCTTCGAAGAGCGCGCCTTCGCTGATCGGGCGGGGTTCGCCGAAGCCGGTGGGGCGGGGCATCGACAGCAAATGCAGCGCCTGCGCCGCCTCGTCCCGGGTCAGCGGGACCCGGGTGCGGTAGCCCACCGGCGAGGTCGAGCGCAGCGCATCGGGCAGCGTGTAGCGGGTCTTGCGCTCGCCGGGCGCGGCGAATCGGGCGCCCCGCTGGGGGCGGCGCTCGGGCGGGTCGATGGGGGTGACGTCGAGTGGCTTCTGGGGCACGGGGCCTCCCGGGTGGCAGATCCGGGGGAAGGTACATGCCTCACCCGCCGGGGGCCACTGTCATCGGCGGGTGCTCCGGTCGTCGGCCGGCGCGCGCCCCGAGGTCGGGCGGCTCAGCCGTCCTCGCCCTCGGCGTCGTCGTCGTCGTCCCGGGTGATGCCGTGGTGGGCGAGCACCTTCTTCTCGATCTCGGTGAGCATCGCCTGATGCTCGTTGAGGAAGGTCTTGGCGTTCTCCCGGCCCTGGCCCAGCCGCTCGTCGCCGTAGCTGTACCAGGCGCCCGACTTGTTGACGATGTCGGCCTCGACCGCGAGGTCGAGCAGATCGCCGGACCGGCTGATGCCCTCGCCGTACATGATGTCGAACTCGGCCTCGCGGAACGGCGGGGCGAGCTTGTTCTTGACCACCTTGACCCGGGTGCGGTTGCCCAGCACCCCGTCGGGGCCCTTGATGGCGCCGATGCGGCGGATGTCGATGCGCTGCGAGGCGTAGAACTTGAGCGCGTTGCCGCCCGAGGTCGTCTCGGGGCTGCCGAACATCACCCCGATCTTCATCCTGATCTGGTTGATGAAGAAGACCGCGGTCTTGCTGCGGTTGATGCTGCCCGTCAGCTTGCGCAGCGCCTGGCTCATCAGCCGGGCCTGGAGGCCGACGTGGCTGTCGCCCATCTCGCCCTCGAGCTCGGCCTTGGGCACGAGCGCGGCGACCGAGTCGATGACCAGCATGTCGACCGCGCCCGAGCGCACGAGCATGTCGGCGATCTCGAGCGCCTGCTCGCCGGTGTCGGGCTGCGAGATGAGCAGCTCGTCGACCTTGACCCCCAGCTTGCGGGCGTAGCTGATGTCCAGGGCGTGCTCGGCGTCGACGAACGCCGCCACCCCGCCCAGCTTCTGGGCCTCGGCCACCGCGTGCAGGGTCAGGGTCGTCTTGCCGCTCGACTCGGGGCCGTAGATCTCGATGATGCGGCCCCGGGGGTAGCCCCCGATACCCAGCGCGATGTCGATGCTGGTCGCGCCGCTGGGGATCGAGGGGACGTTCTCGACGAGGCTCTCGTCCTCGCCGAGCCGCATGATCGAGCCTTTGCCGAACTGCTTCTCGATGGCGCTGACCGCCAACGAGATCGCGCGCTCCCGGTCGGCGGCGGGCGCCGCCTGCTTCTTGCTGCGTCGGGCCATGATGTGCCTTCTCCTGGGGGGGCCTCGGGGGGCCCGTCAGCCGGCCCGGCGCCGCTTGCGCCGGGCACGGGTGGTCTTGATCTGTTGCATGCGTCGGTCGAGCCGGGCATCGAGCTCGGCGGCGATCCCGGCCCGGGCGGCGTCCTCGTCGGGGGCGGCCTCGACGTCGGCGGCGTGGGCCGGCACCAGCGGCACCAGCGCCGCCGCCCGGAATCGGCCGGGGGCGACGCCCGGCGTGCGCTGGAAGAGCACCAACCGCCGCACCCGCACCACGCCCGGTCCGCCCCGGTCGTCCACCGCCGGCAGCCGCTCGACGCCGTCGATCCGGCACAGCGGGACGTGCGGCCGCCAATCCCCGGTGGGCACCGGGAACCCGTAGCGTTCGAGCGCGGCGTGCAGCTCGGCCCGCAGCCGGCTCAGGCGCTCTTTGTCGTCCCGGGCCTCGATGCGGGCCACCCGGGGGTTGGCTTCGGGCAGCCCCCGCACCCCGCGCAGGGGCACCGAGAACGGCGGGTGGCGCCGGGCGACCCGCTGCATCGCCAGCTCGGCGGCCTCGATGGCCGGGGCCTCGACCACGCCGAGGTCGTCGAGCGGCAGCGCCAGGATGCGCCGGGGGATGCGCTCGGCCGTGCCCCCCGCGGCCCGCACCTGCTGCTCGATCGTGTGCTGCAGGCCGTCGAGGGCCAGCGCGGTCTTGCGGGGCACCTCGACCCCGATGAAGGCGTGTCCGGCGGTCATCGGCTGCTCCCGGTGGTGGGCGCGGGGCCCGGCGTGGCCCGGCGCAGCGCGGCCCGGCGGATGCGGTCGAGGGCGTGGGCCACCGCCCGGGCCCGGATGGCGTCCCGGCCGCCGGAGAACCGGCGGATCTCGGCGACGGTGGGCTCGACGACCCCGTCGGGGCCGGGCGCCGTCGGCAGGCCGGCCCAGGCGAACCACACGGTGCCCACCGGCTTGTCGGGGCTGCCCCCGCCGGGCCCGGCGATGCCGGTGATGGCCACCGCCACGTCCACCGCCAGGGCCTGCCGGGCGCCGAGCGCCATCGCCCGGGCGCACTCTTCGCTGACCGCGCCGTAGCGCGGGCTGTCCAGGATCCAGCGGGGCACGCCGAGCGCCCGGTGCTTGACCGCGTTGGCGTAGCTGACGATCGAGCCGTCGAACACCGCCGACGCGCCCGAGATGTCGGTCAGCGCGGCGCCCACGAGCCCCCCGGTGCAGCTCTCGGCGGCGCCGATGCGCCAGCCGACGGCCTCGCACGCCCGGAGGGTTGCCGCCGCCAGCCCGATGTCGCCCTCGCCGACGAACGCCGGCCCCGTCGCGGCTTTGATCGCGGCCGCGGCCCGGTCGAGGGCCTCGGGGTCGTCGCCGATCAGCTTGATGTGCACCTCGGGCAGCGGGGTGAGCCACGCGATCTCGACCCCCGCGGGCAGCGCGACCCCGTCGAGGCGCTCGGCCAGGGTGCTCTCGCCGACGCCGACGTGGCGCAGCAGCCGGACCCGGCGGGGGCCCCGCTCGAGCGCGGGCAGCACGTAGCGGGTGAGGAACCACCGCATCTCGCGGGGCACGCCGGGCAGAGCGAAGAACCGGCAGCCGCCGATGGTGATCTCGACCCCCGGTGCGGTGCCGACCTCGGTGTGGAGCGGGCGGGCGCCGACCGGCAGGGTCGCCTGACTCCGGTTGCGGGCGGGCGGGGTGCGCGCGCCGTAGACCTGCTCGACGCGGGCCCAGGCGGCGGGGTCGAAGGCCCGCTCGACGCCGGCCGCCGCAGCCAGCGCGGCCAGGGTCAGGTCGTCGTCGGTCGGCCCCAACCCGCCGGTGCAGATGCAGACGTCGGCCCGGGCGGCGATCGCCTTCAGCGCGGGCACCAGCACGTCGAGCCGGTCGGGCAGCCGCTCGCCGCGGGTCACCGCCCGGCCGTGCCCCGCCAGCGCCGCCCCGATGTGGGCCGCGTTGCCGTCGAGCACCGCCCCGTCGAGCAGCTCGTCGCCGATTGTGAGGACCTCGATCCGCCCCGACACCTGCTGATACTCCGTTCAGTGGTCCGGCCGGCGCAGACTTTCAATTCGCGGGCCCCCTGTCAACCACCAATGTCGGCCCGGGGCGCGCAATCGGGCCTCGGGCGAAACGTCGACGGGGGTCCGGGGCATCCTGTGCACGACGACCCCGCCGCGCTCCTGACGCCGGGCTGGACACCGCGCGCCGTCGGAGTACGATACGGCGAGCACAAAACCGAGGAGACGCGCGTTGGCTCACGACGACGACCACCGAAAGCCGCGCATGGAAGACTGGGGCGTCCTCAACGCGGTGCCCGAGCCGCCGCCCGAGGAGATCGATCTGGCCCCCCGCAGCCGCCCCCGCGCGCCGGAGCAGCCCCCCCCCAACAGCCTGCTGCCCGACCCCGACATGCTGGTCGACGTGCCGATCAAGAGCCACCGGAGCTACGCCGGGCTGGTGTTCCTGGTGGTGATCGCGCTCGGCGGCGTCGGGCTGTACTTCGTGATGAGCCGCGATCTGGAGAGCGACCGGGTGCGGGGCAACCCCGAGGGCATCCAGCTCGGCACCCCGCAGTCGATCACCGCCGCCGGGGCCGCCCCCGAAGAGATCGAGATCGCGCCGCCGCCCAAGAAGGCGCTGCTGCGGCTCGAGAGCGACCCCCCGGGGGCCCGGGTGGTGGTCAACGGCAACCCCCACGGCTCGCCGACCCCCACCGCGGTGCAGACCTTCGTCGGGCAGCCGGTGCGGGTGCACATGTACCTCGACGGCCACGCCCCGCTCATGAAGGCGCTGACCATCACCGGCAGCGAGGAGACGCTGAAGCTGGCGCTCGAGAAGGGCAAGGTCGAGACCGGCAGCCTGGAGGTCAACAGCGACCCGCCGGGCGCGTTCATCACCTACGGCGGGGTGGTGGTCGGCGAGACGCCGTTCAAGCTCGAGGGGCTGCCCGCGGGGCACCCGGTCTTCTTCCGGTTGCAGAAGGAGGGCCACGAGCCGCACACGGTGCGCTACGAGGTCGGGGCCGGGGCCGAGCGGCGCATCGGGGTGCGCATGGTGCCGGTCGACCCGGACAACGCCCGCGCGATGGCCACCGTCACCGTCGAGTCCGACCCGCTCGTGGCCCGCATCGACCGGGTGGCGGGGGGCAAGAGCGACCGCGAGGGCAGCACCGGCAGCCGCCCGGTGCAGGTGTTCGCCCGCATCGGCTACCCGCTGGTGCTCGAGGCCAGCGCCCGGGATTACGGCAAGGATCGGGTGGCCATCGACGTGGTCGACCCCAACTACACCGTGCTGATGCGGCTGCCCCCGCCGAAGAAGGTCTACGGCGGCCTCAAGATCACCGGGCCGAAGAGCCTCACCGTCTACGTCGACGCCGAGGAGCAGGACGCGCTGCCGATCGAGCTGAAGAACCTGCTCGCCGGGGAGCACGATCTGGTGGTCGTCGAGCCCGAGACGAAGACCAAGGCGAAGTTCAAGGTGCGGGTCGGCGAGGACGCGACCGTCACCAAGGCCCTCCGGCTGACCGACGACGGCCGCATCGTGCTCGAATAGCGCCGTGCGCCCGCCTGCTCCGACCGGGCCCTCGCCCTGGCCCCGCGCGATGGCGGTGCCCGCGCTGGGGGCCACCGTCATCACCCTGACATTGTGGGTCGCGCCGGCCCTGGGCTACGGCGCCGCGGCGGCGATCGCCGTGGCCGGGGTCGTGATCAACGGGCGCGACGCCCGGGCCTACAAAGAGGCCGGCCTGAGCCCGGTGCCGAGCATCGTCGGCGGGGCCCTGTCGCTGGCGGTGGCCGTCGGCGGGGCCCTGGCGGTACTCGGGGTGCGCGGCGCCGGCTGACGTCGATCGTCGTGCGGCGACCCGGGCCCCCGCCGGGCCATCTCCGAAGCATGAAGCATCTCTCCATCGCCCTCGCCGTGGCCTTCGCCGCCCTGGCGCCCCGGCTCGCGGCGGCCCACGCCGACCAGCCCCGGGCCATCCGCATCGTCTTCACCGCCGCCGCCCCCGACACGGCCTACGTGCTCACCGACGGGCAGGGGCTCTTCGCCGACCCCAAGGGCGACTTCCAGTGGCTGTGCGAGGACGCGCTGTCGCCCACCGCCGGCTTGCGGGGGCTGGCCATCGACCCCGCCGACGCCTCGCGCTGGGTCGCGGTGAGCACCAACGGCGGCTTCGTCACCGACGACGGCGGGTGCAGCTTCGCCCGGATCGACGGCCCGGTCGGCGTGCACCGGCTCATCGGCTTGTGGGGCCACCCGCTCGACCCGACCCTGTGGACCGCCAGCGCCACCCCGGGGGTGGCCAACGACCTGTTCCGCTCGGACGACTTCGGCCGCACCTGGAGCCCCGCCGGCCTGCGCCTGCCGGGCCTGCTGCGGGTGTTCCTGCGCCCGGCCGACGACCCCTCGCGGGTCTATCTGAGCCACGCCGACGGGCTGATGCGCAGCGACGACGGCGGCGAGACCTTCGTCGACGTGCCGCTCGACGACCCCGAGATCGGCCGCGTCGAAGACTTCCGCCTGCTGGCGCTCGATCCGGGCGACGGCGACGTCGTCTTCGCGGCGGTGGAGAACATCCGGGGCACGGCTCTGATCCGCTCGGCGGACGCCGGCGCGAGCTGGAGCCGGGTGGGCACCATCAGCGACTTCGGCTTGCAGATGCTCTTCGACCCGGTCACCGGCGAGGGGCTGGTCGGGGGGCCCATCGCCTCGCCCCAGCGCAGCGACGACGGGGGCCTGACCTGGGTCGAGGTCGACGAAGATCCGGTGCCCCGGTGCCTCGTCGCCGCCCCCGACGGGCGGCTGTGGGGCTGCCGCGACCCGTACTTCACCGACCCCTGGGCCATCGCGTCGAGCGGCGACTTCGGGCGGACGTGGGACGTCGCGATCCAGCGCTACGAGGTGGTCGACCAGCGCTGGGACTGCCCCGCCGACAGCCGCGCCCGTCTCTGCTGCCGGGGGCTGTGCCCGGGGCAGCTCGTGCCGCCGGAGGACTGCGGGCAGATGCCGCCACCCGCTGATCTGGTCGAGATGTGCACCCAGCCGCCGACGTTCGAGCTGACGCCGCTCGACGGCGGGGTGGACGGGGCGGTCGACGGTGGGGCGGATGGGGGTGAGCCCGATGACGGGCCCGGCCCGCTCGATGGGGGGCCGGGCGACGCCACGCCACCCGACGCCGGGCCGACGACCGATCCCGGGAGCTGCGGCGTGCGCCCCGGCGGGGGGGCGCCGGCGGGGCTGATCCTGCTGGTTCTCGCCGCGCTGGCCCGGATCAGGCCGAGCCGCTCGCGCCCTCGGGGCTGACCGCCAGCGAGAAGCAGCGCACGAAGCCGAAGCCTTCGAACGCCGGCATCGACACCGCGCCCAGCGCCGCCGACGCCGCGGCGTCCACCCGCCCGTTGATCCGGACCTCGGCCACGTCGGGCCCGACCACCAGCTTGATCCCGTTGAGCGCCGGGCGGTCGAACGCGGCCGTCACCGCCGGCCCGATCGCGCGCAGCAGCGGCGCCCGCACCGCCCACGCCTGGAGCACCCGCGCCGCCTCGGGCGCGCCGAAGGCCAGCACCGGGCCCCGGATGACGTGCCACCCCGGCAGACCGAGCGGGTGGTCGCCGGGGCAGTGGGTGGCGAAGGTGCGCCGGCCGCTCAAGAGCTCCCGGATGACCGGCCAGGTGCCGGTGTACCAGTGCTCGACCGCCCGCCCGATGCGCTCGGCGGGGTCGTCGCCCGCGCCCGCCGCGCAGTCCCACAGCACAGGGGCGTCGGGGCGGGCCCGGTCGAGCAGGAAGCCGACGTCGACGTGCCCGTCCGGGGTGCCGACGTGCTCCACGACGCCCAGGCCGGTGCTGCCCGGGCCGGCGACGGTCGATCCGGCCGTCCGCCAGTGACCCACCGTCTCGTTCAGCCGCTCGGCGATCAGCCGCGCTGCCAGCGCGCACTGGGCGTCGCGGCTCATGGCGTCCACATCGCTCATCGGAAGCGGCGGGCCTGGGCCCGCCCGAAGGGCTGGGGCCACGACGGGGTCTGGATGGGGCCCTCACCCGGCGCGGGCAGGCTGAACCACACGTCGTTCAGCGCGCCGGGCATCTGGAGGACGTGCAGGTCTTCGGCGGGCATGAAGCCCTGCCCGATCAAGGCGACCCGGCGCCCGTCGGGGTGCGCGGCGACGTCGAGCACGACCACCGCGTGCCCCGGACCGCCGGGGTGCACCATGAAGTCGCCCGCCGCGAACGGGCGATCGCCGAGGGGGTCGCTGTCCAGCCTCAGCGACTGGGTGCCGGCGTAGCGGAACAGGTGGGTCAGCCAGCCACGCCAGCTCTTCCAGGTGTTGCTCCGGGCCTGCCCTCGATATCGCTCGACCGTCGCCCCCCGGATGCGGAATCGCTCGCCGCGCCGCCAGTCGCGCCAGCCCGAGCGGTCGCCGCTGGTGAAGTGATAGGCGACCCGGTCGGCCTCGCCCCGGTGCCAGCGGTGCTCGGCGTGCAGCCGGATGACGGTGTCGGCGCACTGCTGGAGGTCGCGGTCGCCCACGTCGAGGGCGACGATCGCCGCCGAGGGGCGGAAGAGGCGGCGGCCGTCGTAGGCCAGCACATGGGTCCGATCGGTGCGCACGGGCAGGCCGCGCAGCCAGGCGGCGTAGCTGCCCGGCTCGACCGGGACCCGGGTGAAGCCATCCGGGGTCGGGAAGCGGGTATCGAGCCGGATCAGCGAGGGCAGGGGCCCGGCGTCGGCCATGGCGTCCAGCCAGGGATAGTCGCCGACCGCGACCGGCGGCGGCGGGGCGGCGGCGTCGGGCGGCGCAGCGTCGGGTGGAGTCGCGTCCGGCGCGGCCTCCGGCGGGGTCTTCGGGCTCTCGACGGCGGGCGCCGCAGCCGGCGCCTCGGGCTGAGGCGGGGGCGGCGAGCTGCACCCGGCGAGGGCGAAGAGCAGGGCCAGCAGGCTGCGGAGCGATGCCATGGGGGTGCCTCCGGGGCTCACGGTTCGATCTCGACCGACTCGACGCCCTGCGCCGCCTGCTCGACCAGCGCGTCGACGTCGATCCGGCTCTCCTGACCCCGCATCAGCGGCGCGGTGCCCCGGGTCACCGGGTGATCGGGCAGGAAGAGCGCGCAGCAGTCGTCGTGGGGCAGGATCGAGGTCTCGTAGGTGCCGATGCGTCGGGCGAGGGCGACCGACTCCTGCTTGTCGTGGGTCAGCAGCGGGCGCAGCACCAGCCGGTCGCAGACGGCGTCGACCAGGGTCAGGTTGGCCATGGTCTGGCTGGCCACCTGCCCCAGCATCTCGCCGGTGCACAGCGCGTCGAGGCCCCGGCGCCCGGCGAGCCGGTCGGCGATGCGATACATCATGCGCCGGTACAGCAGCACGGCCATCCGCCGGTCGCAGTGGTCCCGGATGGCGAGCTGCGGGTCGGTGAACGGCGCGACGTGCAGCGTCAGCCGGCCCTGGCGGGCGGCCAGCCGGCGGGCGAGGGCCTGCACCTTGGCCCGGGTGGCCTCGCCGACGAAGGGCGGCGAGTGGAAGTAGACCGCCTCGAGCCGGCAGCCGCGCTTCTGGGCCAGATAGCCCGCCACCGGCGAGTCGATGCCCCCGCTGAGCATCAGCAGCGCGCCGCCCGCGGTGCCCACCGGCAGCCCGCCCGCGCCGGGGCAGGCGGCGGTCCACAGGTGGGCCCGGCGGGGGCCGACCTCGACGCTCAGCGTGCGGTCGGGGCGGCTCAGGTCGACCCGCAGCCCGGTGGCGGCGAGCACCGCCGCGCCGACGCGGCGGTTGAGGTCGCTCGAGGAGAACGGCAGCGTCTTCTGCGTGCGCCGGCCGTCGATGGCGAAGCTGCCCGTCGCGCCCGCCCAGCGGGCCTCGACCAGCGCCAGCGCGGCGGCCTCGATCGCGTCGAGCGTCGGCGGGCAGCGCTCGACCCGGGCCACGTCGACCAGCCCCGGCACGTCGGCGCAGATGGCCAGCGCCCGGGGCACGTCCTCGGCCCGGCCCACGCCGACGTAGAGCCGCCCCCGGCCGGCCATCACCTGGACATGGCTCAGCGCGGCCGACAGCGCGGTCTGGAGGTTGTCGTGCAGCGCGCGCACGAAGTGATCCCGGTTGCGGCCCTTGAGCCATAGCTCGCCGACCCGGGCCATGAGCAGCGCCTCGTCGGGGTCGCTCACCGGGCGGGGCCGCACAGCCGGCGCAGGCGGCGCACCGCGTCGGCGAAGCGCTCGACGGCGGCGTCGACCTCGGCCGGCGTCGTGAAGCGGCCGGTGGTCAGCCGGATCCAGGCGCCCTCGTCGGCGGTGTGCCCCATCGCAGCCAGCGTCGGGCTGAAGCGCCCCCGGCGACAGGCGCTGCCCGCCGAGGCGTAGACCCCGGCCACGTCGAGCAGGTTGAGCAGCGGCTCGCCGGGCAGCCCCGGCACGCACAGGTGCAGGTTGTGCGGCAGGCGCCCGGGGCCGCAGGGCGGGCCGGTGAGCCGGGCCCCGGGCACCGCCGCCCGGATGCCGCCCCACAAGCGATCGCGCATCGCGGCGAGGTGCCCCCGCTCGGCCAGGGCCCGCTCGGCGGCCTCGGCGAACGCCAGCGCCAGCGGCGCCGACTGGGTCCCGCCCCGCCGGCCGCCCTCCTGGCCGCCGCCCCGCAACAGCGGCTCGAGCGGAGCCCGGCTCCACAGCGCGCCGATGCCCCGGGGGCCGTGCAGCTTGTGGGCGGTCATCGCGAGGCAGTCGACGTCCAGCGCGGCCACGTCGATCGGGATCTTGCCCAGCGCCTGCACCGCGTCGACCACCAGCCGGGCCCGGGGAGCCGCGCGGCGGACGACGGGGGCCAGCCGGGCGATGTCGTTGACGCCGCCGACCTCGTTCTGACCGAGCATGATCGCCACCGCCCGGGTCTCGGGGCCGATGTGGGCCGTGAGGGCCTCCGGCTGCACCCGGCCGGCGGCGTCGACCGGGATGACGTCCAGCGCCCAGCCCCGCCGCTCGACCAGCGCCCCGGCCGCCTCGCGCACGCTGGCGTGCTCCACCGCCGAGATCGCCACCCGCCCGGAGCCGCCGGGCGCGCCGAGCAGCGCCAGCCCCAGCGCCTCGGTGCCCCCGCCGGTGAAGATCAGACCGGCCGGCGCGCCCCCGATCAGCCCCGCCAGCCGGCCGCGGGCGGTCTCCAGCGCCTCGGCGGCGGCCCGGCCCCGGGCGTGGCGGGCGCTGGGGTTGGCGTAGAGGGTCGCCTGTCGATCGAGCAGGGCGGCCATGATCGCGGGGTCGGGGCGCGTGGTGGCGCCGTTGTCGAGGTCGATGGTCGGCGGAGGATCGGGCTGCATCGCCGCCGATGGTAGGCGATCCCGACCGGGAAATCAGGTGGGTGTGTCCGCCCGCGGCGTATCGCCCGGGCCGGCGGAGCGGCACGAACCCCTCTGCTTTGGATACAAATAAAACGCTTTGTTTGCAGGCGCTGGTGTATGTTGTTACGCTTCGGGCGGCGATTCCACGATCGCTGGGAGCCGGGCGGCGCAGAGACGCCCGGCTCCCCAAAACGGCCTCTCTCTCCCGCCTCTCCCCTCCGCGCCGCGACCCGCCACCGCTCGGGTTCATCCTATCCCAGCCCACCTTCGGACGGAGTCCGCCGATGCCTTTCGCCGATGCCAACGGACAACGCGTGTACTACGTCGACAGTGATCCCGACGGGAAGCGCCCGCCGGTGGTGCTGGTGCACGGCTTCCTGATGGACCACCGGATGTTCGACCCCATCGCCGACGCCCTGCGGCGGGACTTCCGGGTGATCCGCTACGACACCCGGGGCTTCGGGCAGACCCCGTGGGACGGGCGGCCCTTCGACTTCTACGACGCCGCCCGGGACTGCGCCGGCCTGCTGGATCACCTGGGCCTCGAGCGGGCGGTCATCGGCGGCATGTCCCGCGGGGGCTACATGGCGCTGCGCTTCGCGCTGCTCTTCCCCGCGCGGGTGCGGGCGCTGGTGCTGATGAGCACCCGGGCGGCGGTCGACGCGCCCGAGATCCACGCGGTGTATCGCCAGGTGCGCGATACGTGGCGCGAGCACGGGGCGGTCGATCCCATCGTGCACGGCAACGCCAATGGCATCCTGGGGCCCGAGGCCGAGGTGGGCGCGCTGTGGAAGGACTGGCTGCCCCGGTGGCGGGGCTACGATCCCAAGGCGATCGCGGCGGGCATCGACGCGATGATCGAGCGGGACGACGTCGCCGACCGGCTGGGTGAGATCGAGGCCCCGGCGCTCGTCGTGCACGGCACCGCCGACGCCGGCATCCCCTTCGAGGACGGCGCCTTCCTGGCGAAGCACCTGCCCGGGGCCCGGGGGCTGGTGCGCATCGAGGGCGGACACCACAGCGCGGCGCTGTCCCGGGCGGACGAGGTGATCCCGCCGCTGCGGGCGTTCCTGTCGAGCTACGGCCGGTAGCGGACCGCAGCGCCCGGACCCTCACCCCACGCAGCGGAAGCCGACCCCGTCGAGCCGGGTGTCGGGCGGGAAGCCCCGCCGGGCCCAGGTGAGCAGCGCCCGGGCGCCGAAGGCCCAGTTCCCCCCGCGCACCACCGAGGCCTCGCGGCTCGGGGGGCCGGTGCGGTAGGGGTTGCGCGGCGGGCCGGTGCGGTAGAAGTCGGGGTCGTCGACGTCGAGGCACCACTCCCAGACGTTGCCCGCCATATCCAGCGCGCCGCAGGGCGAGGCCCCCGCCGGGTGGTCTCCCACCGGGGCGGTGCCCGAGCGCCGCCCGCCGAACCGCGCGTGGGCCGCGGTCGGCGAGTTGCGGCCCCAGGGGTATCTGCGGCCGTCGCTGCCCCGGGCGGCCTTCTCCCACTGCGCCTCGGTGGGCAGCCGCCGGCCGACCCAGGCCGCGTAGGCCCGGGCGTCGTGCCACGAGACGTGCACCACCGGGTGGTCGAGCAGCGCCTTCGGACAGACCCCGCCCCGCCAGTGGCGCAGGAAGCCCCGCCGGTCTTCGGGGCGGTAGCCGGTGGCCTCGACGAAGCGGGCGAAGCGGCGGTTGGTCACCGGGGTGCGGTCGATGGAGAACGCGTCCAGCCACACCGGGCGCCGATCGCGGCCCATGAGGAACTCGCCCGCCGGCACCGCGACCAGCGCCGCGCCGTCGTCGCCCCGGGGGCGCACCGGCTCGATGCTCAGGGTCGGCGCGACCCCGTCCGAGACGTCGCCGCCGTCGATCGGGAACGCCCCGTCGCTCAGCGCGTCCCGCAGCCGCTCGGCGAGCGCCTCGCAGCTCGGCGGCCGGGCGGCGGGATCCTTGGCCATGCAGTCGAGCACCAGCCGGCCCAGCGCCGGGGGCACGTCGGTCCGTCTCAGCGGCGGGGGCGGGGTGCCGACGTGGTCCATCAGCATCGCGTAGGGGTTGTCGTGCTCGAACGGCAGCCGGCCTTCGATCAGGTGATACAACGTCACGCCCAGGCTGTAGATGTCGGCCCGGTGGTCGACCAGGTGCGGCGAGCGGGCCTGCTCGGGCGAGATGTAGCGCCAGGTGCCCAACAGCGCGCCGCTGACGGTGTAGGCGGTGCCTTCGAGGATCTTGGCGATGCCGAAGTCGACGACCTTGGGCCACGGCCGCCCGCCGCGGCGCTCGACGATGATGTTCTCCGGCTTGAGGTCGCGGTGCACGACCCCCTCGGCGTGGGCGCAGGCCATCGCGTCGAGCACCGGCAGCATCAGCGGCAGCAGCTCGCCCGGGGGCATGCCGCCCCGCCAGCGCTCGATGTGATAGAGCAGCGTCTCGCCCTCGATGTACTCCATCACCAGCGCCAGGACGTGGGCCGACTCGACGAAGTCGTAGACCGCGGCGATGTGGGGGTGGCTCCAGCGGGTCATCACCCGGGCCTCGCGCACGAAGCGGCGGCGGACCTCGGCGTCGCCGAGCAGGTTGAGGTGCAGCGACTTGAGCGCGACGACCCGCTCGAGGGCCCGGTCGCGGGCCCGGTAGACCACGCCCATGCCGCCCTCGCCGACGACGTCCTCGATCGTGTAGGTGTCGGCCAGCACCAGCCCCGGGGGCAGGAAGCGGGACGGGGTGCGGGGCATGTCCGGCTCGGGGGCCGCGCCGGGGGCGGTGGCGGCGTCCATCGGCTGGCGGGCGCCGCAACTCGAGCAGAACCGGGCGGTCGTCGCGACCGCGGTCTGGCATGCCGGACAGCGCAGCGATGCGGTCATGGGGTCCCTCGATGATGCCGCCGGTCAGGATAGTGCAGCGCCGCGCGGCCGTCGAATCCGCGGTGACCGGGGTGAGGGGGCGCCGGGAAACCGTCAGCCGCCTGACGAGGATCCGGCCTCATCGGGCGCATGTCGGGCGTGAGCCGTCAGGCGCATGACGGTTCGCTCAGGGCCCCATCCCGGCGGGCAGCGGGATGACGTCCGCCTCGCCCCCCGGCACCTTCCCGCCCAGGTCGCGGGCCCGGGCGGTGATCAGGCGCTCGATGGCTCCGTCGGACGTGGCGCCCGGCTCCGGTCGGGGTGGACGGCGCGCCGGGGGCGGCTCACAGGGTCTGCTCGATGTCCCCGGCCTCGAGCAGGCGTTCGAGGGCCCCCAGCAGCTGCGCCCGGTCGAACGGCTTGGCGAGGAACTCCACCGGCCCGTCGGTGGCCAGCGCGTCCATCGTGCCGGGGCGGCCGAAGCCGCTCATCAACAGGGCCGGGATCTGGGGCCGGCGGGCGCGCAGGATGCCGAGCACCTCGGGCCCGTCCAGCTCGGGCATCGTCAGGTCGAGCACCACCGCCCGGGCCCGGTCGGCGACCGACTCGAAGAGCTGCACCGCCTCCCGGCCGTCCTCGGCCAGCGCGACCTCGAAGCCGGCCGACTCGAGCCACTTGAGCGCCACCCCCCGCAGCGCGGAGCGGTCGTCGACGAAGAGCACCAGCCCCTCGCCGCTGAACTCGGGGTCGATCGGGCCCGGCGGCGGGCTGTTGGCCGGGCGGAACGAGGGGGTGGACTGGCGCACGATGGGGAGCAGCAGCCGGAAGATCGAGCCCTCGCCGACGGCGCTCTCGACCTCGATGGTGCCCCCGTGGCTGCGCATGATGCCCAGCGCCGACCCCAGCCCCAGGCCCCGCCCGGCGCCCTCGCGGGTGGTGAAGAACGGGTCGAAGATGCGGCTGCGCAGCTCGGGCGGGATGCCCGCTCCGTCGTCTTCGATCTCGACGTAGACGTACAGCTCTGCCGGCAGCGGGTCGACGAGGATGCGGCTGTCGTCCCGCCCGTCGTCCCGGCCTTCGAGGCTCAGGTCGGTCATGCCGGTGCTGACCCGGATGGTGCCCGGCAGGCCGCCGAGCGCGTCGCTGGCGTTGAGCACCACGTTGGCCACCACCTGCCGCAGCCGCGCCGCATCACCCCGCACCGCCGGCAGCTCGCGGTCGCAGTCCAGATCGAGGTGGGCCTTGCGGGTGATGCTGGCTTCGAGCAGCGGCCGCATGTCGCGCACCACCCGCGCCACGTCCAGCGGGGCGAGGGTCACGTCCTCCTCGCCGGCGTAGGCCAGGAGCTGGTTGCACAGGTCGGTCGCCTGGCGGGCGGCGGCGCAGATCTCGTCGAGCGCCTGGCTCAGCTCGGTGCCGCCGGGGGCGTCGAGCATGCCCAGCTCGGCGTTGCCGAGGATGGCCATCAGCAGATTGTTGAAGTCGTGGGCCACCCCCTTGGCCATCACCCCCATGCTCTCGAGCCGCTGGGCGTTCTGCAGCCGGCTCTGCATGCGCCGCCGCTCGTCCCGGGCCCGCATCTGCTCGGTGATGTCGGTGTGGTTGCCCATCATGCGCACCGGGTGGCCGTGCGCGTCGCGCAGGGCGTGCCCCCGCACCACGATCCACCGCAGGGCGCCGTCCTTGTGGGTGTAGCGCGAGGTGTGCTCGAAGGGGATGCCCCGCTGCAGGTGGTCGGTGAGCCGCTGCTCGGCGACCGGGCGGTCCTCGGGGTGGATCAGGGCCCGCCACGTCTCGGCGGTGTCGGCCAGCTCGTCGGGCGCGTAGCCCAGCATCTCCTTCCACCGGGCGCTGTACCGCACCACGTCGGTGCGCAGATCCCAGTCCCAGATGCCATCGCTGGTGGTGCGCAGGACGATCTGGAGGGTCTGGTTGCGGTCGCGGATGGCCTCCTCGGCCCGGCGGCGCTCGGTGATGTCGGAGAACGTCGCCAGGGCCGCCGGCTCGCCGTCGAACTCGATGAGGCTGGCGGCGATGATCAGCCACGCCTGCTCGCCCCCCGGGGCGGCGAAGCACGCCTCGTACTCGCTGATCCGGCCGTCCCGCTCGAGCGCCTCGACGAAGCCCGCCCGCTGGGGGCTGGCGGCGTAGAAGTCGCCCGGCTGCTCGACCCGATCCCCGAATCGGGCCCGGGCGTGGTCGTTGGCGAAGACCACGCGGCCGTCGGCCATGCGGGTGATGACCATCGGCACGGTGACCGCCTCGACGATGCACCGGGCCCGCTCCTCGCTGCGGGACAGCGCGCCCTCGACCTGCTTGCGCTCGGTGATGTCGGTGTACGAGCCGACCATGCGGGTCGGGGTGAAGCCGCCCTCCCGCAGCACCACCTGACCCCGGGCGAGCACCCACAGCGGGGTGCCGTCCTTGCGCAGCAGCCGGTGCTCGAGGTGATACATCGGGGCGTCGCCCCACAGGTGCTCTTCGAACGCCGCGCCGACCCGCTCCCGGTCGTCGGGGTGCACCAAGTTGAGCCAGTTGTCGTAGCGCAGCGCGATCTCGCCCTCGGCGTAGCCCAGCATGCCGTACAGCCGGGCATTGCCCTGGATCTCGCCGGTGATGAGGTCGACGTCCCACAAGCCATCGTAGGTCGCCAGCCGGGCGGCCTCGGCCCGCTCCAGCGCGGCGGCGGCCATGCGCTGGGCGTGGATGTCGATCCCCACGGCGTAGATCCGCCCCCGCTGGGGCCAGGGCAGCACGACCCACGCGACCCACCGCCAGTCGCCGTCGGCCCCGACCCGGCACTCGATGTAGCGGGTCGCCACCTCGCCCTCGCGGTCGAGATCGGCGAACGCCTCGCTGATGACCGCCCGATCCTCGGGGTGCACGACGTCCAGGCTCGATGATCCGATCAGCGTCGCCCGGGGCAGCCCCAGCTCGGCTTCGAACGCGCCGCTGGCCCAGCGCACCCGGCCGTCGAGGTCGAACATGGCGAAGAGCTGAGGGCTGCCCTCGAGCGCGTCGCGCACCACCAGCGGCAGGGCGAGTTGGTTGTCGGACCGCACCGCGCTGATGATGCCCTGCGTGCGGCCGGCCTTGCGGCTGATCCGCTCCCGCACGGTGCCCACGACCCCGTCGGTCCGGCGGATGTTGTAGGTCAGCTCGATGCGCCGACCGTCCTTGAGCCGGCGGTAGGCGGCCTCGACCCGGGGGCGGTCGGCGGGGTCGATGGGCGCCAGCCGGAAGTCGCCGCCCCGGGCGAGCAGCTCGGGCACCGGCTGGCCGTAGAGCCGGTCGGCGGCCGCCCCGAGGTGCAGCACCGCCCCGTGCTCGTCGAGGCAGTAGACCACGTCGGGCAGCGCGTCGATCGCGCCCCGCAGCGCCCGGAGGATGTCCGTGTCGTGCTCAGACATGTGCCTGAGAGCATGCCCCGATCACGACCGATTACGCCACCAATCCGGGCAGGGGGCCTTCGCCGGCGTCGCCGAAGCGGGCGAAGTCGGCGCCCAGGGCGCGGCCCAGGCCGGCGTAGAGGTCGCCGTGGCGCCGGAACCCGAAGCGCAGCAGCCGCCCGGTGCGCACCCCGCCCGCCTCGCCGCCCGAGACGACGAACGGCATGTCGTGGTGCTGGTGGGTGTTGCCGTCGCACACCTCGGTGCACAACAGCACCACCGTGTGATCGAGCATCGTGCCGTCGCCCTCGGGCATCTCGGCCAGCCGCCCGAGCAGGGCCGCGTAGCGCTCGATGAACCACCGCCGCTGGGCCACGAACGAGCGGAACTTGGGGTCGCCGAGATCGTGCCGGGCCCCGTAGTGCGACGCCTCGTGGCTGCGCATGTAGATGCCCTCGGCGGCCATCGGCGTGCCGGGGAAGGCGCTCATCAGCAGGTCGGTGGTGTGGTGGCTGCACTGGATGACGCCCACCCGGGTTAGCCCGCAGGCCATCGCCCGCACCATCACCTCGGTCTGGGCCTCGAGGATGGCCGGGAACCGCGCCGGGTCGTACAGCGCGCCCTGATCGATGGCCGCCACCGGGGCCGGCACCTGCGCGCAGCGGTCGCCCATCTGCGGCGGCGGGTCGGGGTCGGCCATCGGGGCCAGCCGCAGCTCCAGCTCGCGCACCGCGTCGAGGTGCAGCTCGAGCCGGCTGCGGGCCCGCCCGGCGACCCGCCCCCGCAGGCTCTCGAGGTCGGCCCGCATCACGTCGAGCACGCTGCGCCGGGTCGCCTGGCGCACGTCCACCGGCGGCGCGCCCGGCTCGACCGCCAGCCCGCCGCCGAAGAGCCGCCCGAACGCCTGCACCGGGTCGTCCTGGGCGGCGACGGTGTTGCCCGGGGCCACGTAGCTGATCGCCTTGTCGCCCGAGGCCCCGCCGGGCGCCGCCTGCACCCCGAGGTAGACGTGGCGGTGGGGCGCCTCGGCGCCGATGGTGCGGGCGAGCACCCGGTCGACGCTCTCCCCGTTGCCCCGGTCGACCGCGGTCAGCAGCTTCTGGGCCCCGCCGGGGTGGCTGCCGTTGTCGGCGTCGCCCATCGACAGCCCCCGGAAGAACACCGAGCGATCGCGGTACGGCGCCAGCGGGGCGAGCAGGTCGGGCAGGGCGAAGTCGGCCTCGCCGCCCTCGTGGATGTGCCACAGGCTGCGGTCGCCCTCCTGGCTGTCGCCGGGCACCCCGTCGGGGAAGTAGAACACCAGGAACCGCCGGGCCCCGCCGGCCTGGGCCCGGGCCTCGCCCCCCAGCAGCCCCAGCGTGCCGGGCAGCGCCGCCCCGGCCGCGGCCGCCTGCAAGAAGCGGCGGCGGGAGATCCGCGGCCCGCGGGTCTTCTGGTTCACGTCGCTCACGGGCCCTCCTCCCGGCGGTGGGTGAACGCCGGATCGCGCACGACGAGCACCATCAGCTCGCGGATGTCGTCTCCGGTGGCGGCCCAGTCGTCCGCCAGCCGCTCGATGTCGCACGCCGCCGCCTCGCCCTCGAGCACGCCCAGCGCGAAGCGGCGCACCTGACGCACGAAGCACAGCCGGGCCGCGGCGCTGTCGGCGAGGATGTCGCCCAGCGCGTCGAGGCCCTCGTAGGGCGCCGCGGTGCCGCTGCCCAGCCCCTCGACGTCGTTCATGTCGCCCAGCGCGTCGATCGGGTGGCCGTTCTCGGTCGCCCGCCAGCGGCCGACGGCGTCGAAGTGCTCGAAGCCGAAGCCCACGTCGTCGATGTAGCGGTGGCAGCTATGACAGAACGGGTCGTCGGTGTGCTGCCGGAACCGCGCCCGGGTCGTCGCCTGGGGGTCGACGTCGGGCACCCCGCCCGCGTTGGGCGGGGCCGGGGGCAGCTCCTGGCACAAGAGCGTGCGCCGCACGAAGAGCCCCCGCCGGATGGGGGACGACTGGTCGGCGTGGGCCTGGACCGCCAGCACGCTGCCGTGCCCCAGGACGCCCCCCCGCCGCTCGGGCGGAGCCTCGACCCGGCGCAGCGCGGCGCCGTCGACGCCGTCGATGCCGTAGTGGGCCGCGAGCGCGGCGTTGACGAACGTGTGATCGGCGGTGAGCAGGCTGGCGAAGTCGTGGGGCCCGTCGAAGACCACCGACGAGACGAAGCGCCGGGTCGAGGCCAGCATCGCGCCCCGCAGGTTGCCGTCGAGCGCCGGGTCGACCCGCACCGCCTCGGGCAAGGGCTCGATGCCCAGCCACTGCTCGGCGAAGCTGCCCACCACGGCCCGGGCCCGGTCGTCGGCCAGCAGCCGTCGGGCGTGGCGCTCGAGGCCGTCGGCGTCGTCCAACTCGCCGGCCGCGGCGGCCTGCACCAGCGCGGCGTCGGGCAGCGTGCCCCACACGAAGAACGCCAGCGCGGTCGCCGCCTCGGCCCCGGTGAGGCGCCAGGTGCCGTCCCCGGCCGGCGCGCCCAGCTCGCTGCGATACAGGAAGTGCGGCGAGCCCAGCACCGCGATCAGGAAGCGCCGGGCGCCGACGTCCCACTCGACCCCGTCGAAGAGCGCCCGGTAGCGGGCCCGCTCGTCGGCGGTCAGCGGCCGGCGGAAGGCCCGGGGGGCCAGCGTATCGACCAGCCGATCGGCGCAGTCCCGACAGGGCAGGGCGTCCAGCGCGTCGTCGGCCAGCCCCTCGGCCGCCTCGAGGTACGCCTCGAGGTGCACCGTGGTCACCTGGGCCGAGGCGGCGTGGTTGTCGAACGCGAACTCGGCGGGGCGGGTCTCGGGCGGCAGGTCGCGGGAGGGCCGCCCGCCGGGCCCGCCGGCCCCGTCGCAGCGCAGCTCGATCACCGAGTTCTGGCCGCCGAAGCCGTCGTTCTCCCGCCAGTCGTTGCCCGGGTCGGGGTACCAGCGGGCCTCGTCGACCACGAACTTGTAGCGGTGGGTGCCCTCGCCGACCCGGGCCGTCAGCCGCCAGATCCCGTCGGCGCCGCGGTCCATCGCCAGCCCGCCCTCGGCCAGCGTCGGGGCCCAGTCGTTGAAGGTGCCGGCCACGTGCACCGTGCGGGCCCCCGGCTCGCCGTCGGCCGGGAACTCGAAGGTCACCTCGCCGCACACCGCCCCGTCGGCCGCGCCGGGCCACAGCAGATCGGTCACCGCGGCGTCGTACTCTCGGCGGGTCAGCAGCCGCAGGCGGCGGGGCGGCAGATCGGGCGCCGCCGCGGCGCAGTCCACCGGCTCGGGGGGCGCCGCCTGCGCGATGAGCCAGTCGGCCACCGCCTCGGCGCAGCCGCCGGCGCAGGCCATCTCGTCGCCGGGGGGCATCGTCTCGGCGATGCGGGTGACCAGCGCCGGGTGGTCGAAGCCGTCGAGCGCGTCCAGCGCCGGGCCGACGCCGCCCAGGCGGGCCGGGCCGTGGCACCGGGCGCAGTGCCGGGCGTACAGGGCCGCGCCGTCGAGCTCGCCCGACCCGCCCGCGCCCCCGCTGCCGCCGACCCCGCCCGCGCCTCCGCTGCCGCCGACCCCGCCCGATCCACCGACGCCGCCCGCGCCGCCGCTGCCGCCCGACCCGCCGACACCGCCGCTGCCGCCGTCGCCGCCGGGCCCACCGTCTGCCGACGTATCGCCCGGCGCCGGCTGACAGCCGACCAGCAGCGCGAGCAGCGCCGCGCCGAGCCATGCCATGCCCATCGATCTCATCGCGCCTCCTCGAGCGCCGGCCGCCGGGCGAGCGTGCCCGCGCGCAGACTGCTCAGATAGATGTGACCCCCCGCCTCGAGCGCCCCGGTGACGAAGGCGTGCGGCCCGCCCGGATCCTGGAGATCGGCCACCACCGCGCCTCGATCGTCGAACGCGATCACATGGGGGCGGGCGGTCGCCTTGGGCTTGAGCGCCGCCGGCAGCCGCTCGAACAGCCGCCGCAGCCAGGGCACATCGCAGCCCCAGTCGAGCGCCGGGCTGCGGGGCGAGGTCAGCCCGACCCAGTAGCGCCCATCGCGGCCGCGGGCCACGTTGTCGGGGAAGCCGGGCAGGGGCCCCAGCACCGGCTCGACCTCGCCCGCCCGCGGCCCCGAGCGCCACCAGCGGATCACCCGATACATGCCGGTCTCGGCGATCAGGACCGCCCGCTGGTCGTGGCTCAGCGCGACCCCGTTGGCGAATTGCAGGCCGTCGAGCACCACCCGCGCCGCCCCGGAGCGGATGTCGTAGGCGATCAGCCGACCGTGGCCCCCGTGCTCGTTGAGGTCGAGCACGCTCGCCGGGTAGGTCCCGCCATGGTCCGCCGCGGCGAACTTCGTCGAGGCGTCGCTGAAGTACAGCGTGCCGTCGTCGGCGATGTCGAGGTCGTCGGCGTAGCGCACCGGCACCCCGTCGACCGCGTCGACGAGCACCCGCGGCCGCCGGTCGGGGCCGATGGCCAAGAGCCCCCGGAAGGCGTCGGCGACGTACAGCACCTCGGCCCCGTCGGCGCCGCCCGGCCCGGGGCCGAACTCGATACCCAGCGGGCGCCCGCCGGTCTCGGCCCAGCGCTCGAATCCACCCTCGGGAGTCAGCGCCAGGATGCCGCCGTCCTCCACCGCGGCGTAGACCCGCCCCGCCCGGTCGACCGCCAGATCCTCCGGCCCGTGGGACGGGCTCAGGTCGAACAGCTCGAGGTCGGCCAGGCGCCGGTTCGTGGCGAAGTCCCCGGCGTAGCCCGGGTTCGGCGGGGCCTGCCAGGCGACCGGATCGATCGGCACCGGCCACGCCAGCAGATACGCCAGCGACAGCCCGAGGGCCGCGCCCGCTGCGATGAACCATCGGCGACGAGACATGGGTCTCCTGACGCGCGCACCGCCGAGGCCGTCCAGGGCAGGCGGCCTCCGAGCATCCGCGCCGGGCCATCATGCCAGAAAACCGGGGCTCGGGGCACACCGTCACGCAAGAGTGAGCGACTGACGCCGGAGCCCGCTCGATCGATACGGAGGATACGGCGCGATACGCCGGTCCGCTGGCGCTCGCCGGGCGGGATCTGCTCTGCTGATCGGCGTCCGTCGACGGGCCTCGGGGGCCGCAACCCGCCGGGAGCCGCCGGCATCGTCCCGACAGGCCGCCGTCGGCGGCCCGCCGCACACCGACCCGTGGGAGTCCCCATGTTC
The DNA here is from genome assembly GCA_030426085.1 of bacterium. Classification (GTDB taxonomy): domain Bacteria; phylum Myxococcota_A; class Bradymonadia; order UBA7976; family UBA1532; genus JACKDM01. The sequence continues at coordinate 28,469 of JAUHYW010000012.1, read as the reverse complement.
CGCAAGCTCTCCGCCGCCCTCCTCACCGCCGGCCTCGTGCTCGGCGGGGCCACCGCCGCCCTGGCCTGCGAAGGCCAGAAGTCGATGGAGGCCAAGAAGTACGAGAAGGTCGACACGACGACCCTCGCGTCGTGGATCGATCAGAAGGCCAGCAAGGTGTTCCACGCCGCGAGCGAGGAGACCTACGCCGCCGGCACCCTGCCCACCGCGGTGCGGGTCGACTACGCCGCGATGAGCGCCGAGACCCTCGGGGCCGACAAGGGCGCCAAGATGACCTTCCTGTGCGCCAACACCATGTGCAGCGCCTCGAAGAAGGCCGCCCTGGCCGCGGTCGACCTGGGCTACACCGACGTGCACGTCTTCGAGGAGGGCGTCGCCGGGTGGAAGGCCGCCGGCAAGGACCTCGTCGTCGCCGAGACCAAGGGCAAGGTGCGGGCCGACGGCTGAGGCCCCGCCCCGCTCGAACCCGCCCCCGCCGTCATCCGCCGGCCACGCCCGCGACACCCACCCGACGACGGCCCGTCTCCCATGAGACCCATCCACCGGACGCATGACAGCCGGGTGATGCTGGGGTGACATGAACGCCATCCGGTGTGCCCTATCCGGATGCGTCGCCCGGCCGTCACCGCCGCCTGCCACCGATGCCATCGCGCAGCCACCGCCCGGGCACCGATCGGTCGGTGATCTTTCACCGCCCGCCCATCGCCCGGTCACCGAGCGGGCCCACCCTGCGCGCGCCGCGATGGACGCGGACCGAAGCAGGGAGAGATGGCATGCCGAGGATGGCTGCATGGACCGTGGCGGGGCTCGCGATGGCGCTGAGCCTGGCCGGATGTGGCGCGGACGGGGACGACGGCGCGCCGGGCGTCGCCGGGCCCCAGGGCGCCACCGGGCCGGTCGGGGCTCAGGGCTCGACCGGGGCCGACGGGCGCGACGGCCGGGAGGGGACCGACGGGGTGGACGGCGCCGACGGTCGGGACGGGCGCGACGGCCGGGACGGGGCCGACGGGCTGGACGGGGTCGACGGGCTGGACGGCGTCGATGGGGCCGACGGCGCCGACGGCGCCGACGGGGCCCGGGGCCCGGCCGGGCCGACCAGCAACCCCCTGTCCACCGCGCCGCCCCGCTCGTCGCTGGTGGCGGTCAGCGCGCTGGGCGCCGACGACCTCGGCGCGCTGGTCCGCGAGCGGGTGGAGCGGGTCGCGGCCGGCGAGGCCCCGGCCGGGTTCCCCCTGGCCAACGCCAGCACCGACGCCGTGCGGGCCATCGCCGGCACGCAGACCAGCGTCGTGGTGCGCTGGCTCGACCCGCTGACCTACGACGACGACCCGCTCGCCCCCCGCTTCGGGGCCAACGCGGACTACGTGGCGTGGTTCGGCGACGGTTGGGACGCCGTCGAGGGCGCGCCGCCCCAGTGGAACGGCGCCGATGACATCGGCTGGCTGTGGGTCAACCACGAGTACATCAGCAACGACATCCCGACCCCGGCCTCGGCCCCGACCGGCCAGCAGCTCACCCTCGCCCGCTGGCTGCGGGCGGTGGGCCTGCTCGACAACGACGTCACCGCGATGACCTGGCCCCAGGCGGCGGTCGACACCCAGCTCCGGTGGTTCAAGCGCAGCATCGGCGGCTCGTGGATGCGGGCGGTGCGCGACCCGTCCACCGGCGAGTGGCAGCTCGACCGCAGCGCCGGCGCGGTGCGCTACGACGCCACCAGCAAGACCCTGCTCGCGGTCACCGGCCAGCCGCTCGCCGGCCGCCAGCACACCGACGAGGGCACCCTGCTGCCCGAGGGCATCGCCCCGGGCATCGCCGGGGACTGCTCGGGGGCCCAGACCCCGTGGGGCACGGTCATCACCGCCGAGGAGAACGTGCAGGACTATTACGGCGACCTCGAGACCGCCTGGACCAGCCGCATGCGCTTCGTGCCCGGGGCCGGCTTCGACGCCGGATCCGAGGTGAGCCCGACCTATGGCACCAGCGACGCCTCGGCCTTCGGGCTCATCGCCGACGCCTGGGAGCACCACGACCGCGACGCCTACGGCTACCTGACCGAGATCGACCCCGGCGTGGCCCCCGGCGAGTGGCTCGGCAAGTCCGAGGCGGGCGTCGGCCACCAGAAGCTGGGCGCCGTCGGCCGGGCCCGCTGGGAGAACGCCACCTTCGTCGTCGACGAGGACTGGGGCCTGCTCGACGGGCGCCCGATCGTGCTCTACGCGGCCAACGACCGCCGCGGGGGCCGCATCTACAAGTTCGTCACCGCCGAGCCGTGGCGGGCGGGCATGAGCAAGGCCGAGACCCGGGCCCTGCTGGCCGACGGCACGCTGTACGTCGCCCACCTCGAGGGGCTCGACAACCACACCGGCTTCACCGTCGGCGACGCGCTGCCCTACGGCTTCGAAGCGGCGCAGGGCCGGTGGATCGAGATGAGCGTCGACAGCGCCGACGAGGCCCCCAACGGGGCGGCGCTCGGCCGGCCGGGCGTCACCGTCGGCGAGGCGCTGCGCGACCTGGACTACAACCGCATCGGCGGCTTCCCCGACGACACGATGGTGCGCCGGGCGCTGTACACCGCGGCCAACAAGATCGGGGTCATGGAGCAGAACCGCCCCGAGGACGTCGAGTGGAACCCCCGCGACCCCAGCGGCACCCCCCGGCTGTACGTGGCCTTCACCAAGCACGGGCGCCAGACCGCGCTCGACGCCGAGGGCCGGGTCTACGACCCCGAGACCCAGCCCGAGGAGGCCCCGGTGCGGGAGGACGCCGACGGCTCGATCTTCGCGATCACCGAGGCCGATCCGGCCGATCCGGCCAGCAGCCTCACCTTCAGCTACGGGCTGGTGTGGGTCGGCACCGCCGGCACCGGGCTGTACGACGTCGCCAACCCCGACAACCTGCTCGTCGACGGCGACGGCGGGCTGTGGTTCGGCACCGACGGCAACTTCGGGCGCAACGGCACCGCCGACGCGATCTACTACCTCGACCTCGACCCGGCCCACATGGAGGGCGCCCCGGGGGTGGTCGAGGCCACCTACGGGCGGCCGTTCCGGGTGGTCGCCGCGCCGAGCGACGCCGAGGCCACCGGGCCCGCGCTGACCTCGGCCATGGGCACGCTGTTCTTCAGCGTGCAGCACCCCGGCGAGGGCGTGTTCAGCGGCTGGCCGTTCGAGGGGTGAGCCGATGACCCGCGGTCCGAAGACGCTGCTGCTGATCGCCGCCGGGCTCGCCGGCTGCCTGCCCGGCGACCCCACGCCGCGCACCCCGCCGCCGATGCGCGCCGCGTCGTCGGGTGAGGCCCCGGCGGCCTACGACCCGCTGGCGCAGGTCCGGGCCGCCGGGCTCGAGATCGCCAACGGCGAGGCGGTGGTGCCCCCGGCCTGCTACACCCGGACCGCGGGCGTCGCCAACCCGTGCTGGACCTGCCACGCCGAGGGCATCGGCCCCAACGAGCAGGTCGACTGGCCCTTGCAGGCGGCCTACGCGTTCTCCGACTTCGCCCGCACCAACCGCTGGCACAACCTGTTCGCCGAGCGGCCGGCGCCCGACCGGGGCGAGGCCGACATCCTCGACTGGATCCGGACCGACAACTACACCCCGCTGCGGATGGCCCTGATCGGGCGGGGCGACTACCCGGGCTACGTGCCCGACCTCGACCTGCACCGGGGGGTGGACGGCGACGGCTTCGCCCGGGACGGCAGCGGCTGGCGGGCGGTGCGGTTCAAGCCGTTCCCCGGCACGTTCTGGCCCAGCAACGGCAGCGTCGGCGATGTCTTCGTGCGGCTGCCGGCGCCCTTCCGGGCCGACGCCGACGGGCACGCCTCGCGGGCGGTGTATCGGGCCAACCTCGCGATCCTCGAGGCGGCCATCGCGGCCGATCCGAAGGCCGAGGTGCCCGCCCGCCGGGTCGAGCCGGTCGACGAGCGGCGGGCGGGGCACGACCTCGACGGTGATGGCACCTACGGCGTCGCGCATGTCATCCGATCACTGCCGAGCCACTACATCGGCGGGGCGGCCGACGTGCCGGTCGAGCGGCTGCTGTACCCCCCGGGCGTGGAGTTCCTGCACCCGGTGCGCTACCTCGACCCCGACGCGCCGGGGCACCTCGCGACCCGGCTGAAGGAGCTGCGCTACGCCATCAAGCGGCAGGCGGTCGATCGCTGGGGCCGGCAGCGGGCCTACGCCGAAGAGCTGGACGCCAAGGAGCGCGGCATCCTGCCCCGCTACACCGGCGACGCCGAGGTCGGGCTGCGCAATGACTTCGGCTGGCAGCTCCAGGGCTTCATCGAAGACGCCGAGGGTCGCCTGCGGGTGCAGACCGCCGAAGAGCAGCTCTATTGCATGGGGTGCCATACGGCGCTCTCGGTCACCGTCGACAGCACCTTCTCGTTCGCCCGCAAGGTGCCCGGCGCGGCGGGCTGGGCGATGCAGGACGTCGAAGGCATGCCCGACGTGCCCCAGGCGGGCCACGCCGAGCCCGAGACGCTCACCTGGTTCCGCCGGGTGGACGGGGGCGACGAGTTCCGCAGCAACGCTGAGCTGCGGGCCCGGTTCTGGCCCGACGGCGCGCTCGACGAGGCCCGGGTCCGCCGAGCCGCGCCGGGCGGTCCGGGTGACATGGGCGACCTGATCCTGCCGTCGCGGGCCCGGGCGCTGGCGCTGAACCGGGCCTACCGGGCGCTGCTGCCCGCCCAGCGGTTCGACCTCGGCCGGGACACCGTGCTGACCCCGCCGGAGAACGTACACCGTCGGATCGACGCCGAGAGCACCGATCTGGCGGCCACCGGCCGGATCTACCGCGACGGCCGGCTGCACCTCGACTGGTCGGGCGCGCGCCTCGAACGCTGAGCCTCAGCCGCCGGTGCCCCAGCCGACCCCGAGGTAGGCGCTCCACGCCAGATCGTCGGCCAGCGACGGGCTCACTCCGCCCCGCAGATCGACCTGCCACCGGCCGAAGCGAGCGTCGACCGTCGCCCCGGCGCCCCACACCAGCCCCATCGCGTCCCCGCCCTCTCGCTGGGGGTCGCGCAGCCACACCGCGGCGGCGGTCGGCGCGATCTCGACGTCGGCGAAGGCCCGCACCGGCAGCGCCAGCCGCCCGGCGACGAAGCGATCGGCCAGCCACGCGGCCCACGGCGCGCCGGGCACCTGCACCACGTAGGGGTTCGCCCCGCCCACCCGGGCCCGGGTGAGGTCGTCCTCGCCGACCCCGAAGCCGGCCTGCTGCTCGACCTCGACCCGCAGCCGCCCGCCCAGCGGCAGCCCCGCCCGCAGCCACTGGCGGGCGATGGGGATCACCGCCATCGGGTCGTTGCGATCGGCCCGCCCGTCGCCCGCGCCCAGGCCGCCCCACGCGCTCGAGTCGCTGCGCAGGTCGACCCCCAGATCGACGCCCGCCGCGAAGCCCCGCAGCCGGGGGAAGAGCCGGTGCCGGGCCCGCCAGCCGGCGTCGTCGGCCAGCCCCCACCAGCCCAGGTGCAGCCGGGGCATGAGCACCCAGGCCTCCGGCGGCAGGACCAGGTCGTCGGCCGTGTTGTCGGCCCGGTCGAAGAACCACCGCCGCCCGGTCACGGCCAGCTCGCTCCACGCGCCGCCGTCGAACAGCCGCTTCACCCGGACCTCGGCCTCGGCGTAGCTCGCCAGAAAGCCCCGGTCGGGCACCGCCTCGCCCTCGACGTAGTAGTCGGTCAGCAGCCCGGCGATGCCATACTCCCCGGCCAGCCCGACCCCCAGGCGCCACCGCTCTCCCAGGCGCATCTCGCTCAGCCCCAACCGCAGGGTGTCGGTGTTGAGCACGATCGACGGGCGGCCCTCGGCGACCCATGGCTCGAAGTCGACGGCAGCCAGGGCGATGCCATGCCCCGGGACGTGATCGTCGGGCCACACCTCGCCGGCCAGGGCGAAGGCATAGTCCGCCGCCCGGGCCGGGCTGCACAGCGCCAACGCGAGCAGCGCGAGGCCCGCCGCGTGGGATCGGGGTGGCATCGGACGGCGCGCGCGCGCGGTCGGGCGCGGATCGTCGGCGGGCGGGCGAGAGCGCGGCATGCGGGGCTCCGATCGGCGGATCGGCCGCAGGGTACTCCAGCCGGGGGGCGGCCGGAAGGCGCCGTCAGTCCACCGGGTCGCACGGCGGGGGCAGCGCCAGCTCGAGCTTGAGCGAGAGCCGGTCGGCGAGCCCGGCCGGGGCGTCGGCCTCGCAGATCGAGACCCCCAGCCCCTCGCCGGGGAACGCCTCGGCCATCGCCCGCAGCCGGTTGCCGGCGAACGCCTCGCCGAGCGGGCCGGCGCACACCGGCGCCGTCTCGCCCCGGCACAGCCCGTCGGGGCAGCACGCGGGGCTGACCGGCTCGGCCTCGCACGCCGGATCGCGCGCGCCGGGCACGAAGCGCACCGGCTGCCCGTCGACCGGCGCGAAGCGGGGCCCGGCCAGCGTCAGCGCGGTCACCCCCGCCGCGGTCGGGTTGGCCCCGCGCAGCGCGTCGACGAAGTGCCCCACCGGGGTGAGCTGGTCGGCCATCCAGACGCAGGCGTCCCCGGTGGACCGCGGGATCCGACACGGCGCGCCGCCCGGGGCGTCGTCGTAGACGCAGTCGGCCATCTGGGGGTCGTCCTCGGGCACCGCCCCGTCGGAGCAGTCGTCCTCGTCGCCCATGTAGACCACCACCAGCGCCGCCCCCGGCCGCAGGAAGGGCGCGTCATCGCCGGCGCACGGCCCGAGCAGATCGGCGTTGGGCCCCTCGCAGTCCAGGGCGTGGGCCGCCGCGGCCAGCGGCTTCTCGAAGCCGTCGCCCTGGGTGCCCACGTTCACCATGCACCGGAAGCGGCGGGCGGCGGTGGCCTTGTCGAGCGGGCCCGGGTCGAGCACGGGCGGGGCCTCGGCCTCGCAGTCGACGGTGTCGGGCACCGCCGGCTCGCCGTCGGCGTCGGCGCAGTTGAGCGAGGGCACCGGCAGCGCCGAGGGCTTGCCGAACGTCGCCCGCCAGCGGTTGTCGGGGTGCATGTCGGTGGTGACGACCGCCAGGCGCCAGTCATAGCCATCGAGGGCCGTCTGCATGGCGTCGAACGCGCCGCCCACCGCCGCCTGCTCCTCGCACATCGAGCCGCTGTCGTCGATGACCAGCAGCAGATCGACCGGCGGGAGGGCGTCGAGGCAGGCCGGCTCGCCGGGCACCTCGGGGCCGCCGTCGGGCCCGATATCGGGTGCGCTGTCGGGGGTGAGGCAGTCGGCGCAGTCGGCGGGGTCGCCGGTGCAGCTGGAGAGCGCGCCGGCCAGCGGGGCGGCGAGCGCGAGGGTGAGCAGAGCAGAGCGCATGGGACCTCCTGGGAATGTGGGCTGTGATTGCTTTATGAGCCCTGGAGCCAGCTTCTCGAAACGCGCGTCGGCCGAGAAGCGCAGCCCGCTGCGGGGGCGGGGGGTGCAGATCGAGGCACCCCCTGCCCCCGACCGGGAGGGGCTGATCCAGGCGCCCGGCTGCGCTATCGTGCCCCCCGCCCGGCGACCACGGAGCCCCCATGAAGCGCCTGCGCCGCCCCCGACCGGTCTCGCTGCCGCCCGAGGTGTCCGCCCCCGAACCGCGGCCCCGCCCCGCGCCCCGCCGCTCGTACCGCGCCGGTCAGATCCTGTTCGGCCTCGGCGCCGCCATCATCCTGCTGGGCATCGGCTCGATCGCCGGCTACTGGCTGGCCGACGCCGGCACCCGCTGGCTGCCCCAGATGCTCGGCGGCCTGATCGGGGTCGGCATGCTGGCCCTCGTGGCGATGATCGCCGGGCTCTTCCTCATCGGGCCCTACGCCGGCCGGGAGGTCGGTCGCCGGCGCATCGTCGCGCTGACCGCGCTGCTGCTCGTCGGCGGCGTGGTGCGGGTCACGGTGCACTGGATCGGCGCGCCCAAGCCGCTCACCCGGATGTCGAAGCACACGTTCCACGCCGGGTTCGAGGCCGACCGGACGCAGGTGGCCCAGCTCTCGGCGACCCTCGCCGGCCTGCACCGGGCGCTCGAAGGCCGGGTCGACCTCTTCCCCGCCGACGGCGCCCCGCCCCGGGTGGCCACCGCCGACGAGGAGCGCTTCGTCATCGACGTCTGGGCCGGCTTCGTCGACACCGCCTTCGCCCTGGACCAGATCCGGGCGTTCTACGAAGACTACTTCGCCTTCGACCTCTCCCGGCCCGAGCGGGACCGCCACGTCCGCAGCTTCCTGCTGACCTTCGCCGCCGAGCTGGCCCTCTACGCGCACACCGCCGCCATCATCGGCCTGCTCGACCGCAACCCCAACGTCGTCAAGCTGCTCGAGCTCGGCCGCCGCGACCGGGGGCTGCGCGCGGGGTCGGTCACCTGGGTCCGCGAAGAGCTGCTGGGCCTGACCGATCTGGCGCGGGTGACCGCCGGCAAGCGCTATCAGCAGTGGCTGGCGATGGCCCACGGGTCGGACGTCGACGCCCGGGCCCGGGGCTACGGCGCGCTGTGGGACGACGTGCGGGCCCGGCTGGAGCGGCTCGACGACAAGGGCACCCTCGAGATGGCGGCCACCAGCGTCGGGGCCGATCTGGGCCCGCTGATGCGCGAGGTCAAGGCGCGGACCTTCCCGGTGCAGGCCGGGGTGGCCGCCTTCCTCGGCGACTTCAAGGTCAAGCGCAAGGGGCGCTACCTCATCGACCCCGAGGCGCTGGACGAGATGCGGGGCGCGCTGGCCCCGGGCGACGTCATGCTGGCCCGCAAGAACTGGTACCTCAGCAACGTGGGCCTGCCCGGCTTCTGGCCCCACGCGCTGCTGTGGGTCGGCACCCGGGCCGAGCTGGCCGCCGCCTTCGACGACGACCCCACCGTCACCGCCTGGATCGAGCGCCGCACCGGCCGCGCCGAGCGCTTCACCGCCTATATCGAGCGGCGCTACCCGGCCGCGTGGCAGGCGATGGAGAAGGCCGAGGCGTCCGGCGGATCGCTGCCCATCATCGAAGCCATCAGCGAGGGCGTGGTGCAGAGCACGCTGAAGTCGGCCGCCGGGGACTACCTCGTCGCCCTGCGCCCCCGCCTGCCGGCCTGGACCAAGGCCCGGGCCATCGACTTCGCCTTCCGCCAGCTCGGCCGGCCCTACGACTTCGACTTCGACTTCGCCACCGACCACGCGCTGGTGTGCACCGAGCTGGTCTGGCGGGCCTACCGCGCCCGCCACGGCACCCCCGGCCTGCGCATCCCCCCGGTGGTCGTCGCCGGCCGCAAGACCCTGCCGGCCAACGAGATCGCCCGGGTCTTCGCCACCGAGATGGAGCGCCCCGACCGCCAGCTCGACTTCGTGTACTACCTCGAAGGCTCCGAGGCCCAGGGCACGGCGGTGGCCGGCGATCGCTATGGCTTCGCGGCGACCTGTGATCGCTCGAAGTGGGACTTCGCTCAGGAGTGACCGGGGCGCCCTCGCGGGCCGTCACCCCGATTTCACCGGGCCCGACCCTCGGTGGTGGGGCATTTCGATTCCGGGCCAGCCCGAGCGGTCCTCAACCCTCCAGTCCTCTGACGGGTCAACGCCGAGCTCGGCGAACGGGACCGTGCTGGGCGAAGCGCCGGAGATTGTGGGAAAGCTCTCAGGGCTTGAGGCGGACGAGGAAGCCGACGAGGAGGTCCACATCGGTCATCGGGTTGGGGTGGCGCGCGTCGTGCACCTCGGCGTTGTGGGTCCGCAGCCGCTCGGCGTGAGTCATCGCCGTGGGCCGCCGCAGCTGCAGTGTCCCGGCGACGTCCGTATTCTTGGCGTAGTCCGGCAGGTGCTCGGCCAGGGCTTTGAGCAGGCTGTCGCCGTCGGGCCACGACCGGGTGCTGTAGACGAAATGCAGCAGGAGCCAGACCTCGAACTGGCGGACCGAGGCGGCCACCGCGATGCCATGGGCGGCGGCCTTGTCGATCGCCCGATCGAAGCTCTCGTGGTTGTCCCGGTCGATGACGCACCACACCGCGTCGTAGGGCACCTGGCGGCGCGCGCGTGCCTTCAACTCCAGCGCGTAGTCCACGACCGAGATCGGTGCGCTCTCGCAATTCTCGCCCTCGACCTGGATATCGACAGCCCCCAGCTTCAGCTCGGCGCGCAGCGCCCGGAAGTAGCGGGGCTCGGTCTCGCTGCCCTCGCAGACGATCAAGATGCGTCGGCCGCTGCGGTTGCCCTTGTTGCGGCCCAGGTTGCCCTTGCCGCGTGCCCGTCTGCCCCGAGGCATCAGAACCTCACGTCGCCGATGAACGGCAGCGCGCCATAGCGGCCGGCGAGGTAGCCCTTTTCGAAGTTCTCGCCCTTGCGCGGACGGTATTCGAGCATCGAGTAGAGCCGCGAGGCGCCGTCGGGGTTCTTCTCGACGAACCAGACCTGATCGCGCCGAAGCAGATTCGAGTCGAGCAGGTTCGTATCGTGGGTGGTCAGCAGCACCTGACCCTTGCTGCCTTCCTTGCAGAAGCGCTCCAGCAGCCGTCGGGCGAGGACCGGGTGCAGATCGCTGAACAATTCGTCGAAGAACGCAGATCGTTCGAAGAACACCGTCTCCAGCCAGGGACCCAGCAGGCAATACAGGTTCTGGGTGCCCTCGGACTCGTCGGACAGATTCCACTCGACGGGCTCACCATGGCGACCCCGGTGCACAGTGCGGACCTCGACCATCTCCCTCTCTTCTTGCTGCTCCACCACCAGCGCCTTCAGCTCAGGTGGGAACCCCGGGGGCAGCGACGCGGCGTCGAAGCGGCTGCGTTCCAGGCGGATGTCATCGATGCCGACATCCGCCTCTCGCAGAAAGTCGACGATGTACTTCCTGGCTTCGTCGTGACCCTTATCAAGGGCTACGTTGGTGCGAGCCGAAGCGAGCGGCCTCCGCCGAATCACCGGGTCACCGAGTTCTTGCTCCCCGGCGACACCGATGGCCATGAGGTGGGTCCGCAACCAACGAAAGACGGGTAGGAGATGCTGTTGGTTCTGCTGCGCCGCCACCGACAAGAAGAGCGCGTTGCTGCGCGTCGCATCGGCGATCCGCTTCTTCTCGCCCCGCAAATGCCGACCGAAGTCGAACCCGTCCGGGTCGCGCTCGAACCAAGTCTGGGGCTGACCGTGGGGGTAGGCCAGCAGCCACTCCTCGTCAACGCGCTCGACATCCGCCGAAAAGCCGTACTGGTAGCGGACAGGCCGGACGGTCTCTGGGTCTTCGGGGTCGGCCCAATCAGCCACGAACGTCGCTTCAAACCGGCACGGCGCATGCGCGAGCGCAGCGTCCAACTTGAACGGCTCGAGGCTCATCAGCCGATCGCCCTCCTGCCACCGCGCGGAGTTGACGACCATGCCCTGCATCGCGGCAATCGCCCGCACCAGCGCGCTCTTTCCGCCGCCGTTGGGTCCGTATAGCACCGCAAGCCGAGTCACCCGTCCAGTGGGCGACTGCTCACACTCCATGGTGTTCTCCAGGTGCGTGTCGTCCTTGTCGGCCACGAACGAGAAAACCTGTTCCTCGGCGAACGACCGAAAGTTGGCGACCCGAAATTCGAGCAGCATGCGCGCCCCTCATGCAGTTTCATTGCCGAATATGCACAAATTTCGCATGAATCGCGAAGAAAACGTGTCCGCCGGCCGCGCGGTGCCCGCTCCGCAGCCCGACGATCCCGGCTTCAGTGGCTCTTTCCTCGGGGTCCCCCGCCGGGTCGAACTCGACCATGGCGACCGGAGCGGCGTACTCGAAACGAAATCGTACTGTATGCAGTGCGGTGCCGCACTTGACCCGCCGAGGTATTCCGACGATTCATGCCGGGGGTATCCTCACGGCATCTCGGACTCGGATACGCAGACAGAGCCAGAGCAGGACGAGCGGCCGAGATCACGGCTGCGAGACGGGAGGCTCACGCCAGGGAGGACGACGATCTATCGGCTGCTACAGGGGGCTGTGTCGTCAGCGGCTTGACGGCCAGGGACGGGGCCAAATCAAAATAACCCACTACGCGACCCTCGATTCTCTTGCGCGCCCGACCCCACCGGCGTATAGGGCGCGCGCATCGCCGTCGTCTGACGGTGGGGGGAGAACCCGATGAGTCGCGTCACCAAGAAGATCGGCCTCTCGCTGGGGGCCGACATCTGCTGGCCCGGGGCCTTCGAGGCCATCGTGCGCGGGCTGAACCTGGAGTGCGAGCTGGGCGGGCAGACCGTCGACTTCGCCGTCGAGCGGGTCACCGTCGAGCCCTACGACTTGCAGCAGCCGTGCAGCTACGCCGTGGTGCTCGACCGGCTGACGCACTGGTTCCACACCAGCCGCGAGTGGATCAAGAAGGCCGTGATCATGGACGGCCTGCATGTGCTCAACAACCCGTGGGCCGTGCAGTCGATGGAGAAGCAGACCAGCTACGCGGCCATGATGAAGCTCGGGCTGCCGGTGCCCCGCACCTGGATGGCCCCGCCCAAGGAGCACGACGCGGTGGCCACCCCCGACGTCGGCCCCACCCTCGACCGCTACGCCCGGCTGTTCGACCTCGGCGAGGTGGGGCGCAAGCTGGGCTACCCGCTGTTCATGAAGCCCTACGACGGCGGGGCCTGGGTCGGGGTGACCCGCATCCAGAACGAGGCCGAGCTCAAGGCGGCCTACGAGCAGTCCGGCCGGCGGGTGATGCACCTGCAGGAAGCCATCGAGCCGTTCGACCTCTTCGTGCGCACCATCGGCGTCGGCCCCCAGGTCGAGATCGTGCGCTACGACCCCGGCGCGGCGCTGCACGATCGCTACAAGGTCGACTTCTTCTTCGTCGACGGCGACGAGTGGTCGCTGCTGACCGACCAGATGCTGACGATCAATGGCTTCTTCGGCTGGGAGTTCAACTCCTGCGAGAGCCTGCGCCGCGAGGGTGTATTCCACCCGATCGACTTCGCCAACGCCTGCCCCGACTTCCAGGTGACCTCGCTGCACTATCACTGGCCCAGCATGGTCAAGAAGATGGTGCGCTGGTCGCTGTTCTGCGCGGCGAGCGGGCACGTCAACCCGCCCACGCTCGACTGGCGGCCGTACTTCGAGGTGGCGAAGCGCGACCTGCCCTACCGCGAGCGGCTGGCGGCCTACGCCGACATCACCCGCGAGCGGCTGAAGGCCGACGCCTTCACCGAGTTCTGCCAGACCCACCTGAGCCACCTCGACGAGGTGGCCCTGGCCTTTTTCACCAGCGACACCTGCAAGGCGCTGGTGCGGCAGAAGGTCGAGGCGCTGTTCCCGGCCCACGAGGTGGAGCGGTTCACCGAGCACTTCTGGGGGCTCATCCGCTTCTGGGGCAAGACCGAAGAGGACCGCCTGCGGCGCACCCCGTCGACGAGCATTGCCGAGAGCGACCCCCCCGGCGCCTTCGGGCCGGGGGACGTGGCGTGAACAAACTCGTCGACCGCTGGTACTCGGAGCGGGTGAAGCAGGTGGTGAACGTGGCCCGCTGGGGCCACGCCGGGCAGCCGGTGCTGCTGTTCCCCACCGCGGGGGGCGACTTCGAGGAGTGCGAGCGCTTCCTGATGCTGAAGGTGCTCGCCCCGCTGATCGAGGCCGGCCGGGTGCGCATCTACAGCGTCGACAGCGTCTCGGGGCGCTACTGGATCGGCGACGGGCACGGCGGCGGGCACCGGGCGTGGATGCAGAGCATGTTTGACGCCTTCGTCTACCACGAGCTGGTGCCGGCCATCCGCACCGACTGCCGCCAGGGCGACGTCGAGATCGTCACCGCCGGGGCGAGCATCGGCGCGTTCAACGCGCTGTCGATGCTGTGCCGCCACCCGGATGCCTTCCGGGCGGCGGTGTGCATGTCGGGCACCTACGACCTGACCCGGTGGATGGGCGGGGAGCACACCTTCGACTTCCACGTCTCGTCGCCGCTGCACTTCGTGCCCGAGCTGAAGGAAGACAGCCGGCAGCTCGCGCTCTTGCGGCGGCGCTTCGTGCTGCTGGCCACCGGCTCGGGCAAGTGGGAGGCCCCCGGCGAGAGCTGGCAGGTGGCCCGCGCGCTCGGCGGCCGGGGCGTGCCCAACCGGGTGGACGACTGGGGCCCCGAGTGGGACCACGACTGGGTCACCTGGCGGGCGATGCTGCCCCAATACCTCGACACGCTGACCCGCTGAGCCTCTCAGCGCACGCCCGACCCCCTTCATTCGGAGCCAACGCCATGACACCGGTCGTCTTCGCGACCCCGTTCTTGGGGTTCAATACGCTGCGCTTCATCCGGGCCGCCGCCGCGCTGCCCGGGGTGAAGCTGGGGCTGGTCACCGCGAGCCCCGCCGAAGCCATCCCGGCCGACCTGCGGCCCCACATCGCGGCCCACTATGGCATCGCCGACGGCATGGACCCCCAGCAGATCGCCGATGGGACCCGGTGGCTGGCCGGGCAGCTCGGCGGATGCCACCGGCTGCTGGGCATGTTCGAGCAGCTCCAGGTGCCGCTCGGCGAGGTGCGCGACGCGCTCGGCATCCCCGGCATGGGCGCGGCGGCGGCCCGCAACTTCCGGGACAAGTCGCGCATGAAGGACGCGCTGCGCGCCGCGGGGCTGCCCTGCGCCCGCCACGCGCTGGTGTCGTCGGTGGCGGCGGCGGTGGCCTTCGCCGAGCAGGTGGGGCTGCCGATGATCGTCAAGCCGCCCGACGGGGCCGGCTCGGTGGCGACCCATCGAGCGGATGACATCGAGACCCTGAAGCGGGTGGTGGCCGGCGGCCTCGGCGGGGGGCGGCCGGTGCTGTGCGAGGAGTTCGTGCAGGGGCTCGAGCGGTCGTTCGAGGTCATCAGCGTCGGCGGCGAGCCGGTGTGGCACTCGCTGACGATGTACGACCCCCAGCCCATCCGGGTGGTGGAGAACCCCTGGATCCAGTGGACGGTGTGCCTGCCCCGCGAGGTGGACGACCCGGCCTTCGACGACGTGCGCCGCTCGGGCTTCGCCGCGCTGAAGGCGCTGGGGCAGGGCACCGGGCTGAGCCACATGGAGTGGTTCCGCCGGCCGGATGGCTCCCTGGCCATCAGCGAGATCGCCGCCCGCCCGCCGGGGGCCCAGATCATGCGGCTGATGTCGTTCGCCGGCGAGGTGGACTTCTACCAGAAGTGGGCCCGGCTGATGGTGCACGACGCCTTCGAGCCGCCGCCCCGGACCTACGCGGTGGGCGCGGCCTTCCTGCGGGGTCAGGGGCGGGGCCGGGTGAAGGCGGTGCGCGGGCTCGAGGCGGCCCAGCAGCGGGTGGCGGGGCTCGTCGTCGAGGTGCAGATGCCCCGGGTGGGCATGTTCCCCACCGGCAGCTACGAGGGCGAGGGCTATGTCATCGTGAGGCACCCCGAGACCGCGGTGGTGCGGCAGGCGCTGCGGGACATCATCGAGCACGTCCGGGTCGACCTGGGATAGTCAGGGGCAGTCACCGGCTCAGCCACCACGCGAGCGCCGCGATCAGACCCAGCGGGATGGCATACCACATGAGCGAGATGCCACCGGTCGCGCTGCTCTGATCCGAACCGGGCGGCGCGTCCCGCGCCCGGCCGTCGAGCGCCGCGCCCAGCTCGGCCCAGAGCCGGGCCACGTCCGGCTGACGGCGCTCGGGCTCGACCGCCAGCGCCCGGGTGAAGACCGCGTCGACCGCGTCGGCGACGGCGGGGTCGGCGAGCTCGACGCCCAGCGCGCGGGGGGTCGGGCGGGCCTCGCGGCTGGTGGCCAGATCCATCGCCGCGAGCAGGTCGAGGTGGCGCCACGGGT
This sequence comes from bacterium, assembly GCA_030426085.1. Classification (GTDB taxonomy): domain Bacteria; phylum Myxococcota_A; class Bradymonadia; order UBA7976; family UBA1532; genus JACKDM01. The sequence goes on along the minus strand of JAUHYW010000012.1, from coordinate 12,774 downwards.
GGCGGCCGGCGACCATCTCGACGACGAGCACCGCCAGCGAGAAGACGTCGGACCACGGCCCCGTCGAGCCGTAGGCCTTGTTGACCTGCTCGGGGGCCGAGTAGTCGAAGGTCACCATCCCGATCTCGCCGCCGGTGCTCTGGAAGCCCCGGGCCCGGTCGGCGGCCCGCTTGGCGGCCCCGAAGTCGACGAGCTTGAGCAGCGCGTCGCCGTCGGCGGTGCGGGTGACGAGGATGTTGCTCGGCTTGATGTCCCGGTGGGCGACCCCGTGGCGGTGGGCGATGGCCAGCGCGTCGGCGATGGGGGTCAGCAGCTCGTGCACCACCCGCAGGGGCAGCGGGCCCTCGCCCAGGGTCTCGTTGACGTGCTCGGCGAGGGTCACCCCGTCGAGCCACTCCATGACGATGAACGAGCGGCGGGCGCCGTCGGGGTCGACCCAGGTGCCGATGTCCCGGTAGGCGACGATGTGCGCCGAGCGGGGGGCGAGCGACTCGAGCACCCGGCCCTCGCGGTCGAACGCGGCCTCGACCTCGCTGCGCAGCCCGGGGTCGTCGATGGGCTTGAACAGCTTGATCGCGATCGGCTCGCCGGTCTGCCGGTCGCGCCCCCGGTAGACCCAGCCGAACCCGCCCTCGGCGACGGCGGTCTCGACGTCGAACCGGCCGTCGAGGGTCTCGCCGACGAGCGGCGGGGCGGGGTCGACCGGCAGCGGCGGGCGGGAGACGCCCTCCGGCGGGCGGATGAACGGGGCCTCGTCGTCGTCGTGGCCCAGCAGCTCGCGCACCTCGGCCCGCAGCGCGGGGTCGTCGAAGGCGGCGTCGATCGCCGGGCCCTGCTCGGCCCGGGGCAGGTCGCGCACGGCGAGGAAGGCGGCCTTGACCCGGGCGAAGGCGTCGGGATCCACGGGCTCAGCCGCGGGTGAGGCGGCGGCGCAGCCAGGCCCGGGCCATGGCCCAGTCGCCCTCGACGGTGCGGGTCGAGACCCCCAGCACCACCCCGCACTCGGCGTTGGTCAGCCCGCCGAAGAAGCGCATCACCACGATGTCGGCCTGGCGGGCGTCGAGCGCGCCGAGCTGCTCGAGCGCCTCGTGCAGCGCGAGCACGTCGGCGTCGCTGTCGGTGGTCAGCCCCAGGCCGTCCTCCAGCGAGATCTTGGGGGCCCCGCCGCCCCGCCGGGCCGCGTTGCGCTTGCGGGCGTGGTCGACGAGGATGCGCCGCATCAGGGTCGAGGCGACGGCGAGGAAGTGGGCCTTGCCCTTCCAGTCCACGTTCTCCTGGCGGATGAGCCGCATCCAGGTCTCGTGCACCAGCGCCGTCGGCTGGAGCGTGTGGTCGGGGTTCTCCCGCTTCATCATCGCCCCGGCCCGCCGGCGCAGGTCGGCGTAGACCGCGTCGATGAGCGCCGCTTCGGCCTTGGGATCGCCCCGGGTGGCGTCCTGGAGCAGGCGGGTGACCTCGGTCTCGGTGTCCATGTCGGGCGCGTCCTCCGTCTCGAGCGGCCGTTCTGCCCGACCCGGCCGCGACTGGTGGTCGTCATCTGACGCGGGCCGCCGGGCAGCGTCAAGATCGGCAGGCGCCGCCGCCCGCGCATTTCTTTCGGTGATCGGGTCGATTCGACGATGCTGGACCGGCCCCCGATCACGCCGGAGTCCGCCGTGTCCGCCCCCATCCCGCTCTCCACCGACGAGCCCGAGCAAGCGCCGCGCTTCGGCCGCTTCGTGCTCATCGGGCAGGCCGGCGCGGGGGCGATGGGCACGGTGTACGCGGCCTACGACCCGGCCCTCGACCGTCGGGTGGCGCTGAAGGTGCTGCGCAGCTCGACCGCCGGTCGCCAGCAGGAGCGCATCCGGCGGGAGGCCCTGGCGATGGCCCGGGTGAACCACCCCAACGTGGTCCAGATCTTCGAGGTCGGGCAGCACGACGGGCGGCTGTTCATCGCGATGGAGTTCGTCGACGGGCCGACCCTCGGCGCCTGGCAGGCCGAGCCGCGGCCGTGGCGCGAGACGGCCCGGATGTACGGCGAGGTGGCCCGGGGGCTGGCGGCGGCCCACGCGGCGGGGCTGGTGCACCGGGACTTCAAGCCGGACAACGTGCTCGTCGACGGCGACGGGCGGCCGCGCATCATCGACTTCGGCCTCGCCCGGGCGGTGGACGCGCCCCCGCTCGCGGACGACGCCGACGACGCGGCGGACGACGACGCGCTGCTCGCCCGGGCCCGGCGGCAGGACGCCCGCTTCACCGACAGCGACGACATGTCCCGCTCCGACCGGCTGCTGGTCGACCGGCTCACCCGCACCGGGCACGTCATGGGCACCCCGGCCTACATGGCCCCCGAGCTGATGGCCCGCCAGCCGCCGACCGCCCGCTCGGACCAGTTCGCGTTCTCGGTGGCGTTCTACGAGGCGCTGTGCGGGCAGGCGCCGTTCCCCCGGGACTCGCTCATCGGGCTCAAGCTGGCGGTCACCCGGGGCGCGGTGCTGCCCCCGCCGGCGGACGTCGCGGTGCCCGGGGCGCTGCTCGAGGTGGTGCTGCGGGGGCTGGCGCCCGATCCGGCGCGGCGCTTCGGGTCGATGGAGGCCCTCATCGCGGCGCTCGAGGCCCGGGTGTCGGACGACGAGCTGATCGGCTGGCGGGCCCGGCTGGCGGTCATCGGCCTGTTCGGGGTGGTCATCGCGGTGGCGCTCTTCGTCCGGCGGTCGGAGGAGGCGACGCTCACCGCGGTCGATCTGGTGGTCTCCGAGCTGTGGATCAGCGCGTTCCTGCTGGCCTGCCTGCTGCCGTTCCACCGCGTGCTGCGGGCCTCGGAGCTGCACCGCCGGGCGGCGCTGTGGCTGCTGGTGATGATGCCGGCCAAGGTGATGATGCCGGTGGTGGGGCTGGTCTACGGGGTCGGCCCGCCGATCATCCAGGCGTTCGACGCGGTGCTGGTGACGGCGATGAACGGGATGGTGGTGTTCCTGATCCTGCCCGCGCTGTGGCCGGCCTTCCTCCTGGCGCTGGGCGCGCTGGCGGCGCTGGTGCTGCACCCGCCGTGGGTGACGCCGCTGCACGAGCTGGCGGTGATGGTGCTGCCGCTGATCGTCGTGATCCGGGCGCTGGGCACCGCCCGCCGGGCGGGCGGGCTGTCGGCGTGGGTCGGCCGGGGTTGATCGAGCGCGGCCGGGCGCGCCGTCGGCCCTTCGAAATCTGCGCGACCGACACCCCGATTCGCCGTGCCCGCTGCGCCCCATCGCCCTGTGCGACCCCCGATCCGCCGTGCCCCTCATGGCCCACCCCCGACCCGCGTCGCGCGGCGCGCCGTCGGCCCTTCGAAATTCGCGCGACCGACACCCCCATCCGCCGTGCCCGCTGCGCCCGATCGCCCTGCCCGACCCCCGATCCGCCGTGCCCCTCATGGCCCGGCCCCGACCCGCGTCGCGCGGCGCGCCGTCGGCCCTTCGAAATCTGCGCGACCGACACCCCCATCCGCCGTGCCCGCTGCGCCCAGACGAGGGGCCCGGCACCCCGACCCGGCGGGCTCACCCTCGATCGCCGGCCTCCACACCCAGCGCCGTCAGCAGCGCGTCGAGCGCCGCCGCGGGCGGGGTGTCGGTGGTGTCGAGCGTGATCGCGTCGGCCGCGGTCGGCGGCTCGAAGGGCACCCCGACCCCCGGCAGCCGGGTGATCGCGCCCGCGTCGGCCGCGGCGTAGAGGCCTTTGATGTCCCGCGCCCCGCGCAGCGCCGCCCGGTCGCAGGTCAGCCACACCTCGTGGAAGCGCCGGGCCCCGGCCCGCACCGCGTCGCGGGGGGCCTTGTGGGGCGCGGTGGCGCTGATGACCACCGTGACGCCGCCCCGGTTGGCCCGCAGCGCGAGGTGGGCGACGGTGGCGTAGAAGATCGCCCGGTCGCGGGGGCCATAGTCCCCGTCGGGGGTCATCACCGCCCGCAGGTCGTCGCTGTCGAGCCACAGGACGTCCACGTCGGCCGCGCGCAGGCGCCCCACCAAGCCCTCGGCGAGCGTCGTCTTGCCGCTCGCCGGCACCCCGCACAGCCAGACGATCGCGCCGCGCAGCCCGGCGATGGGCGCTCGCTCGCTCATCGGTCGCCCAGCAGCGGGTCGAGGTCGAACGGGTCGAACGGGGCGCCGGCCAGCAGCCGCTCGACAAAGCGCAGCAGCCGGTCGCGCACCCCGTCGTCGACCGCCGGGTACCAGACCGGGCTGGCGACCACCAGCCCCCGCCAGGCGAAGAACGGGGCGATGGTCTCGAGCACGCCCCGGTCGCCGGCCTCGAGGTAGGTCGTCCACAGGGCCCGCCAGGCGTCTCTCAGGGCGCCGGCGAAGTGTCCGTCGTGGCTCAGCGCGAAGAAGAGGTAGTTGATCGTCAGCGCGGCGAGGTCGTCGGCCGGGGCCCCCGCCGCGCCCCGGCTGCAGTCGAGCACCGAGAAGTCGTCGCCCTCGCGGAAGAGGATGTTGAACGGGTGGAAGTCGCCGTGGGTCCGCCGGGCGCGGTCGGTGCGGCTCCGCAGGCGCCAGCGCCAGTCGATGGCCGCCTTCTCGATGGCCACGAGCCGGTCGCGGGTGGCCACCGGGTGGTCGTCGGGGTAGCTGTCGCACAGCCCGAAGATGCCCTCTCCGCTGCCCACCGTGTCCCGCAGGCAACGGGTCCAGGCGCCGGGGTCGGCCTCGACCCGGTGCAGTTCGGCGAGGTAGGCCGCCAGCGCCCGGGCCCGCAGCAGGTCGAGCGATGTCGCCTCGGTCCGCCCCCGCATCGCGCCGAGGTCGTCGGCGTAGAGCCGCCCCTCGACGTAGTCGGTGACCAGGAAGACCTCGCCGTCGGCCATCGAGATCAGGCGGCCGTCGGCGGTGAAGGCGCCCACGTCCAGGGCCCGGATGTGGCGCGGGATCTGGTTGAAGGTGTCGTAGGCCAGCAGGAGCACGTCGGCCCGGTCGGCCCGCCGCTCGTGGTCGAAGGGGTCGGGCGACATCGTGCGCAGCACCCGGTCGTGGGTCGCGCCGCCGGCATCGAAGCGGATGCGCAGCGGGCGCCCGTAGCCGTAGCCCTTGATGCCCGAGGCGGTGTCGCCGCCCAGCGGCTCGAAGGCGGTGATCCGGGCGTCGGGGAAGCCGTGCCGCCGCAGGTAGTCTTCGATCTGCGCCGCGCCGATCCGGGCGCCGTCGGTGTCTCGGCCCATCGCGCGCCTCCGTGGTGGGGTTGCGGGCGGCGCAGGGTATCACGGCCGCGGCGGCCGCGGGCGCGCCCCGTCGGCCGGCGCCCGCCGGTTCCACCATCAGTGTATCGTTCCGTTCATGGTGTGATTCTTCGCCCGGGGGGGTATCCTCGTCGGGTGCCGGGCCGCCGCGCGCGCAGCGGCCCGGCATCCGGTCGAAGGAGCCGCGCCCATGGGGAATCGCCGGCGCACCTATTCGATCCGAGCGCTGCTGCTGGTGCTGGTGCTCGGCCAGATCTGGGTCGTGCTGTCCCTGTCGGCGTGGATGGGGAGCCGGGCCAGCAGCCAGGCGGTGCGCGACATCCGCGAGCCGCTGCTCGATCAGGTCGGGCAGCGGGTCGCGCTGCGGATCGGGCGGCTGCTCGACGAGCCGGCCATCATCAACGAGCTCAACGCGGCGGCCTTCCGCGCCGGGCTGCTGCCGCTGACCGAACCCCTGCGCGCGGCCGACTACTTCTATCAGCAGCTCGTCGCCCGCCCCGACATCAGCACGGTGCTCGTCGGGCTCGAGACCAACGAGCTGGTGAGCCTGGAGCGGCAGGTCGAGGACGGCAGCATCCATCAGGTGACCAAGGCGCCCGGGCCCCCGAGCCCCCTGATGACCGCGATCATCGCCCGGGACGGCAGCCGCACCCACCTGACCCACCGGGACGACTACGACACCCGCGGGCGGCCGTGGTACCGGGCGGCGCTCGAGGCGGGCAAGCCGACCTGGTCGCCGGTCTACGCTTTCTTCCTCGATGAGAAGAAGGAGACCGAGCCCCGGGTGACCATCACGGCGGTGCGGCCGTTCTTCGACGCGCAGGGGGCGGTGCTCGGCGTCCTCGCCAGTGATCTGCTGCTCGCCGACATCGCCAGCTACCTGCGCACCATCCGCATCGGCAACGCCGAGGCGGGGGTGCTCTTCATCGCGCAGCGGGACGGCAAGCTGGTCGCGACGTCGGTCGAGGGTCGGGTGGCCGGCGGGACGAACGCGAAGCCCGAGCTGTTCCGGGCGGTGGACTTCGAGCACCCGCTCATCCAGGCCACCGCCCGCCACATCGCGGCTCGGCCGGGCGGGTTCGGCGACATCGATCGGCCGCTGACGTCCGAGTTCGAGCTCGATGATCGGGTCATCCTGGTGCGGGCGATCTCCATCCGCCAGAGGGGCATCGACTGGCTCGGGGTGGTCGCGGTGCCCGAGAAGGAGTTCACCGGGCCGATCGATGAGAACATCCGCACCACCTGGATGCTCTTCACCGCCCTCATGCTGCTCACCGGCCTCACCATCAGCGTCTTCAGCCGCCGGGTGGGCGGCGCGCTCCGGGCGGTCAGCGATTACATGCGGCAGGTGGCCGACTTCGACATCCCCGAGGAGAAGCCCCCCCCGTCGGCCTTCTCTGAGATCCGGGTCATGCAGGACTCGATGGCCGCGATGAACGGCGCCCTGCGCTCGTTCGGGCGCTACGTGCCCAAGCCGGTCGTCCGCCGGCTCATGCTCGACCGGGGCGAGGCGGTGCTCGGCGTCGAGCCGGCCGAGCTGACGGTGATGTTCTCCGACATCGCCGGCTTCACCACCTTCTCCGAGTCGACCCCGCCCGATGTGCTCATCGAGATGATGCGGATGTACTTCGACGCGTTCGCCGACGGCATCGCGGAGAGCGGGGGCACCGTCATCGAGTACATCGGCGACGCGGTCATCGCCTTCTGGAACGCCCCGGTGCCGCTCGAGGACCACCCCCGCCGGGCGGTGGTCGCCACGCTGGCGTGTCAGGCGCGCTTCGATCGGCTCAACGCCGACTTCGCGGCGCGGGGCTGGCCCGAGCTGGAGACCCGGATCGGGGTCCATGTCGGCGTGGCCCGGGTGGGCAACCTGGGCTCGCCCGCCCGCCTCAAGTACACCGCCCTGGGCGACATGATGAACCTCTGCGCCCGCCTGGAGAGCATCAACAAGCAGTATGGCACCCGGGTCCTCGTCAGCGGTGAGGTCCAGCGCGCGACGGCCGGGCGGGTGGTCTATCGGTGGGTCGACACCATCATCGTGAAGGGGCGGCTCACCCCGACCCCGATCTACGAGCCGCTCGCGCCGGTCGAGGGCGCCGATCCCGCGGTGCGGGCCCGCGCCGAGCGCCACGACGCCGCGATGCGGCTCTACACGGCGGGGGACTTCGCCGCCGCCCGGGCGGCCTTCGATCGGATCGTGCAGGCCTCGCCGGGCGACGGCGCGGCGCGGCTGCTGCGGGATCGCTGCGCGCGCTACGAGGTCGACCCCCCGCCCGAGGGCTGGGACGGGGCCTATGCGTGGCAGCAGAAGTGAGCCGGCGCCGGGGGGCACGTCAGCGGGGCGTCGCCTCGCAAGACACTGGAATACAATGGGTTATCGTCTATTGACCCCGCCGCGCAGCCGCCGATAGAATCCGACCCCGTGACCGTTCTCGACACATCACGCCGGACCGGCCCCCGGGGCCTCAGCCCCCGGGCGGCGCGGGTGCTGCGAGGGGTCGTCGCCGGCTACCTGCGCACCGGCGGCGCGGTCGGCAGCGACGCGGCGGTGCGCCACGGGCGGCTGTCGGTCAGCCCGGCCACGGTGCGGGTGGTCATGGGCGAGCTGACGGCGGCCGGCCTGCTCGACAAGCCGCACACTTCGGCCGGGCGGGTGCCGACCGAGGCCGGGCTGCGGGTCTATGTGGATCATCTGCTGCGCCCCCGGGGGCCCTCGCCGGCCGCCCGCAGCGCGCTGGACGCCGAGCTGCAAGCCGCCGGGCGTCGGCCGGGGGCGGTGGTCCGGGCGGCGTCGCGTCACCTGGCCGGGGCGTGCACGATGGCGGCGGTGGGGCGGCGGCCCCGGCGGGCGGACGCGATCGTCGATCGCATCGAGCTGGTGCCGCTCGGCGCCCGGCGGGTGCTGGCGGTGTGCGTCTTCGAGGGCGGCGAGGTCTGTGATCGGCTGGTCGAGTTGGACGCGCCGGTCGAGGCCGAGGTGCTCGCCCGGGCCCGCGACCTGTTCGCCGAGCGGTGGAGCGGGCAGGCGCTGACGGCCGTGCGCCACGCGCTGCGGGCCCAGATCGAGCGGGCCGAGCGGCAGGATCCCGAGCGGCGGCTGCTGGAGTTCGGCGAGCGGGCGCTGCCCGAGGCCGAGAGCCCCGACGAGGCGGTGGTGGTCGAGGGGCGGGCCCACCTGCTCGAGCCGGCGGACGACGAGCGGCTGCGGGCCCTGGGGGTGCTGGAGGACAAGCGGCTGCTGCTGCGCCTGCTCGACGGGCTGGCCGAGGGCGGGCCGCTGGTGATCTTCGGGGGCGAGACCGGCGAGGCGGCCCTGCGCGATTGCACGATCGTGTGCGCGGCCTACGGCGACGGGCAGCGGCCCCGGGGCGCGGTTGCCATCCTCGGGCCGGTGCGTATGAACTACTCGCGCATCATCCCGTGGGTCGGGTATACCGCCGACGCGATCAGCGGTATCCTCCACGCGACGCGCGCTGCCTGACGCACGGACACACCCGAAGAATCTGTCGAGGAGAACATGTCGGATCCCACGCCGAATCAGCCCGATGACGCCGAGGCCCCCGAGGCCGGCGACACCGAAGAGCGCCCGGCCGCCGCGCCGTTCGACGACGAGGCCCCGACCACCCAGTGGCAGGCGGTGGGCGACGAGGCCCCCGAGGGCCAGGGTGAAGGCGACGCCGAGCCGGAGCCCGATCCGCTCGCCGAGGTGATGGCCGAGCGCGACGCGGCGATGGCCGAGGCCGCCGACTGGAAGTCGCGGGCCTATCGCATCTCGGCCGATCTGGACAACGCCCGCAAGCGCTTCGCCAAGGAGCGCGAGGAGATGCGCAAGTTCGGCATCGAGGGCCTGCTGCGGGACATGCTGCCGATCATCGACAACCTCGAGCGGGCGGTGGAGCACGCCGAGAGCAAGGGCACCGACGGGCTGACCGACGGGGTCAAGATGGTGCTGCGGCAGTTCAACACCACCCTCAAGACCAAGGGCGCCGAGCCGTTCGACGCCCTGGGGCAGCCGTTCGATCCGCAGGTCCACGAGGCGATGACCGAGATGCCGACGGCCGATTACGCGCCGGGGCACGTCGCCAGCGTGTTCCAGCGGGGGTGGCGCCTCAACGGTCGTCTGGTGCGGCCGGCGATGGTCGTCGTGGCCCGGGCGCCCGATCCGGCGCCGGCCGACGAGGCGCCGGCCGACGCGGCGCCGCCGGCGGAGGACGCCGACGGCTGAGGGGGCGGGTGTCGGGCGCGCGGCGGGGTCGCGTTCGACCGCATATTGAGGTATGAGGACTCTGACGGGGGCTCCGCATGCCGCGGGGGCCGCAGGGTCACTCTGCGGGGGAGCGGTTCGAGACATGATCATCGGGATCGACCTCGGGACGACGAACAGCTGTGTCGCCTACATCGAAGGCGGCGAGCCGGTCGTGATCCCCAACGCAGAGGGCAGCCGTACGACGCCGTCCATCGTGGCCATCACCGAGGGCGGCGAGCGTCTGGTGGGCCAGATCGCCAAGCGGCAGGCCATCACCAACCCCGAGCACACCGTCTTCGCCAGCAAGCGGCTCATCGGGCGCAAGTTCGAGGCGCCCGAGCTCGCCGAGCACCTCGGCCGCCTGCCGTACACGGTGCAGAAGGCCCCCAACGGCGACGCCTGGATGCACCTGCGGGACAAGGACTACAGCCCGGCCGAGATCGCCAGCTTCATCCTCGGCAAGATGAAGCAGACCGCCGAGGACTACCTCGGGGTCGACGTGCACGAGGCGGTGATCACGGTGCCGGCGTACTTCAACGACGCCCAGCGCCAGGCGACGAAGGACGCCGGCCGCATCGCCGGGCTCGAGGTCAAGCGCATCATCAACGAGCCCACGGCGGCGGCCCTGGCCTACGGCCTGGACAAGGACGCCGGCCAGCGCATCGCGGTCTACGATCTGGGCGGGGGCACGTTCGACATCTCGGTGCTCGAGCTGACCGAGGGCGTCTTCGAGGTGTGCTCGACGAGCGGCGACACCTACCTCGGCGGTGAGGACTTCGACTTCCGCATCATCGAGTTCCTGCTCGAGGAGTTCGAGGGCGCCGAGGGCATCGACCTGCGGGCCGACAAGATGGCCCTCCAGCGGCTCAAGGAGGCCGCCGAGAAGGCCAAGCACGAGCTGAGCTCGGCCCTCGAGACCGAGATCAACCTGCCGTTCATCACCGCCGACGCCACCGGGCCCAAGCACCTCAACGTGCGCATCACCCGCACCCGCTTCGAGGCGATGGTCGAGGATCTCATCGACCGCACGCTCGAGCCGTGTCAGATCGCGCTGGACGACGCCGGCTTCGGCATCGACGACATCGACGCGATCCTGCTCGTGGGCGGCATGACCCGCATGCCCCGGGTGCAGCAGCGGGTGGCCGAGTTCTTCGGCAGGAAGCCCTACAAGGGGGTCAACCCGGACGAGGTCGTCGCGGTGGGCGCGGCGATCCAGGGCGGGGTGCTGACCGGCGATGTCGAGGATGTGCTGCTGCTCGACGTGACCCCGCTGTCGCTGGGCGTCGAGACCCAGGGCGGGGTGTTCACCCGCATCATCCCCAACAACACGACGATCCCCTACAGCGCCTCGCAGGTGTTCTCGACGGCGGTCGACAATCAGCCGATGGTGTCGGTGCACGTCCTGCAAGGCGAGCGCGAGCTGGCCAAGGACAACCGCTCCCTGGCCCGCTTCGATCTGGTGGGGCTGCCGCCGGCGCCCCGAGGGGTGCCTCAGATCGAGGTGGCGTTCGAGATCGACGCCGATGGCATCCTGCACGTCAGCGCCCTGGATCGGGGCACGGGGCGCGAGCAGCGGGTCGAGATCCGGCCGTCGAGCGGGCTGACCGAGTCCGAGATCGAGCGCATGATCGACGACGCCGACGCCCACCGCGCGGCGGATGAGGAGCGCAAGCAGCTCGTCGAGCTGCGCAATACGGCCGAGGGGCTCATCCACACCACTCAGCGCTCGCTGGATGAGTACGGTGATCTGATCAGCCCGTTGGATGTCGAGGAGATCATCGCCGACGTCGAGACCCTCAAGGCGGTGCTCGATACGGTCGATCCCGAGGAGCTGCGGCTGGCGATCAAGAACCTCGAGCAGTCGGCCTACCGCATCGCGGACGCGATGTACGACGAGGCGACCGAGGGCGCGATCGAGTAGCCCGCCGCGCGGGGCCCCCTTGCATCGCGCGTCGATGCGTACATCATAGGCCGACGCCCACCACCTCCGAGGCGCCCCGTGGCCGACAAACCGGATTATTACGAGCTGCTCGGCGTCGACCGGGACGTCGATCCCGACGCGCTCAAGAAGGCCTACCGCAAGCAGGCGCTGCGGCATCACCCCGACCGCAACCCGGATGATCCCGCGGCCGAGGAGCGCTTCAAGCAGATCAACGAGGCGTACGCGGTGCTCTCGGACGCGGAGAAGCGCAAGCTGTACGATCAGTTCGGGCACGACGCGCCGGGCGGGTTCGAGGGCAATCCGTTCCAGGGGGGCATCAACCCCGATGATCTGCGGGACATGTTCGGGGGTGATCTCTTCGAGCAGTTGTTCGGGGCGTTCTTCCGCCGCAGCCCGGTGCGCCACGGACGGGATGTGCAGGTGCCGCTCGAGGTGACGCTGGAGCAGGTGGCCGAGGGCGGCGACACCCGGCTGGTGTTCCACCGGCAGGGGCAGTGCAAGGCGTGCGATGGCAGCGGCAGTCGGCCGGGCACCCGCCCGCCGAAGTGCAGCACCTGCGGCGGGCTGGGGCAGGTGCGGGTGGCTCGGGGCTTCCTGTCGATGGTGCAGACCTGTCCGACGTGTCGGGGCGATGGGGTCGAGATCGTCGATCCGTGCGAGGCCTGCCACGGGCGGGGGTCGGTGGACGAGGAGGTCGACATCACCCTGCCCATTCCGCCGGGCATCGCGACGGGGCACAAGCTGCGGCTCGACGGTGAGGGGCACGCCGGGCGCCGGGGCGGCATGGGCGGTGATCTGTACGTGGTGGTGCAGGTGGCCGAGCATCCGTTCTTCGAGCGGGAGGGGGATGATCTGGTGTGCGAGGTGCCCATCTCGTTCCCCCAGGCGACCCTGGGGGGCACGATCGAGGTGCCGACGCTGGGGGGCAAGGCCCGGGTGAAGGTGCCGGCGGGGACCCAGTCGGGCAAGACGCTGCGGCTGCGGGGCAAGGGGCTGCCCGGGGTGCGGGGGCGCGGGACGGGCGATCAGCTCGTGAAGCTGCACGTCGAGACGCCCAGCCGGGTGACCGAGCGGCAGAAGGAGCTGCTCGAGGAGTTCGAGCGGATCAGCTTCGAGGAGGCGGGCAAGGAGCCGCCCGAACCGCGGCGGAAGAGCTTCCTGGACAAGCTCAAGGAGCTGTTCGACTGAGGGTGGGCCGGGCGAGCGGGCTTCGGGGGTGGAGGGCCGGGCGGGGGCGGCCCGTCCGCCGGCGCGCGCCCCGCCTCCCTGCTTCGGCATCTGGGGCGGCGGCTTCGGGATCACGACGACATGGATGAGCGGCAGCGTGGGCTTCGGCTGGGGCCTGTAGACGGTCGGCGGGGCGCGCGCCGTCGGCCGTTCCGCGTTGTACATCGG